>NZ_JAUSXQ010000001.1:2810000-3512500 GCF_030816115.1 Chryseobacterium sp. W4I1
ACCAATAAAAACAAATGCAAAACAGAACGTTAAGATATGAAATACGTTGACTTATATAGAACATATAAATATCCCTGTTAAGTTTACGATAAATAATCAGCCCAAATGAAAAGATGCCTTCATAAATAATTTATTTCCAATCAGTAACCTTTTTTACAACAAAAAAAAGACAGGCTGAAAAAACCTGTCTTAAAAAAATATTTCGTGTAATTTTTTACTCTACATTGATTACTTTTTGAATCTCCGGAGCATGTTGCTTAATCGTATTTTCCACTCCAAGTTTCAGAGTTGAAAAATTAAGCGAACATCCGGAACAGTTACCCAAAAGTTTTACAAAAACCTGGTTATCCTTCACGTCAATAAGCTCGATATCACCTCCATCCTTATTCAGGAACGGTCTGATGCTTTCCAGAGCTTCCATTACTCTCGTTACTGTATCTTCGTGTGTTATATTTGTTTCCATATTTTTCTTCGTTCAATTCGGTTTTTTTCAAACTTAATTGAAAATAATTATTTTTTAGCTTTCGGCGAGCATCCTGCCATAGTTGAAATCTTTACCGCTTCTGTAGGAGGAAGGTTTTTATTTCTTTCCAGTAAACTTTCTACCATTTTCCTTGCTGTTTCAGTATAGATTTCTGCAATTTTAGAGCCTTCCTGAAGGGCTGCAGGTCTTCCGACATCTCCGGCTTCTCTTATACTCTGGATCAAAGGAATCTCTCCCAATACCGGAATCCCAAGATCTTCAGCAAGATACTGAGCTCCCTGCTGTCCAAAGATGTAGTACTTATTGTCAGGTAATTCTTCCGGTGTAAAATACGCCATATTTTCTATTAAACCAAGAACCGGAATGTTAATACTTTCCATCTGGAACATTGCGATCCCTTTTCTTACGTCTGCCAATGCTACATGCTGAGGTGTACTTACGATTACAGCACCTGTCACAGGAACTTCCTGGATGATTGATAAGTGAATATCTCCTGTTCCCGGAGGAAGGTCGATTAATAAGAAATCAAGTTCTCCCCAGGCAGCATCTCTGATCATCTGGTTCAGTGCTTTTGAAGCCATTGGGCCTCTCCAGACTACTGCCTGATTGGCACCTGAGAAATATCCTATAGAAAGCATTTTTACGCCGTAATTTTCAACAGGCTTCATCATGCTCTTTCCATTAACTTCTACAGAAATTGGTTTTTCACCTTCAGTATCGAACATGGTAGGAACAGACGGACCGTAAATATCGGCATCCAGTAAGCCTACTTTGAAACCCATTTTAGCTAAAGTAACTGCCATATTTGCAGAAACGGTAGACTTTCCTACACCTCCTTTACCGGAAGCAATAGCAATAATATTCTGGATTCCAGGAATCTGCTTACCTTTGATCTGGCTTAGCTGTATCTCGCTTGGCTCCGGAGAAACAATTTTAAGTTTTAAATGAATATCTTCTCCAAATTCGCTGGCAAAAGCCTGCTTCATTGCTGCCTCCAGCTTTTTCTTTTCGTGCATGGCAGGTGAATGGGCGGTCATGTCAATATAAACATCATTACCCATCATCTGAATATTATTCACTAAATCGTCTACTTCTATCTCTTTAAGGAAATCTTGAACCTGTTCTTTCGTCAACATACTAAATATAAATTGTTCACAAATTTACGGTTTTTTTTGATAATTTAGAATCAATAAAATCTATAACCCAATGTGATAAATAACATGACGAAATGAACTGTCGTTATATTTTTGTCTTCATTTTTAAAAATAACTTTTACAACATTAAATATCATGATGAATTCAAACTATTATCCCTCTAAATATGCATCTCCGAAAGGTATTTTTACACTTGGAAAAACCAGGTTCAAATGGTATGATCTTGCAGAAGATCCTTCGGTTATTTCGCCTCGGGATATTGATAATGCCAAAATATGCATTGAAAATGCTGACGAAAATTTCCAGAATAAGGAAGATCTAGGATTTGTCATTATGCACAGATGTGGTGAAAGTTATCTGCTGCTGGTCTGCACATGGAGAAGTGAAAATGAATTATGGCAAAGCGTTTACTATAATGGGTCAGGAAAATTTGAAGTCTGGGACAGAAACAAAATTCACCTTCCAACCTACTGTGTCTGGGAGATGGGAATTGTATACCACGAATCCAAAGTCTGGAAGAAATTCCTGGGAACAGACGGGACACAAATTCATCAACAGAATTATTTGGATGACCTTTTTGAGGGTGAGGTTTAACTTCTAATTGATTCACGAATATTAAAAAAATCAGGAACGAAACAGATTCAGTTGTAATTTTTTGTTACATATCCTTCTGTAGTTTTTTGATATATTCGTTGTTATAAATTGATGTTATGAAAAAAAGACTGGCAGTGTTCTCATTATTTATTGCCCAGATCATTTACTCCCAGAATTACTCACAATATGTAAATCCTTTTATTGGAACCGGAGGCCATGGCCATACCTTTCCGGGAGCGATTGTCCCTTTCGGGATGGTGCAGCTTTCACCGGATACAAGAATAAACGGAAGCTGGGACGGATGCAGCGGTTATCATTATTCGGATTCTGTAATCTATGGTTTTTCGCATACACACCTCAACGGAACGGGAGTTTCAGATTATGGTGATATGATGCTGATGCCTACCATGGGAAATGCAAGCTTAAACTCCAAAGAATATTCTTCAAAATTTTCACATACAAATGAAAAGGCTTCGGCAGGTTTTTATTCTGTTAAACTGGACAAAAATAATATCAATGTCCGTTTGACTACGACTCAGAGAGTCGGATATCATGAATATACTTTTAACAACCCGGGAAAAGCCAATATTATTCTGGATCTTAACCACAGGGATAAGTTGCTGGAAGGTGAGGTGAAGATCATAGATGATAAAACTATTGAAGTGTTCAGAAGAAGTGAAGCCTGGGCCACCAATCAGTATATCTACGCCAGAATTGAATTTTCAAAACCGATGAAAATCTCAAAAAAAGAGGTTAATGGAAAGCAGGAAAGCAATCTTTTCACCGGAACAAAACTAGCTTTGGCTTTTTCAACGGATGTTAAAAAAGGAGAAAAGATCAGTGTAAAAGTTGCCATTTCGCCGACAGGTTATGAAGGAACTGAAAAAAATATGTTGGCAGAAGGACAATCCAATGATTTTGAAACGGTAAGAAAGCAGGCTGAAACTGACTGGAACAAAGAACTTTCAAAAATTGAAGTGAAGTCTGATAACAAGGATAAACTTTCCGTCTTCTATACTGCTTTATACCATGTTTTTACCCAACCTAATATCAATATGGATGTAGACGGAAAATATAGGGGCCGGGACAATAAGCTTTACATCACAAAAGGTTTTGACTATTATTCTGTCTTTTCACTTTGGGATACTTTCAGGGCTGCCCATCCGCTGATGACTCTGATCGACAGAAAAAGAACAGCAGATTTCATCAATACTTTCATCAGGCAGTATGAGCAGGGCGGAAAGCTTCCGGTCTGGGAACTGGCTTCCAATGAAACCGAATGTATGATAGGCTACCATTCTGTTTCAGTAATTGCAGATGCTATGGCTAAAGGGATTCAGGGTTTTGATTATGAAAAAGCATTTGAAGCGTCTAAAAATTCTGCCATGCTGGATGTTTTCGGTTTGAATGCTTATAAGCAAAACAATTATATCAGCATGGATGATGAGTCTGAAAGTGTCTCCAAAACGGTAGAATATGCCTATGACGACTGGTGTATTGCTCAAATGGCTAAGATTTTAGGCAAAAAGGAAGATTATCTGTATTTCATGAAACGTTCCCAGAACTGGAAAAATCTTTATAATCCAAGTACTGGATTTATGCAGCCGAGAAAAAACGGAAACTGGCATGAACCTTTTGATCCACGGGAAGTGAACAACAATTATACGGAAGGAAATTCCTGGCATTACTCCTATTCTGTACAGCAAGATATTCCCGGACTCATTGCAGCCCACGGTGGAAAGGAGAAATTTGAACAGTTCATTGATGCTATTTTTGCCGCTCCCAACCAAACAACAGGCAGGCAGCAAGATGATATTACAGGACTGATGGGACAATATGCCCAGGGAAATGAACCGAGCCATCATATTGCTTATCTCTACAATTATGTAGGAAAAACGGAAAAAACAGATGCCAAGATCAAATATATTCTTGATAACTTCTATAAAAACACTCCGGACGGGCTGATTGGGAATGAAGACTGTGGCCAGATGAGCGCATGGTATATTTTAAGCTCAATTGGAATCTACGCGGTGACTCCCGGACTTCCGGAATGGCAGACGACAAGGCCATATTTTGATGAGGTTAAAATTCATTTGGAAGATGGTACCACTAAAGTAATCACGAAGAATACCAATATATCCGAGCTCCAAAAATTGGGCTTTGAAAACAGTAAACCATCAAGGGATTTTAAATATACACAGGTAACTCCAGCACCGGTTATTGCCTCAGACAGGATCTTCGGTTTTTCTGCAAAAGTACAGATCACTCCCCTGAATCCTGATGACAAAGTATACTATATGACCATGGATGAAAGTGATGCTAATAAAAGAAAAACATTTATCGCCTATAAAGGTCCATTTACAATCAGTAAAACCACTCAGGTTCATTCCTATTCTGAAAGAAAAGGTGAAAAAAGTTCGGTTACGGTTGCCCACTTTAACAGAAGACCTAATTATTGGGATATCACCATCAATTCAAAGGCAACTCCACAGTATATGGCCAATGGAAAACTGGCACTGATAGACGGAATCAAAGGTGATATCAACTGGAGAAAGGGTGAATGGCATGGCTATCAGGGACAGAATTTTGAAGCTGTAATTGATTTGAAATCACCCCAACAGATCACTAAGTTATCCTCCACTTACCTTCAGGATAGCAAAGCATGGATTTTAATGCCTAAAAAGGTAGAATATTATGCATCTATGAATGGTAAAGATTTTATCCTTCTCAAAAGCATCGACAATACGGTTGATGCTAAAGATGAAAACGTACAGATCAAAGATTTCCAAACGGAGATTCTCCCGACTGAAGCTCGTTACATAAAGGTAAAAGCCTACTACTTCGGAAAACTTCCGGAATGGCACCAGGGCTTCGGTGGCGAAGCTTATATCTTTATTGATGAGATTTCAGTGAAATAAATTGAAAAACAAAGCCCTTCGAAAATTCAAAGGGCTTTTTTATTATTGATGCTTATGCATCTTTCTTCAGCTTATACAAATCAAAAATACCGGGGGAAATTTTCAGGTCAGGTCGGAAAAGAGCAATCCCTTTTATAAAATGTTTTCTTAATGAGTTTCCATTAGTAATTACAGATTCTGCTTCTATGGATAATACTTTTATTACTACTTTATCTGACGCATCATCGGGTAGATAAAAACACAAATCCATATTCGTATCCGTCTGATCAAGATGTATAAAAACATCATATTTTCCGTTCCCGGGATGCGGCATCAGTTGGCTGTACCGTATTGATTTTACTAAACCCTGATTACTGTAATAGTGAATTCCCGTTCTGTCTACCGTTGTCCGGATTATTTTCGTACTTGGTTTTTCTTTTATTTTTGCAATCAGAAGCCATATGAATCCTGCAGCAACGAGTATTGCCAATGCAACAATTAAAATTTTCAGCTCAATCTGAATCTTTGAAGCTACGGTAAGCCATGCCATCAGAATGGTCATCAGCGGTGTCAATACCGCAAATATTGAAAAAAATATTTTGATAGCCAAAGTCCAGCCTTCAGATATTTTTGATTCAATAGCTGGAAATTGATCTTCTGATATCATTTAATTCTGAATTTTAATTCAATTTTTCAGCCCATTTCAGCTCTGGTGGCAGTTCCATATCAGAAAACTCTATGTGAATTACCCTCCTTCTTTTATCATTCGTGGTTCTGTTGGAACCGTGAAGGGTTAAAGGTTTCATAACCATAATACCGCCTTTTTCTACGCTGCAGATTCGCTCTGTTTCCGTAGTCCAGTTAATACTTTCCGGCCGGAAAATTCCTTTGGTATGAGAGCCGGGAATTACTTTCAGTGCTCCATTATTTTCGTCCGTATGATCCAGGTGAATCCTGATGGTATAGATATTTTCCAAAAAGGGCAGTGGCGGCTGAACAGCAAACTGATTCTCCTTTGTTGTCCAAGGCCCAAAACCCGAAATATCTACCTTATTATCAACCGAGATCATTAGGTCCTGATGATAGGCAACAGGCCAGTTTGAGGTTTCCGGCTTATCAAAATAGATGCTTTTTACTGCAAAATATTTTTCGCCGAAAAGTTCTTTGACAATAGTTTTAATGGTATCGTTAAATACCAGATTTTTAATTTCAGGAATCTCTTTCAGAAATTGTCTCACGGCAAAAAGATCATCCGCCTTTCTGAAATTGTTTCTGGATCTGTCTGCTTTTTGAATTAGCCCTGTTATCTTTACGATTTCATCATCTGAAAAAACAGAATTGATTATGGTAAAGCCTTTTTCAAGAATAAATTCTTTGTGGTTCTTTAAATATTTTTTTGTCATTCGTTATTATACTTCCTGAGGTGTATTTTCAAGCTGTCCTTCCCATTTGGAAACAGCAGAAGTGGCCAGTGCATTCCCTAAAACATTCGTCATACTTCTTCCCATATCACAGAAATGGTCAATTGGCAGGATCAAAGCGATACCTTCCGGTGGAATTCCAAACATGGAACAGGTTGCTACAATGATCACCAAAGATGCTCTTGGAACTCCGGCAATCCCCTTTGAAGTAAGCATTAATACCAAAAGCATTGTGATCTGCTGACCCAATGACATTTCAATACCGTAGATCTGGGCAATAAAGATAGAAGCAAACGTCATATACATCATACTTCCGTCCAGATTAAATGAATATCCTAAAGGCAGAATAAAAGATACGACTCTGTTATTACATCCGAATTTTTCAAGTTCTTCCACTAATTTAGGAAAAACAGCTTCTGAACTCGTAGTAGAGAAAGCAATCAGTAAAGGTGCCTTGATTCTTTTAAGCAGTTCGAAAAGACGGTTTCCTAAGATGAGGTAACCTACCAGAAGAAGGACCAACCAAAGAACTCCTAATGCAAAGAAAAAGTCCCTCAGATAGATAGCATATACTTTAAATATCTGGAAACCATTCATCGCCACTACTGCAGCAATAGCTCCCAAAACCCCAAACGGTGCAAACCACATGATATAGCCTACCATTTTAAGGATGGCATGGGCAATAATATCAAAGAGCTTAACGACAGGCTTAGAGTATTCCTCTCCAAGGTTAGCCAATGCCACTCCAAACATGATGGAAAAAACCACAATCTGAAGCACTTCATTGGTTGCAAAAGCTTCAAACAAACTTTTAGGGATCATGTGTTTTACAAAATCTTCAAGAGAAAAACCTTTACTGGTTTTCAGAAGATCTTCTGCAGCAGCGGCATCCTGGATTGGCAGTTTGGTCACATGCCCGGGCTCAAGCCAGTTTACAAGCATTAATCCGATAAAAAGAGAAACAAGCGAAGCGGAAATAAACCACAACATAGCTTTTGTTCCTACCCTACCGATCATTTTGATATCACTCATTTTGGCAATCCCTACCACAAGCGTGGTGAAAACCAACGGAGCAATGATCATCTGTACCAGCCTGATAAAAACAGTTCCCAGCAGTTTGATGTTTTTGGAAAACGGTTCCGCACTTTCAGGATACTGCGTGTGTACAACACCTCCGATTACTACTCCCAGAATAAGCGCAACGATAATCGCTATAAAAAGTTTATTTTGTCCTTTCATATATATAGTTCAATTCCCACAAATATAACAGTTTTTCAATTGGTACAATATTTTGTCCTAATCCGTTTAAGTTGAGATTAAGTTTATAATACATTAAAATTAAATCCCTGGTTTCTAAAATATTGTAAAAAATTTAAGAAACATTTATTGATTTTTTATTCTTTTGGTACAAATTTTATTATTACATTTGATTGTATTAACAACATTAATAAATATACAATATGAAAAAAACTATCGCAATGGCTGCATTAGCTTTAGCTGTATCTTTTGGAGCGGTTTCTTGTAAAAAGAAGGTTTCTGATGCCGATCTTCAGACTCAGGCTACAACAATTGTAACTTCTAATCCCGGTGCTTCTGTAGAAGTAAAAGAAGGAGTAGCTCATTTAAGCGGAACTTTCGCTGACCAGCAGTCTAAAGATGCCATGATTGCAAAATTAAAAGCAATTTCTGGAGTAAAAGAAGTAATGGATATGTCTACTATAGCTGCACCTGTTACCACTGCACCAGTGGAAACTTCATCTGCTGTAGATCCTGCAGTTCAGAAAAAAGTTAAGGATGCTGTTAAAGATTTCCCTTCTGTAAAAGTAGAAGTTGTAAACGGACAGCTTACTCTTACAGGAAATGTTTCAGGCCTTCAGGCAAGAAAAATAAAAGAATCTGTAGATGCTTTGAAAATCGGAAAGTATAACAATAATCTAGTGGTAAAATAATTTAAAATGAGCACATTACAAGATAAATATTCAAGTGTAGTTTCAGCAGCTCAGTCTGCAGGAATTTCTAATCTTCAGGTTCAGGAGCAGGATGGTATTCTTTATGTTTCAGGAAATGCTTCCAATACCGCTGCTAAAGATGCAGTATGGAATGCTTTAGGAACTATTGATTCTACTTATTCAGCTTCAGATATCAATATTGATGTACAGGTTGCAGGATTAACTTCAGGGGCTGCTTTAACAGTGGCTACGGAAGATTCTAACCTGAATATCAGACAGGAGCCTTCTACTGAGGCTGCTGTAGTAGGAAAAGCTGCTAAAGGTTCATCTGTAACTTTAATTGAGCAGACTTCTGATGACTGGTGGAAAGTGAAAACTGACGACGGGCAGGAAGGATATGCTTATTCAAGATATCTGAAAGCATAATTATTTGCTAAATAGTTAATTTTTATTAAATACTACGAAACATCCCCGTTTGGGGATGTTTTTTTATACTTTTACGCCTTAAAAAAAGACAAATATTTAATGAAAAAAGTATTATCGATGCTGATGCTGGCATTTACGGTTTTAATCCTGCATGCTCAGAATCTGCATATAGACGGAAAAGTATCGGACCTGGACAAAAAGCCTGTAGAAAACGCCACTGTTTATCTTCTGAAAGAAAAAGATTCATCAATCATTAATTATACGCCGACCAATAAAGAAGGAAAGTTCTCTCTGAAAACAGATCATCTAAATGAGCCTTCTTTTTTAAAAATAGATGCTGAAAAATTGCAGTCCTATTCTAAAAGGCTGGATAAAATCAGTTAATCTCTTTCTCTGGGAGATATTGTATTGGAAAAAAGCAAGATCAACAGCATTGATGAAGTAAAAATCACAGTTTCTCCGGTAAAGATCAAGAAAGACACCATAGAGTTTAATGCTTCTTCTATCAAAGTACGTCCTGACAGTAAAATCGAAGAACTTCTGAAACAGATTCCCGGTGTAGAAATCAGCAATGAAGGCAAAATTACTGTGAACGGAAAGGAAGTGGACCAGATCATGATCAACGGAAAACCTTTCTTTGATAAAGACGGCAAAATTGCCCTGCAGAACCTTCCGGCTGATCTCATTAAAAATATCCAGTTTACTACTACTAAAACCAAGGAGGAAGAAATGAGCGGAAAAACTGCGAAATCCAACAATACCACCATCAATTTCAATATTGATGAAAAGAAGAATAAAGGACTGATCTCCAGACTTGCCCTTGGATACGGTTCGGATAAACGCTATGAAGGCAGCGGACTTTTGAGTTATTTAAAAAAGGACACCAAAATAAGTTTCCTCGCCTCTTCCAATAATATCAATTCACAGGGATTTTCCAATGATGATGTTTTCGACAGTATGGGTAACGGCCGTAATTCCTGGATGATACAGGGTGGCGGAACGGATAAAGGGATTCAGAAATCCACTACCATTGGTTTCAACTACAACGATAAATTGGGGAAAAGATGCGGATCTTGATTCCTTCAGCTTAATGCATTCAGATTCTGACATGGAAACAAAATCCAAGGTTTCCAGAACGACACTGTTGCCGGAATATACATTAAAAACAAATTCTGAGACCAACGGAGAAAGCAAAAACAAGCAGTACAGTTTCGATACATCGGTAAAAATTCAGTTGGACTCTCTGACCAATGTTTATATTTCACCAAGATTTAGCCATTCTAAAAGTTTCAGTTTCAATAATTCGAAATCAACAACATTCAGAGATAATGTACTTCTGAACGAAAACGATTCGTACATGAGTACAGATTCGGAAAACAATTCCTTCAACCCGTCTGTATATTTTTCAAAAAAATTCAGAAAAAAAGGGCGGTCCATGAATGCAAAAATGGACGGTATCATTTCTGAATCCAACAGTGATCATCTTAACCGGTCCCAAACCGTATTTTACCAGAGTAACGATCCGAGTGATAACAGAAACCAGCTTGCCAAAAACAAAAAACAGAACAATACTTATACTTTCGGAACCGGATATACGGAGCCGGTTTCTGATTCTGCATCTGTCAATTTTGACGTGAATTACAGCTCAAATACTTCGAGGAATCTCCGGGATGTTAACGATTTTGATATAGCAACCGAGCAATATTCGGAATACAATACAGCTTTATCGAACAGCATGAGGCAGAAGATCAACAAGATTACCCCTGCGCTTTCATTTGGACTTAACAAAAACAAACTCAATATTTGGACATCTGTAATCCTTGAAATTTCTGATATGAAAGTAAATTCCGTTTTTAATAGCCAGAACTACGGCCTTCAGAAAAATTTTTCCCTACCGGGCTATAATCTGCAGGTACAGTATAAACTTTCTGAAAATAAAAGAGTAAGTCTTTTTAATTATGCAAATTTTACCATTCCCGGAGCAGAGCAGCTAACGCCCTATGAGGATACTTCTAATTCTCTGATCACTTCCACCGGAAATCCGGACCTTAAAAATACATGGACCAACAACACTAATCTGTATTTTAATAACTACAATATGGTGAAAAATATGAGCTATTATTTTAATGTTGGGTTTACCTACAAGGATAACGATATCGTGAATTACTCAAAATATGACAACTCAGGAAAGCAGCTAGCTACCTATGACAATATAAGCGGGAACAAAAGCTTCAATGCGGAAGGAGGTTTTAGCAAAAGTTTTAAGTGGAAAGACAGCAAGGTTTCTGTTAACCCAGGATTCAATATGGAGTACGCTTACAACAAAGGATACATCAACGGGCAGCTTTTTACCAGTGATTCGTACAGTCTGAATCCGGGCATCAATCTTACGTATGAGCTTAAGGATAAATTCACTATAAAACCATCATACAGACTGGGCTATAATTTTTCAAAATATACAAATTACAGCATCGATAATGTAAACACTGCAAGCCAGGCCCTGAAGATGGAGCTTACCAATTACGTTTTCAAAAGCAGACTGGTTTTCGGAAATGATTTTGAATACAACACGAATTCTAATATTGCCCCTGGTTTTAAAAAAGATTTCTATTTCTGGAATACGAGTTTAGGATATTCATTCTCAAATAAACAGTTTACTGCAAAAATGAAGATTTATGATGTTCTGAACCAGAACCAAAGCGTAAGAAGAACTATTTCCAATGCCTATTTTGAAGACCGTGAAGACCTTATCCTGAAGCGTTACTTTATGTTTTCCATCAGCATGAAGCTTAACAAATTTGCATGAAAAAAGATGCAGTAATTGAAGAACAGTTCTTATTTTACTTTAGAACTTTGGTTAATTTGTAAAATCTGCGGGTGTACAATCTCACGTAGATTTACAGATTGAGCAAATCAAAAATCAAATGCTTATTTCATAATTCTTATGTAATTTCCTTTGAAAGATTGATCACAGGTAGTATTTTGCAGCTATTTTATTTTTAAATTAGCTGCAAATTTTATTTATGAAGATCCATATTTCAATTTTATTTATTTTCTTTTTTATCCTCGGAAGTGCACAGACTACCGATCAGAAGGATACTTTTGTAAAAGATAATTTCACCAAAAAGGAATTCTATATTCCGATGCGCGACGGCGTAAAGCTTTTCACTACGGTATATGTTCCGAAAGATATTTCAAATAAGAACAAATATCCTTTCCTGATGCAGAGAACCTGCTACAGCATTGCTCCTTACGGTGAAACGGAATACAAAACCAAACTTGGCCCTAATAAATACCTGATGAATGACAAGTATATTTTTGTATTCCAAGATGTACGCGGCAGGTATATGAGTGAGGGAACTTTCACCAATATGACACCTCAGGTAGACCGTAAAACAAAAAAAGACGTAGATGAAAGTACGGATACTTATGACACTATAGAATGGCTGTTGAAAAACGTAAAAGATAACAATGGTAAAGTCGGACAGTATGGAACTTCATACCCGGGATTCTATACAGCAGTAGGAATATTGGCACAGCATCCTGCACTGGTTGCCTCATCTCCACAGGCTCCTATTTCAGATTTCTGGAATGATGATTTTCTTCATAACGGCAGATTTATGCTGGGATATTTTAGAACATTCCCTGTTTTTGGGATTCAGAAAACAAAACCTGAAAATAAGGCATGGTATATGGATACTTTCGTAAAGCAGACTTCAGAAGACGGTCTTAAGTTTTACAGAGATATGGGAACTTTAAAGGACGGTTATGAAAAATATTACAAGAATAATTTCTTCATGACGGAGATTATGAACCATCCTAATTACGATGAATTCTGGCAAAAAAGAAGCCTTCTTCCCCATTTAAAAAATGTAAATCATGCAGTAATGACCGTTGGAGGCTGGTTTGATGCTGAAGACCTTTCAGGACCGCTGAATATTTACAAAACCATTGAAAAGACCAGTCCAAAAGCTAAAAATACCATTGTCATGGGACCTTTTTCTCACGGAGCATGGGCACAGGAACAAGGGAAACATTTCCACAATCAGATTTATTTCGGGGACAGCATTGCAACGTACTATCAGAAAAATATTGAAACTAAATTTTTCAACCATTATTTAAAAGGAAATACGAAAGAAGATGCCGGACTTCCGGAAGCTTTGATGTACGATACAGGCTCTAAGGAATGGAGAGAATTTGCTTCTTATCCTCCAAAAAACGCTCAGAAGGTTAATTTCTATTTAACTGACGGAACATTGAAAAAAATGGCAGGACAAGGGTTTTCAGAATATTACAGTGATCCTGATAATCCTGTTTTAAGCTCTGACAATCTAAAAGATTTTAATGGATTCACTCCTAAAAACTATATGTCGGAAGATCAGAGATTTGCTGTGGGGAGACCTGATGTTTTGACGTTTACTACCGATGTTTTAACGGAAGATATGAGTTTTGCCGGAGAGATCATGGCTAAACTGAATATTTCTTCCTCCTCAACCGATGCGGATTTTGCCGTAAAGCTGATCGATGTTTATCCTGAAGATTTCAAACCTCAGGAAAAGAAAGACGGTGTTATTTACCCTAATTATCACCAAATGGTAAGAAGTGAGATCATGCCTGCAAGATTCAGAAACTCAAGAGAAAAAGGTGAGGCTTTGATTCCCAATCAGAAAACGGCCGTGAATTTCAAACTGCAGGATGTGATGCATACTTTCAGGAAAGGACACAAGATCCAGATTCAGATCAGCAGTACATGGTGGCCGCTTTTTGCAATCAATCCACAGAAGTTCATGGAAAATCCAAATTTTGCTACGAAAGACGATTACACAAAGGCTTTTATCAAAGTGTATAATGACAGTTCTATTGAAGCTGAAGTATTGAAATAAAAAGTAACGTGGGCTTCGAAAACCTCAGCCAACCATCAGAAAACATAAATCCGGTCGCTTCGGGAATATCAGCGACCGGATTTTTTTATAGGCGCTGGTGATTGAGCCACTCGAAGCCACCTTTTTTACTCCTCAATCGTTCTGAAAGTAAGATTTACTCTTGGCGTTTTCACTTTTGTGGTGGGTGGAAGTCTGTGCAGCCAGTTTTCCTGTGTAGTTCCTTTCATAATCAGAAGACTTCCGTTTTCCAGGAATATTTCCACTTTTTCCTTGGTCGTTTTATGCTTAAATAAAAACTTTCTTTCTGCCCCGAAAGTCAGAGAAGCGATGGCTCCGTGTTTTTTAAGATCGGTTTCTCCATCGCTGTGGTAAGCCATCCCTTCGCTTCCGTCATGGTACAAATTGAGAAGACAGGAATTGTAGGTTTCACCAGAAACTTCTTCACATCTCTTCTTTAATTCCAACAGTTCCGGTGTCCAGATCTTAGCATATTTCGTTCGTTTTGAATAGGTGTACTCAAAAGCTTTATCTCCAAACCAGGCTACTTTTCTTTTCGTTAAAATTAATTTACCAAAGATCAATGCTTCATCATTTTCCCATGGCATCTGATGCAGCAAATAATTATAAAAGAAATCTGATCTTCCTTTGTCAAAGACTTTTCCATAATAGTTCACCGTTCCGTCATGCGGAAGAATATTTAAAGGGTATTCTGATATTTCTTCAAACAGGCTGTTCATGGATTTAATTTTATAAAATGTATTAATGGCTTTAGCTACTTATGACTCAAAATTTCAGGATACCAACATATATTCCCTCCATTAGAGGGGTGTCAAAAATTCTTTGAATTTTTGACGGTGTGGTTAATCAGATTAAAGCAAAATAGAATTCCCGGAATAAACCCGCGAACTCTCCCAACCCACAATCAGCTGTTTCCTGCCACTTCCCCATCGGTAACCGCCCATATTCCCGGTAGATTGAATCACCCGGTGGCATGGAATAAGAAAAGCCACAGGATTGCTTCCGATGGCTGTTCCTACAGCTCTTGAAGCGTTCGGATTTCCTATCTTTCCTGCCAGGTTTCCGTAGGTAGATAACTTTCCCATCGGGATAGAAAGCAAACTTTCCCAGACTTTAAGCTGAAAATCTGTTCCTTTTAAGTGTAATTTAATGGTGTTGAGTTTTGTCCAGTCTTTATTGAATATGGACAGTGCATTTTTCTGAAGATCATCCTGTTTTTCAAAAAAAGAAGCATTGGGAAATGTCTGTTGTAAATTTCCCAATGCTGTTTCTTTATCGTCTTCAAAAGCCATATAACAGATCCCTTTTTCAGTAGATGCTGCCATTACATATCCGAAAGGACTTTCGGAAAAGCTGTAATTGATATTCAGGCTTTTTCCGCCGTTTTTATATTCTGCCGGAGACATTCCTTCTATTTTCACAAACAGGTCATGAAGCCTGCTTGTACTGGAAAATCCCGTCTCATAAGCAGTATCAAATAAGGTCGCTTTTTCTTCCTTCAACAGATTTTTAGCATGTTCAAGACTAATGAACTGCAAAAATTTCTTCGGACTTGTTCCTGCCCATTCCGTAAATATCTTCTGAAAATGAGCCGGACTCAAGTGAATATTCTCTGCCACTTCCTCCAAACTTGGCTGAAGTCTGAAATTGCTCTGGATATATTCTATCGCTTTAGCAATTCTGTTATAATCTATCTGACTTTGTGCGGACATAATATTTTGTTTTACCTCACAAATTTCCGAAGAATACAGGGCAGAAAAAATCTGATTCTTGCGGAATTTTAGTTGTTGTTATAAATATGGTTATAAGCAAGCATTTTGTAATATAGCTTAGCTGCTAAGAAAGCAGTTGGCTTAGCCATTGGAGAATCCATTAATTCTACAATATCAAATGCTACTACATTACATTTTTCAAAAACTTTCCTCAGTAATTCAAGAGTCGGATACCACTGAAGTCCACCTGGCTCAGGAGTACCAGTAGATGGAGCAATAGAAGGATCAAAAGCATCAAGGTCAATCGTAATATAGACGTTTCCTGAAACTTTTTCTAAAACATCATTAACCCAGTTGTCGTTATTGGCAATTTCATGGGCAAAAAACACTCTTCCTTCCGGCAGGTATTCAGCTTCTTCAGCATCCATTGAACGGATTCCCACCTGAACCAAGTTATGCTTCTGGTTAGCTTCAAAAACCGCACAGGCATGATTAGATGTAGAACCATGGAATTCCGGGCGTAAGTCTGTGTGAGCATCTAACTGAAGAACGGTAAGATTTTCAAATTTCTCCCCTACCGCACGGATGGAACCGATAGAAACCGAGTGCTCACCTCCGAAAAGGGTAAATACTTTTCCTTCGTTGTTCAAAAGCTCTTTTGTTTTTTGGTAAACAGCTTCTGTCATGGCTTCAGGACTTGAGTTTTCAGAAATTTCTCCTGCCAGAAATACTCCGTCAAGGAAAGGCTCCGTTCCTGTTTCAATATCATAAAGCTCCATGTTTTCAGATGCATCAAGGAATAATTCAGGGCCTTTATCAGCACCTTTTCCCCATGTTGAAGTTCCATCGTAAGGAACGGTTACCAGCATTACTTTAGAGTTTTCTAATGTTGCATTTTCTTCAGGAATTCCTGCGTATGTTCTCATGTTTTATTTAAAAATTTAAAGTGATATAAAGATTGAAATATTCTGAGCAAAGATACAAAGAGTTTGTGAGTTTGAGGGTAATTGAGTTTGAGGGTTTTAGAATTTTCAGGATGCGGGATTCGGGTCAGTGAGTTTGAGAGTAAGAGGGATTTTAGAGTTTCGAATTGATTGTCAACTGCTCATTATTCGTTCGCAGTGATTAAATTAATAGAATTATGGATCTAATGTCTGGAGTCTTATATCTCTATCTCATTTCTTGATTCTTGGTTCTTGATTCTTGATTCTTGATTCTTGGTTCTTACAATTTAAAATTTACCATTCACCTGCGAAACAAATTTACCATTACCAAAAGTCAGTCTCGTATCTGTTATCTAAAATATAAAGTCTACATCCTCCATTCCTTTCCCCTTTCAAAGCAATTCCTTATTTTTGTAAAAAACAAAATATGTCCTTAAAAGCTGTTCTTTTCGATATGGATGGGGTTATTGTAGATACGGAACCACTGCACAGAAAAGCTTATTTTAAAACGTTTGACGAACTGGAAATCAATGTTTCCGAAGAACTTTATACTTCTTTCACAGGAGCTTCCACTAAAAGAGTTTGTGAAACATTAATCCGTCAATATAATTTAAATCATACCCATGAAGCTATTGCCGGTATCAAAAGATCTCATTTCAAAGATTATTTTGACAATGATGAAGAGTTTGATCTCATTCCGGGAGTACGAGAATTAATTAAACATTATCATGAAAACGGAATAAAGCTTATTCTAGCTTCTTCAGCAACGATGACAACCATCAATATGGTTTTTGAAAAGTTCGGACTTGAGCAGTATTTCAACGGAAAGATCAGCGGTGCTGATTTGAAGGAATCCAAACCTCATCCTGAAGTATTTCTATTAGCAGCTGAAATGGCAGGGGAATCTGTTGAAAGCTGCATGGTAATTGAGGATTCTACAAACGGAATTCTTGCTGCGCACAGAGCAAAGATTTTCTGTTCTGCCTACAGAAGTCCGCATTCAAAAAATCAGGATTATACTTTGGCAGATATTGTGGTGTCAGACTATGAAGAGCTGGAACTGGATAAGCTTTCAAAATATTTTTAAAAAGTAAAGCTCTCAAATATTTGAGAGCTTTACTTTTTATATCTTAATCATTCCGAACCAGTGAGATCTTCTGAGTAATTCATAATCCTTAACAACAATCTTAATGGTCAAAATTTAAAGCATTAAGAAAAAAATGAGCTGTTAAGATTATTAAGCAGATTGCATCGTCTCTTCGTTCCTCGCAATGACTATTTTATTTGTAACCCAGGATTTTCAAAATATCTTCAGGCTCCTGTTTCTCACGGAAAATTTCATACTGAAGTTCCCCATTTTCGTCTTTCTGAATCAAAATGTGTCTCGGCTGCGGCATCAGACAGTGGTGAACACCGCCATATCCTCCAATAGTTTCCTGATAGGCACCAGTATGGAAAAATCCGATATACAGAGGTTTTGTATCACTGAAAGTAGGCAGATAAATGGCATTGGTATGCTGTTCAGAATTATAATAATCATCTGAATCACAGGTCAGTCCGCCAAGAAACACTCTTTCGTAAGTATCCTCCCATCTGTTCAGCGGGAGCATAATAAAGTGTCTTGAAATAGCCCAGGTATCAGGAAGCGTGGTCATGAATGAAGAATCAATCATATTCCATTTTTCTCTGTCGTTCTGACGTTTCTGGGAGATGATCTTGTAAAGGTTCGCGCCACTTTCTCCTACGGTAAAACTTCCGAATTCCGTATAGATATTAGGCTCTTCTACTCCTTCTTCTTCACAGAATTTTTTGATCTGAGAAACGATCTCTTCTACCATATACTGATAATCGTATTCAAAGTTTAAAGAAGTTTTGATCGGGAAACCACCACCGATATTCAGTGAATCAACTTCCGGAGCAATCTTCTTCAAACGTGCATAAACACGAAGACATTTGTACAATTCATTCCAGTAATAGGCTGTGTCTTTAATTCCGGTATTAATGAAGAAGTGAAGCATTTTCAGTCTTGCATTCGGATGCTCAGCAATTTTCTGGCTGTAATAAGGAATAATATCTCTATATCCAATCCCCAGTCTTGAGGTATAAAATTCGAATTTCGGTTCTTCTTCCGAAGCAATTCTGATTCCGATATCAAAAGTAGTATCAATACTTTCTGTAAGCTTATCCAGCTCACGGTAATTGTCCAGAATCGGGGTAATATTTTCAAAACCGCTGTTGATCATCTCTGAAATTTTCACCAGATAATCATCCGTTTTGAATCCGTTACAGATCACTTCAATATTTTTATCTACTTTACCTTTCTCATAAAGAGATTTTACAATATCCATATCATAAGCCGAAGACGTTTCTATAGAAATATCATTCTTAAGAGCTTCTTCAAGCACAAAATTGAAATGGCTGGATTTTGTACAGTAGCAGTAGGTATAATTCTTCTTATATTCGGCTTTCTCAAAAGCTTCCCTAAACCAGCTTTTCGCTTTCTGGATGTTTTGAGAAATTCTTGGCAGGTAGCTAATTTTTAGCGGGGTGCCAAATTTTTCAACGACTTCCATTAAAGGAACATCGTGAAATAACAAATTGTTCTCAGAAACATTAAATTCCTCTGTAGGAAAATATAATGTCTGATCAATAAGTTCCGAGTATTTTATTTTCATTTCTTGACAAGTGAATTACGAAATGCAAAATTGCTAAAAAAGTTTGATTTTTAAGCGTTAAATTTATTATAAATTTCAAAATAGGATCCCGTAAAAACCGGAGTGAATTATCAATTTGTAAACTTCTTAATATATTCTTCCCTCTTATCTTCTGAAATTCCCAATACCTGTTGAATATAAGTATCCACTGAACCATATTTATTATTGATTTCGTCAAAAGCGGCATCGAGATATTCAGTTTCTACCCAGCTCAACTTTTCCAAGACTTTAACATCCATTTTAGGATATAAGAAATGCAGATTATTTGCCAGTTTTAGCCTTTTAAAAATCAGTTTTTTTCTGTAATTATTGGATAAAAGATAATCATTATAAATAGTTTCTTTATCAAATTTTAAGATGGTCAAAATAAGAGCCGTAGTAATGCCTGTCCTGTCTTTTCCTGCAGTACAATGATATAGAACGGGTTGTTCAGATTCCAGAATTTCGGTGATTATTTTCCTTATTGTTTCAGGGTTTTCTGTTACATATTCCCTGTAAAAATCCAGCATTCTTTTATCTGCATCAGAACCGTTTACTTTTCCTTTTAAAACAAGCTTTTTGGCTTGGGTTAACTGATCTCCCTTATCTTCAAAAGCGGAATATTTTTTATAAACGATATCAGCGGGAAGCTGGTCTGGCTTGTCGGATATTTCCTTTGCATTTCTAAGATCGATGATTTCTTTTATTCCCAGGCTTTTCAATTCTTTGAACGATTTTTTCTTTAGTTTGTGAAGATGTCCGCTTCTGTAAAATTTCCCTTCTTTTAACGTTTTTCCTTCAGAATTTTTAATATTTCCTACCGTCCTGAAATTGTTTACTTTTTTGATTTCAATAATATTCCCCGTTTTTTCTTTCCCATATTCCGGTTTGGTAAAATGCTGCGTCTTACAGGAAAAAACACAAAATATTGCTAACAGCAGAATTGATATTTTTATAAATTGTTTCAATATACTTTTGGATAATCTATTTCATTAATTCCTACAAAAAACAAGAGATCCCCGGATTCATACTGAATGGAAACCTCATCTTCAACGGCAAAATTCCTGGTTCCGATTCTCGAAGTGATATTTAAACTTCCTTGATCTAATGGCCAGTTAAGTCCCGTTGTGGTTATCTTATCAACTGAAGGAAAAGGATACAATGAGATCATTTTATTTTTAGCTCCTTTCAGTTTAAATCTTTTTGGAACAAAATAATATTCTGAAAATTCATCGTAGAATTTCAAATCTATTTGATCTTTAAAAGCGTAAGCAACCGTCAGATTTCCCAGAAAATGATCCTGTTCTCCGCCACTTCCCCCGAAAACATCAATCTTGGTAAAACCTCTTTCAATAATGATTTCCAATGCTTTGTGAAAATCGGTTTTATCCTGATCAAGAGTTAAAATAAATTTATCCTGGTAAACACTTTCATCCGATCCGGAATGGGAATCAAAATCACCGGAAATAAAGTCTAATTTATCTAAAGGAAATCCGAGATGCTTCAAATAATGAAAAGCACCGTCTGTACAGGCAATCAGGCCATATTGGTCAGGATCCGGAAAGGTTTTTGGATGATCTCCGTTGATGAAAAGTAATACTTTATCTTTCATTCGGATTCCAGTATTCTTCCGGCTCGTTATTGATCTTTGAAATATATCTTGCCAAAACAAAGATATAATCTGAAAGTCTGTTTAAATATTTGATCAGTTCGGGACGTACTTCTTCAGATTCATTTAAGAAAACAAGGGAACGTTCAGCCCTTCTGCAGATGGTTCTGGCTGCGTGTAAAAATGTTGCTGCTTTCCCTCCACCAGGTAGGATAAAATACTGAAGCGGCTCCAGTTGATCTTCAAAAGCATCCATCCACTGCTCCAGTTCTTCAATTTCAGTGTCTGAAATAATCAGAGGAAGCCTAGATTTCCCATTGGCCAGCATTAATTTATCAGCCGGTGTTGCCGCTTCTGATCCAACAGTAAAAAGATCAAACTGAATTTTTTTCAACTGCTTCAAAACCTCTTCATCCTTAATATGGCTTTTAGAAATACCAATGAACGAATTAAGTTCATCTATATTCCCGTAACTTTCCACTCTGGCGCTGGCCTTGGAAACCCTCGTACCACCGTATAATGCGGTCTGTCCTTTATCTCCTGTTTTCGTGTAAATTTTCATAGCACTAAATTACTTTTTTTTGTACAATGTAAAAAGTAAATGTATTAATGCTTTAATGATATAATCCTTCGACTATGTTCAGTATATTTTTTACTACCGTAGATTACACAGATTTGCACAGATTTAAATTCAAGCATTTAGATTTTGGCTAAGCCGGACGGATGGTTAATGTTTTTTTTAAACGGGCTGAAGCCCTTCCTACTGATTTTTTGTTATTATATCAAAAAAAATGGCCGGATAAATCCAGCCACTCACAAATTATTTATTTACCTCTACATATTGTATGACGGTCTGGTTTTTGGGATTATAGATTATTGTACTGTTGTTTGGAAACCTTTTCAGTTTGTAATATTCTATATTCTTATCGTTTTTGATATCTTCCAGAAAGCTGGTATCAAAAGTATTTTCAGGAAGAAATTTTGAAACAAAGCTTATTTTGTCAATAATGCTTTGTCCATCTATCTTACGGGCTGTTTTATCTGATTTATTTTCGTTGGAAGAAGGCTGCTTTTCCAGAAAAGGAAGCAATACGGCAATGTCTGATTTATATTTAAAGATATACCCTTCGGAACCGTTTGGAAACTTAAATTTCTTTCCCGTGTCTTCTGAAACTACAGGTTTCCCGGCATCAGGAAATACCTGATTAAATTTGACATCCTGAGAATTGGTTAAGGAGTTGATGGATTCACTGACTGTTTTCTTTACTGTTTCTTCTACGGCCTGCTGAGCTTTCTGTTGTACCGTTTCTGTAGTTTTCTGAACAGTCTGGTCTATTTTCTCTTCAATTTTATTACATGAAACTAATAAAAGAGCAGTAATAACCGGCAAAATATACTTCTTCATTTCGAGATTTTAATAGGGTTGCATTTTTTTAATTCATGCAATTTACATCTAAACGGAGAATAGGTCTATATATTTTAATAAAGAAAAAATATTTTCGACATTAAAAATACTGCTGACAAACTGTTGTCATAACCCAGTCTTACCTTTGTATCAACAATAACAAACTAAAACAATACAATTATGACAACTACTGCAACAGCCACAAAACAATTCATGACTTCTGACCAATTATTAGAGCATTGGCAAGGGCACAGAAACTTGACAAGAAGGGTGATCGAAGCTTTTCCGGAAAAGGAATTATTTGAATTTTCCGTAGGAGGCATGAGACCTTTCGCCAAACTGGCATTAGAACTGATCAGCATTGGAGGACCAGCTTTAAAAGGAATTGTTGACAAAAACATGGAAGCCTACAATGAAGAAGGATTCAGCCCAAAAACGAAAGAAGACATCTTAAAAAAATGGGACGAAGAAACTGAGGTAATCAATAATTACTTTAACCAGATCACAGAAGAACGTCTACAGGAAACTTTCAATTTATTCGGACAGTATGAATTTCCGGTGTATCAGAACATTCTTTATTTTGTAGATAATGAAATTCACCACAGAGGACAGGGATATGTTTACCTGAGAGCATTAGGAATTGAACCTCCTTTTTTTTGGGAGAGATTTTAGGTTCACTGATGCCTTTATGGAAACTTAAAATCATGATCCAGTTCAGGAAAAAAGATGGAATTAAAAAAGGGCAAAGGGAGCTTATCTGCAAATAATTACTTGTGATATTTCTCAATAAGAAACATTAAATTCAATTTTAGACACTACTCATATCATCATTCACAAAAAATTAACTTTGCCTTTTAATTATAAAAACCGTCTTCATCAATGATGAAGACGGTTTTTATTTTTTCAGCAGATCAATCTTTTATATTTTTTTTGAAATATCCTTAATTAATTCTTTAAGACTTTCTTTTAAAGATTCCGGTTCTAAAATTTCGGCATAATCGGCAAAAGTGATTACCCATCTTGGAAAGCCATCTTTGATCCAATCTGTTTCAAAGATCATTTCGTAACCATCTTCTCTTTCAATCTCTTCAACCAGGCCGTAATATTTTTTTGAATTAACGAGATGATTGATGATTTTCTTTTCAACCAAAAGCCTCACTTTTGTTTTATTTCCGTTTGAATTCTTCCTGTAATCATTGATCTGGCCGTATTCCTGTAAAAACGGAGTCTGGGTTTTTAAAATCTGGAGAATCCTGTCTACCCGAAACTGCCTGAAATCATTTCTCATAGTACAGAAGGCCATGAGATACCAATAATTAAATTCAAAGAAAACGCCAACCACTTCAATGATGCGGGTAGAAATTTGAGCATCAACAGTTTTATACTCAATATTTAACTGTTTCTTTTCTGCAATACTTTCAAGAATAATAGGAATGATATTTTGGATATGATCTTCAGTCTTGGGGTGATAATTGAAAACATCGATCTGTTTTTCAATATTCTGAATCAGGCTTTTATCTGAGTGCCGAAGCACCGACCGGACTTTTTCCATCGCCGTCTGATAATGATTTCCGAGGCTTTGGTGGGAAAATTTTTGCATCAGCTTTTCGGCAGTAATAAAACTCAGAACTTCTTCTTTTGTAAACATGACAGGCGGAAGTTTATAGCCGTCCATCAGGGAATATCCGTTTCCTGCCTCTCCTATAATGGGAATCCCTGCATTTTCCAGTGTTTTAACATCCCGGTAGATGGTGCGGATGCTGACATCAAATTTTGCAGCAAGATCCTGTGCTCTTACAGTCGGTTTTGACTGTAATTGTGTGAGAATAGCCGTTACTCTGTCGAGTTTTTTAAGATAGTGGTCGTTCATATTGGTATGGCAAATCTATCAATCTTTTTTGGTCTACAGAATATAATTATGATTTAAAAATAAGTATGATTTTCTGAATTAATTACAAGTGATTAAACATCTTCTCTCACAAATTGATGGGATCCAGCAGATTCATAATGCATAAAAAAATCTGTGAAATCATTGGCATCCGCAAGAAATAAAAATATACTTCAGATCAATTATCTTTAAAAGAATTGACCAGCTTATCCAGGTTCAAGCTTCTGGCCGAGGCATCAAAAATTTCCCGGTACGTGCCATTCATCTGAACTAAATCATCATGGGTTCCGCTTTCCACTACTCTTCCTTTTTTCATAACATAAATGGTATCAGAATCTAAGATCTGTGAAAGTGAATGGGAAATAATAACAACGGTACGGCCTTCTTTGATGGCATCAAGGGAATTTTTAATCTGTTCTGTAGCAATAGCATCCAGGCTGGCAGTTGGTTCATCAAGAAAAATGATGGGTGGGTTTTTCAAGAATAGTCTGGCAATAGCAATTCTCTGCTGCTGTCCACCAGAAAGCTGCGTAGCATCATGCTGATAGCCATCCGGAAGGTCCAGAATCTGATCATGCAGATAAGCTTTTCTTGAAGCCTCCTGAATTTCCTCAAAACTCGCATTCATGTCACCATAACGGATATTGTCTTCAATACTACCCTGGAAAATATGGTTTTTCTGCAGTACGAGGCCGAGATCATTTCTCAAAGACGTATTGTCAAAATCATTTAAATTTACGCCGTCCAGCAGAATTTCTCCTGAATCGGGAAGGTAAAATTTACACAAAAGATTAATTACTGTAGATTTTCCGGCACCACTTAAACCTACGAGCGCCGTTGTTTTTCCGTTTTCAATTTTCATGGAAACATCATGCAGGGCTTTTGTTCCGTTAGGATAACTGAAATTGACATTTTTCAATTCAAAATTGCCTTTGATCTTTTCTTCTACATAAGTTCCATTCTGTTCTATTTCATCATCAGCGTTCAATATCTCAAAATAACCTTCAGCATAGATCATGGCATCGTTCATATCATCATAAATCCTGTGCAGCTGACGGATAGGCGCTGAAATATTATTGAAGAGCATGATATGAAGCATAATGGCCCCGATCGTCATTTGCTGATCCAATACGAGATAAACTGTCAAAAGAATAATTAAAACTACTCCAAACTGCTCGATAAAAGTTTTTAAACCATCATAAATAAAGTTGGTTTTTCTTGTGAACATCTGGCTTTCCATCAGTTCCATCTGAAGATCATATTGTTTTTTTCCTTCAAATTTTTCACGCACAAAACTCTTGATGACCATAATAGAATTGATCAGGTTCAATAGTCCTGAAGTTTTTCTTTCTCTTTGATTTCTAAGCTGGCGGCGTACTCCACCCAATTTCTTCGCCTGAAGGGAGCTTATGTAAAAATAGATCGGAACAATAATCGTAGAAACCATGCCCACATATACATTCTGCATATACATAATGATCAGTGCTATAATAGCATTGGAAAAAAGAGGCAGAATATCAATAAAAAAATTTTGCACAAGCTTTGTAAGACTTTCAATACCACGGTCTATCCTGATCTGCAGCTTTCCGGACTCATGATTTTCATCATTAAAATAAGCTACTTTGTACAACAGAATTTTGTCAATAGCCGACTGTGCCAAAACAGAACTTACATTGATCCTGATTTTTTCACCATAAAATTTCTGTCCGAAATTAATGAAAATATTGAGTAATTCCTTTCCAAGTAAAATAATGGAAATAACAATCAGAATATGAATTCCTGCAGACATCGGATGCGGAAGATGGGTTAATTCAGTTACCTCATCCACCGTATATTTAAGGACAATAGGATTGACCTGTGCGGCAAGTGCGCCTAAAAAAGTTAGAAATAATGTTCCGTAAATCATCAAACGGTAAGGTCTGATAAATGGAACCAGCTGTTTATAGATACCAAATAAGGTGACTGTTCTGTTAAAAGGTTTTGCCATAGGAATTATTTTAACTAAAAAACGTACCGTTTCTGAGAGAAAAGGTACGTTTTATTATATTTTCCAGCAAATGATGTGCTTTTTTCAACACATCGGTTTTATCCTTCGTAAAAATAGCTCGTAAGGTAATGCAGCTCTGGTCTGCTGACAGCTTTAGATTCATCCTGCGCCTGTTCCAGAGAATATAATGAAGTCAGTTCTTTTCTTTGGAAGATGAAAGAATTATTGGCATTCTTATCTACAACTTCACTGAAAATATGTTCAATTTCGGAATTGGCGAGCGAGGCAAAGCTGATGTCTTCAAAACCATACATCAATCTCAGATCATCAAACTGTCCAAAGTTTTCATCTACAAATCCCTGAAGCTGCGATTTTGAATCAAAATTACCTGCCCAGATGTTATAAATATATTTTTTCTTTTTCGGTTTGTCCAAAATACTCTGATATACAAAGTTTTCACCAAGATAAGCTTCTCTTACCTGAGGATCATTGGCAAGATCTTCGGGAAGCCCTTCTTTCAGGATATTTCCTTCAAACATAATGTATGTTTTATTGGTGATGGCTAAGGTCTGCTGTACGTTGTGGTCGGTAATCAGGATACCAATATTTTTGTCTACCAGGCTTCTTACAATCTTCTGGATATCTTCTACTGCAATGGGGTCTACCCCTGCAAAAGGCTCATCAAGAAGAATAAAGTTCGGGCTTGTAGCAAGACATCGTGCAATTTCTGTTCTACGTCTCTCCCCTCCGGAAAGAAGGTCTCCACGGTTTTTACGTACATGCTGCAGGGAAAACTCCTCAATCAGCTCATCACATTTTATTTGCTGTTCACGTTTTGAAAGTTTGGTAAGCTGCAGAACCCCCATGATATTTTCTTCTACAGAAAGTTTTCTGAAGATGGAAGCTTCCTGGGCAAGGTACCCGATTCCCTTCTGAGCCCGTCGGTACATCGCATCGGTAGTGATTTCCTGTTTATCGAGGAAAATCCTTCCTGATGTAGGCTTAACCAATCCTACAATCATATAAAACGAAGTGGTCTTTCCTGCCCCGTTGGGACCAAGCAAACCAACAATTTCTCCTTGTTCCACCTGTACAGAAACGCCTTTTACTACTTTTTTAGGACCGTATTCTTTGATTAAGTTTTCTCCTCGTAAAATCATAGGAGCAAAGATAAAGTTTTTTTGAATTCAAATTTTAGATTAAAAAGCAAGTGTAATAGTTTTATGAAATTTAATTTTCTGTTGATGTGATCCAGTTCGAAATGATATTTTTTCAGTAAAACATCCAAAACAAATAACGAATATTTTACTGGTATTTTTTATTTTTCAAACTAATATTTTGTAACTCCTTAGTATTTTATTCGACGTATTGAAAAGTTATTTTAATCATCACAAAGAAATTAAAAATGGAAAATTACGGTTACAAAAACAGAAGGTACATCCAACCCACAGCAGAATAACATTCCTTACCGTTCGGAAAAGAAAATTCCGGCAGCTATATTAGGTATTCTTGTAGGCTGGCTGGCCTTAAATAAGTTCTATCTGGGTTATACGAAAGAAGGCATTATCCAGCTTATTCTTAATATAGTCACTTTAGGGGCAGCTTCTTTTATTCCTTTTATTGAGGGAATTTTATATCTCTTCATGAGTGACAAGCAGTTTGATGACACGTATGTATACGGGAAAAAAGGCTGGTTTTAAAATAGAACTGTTTAGAACATCAAGGTGAGGAAGAATTATTAATTTAATTTTTAAGTCTGAATTTAGAGTTCTTCTTAGAATAATCTTATGGTTTAAATTATTCTTCATTTTATTTCCATAATTTTAAAAACGAAACCAAGAACTAAATTAATATGGAAAATAATCAGGACCTGACCAATCTTCTTGCATTGGATCTGGGAATCAATATTGTTGACAGAAGGCCATATGCCAAGGAAGTTTTCAAGTGGCAGGATATGGATCTTCTTCCCCATTCGTCCGCAGACACTTTGTTGTGTGAGATTTTTGAGTGGAACGGAAGAAACTGGAGAACTACGGAAAACAACCTCATTGGATTTCTTTTTTCCGGAGATGCTTTAAATACTGTAAAAGAGCAGCTGATCAACACACCAAAGCATCCGGCTCTGATCCCGGATTTCGAGTTTACAAAAGACAGTATGATCGAATACGGCCTGTCTCTTCCTTCATTGTTCAATATTGGAGTAAACGGTAATATCAAGAATGTGAAAAGTTTTTCGGTACGGGTCAACGGTGTCACAAAATCCAGAGTTACCAATATTGATTCTCCTGGAATTGAGATTCTTAAAAATTATTCTTTATTCACACAGGATAAATCCAAAACCTACCGGAAGAATATTAAGTTCAATTACCTGAGTACTTCCCTATTTTACGCTGAAAGTGTAGAGATCTTTCTGGAAAAGGAGTCTGGTGTAGGACTGGACGTAAGTTTCCAGACTCAAAATGTAGAAGTGGATGCTAAAATAGACACGGATACAAAGAAACATTTTGTTTTGAAATATTCAGGAAATCAGGCACCTTTTGCTGCAAAATTTACAAAGGGAAAAGATTTCAATATCATGTGATAAATTTTTATTATTTTAGTTTCACTAAACTATAAAATATTTTCTCATGAAAAAATTAACAAAAAAAGATCTGAAGAAGATCAATGGAGGTAGTATAAGATTTCCTGACGCTAACGGTAATTGCCTTCCCGGATGGTACTTATGTCCCACCAATGTATGTATCAATGATAATGGAGGCGAAAACCCTATTCAGCCGGGAGATCGTGATTATTTCACATGCTTCGGACACAATTAAAAGTCATTTCCCAGACATACAATTAAAAATGCCCCTGAAAGTAAGATTTCAGGGGCAAATTATTTTTGATTGATTTTGAAATTATCTATTCAGAATCATTGCTGCTTCTTTCGCAAAATAAGTAAAGATCATATCGGCTCCGGCTCTTTTAAAGCAGGTAAGACTTTCAATGATCGTTTTATCATTATCCAGCCAGCCATTCTGTGCTGCAGCTTTTACCATTGCATATTCTCCGCTCACATTGTAAACTGCAATCGGAAGATCTATAGCTTCACGAACTTTAGAAACGATATCCAGGTAAGGAAGTCCGGGTTTGATCATGATGATATCAGCGCCTTCATCTATATCTTTATATACTTCATTTAAAGCTTCCCGGGAATTGTGAAAATCCATCTGGTACGTTTTTTTATCTTTCGGAATTTCCATATCATCTTTCGGTGCACTATCCAGAGCGCTTCTGAACGGTCCATAGAAAGAACTTGCATACTTGGCAGAATAACTTAGAATTCCTACGTCTGTAAAGCCACTTTCTTCCAAAGCTTCACGGATTGTAAGAACTCTTCCATCCATCATATCACTTGGTGCCACAATGTCAGCACCAGCTTCAGCATGGGATACAGACATTCTCGCTAAAGCATCATTGGTTGCATCATTTATGATCTTTCCATTTTCAATGATTCCGTCGTGACCGTAAATGGAATAAGGGTCTAAAGCTACATCGGGCATCACAATCATTGCAGGAACGGCATCTTTTATTGCTTTTATAGTCTGCTGCATCAGCCCGTCCTTGTTCCACGATTCTTTTCCGGTATTGTCTTTGAGATGTTCTGACACTTTCATGTACAGATTGACAGATTTAACGCCTAAAGAAAATAATTCCTTACATTCTTTTACTGTCAAATCGATGCTCCTCCTGAAAATTCCGGGCATCGACGGAATTGCTTCCTGCTGGTTTTCGCCCTCCATTACGAAGATAGGCATTACAAAATCATCGGTTGTAAGGGTGTTTTCTCTTACCAAACTTCTGACCGATTCATTTACTCTTAGTCTTCTGTTTCTTGAATGTATCATTTTGGAATACTTTTTGAATAAGTTTCTACAAATTTACTACAACTTATATAAAAAACTATTGTATAGAATTGTAGAATTGTCTATTTTTGTTTTAATACATTTGAGAAATTATAATTTGATGAAAAAACTTTTACTCTTATTTATATTTATTGGCGCTTTCGTTGGGTTTTCCAACAATTTTCAAGCACAGCTGAGAGAGCCGGGTTCCATTAACCAGAAGGCTGATGACGGTGTACTGGTAGTCTATCCAAATCCTGCCAAGGATTACCTTCTGATCAAAGCAAAAGATTCTGCTTTAAAGATCAAAAGTGTAACATTTTATTCAATTTTAGGAACACAGGTTGCTAATTACTCTGTTAACATGAATTCCGGGGAGATTAATATTGAAAGATTGAAACCCGGGAAATATCTGATCCGCTATATTTTAAGCGATAATACCCAAAAGGTAACTCAAATCGTAAAACAATAAAACCAAATCCTGATAATCATCAGGATTTTTTCTTTTACAGCATTTCTCCCTTAATATTTCCGTAACTTTCAGGACTTTTTATACTCATTGTAAAAACAATTTAATGCTTAAAGCTGAACATATCAGAAAGACCTATAATGCCGGGAAGAAAGTCGCATTGGATGATTTTAGCATCCATGTACCTCAAGGCAGTATTTACGGGCTTCTAGGCCCGAACGGAGCCGGAAAAACTTCTTTCATCCGTATCATCAACCAAATCACCCAGGCGGATTCCGGAGATGTATTCATCAATGGGAATAAGCTTAGTCCAAGCCATATCAGAGATATCGGTTATATGCCCGAAGAAAGAGGCTTGTACAAGAACATGAGTGTTGGGGATCAGATTCTTTATTTCGGGGAACTGAAAGGGATGAGCAAAAATGATGCTTTGAACGAAGCGAAGAAATGGTTTGAAAAACTGAACATCGACCAATGGTGGAAAAAGAAGCTTTCTGAACTTTCAAAAGGGATGGCACAGAAAATCCAGTTTGTAGTAACGGTTCTTCACCGCCCACATCTTCTGATCCTTGATGAACCTTTCTCCGGTTTTGATCCTGTGAATGCCAATTTAATTAAAGATCAGATTATCGATCTAAAAAATAACGGAACTACGATCATTCTTTCTACCCACAGAATGGAAAGTGTGGAGGAAATGTGTGATTATGTAGCACTGATCAACAATTCAAAGAAAATTATTGACGGAAGGGTGTTTGACGTAAGGGAAAAATTTAAGAAGAATATTTTCGGAATTACTCTTTCAGAAGTGGATGAAGCGAAGTTTGAAAATTTTAAAACCAGCTATGATATATTCAATTTCTCTAATGAAAACAATCTGATTTCTTTTGATCTGAAAAATGAAAGCGGCCAGAACGAAATTCTTCTGGATCTTGTGAATGTGGGAAAAGTGAGATCATTCGACGAAAAAATCCCAAGTATGAATGAAGTGTTTATTAACGCAGTAAGCAATCATCCTTAATTTTATGAATAATATTTTTTTAATTACAAAAAGGGAATTTCTTACGCAGGTTAAGAAAAAATCCTTCATTATACTCACATTACTTGCTCCTCTTTTATTGATTGGTTTTGGTGGGGTGATCGGCCTTATGTTTAAAGCCAACGAATCGCACAGCATTATTGAGGTTGTGGATAAAAGCGGACTTTTTAAAGATCAGTTTAAATCTGATGACAAACTGAATTATGTATTTGTTTCAGCTGCAGATGAAAAATCTAAGGTCAATAATCTGAAGGGAAATGAATCGCTTGACGGCATCCTGATTCTTCCTGAACTGAATGGTCATGATTATGAAGCACTGGAAAACAATACGCGACTGATTGTCAATGCGAAGATGGGATTTGATACTAAGCAAAAAATCGTTTCAGATATCACAGAGGTGATCAAAAAGGAAAAGATCAAGCAGCTTGGCATTCAGGAAAACCAGCTGAACAGCCTGGACAAAGGCTTTACCTTGAAGACCATCAATGTTTCCGATAATAACAAAGAGGATTCTGATATGGCTTTTGGGGTAAAGAGTGGCTTAAGCATTCTTTTAATGTATGTAACGTTTATGTTCATCATTATTTACGGAGTACGGGTGATGAGAAGTGTTCTTGAGGAGAAAAACAACCGTGTGGTAGAGATTATTATCTCTTCTGTCAAGCCTTTTGAGCTAATGATGGGTAAAATATTGGGAGTAACCTTGGTCGCTTTGACCCAGTTCCTGATCTGGATTTCAATGTCGGTGATCGGTGCTTTGGTTTTAAATACGGGCTTCTCCCCTTTTCAGAAAAATATTCCGGGAGGAAATGAAGAGCTGACAAGCAAGCTAGATGTTACGCAGATCGCTACACAGGTTTCCCATAGTTTATTGGAACTGAATTTCCCGCTGATTATTTTTGTATTCATTGTATTTTTCCTTTTAGGGTATATTTTCTACAGTTCTATTTATGCAGCCATTGGTTCTGCAGTGGACAATGAAACGGAAACACAGCAATTTACTTTATTTGCTATTTTACCACTTACTTTAGGGATGTACGGAAGTTTTTCGTTAATGAACAATCCTGATGGTCCTTTGGGATTCTGGCTATCTATTATTCCGTTTACATCACCGGTCGCAATGATTGCAAGAATACCTTTCGGAGTTCCGGCATGGCAGATCGCATTGTCTATTGGATTACTGTTAGGAACAACAATCCTTATGATATTTTTGGCCGGAAAAATCTACCGTGTAGGGATTTTAATGTATGGCAATAAGGCTACTTTGAAGGAGATCTGGAAATGGATCAGAGGATAATGAATTAAAGGCTGGAAGCCAAAAGAGGGAGGATGGAAGTACTGAACTGATTCAGTTGTTTCTTATACCTTCAATAACTTCGCTCTTCCAAATTCCAACTCATAATATTGTATAAAAACAAAAATCCCGGAAATTAAAATTTCCGGGATTTTTTATGTTTGAATAACGTATTATTCTATTTAAAGATATAGCTTAAGCTAAGGCTGATCACCTGCTCAGATTTGCCTTTGGTAGTACCTCCTTTTTCTTTTGCAAGATCCGGATAAGTATCTGTAAGACCAAGGTCATATTTAAGAGCTAATTCCAGCTGTCTTTTGTAGCTATAGCCAACTCCTAATCCAAGGGCGAAATTAAAGCTTGATGCTTTTCCGCTTACTGAAGGATATAAAGGATCGGTAACATCCGGATCGTAATATGGTCTTCCTACCGGTGCATTTTTAACATTCTGACTCATCAGAAAGTTAAACCTAGGACCTATCATTCCAAAGAATTCTGAAGCAGCTTCAGAAAAGTATCCTTTAAAATAAATAGGTACACTCAGATAATTGTTACCATATACTGCATCGTAGCCGTCTTTTCCTTTAGCATCTTTATCTTTCCCGGTTTCTCCTGCACCATAGTACACGACTTCGGGTTGTATAAAGAACTGATTTGCCTTTCCTACCGGGATAAGAGCCAAAGCTCCGCCCTGGAATGCATATCTTGGACCTGAGGGATTATGAGCATTTCTTACTCTGGAGTAGTTACCTCCTGCTGTTACACCAAATCTCGTATTTTTGAAGTCAATCTGGGCGAAAGACAGGGTCGAGAGGGCCAATGCTGAGGTTAATAAAAGTTTTTTCATATGTTTTGTTTTGTATAGCGATTATCCTAAGACTTTTGCAACAGTAACACCGATATCAGCCGGAGAGTCTACAACGTTGATTCCGTTTTCTCTCATGATCTCCATTTTAGCCTGAGCAGTATCTTCATCACCACCTACAATAGCACCAGCGTGTCCCATAGTTCTTCCTTTAGGAGCAGTCTGTCCAGCAATAAATCCTACAACAGGTTTAGTAGATCCGCTAGCTTTATACCATCTTGCAGCTTCAGCTTCTAATCCACCACCAATTTCACCGATCATTACTACCGCTTCAGTTTCAGGGTCGTTGATGAATAATTCCAAAGCTTCTCTTGTCGTTGTTCCAATGATTGGATCACCACCGATACCGATTGCTGTAGAAACACCGAAACCAGCTTTTACCACCTGGTCAGCAGCTTCATAAGTAAGCGTACCTGATTTTGATACAATACCTACTTTACCTTTTTTGAAAACGAATCCTGGCATAATACCAATTTTAGCTTCTTCAGAAGTAATGATTCCTGGACAGTTTGGACCGATTAGTCTGCAGTCTCTGTCAGCGATGTAAGATTTTACTTTTACCATATCCGCTACAGGAATACCTTCAGTAATACATACAATAACTTTGATCCCTGCTTCAGCAGCTTCCATGATTGCGTCAGCAGCAAATGCAGGTGGTACGAAAATGATACTTACGTTTGCTCCAGCTTTTTCAACAGCATCAGCTACTGTATTAAATACAGGCTTTCCTAAGTGCTCAGAACCTCCTTTTCCTGGAGTAACTCCTCCTACTACGTTGGTTCCGTATTCAATCATCTGACCTGCGTGGAAAGTACCTTCGTTCCCTGTAAATCCTTGTACAATTACTTTAGAATCTTTGTTTACTAAAATTGACATTTTATTGTTGTTTTAATTTATTAATTTTCAGTTTATACGTGAGACAAAAATAATGATTATTTGTCGTTAAAAAAACTTTTAAATCTGATTTTATTCATCATATTTTTTCAGTACATCAATCAAATCTTCCTCTCTAAGTTTATTATAATTAATGTTCTCAATAAGTGGTTCCAATGCTGGTTTATCAGCCATAAGAGCCTTTATTTTTTTTCGGTTATTTATCAGTATACTCATTGCCTGCCTTACATTTCCTTTGTATAAAACATCCGTAACTAAGGTAGATCCATCAAAACCATGGCGATGATAACTTCTGAACCATTTTATTTTATTCCCATTGTACAGTTCTTCCACCAATGTCTTTGAAGACTCTGCAGGAAAATAAACAAAAACTCTGGGTTTATTTTTGAGATCAGTAAATTCAATTTTTTTTATTTCAGCAGCGGAGTATTTAATTTTCTTTCCATCCTCCAGAATCTTAATGTTCTTATCTGCAAGGGTTATTTCATCAATTTGATTTCCATCGAAAAGATTGGTTATAAATGGGATTTTAGCATTTAGTACATGATCATCATTAAAAGTAATTGTAGACTGAATGTCTGATTTCTGTGCAAAACCTATAGCATACATAAAAACCAACAATCCATATAATCTCTTCATCATAGTTTTCTCAGCTTTACTTCTTTTTTCAGATAGCCTTTAAAATCTTCTGCAAACATCCCTATATAGGTTCCTTTTTTCAGATCTCTGTTGACTCCGGTTTTCCCGAGAATAACAGATCCTGCTTCAATTTTATTACCGGAAGCCATGCCTACCTGTCCCCAAAGCGTGACCTCATCACCAATAATGCAGCATCCTGCAATTCCAACCTGTGAGGCGATGAGACATTTTTTTCCGATCACCGTGTCATGCCCAATCTGGATCTGATTATCTAACACTGAACCTTCACCAATGACGGTAGAATCCGTCACTCCTCTATCGATAGTACAGTTATTTCCAATTTCTACATTGTTTTCAATAACCACATTTCCTACGGAAATCAGACGGTCAAAATTCCCGTTGAGTTTTCTGTAATAGAAAGCATCACCACCTAGTACAGTTCCGGACTGGATGATTACATTATCTCCAATTTCGGTTCTGTCACCGATCACGACGTTAGGGAAAATCAGGCTGTTTTTGCCGATCTTCACGTTGTTTCCAATGACTGCCGTGCGGTGGATTTTGGTTCCTTCCCCTATTTCAGCATCGTGAAGTTCTTCAGTGAAATTATATATTCTCGTAAAATGAGTGTTAATCTTATTGAAGTCTGCGAAAGGATCATCAGAAACCAAAAGGGCCTTACCTTCCGGACATTCTACCTTTTTATCGATCAAAATGATCGTAGCTGCAGAATTCAGCGCTTTATCGTAATATTTGGGATGGTTGACGAAAACAATGTCACCCGGTTTTACCATGTGAATTTCATTGGTTCCCAGTACTTCAAAGTCTTCGGGACCGACAAATTCTGAGCCTATTAATTCGGCAATAGTTTTGAGCTTTTGCGGAGAATGGAATCTCATACCAATTGATTTTATAAAAACAAAATTCGGACTGCTGATGCAAACCGAATTTATGTAAATTTAATTTATTATTTTACTCTTTCTAAGTAGCTACCGTCTTCTGTATTTACTTTGATCTTATCTCCCGGCTCGATAAACAAAGGAACATTTACTCTTGCTCCTGTTTCAACGATTGCGTTTTTAAGAGCGTTGGTTGCCGTGTTTCCTTTAATGCCCGGGTCTGCTTCGATAACTTCCAGATAAACTGACTGAGGAAGTTCTGCAGAAAGCGGAGTTTCGTCAGCTTCTTTCAGGATAATAGTTACTTCTTCACCAGCTTTCATAAACTGAGAGTTTTCAATCATTTCCTTTCCTAGATATAGCTGAGAGAAGTCATCATTATTCATGAAGTGAAAACCATTCTCATCATCATAAAGATACTGGAATTTTCTTGTAATTACTTTTACTTCATCAATTTTGTGTCCTGCAGAGAAAGTATTATCAAGAACTTTTCCGTTGGTTACCGATTTTAGTTTTGTTCTTACGAAAGCAGGTCCTTTCCCTGGCTTTACGTGCATAAATTCAACTACTTTGAAAATATCATTGCTAAATTCGATGCAAAGTCCTTTTCTTATATCGTTACTTGTTGCCATTAATTTTATATTGTCTTTTAATTTTAATCTGATTTTACCTTTGTATTAGTTGCTGTCCTTACCTGTTCCGTATCCTTTTACGATACCTCTCGGAGAGTTTTGAATAAACTGAAGGATTTCATCTCTTTCAGCAGTAGGAAGCATTTCTTTTTCAATGTGGGAGATTGCCTGGGAAACGTTCATCTTCATCTGGAAAATAGCTCTGTAGATCTTTTGGATCTCAAAAATCTTTTCGTTGGTAAAACCTCTTCTTCTTAATCCTACAGAATTGATCCCTGCATAAGACATCGGCTCTCTTGCTACTTTTACGTAAGGAGGAATGTCTTTTCTTACCAGGGTACCTCCGGAAATCATCACATGTTTGCCGATTTTACCAAACTGGTGAACAGCACTAAGGCCACCCATCACAGTATAATCACCAATTTCCACATGTCCGGCAATACCACAGCCATTTACGATAATAACATGATCACCAATCACACAGTCATGAGCAATATGAGAAGTTGCCATAATAAGGCAGTTTGCACCTATTTTTGTAAAGCCTAAAGCTTTTGTTCCTCTATTTACGGTAACACATTCTCTGATGGTTGTATCGTCACCGATAATGACCTGAGTATCCTCGCCGTCAAACTTGAGATCCTGAGGAATTGCCGAGATAACAGTCCCCGGGAAAATCCTACAGTTTTTACCTATTCTTGCTCCGTCCATAATGGTTACGTTCGGGCCAATCCAGGTTCCTTCTCCAATTTCTACATCCCCGGCAATTGTAGTGAATGGTTCTACAATTACATTTTTGCTGATTTTCGCTCGTTTATCTACGGCGGCTAATTGATGGACCATTTAATCGACTTTATTTTTTGCAACTTGAGCCATTAGCTCTGCTTCCACAGCCACTGTATCTCCAACATATCCGTATCCCTGCATATGAACAATACCTCTTCTGATAGGCTCTATCAATTCAATTTTGAAAATCATAGTATCACCAGGAACTACTTTTCTCTTGAATTTTACTTTATCAATTTTAATGAAATAAGTAGAGTAATTTTCTGGATCCGGAACGCTTGCCAAAACAAGGATACCACCGGTTTGTGCCAAAGCTTCTACCTGAAGGACTCCAGGCATTACAGGTTCTTTCGGGAAATGTCCTACGAAGAAAGGTTCATTCATAGTCACATTTTTCAAACCTACCACATGAGAATCTGAAAGTTCAAGAATCTTATCAATCAATAAGAACGGAGGTCTGTGAGGCATAAGCTTCATAATTCCGTTGATATCAAAAACAGGTTCTTTAGTAAGATCAAAATCAGGTACGTTTTTCTTTTTCTGAAGTTTCCACTGTCGGTTCAGTTTTTTTGCAAACTGGGTATTCACAAAGTGCCCCGGTTTATTTGCAATCACTTTACCTTTTATTTTTACACCAGCTAAAGCTAAATCACCAATTACATCAAGCAATTTATGTCTTGCGGCTTCGTTAGGATAATTTAAAGTAAGATTATCCAGAATTCCGTTCGGTCTGATAGAAACATTGTCTTTCCCGAAGGCTTTCTTCAGTTTCTCTGTTGTTTCAGGAGTAAGATCCTTGTCAACATATACAATCGCGTTAGAGATATCTCCTCCTCTGATCAATCCGTGATCCAACAACATTTCCAGCTCATGTAAAAAGCTGAATGTTCTTGCAGAAGAGATTTCGTCTTTAAATTCTGAAATATTTTTAAGGGTGGCATTCTGGGTTCCCAATACTTTGGTTCCAAAGTCTACCATGGTAGTAATTTCGTAAGTATCCGAAGGGATAATTGTGATTTCTGAACCTGTTGCAGGATCGCTGTAGGTAAGAACTTCTTTTACAACAAGGTATTCTCTCGCTGTATTTTGTTCAATAACCCCAACGCTTTCAATAGCCTCAACAAAGAATTTTGATGATCCATCTAAAATCGGAGGTTCTGAAGCATTCATTTCCAGAATAGCGTTATCTACGTCACATCCTACCAAAGCAGCTAAAAGGTGCTCACAGGTTGTAATTTTAACGCCAAGCTTTTCTAATGTTGTTCCTCTTTCTGTTGCTACTACATAATTAACATCAGCTTCTACCTGAGGATGTCCCTCCAGGTCTGTTCTTACGAACACAAAACCTGTGTTTTCTTTAGCAGGTTTGATGGTAAGTTTTACTTCTTTACCCGTATGAAGGCCAATTCCAGAAAGCGTTACTTCTTCCTGGAGTGTTTTTTGCATATCACTCATTAGTTTTATCTTTTGAGGTATCCTCAAGATTATTTATTCTCTTTACAATTTCAGTAAAATTCCTGAAATGCACATAGTTTCTAAGATAGTCATTGTAGCTTATCGCAGGAGATCCATACAATGTTTCTTTATCATTGACACTTGAATTCACACCACTCTGAGCCTGAATCTTAACCTGATTGCCAATTTTGATATGGCCTACCACTCCTACTTGTCCTCCAATCTGGTTCCAGTCTCCGATTGTAGTAGATCCAGCAATTCCGGCCTGAGCTGCAATCACATTATTATGTCCGATCTTCACATTGTGGGCAATTTGGATCAGATTATCGATCTTCGTTCCTTTTCCGATAATGGTTGAACCAATTGTAGCTCTGTCAATACTACAGTTTGAACCGATTTCAACGTCGTCTTCAATGATCACATTTCCAAGCTGAGGAATTTTTTTGAATCCTTCTGCTGTAGGCTGAAAACCAAATCCGTCACCACCAATAACGGTGTTGGAGTGAATTACGCAATTATCACCGATAATACAATAATCATAGATTCTCGCTCCACTGTCAATTTTACAGTTCTTACCGATCTTTACTCCCTTACCGATATATACATGCGGATAAATTTGCGAACCTTCTCCGATCTTTGCTTTCTCAGAAACATAAGTAAATGCTCCAATATATGCTTTTTCTCCGATCACAGCAGTATCATGAATAGAAGAGCCGTTCTCAACTCCCTCTTTTCTGCCCTGCATTTCCTGATACAGATTCATTAAGATCTGAAAAGAAAGGTATGCATCCTTTACAACAATTAAGGTAGGATTGTAATTATTTTTATCAATAAGTTTTTCCGAAACAATAATAACGGAGCATTTTGAGGTATCTAAAAAATGAGAAAACCGATCTTGTGCTATAAAAGAAAGATGCCCAGTTTCACCATTCTCAATTGGTGAAACCCCTGTAATAACCGTACTTTCGTCGCCTATTATTTGTCCGTCAATAAAACTTGCAATTTGCGAAGCTGTAAATTCCATATTCTGCAAAGATAAGAAATTCTATAATTCGCAAACATTTTTTGGTTTTCGGAACGTGAATTTTAATAATATTTATGAAATTATCTTGAAATGTCTCTTGGAAAGGTAAGGATATATCTGGCCGTTTTATGAACCATAAGCCCCGACAGCAACTGGTCTTGTGACTCTTCCAGTCTTATTTTTCCACCGTCTTTCATCAACAGGTAAATAGGTTGTTTTTCGGTGTCGTAAGGCAGTAATTTTCTTTTAATTTCATGTACAAGCTCCTTTCCGTTATCGATTCCGAAAAATTCATTGGTGTTTTTTATTTTTTCCTCAATAAATTCAGAACCAAAAGGACGTGTGGAAATAACGGTTTTAGGAAGATTTCTCTGAATCACACATTGGCACCAGTAAGAAAGAATAAAGTCTTCTGAATCCTGCCAGGATTTCATCGCATGAATTATATCATTATCGTCAAGTTGGGTAAATCTGAAAATATCTTCATCAGTGGCTGAACTTTTACCACGATGCAGGAAATATTTCAGATTTTCACCTGCAGGAAGCTCCATTCCCTGAGAAACCAGATATTTTGCTCTCTCCAGGATTTTCACCAAGAGAAATTCTGCCAGTGCTGAAGTTTTATGATAATAAACCTGCCAATACATAAACATTCTTGCGGTCAGGAAGTTTTCGATAGAGTAAACTCCTTTTGCATCGATCACCAATTCACCTTCACCACATACATTCATCATAGAAATAATTCTCTGGGTATTAATATTTCCCTCTGAAACACCAGTGAAAAAGCTGTCTCTGTTAAGATAATCAAGCCTGTCCACATCAAGTTGGGATGAAATCAGCTGATTAAAGAATTTCCTGTGATATTTCCCCTGAAACATTTCAATTGCCAAAGAAAGCTGTCCGTCAAATTCCTCATTTAATTTGTTCATCAGCAACAGCGAGAGCTTTTCATGATGCCAGTCATCCATCAGCATATTTTCCAGGGCATGCGAAAATGGTCCGTGACCTATATCATGCATGAGGATTGCCAGCATAGCGCCTTTTTCTTCCTCTTCTGTAATTTTAATACCTTTCTGTCTCAAAGTTTCCAATGCCGTAAACATGAGATGCATCGCTCCTAATGCGTGATGAAATCTTGTATGCGTGGCGCCTGGGAAAATAAGATTGAGAAGTCCGGTCTGCCCTATCCTCCGCAGTCTTTGAAAATACGGATGCTCTATAACGTCAAATAAAATTTCGTGTGGGATTCTGATGAAACCATGAACGGGGTCGTTGATGATCTTTAGCTTATTCTGCATTGAAACGTCAATATTAGTAAACAAAGTTAGGTATTTTAAATTTTAAGTATCATTAAATTGCTGTTAAAGAATTTCAAATCTGCAAAGACCTTACCATATCCATACGCTAGTCCATATTTTTGATTTCTATGAAGCAATTTGTGGCATTTTTATTATTAATTTTCTGAACAATAATTTTTGCGAATCTATCAAGAAGTTTCCTACATTTTATATTTTAAAAATATATCTTTGATAGTATAAATAACGCTTCTATTTGATGAGAAAAATTTCTCTTTTCGTCCTATTTTTTTTCAGCTTACACTTTTCTGCACAGGTTTTATCTGAAACTCAAAAACTGGAATCGCTATGTAAGGTCTGGGGATTTTTGAAATATTACCATCCAAATGTAGCAAAAGCAGATTTTGATTGGGACCGCCAGCTTTTCCAAAAAATAGATGAATTGGGAAATATCCGTGATAAGGATCAACTGAATGAATTCTATTTTAAATGGATCAGCAGTCTCGGAAAAGTCAACGAGTGTAAAAAGTGCTTAAAAGAAGATAAAGAGAAAATTTATTTTTTAAGAAATTTCGATCTCAACTGGATCAGTAATAAAGATGTGTTCACAGAAAAAGTAAGTCGACAACTTCTTTTTATTCAAAATAACAGAAACCTGGGAATTAACTATCATTTCGGAAAGGGAGGGAAAAAGGTATACTTCCGAAATGAAAATTCTTACGGTTCAAAGTTCACATCAAAAGAGATCAGCCTTTTGGAACTTTTCAGATATTGGAATGCTGTGGAATATTTCTTCCCCTATAAATATCAGACCGATCAGGCCTGGAACGACGTTTTATCAGAAATGATTCCAAAGTTCTTAAACGTCAATAATGATGAAAGCTATCATCTGACCCTTGCTGAACTGGTGGCCAAAGTTGATGATTCCCATGCTTTTCTGTATTCCCCATTAATCAATGCCAGTCAATATGGAAGAAGAAAAGTTCCTGTGGAATATATTTATGCAGAAGGAAAGTTGGTTATCACTAAAGTCATTAGAAATAAGTTTAACGAAGAGATACTCTTAAAAACCGGTGATGTCATTTATGATATCAGTGGCCGAACAATTCCACAAATGGTTAACAGTTTTGGAAAATATATTCCAGCCTCCAATTCGTGGGGAAAGATCAATAAAGTGAGGAATCTTTTTCTGTTCAGCAATCATGAGGCTATCACTATCAAAGTTGAACGGGACGGAGAAAATCTGGAAATTGAAGCTAAAACTTATCTCCTCAAAGATATTATCCAGGAGAAATCTGTTCCTGAGCAGAAATGGAAGTTTCTGGATACAGACCAAAAGACAGGCTATGTGAATATGGGGAATATTGAAAAAAGTGATCTGGATGACATGTATCAAGATTTTAAGTCTACAACATCTATTATTTTTGACCTCAGAAATTATCCTCAACAGACTATTTTTCCTCTAAGCAGAATGATTTTGCCAGAAAAATCAATTTATTATCAATTTAATTTTCCTGAGACAGATTATTTGAGTAAATTTTATAGCGCAAAAAACAGTATCGGAAGAAAGAACCCGGATTATTATAAAGGCAATGTCATCATTTTAGTAGATGAGCGCACGCAAAGCCAGGCAGAGACTACGACAATGATGCTTAAACAACATCCAAAAGCAAAAGTGATAGGAAGCCATACATCCGGAGCCAACGGTGACATCATCCGGTTTAAAATTGCGGATCTTGATACTGCCTTTACCGGGCTTGGAGCTTATTATCCTGACGGAAGGGAAACCCAGAGGATCGGAATTATTCCCGATATGATCATAAAACCTACCGTAAAAGGTGTGCTGGCAGGAAAAGATGAAGTTCTGGAAAGGGCTTTAGAATATATAAGGACCGGTTTTTAAATGAATTGATATCAGCAATTATGCAGTAGAATTTTCATTTAACTAAGATTTAACTTTTGTTGTCTCTAATTTGTGAGAATTTAAAAGGAATTGGTCGGCAATTTGATGCAATAACCATGTAAAAAATAAATTATGTCGGAAAAAATATTATGGATAGATGATGAAATAGATTTACTCAAACCCCATATTGTATTCTTAGAAAAAAAAGGTTATCAGGTAACCCCTGTTAACAACGTGAACGAGGCTCTGGAACTCATGGACTCGGAAAAATTCGCACTTACCTTAATTGATGAAAATATGCCCGGTATTTCGGGACTGGAGGCCATTCCTATGATTAAAGAAAAAGATAATTCTTTAAAGATTGTAATGGTGACCAAAAGTGAGGAGGAACATATTATGGAAGAAGCCATCGGATCACAGATCGCTGACTACATTCTTAAACCGGTAAATCCTAACCAGATTTTATTATCGTTGAAAAAAAATCTGCAGGAGGATAATCTTGTGGAGCAGAAAACCATTCTTCAGTATCAGCAGGAGTTCAGAAACCTCTCTATGGAGCTTTCTTATCTCAGAACTTACCAGGAATGGGCAGAATATTATAAAAAAATCCTAAGCTGGGAAATCAAATTCGATAAGGTTGCTGATAATGAATTTGCGGATCTGTTGCAGTCTCAGAAAGAAGAAGCGAATATTCAGTTTTCAAAATTTATTGAAAAAAATTATGAAGACTGGCTGACGGATTCCGAGAAACCTCTGATGAGTCATACTCTTTTCAAAGAAAAAATAAAGCCAGAGGTGGAGAAAGAAAAAGTCCTGCTTCTGATGATAGACAATTTGCGTTTTGACCAGTGGAAGGTGATTGAGCCGTTATTTACAAAATACTACAATAAAATTTCTGAAGATTATTACTACAGTATTCTTCCCACAGCCACTCAATATGCAAGAAACTCTTTCTTTGCGGGATTGATGCCATCTGAGATCGAAAAACGTTTCCCGGATAAATGGTTCAATGATAACGAGGAAGGAAATAAGAATGAATTTGAGCGTGATTTCCTGGAAGATCAGATGAAAAGAATTGGTTTGGGATCTAAGTCTATGAAGTATCTTAAGGTTTTGAATGCAGATTTTGAACGAAAAATCTACGATGATTTTAACCAGCATAAGAACAATGATCTTTTGGTAATTGTTTACAACTTCATCGATATCCTTTCGCATGCCAAAACAGACAACCATATTGTAGATCAGTTGATCCGTGATGACAAAACTTTCAGATCGCTTACCTATAACTGGTTTGAAAACTCATCATTAATTAAGATCATAAAAGCAGCAGCAGAAAGTGGCTATAAAACTTGTGATCACAACCGATCACGGAACGATATACGTTAAAAAGCCAAGCAAAGTAGTTGGTGACCGTGAAACATCAACAAACATCCGTTATAAAACAGGAAAGAGTTTAACGTATGATGATAGCGATGTATGGGCAGTTACGAATCCAGAAAAGCTTTTCCTTCCTAAAGGAAATTTAAGCTCGAAATATATCTTTGCTAAAAATAATATTTTCCTGGCCTATCCTAAAAATTACAATCATTTTGTAAATTATTATAAAGAAACATACCAACATGGGGGAATTTCACTTGAAGAGTGTATCATTCCTATCAGTATTTTAGAACCCAAATAGTTTTTTTCATAGTTTATTTAAAATTTCGGGTTCAGAAGCGGCAAAAATCGAATGATTTTTGCCGCTTCTTTTTTCCGGTCGCTTTTAATAGTCTGGAACAGTTCCTATCTTAGCAAAAAAAACAATGTTTATTATTTCACTCAGTTACAAAACCTCTCTGGAGAATGTTGAGCATTTCATTCCGGAACACAATGATTTTCTTGAAAAGCATTACCATTCAGGAAACTTTATTGCTTCGGGCAGAAAGGAACCGAGAACAGGCGGGATCATTCTTGCTAATGAAAGCTCTAAAGATGAAATTGAAAAGATCATTAAAGAAGATCCTTTTTATATTCATCAGATCGCAGATTATAATATCATAGAATTTATTCCTACAAAATATAACGAACACTTTAAATTTTTTATAAAAAACGCATGAAGTTAATTACTTATAATGTCAACGGAATCAGGGCTGCCTTTACAAAAGATTTTTTAGGCTGGCTAAAAACTGCTGACCCGGATATCGTATGCATTCAGGAAAGCAAAGCGGGAAATGATCAGATCGACATCGAAAGCCTTGAGAAAATAGGTTATCACAGTTATTGGCATTCTGCAGTAAGAAAAGGCTACAGTGGCGTAGGAATTGCGTCTAAAATCAAACCTATCCATGTAGAATATGGATGTGGTATAGAAAGCTATGATAATGAAGGCAGGATCATCCGTGCGGACTTTGACGGATATTCTGTGATTTCTGTCTATGTGCCGTCTGCTAGCAATATTGAAAGGCTTGGATTTAAAATGCAGTTCTGTCATGATTTCCTTGCTTATATCAAGGAATTAAGAAAAACGATTCCTAACCTTATTATTTCGGGGGATTTCAATATTTGCCACCAAGCGATAGATATCCATGATCCAGTGCGTTTAAAGAACGTTTCCGGCTTTCTACCGATGGAAAGGGAATGGATGACTAGTTTTATCGAAGAATGTGAATTGATTGACAGTTTCCGTTTTTTCAACAATGAACCGGATAATTATACCTGGTGGAGCTACCGCCAGAATTCCAGAGCTAAAAACAAAGGCTGGAGACTGGATTATAATTTTGCAACCTATACGCTAAAAGATAGGCTTTCAAGAGCCGTAATTCTCAAAGAAGCTGTTCATTCTGACCATTGTCCTGCATTATTGGAATTAAACGTCTAGAGCGACAAAAATAAAAGCCAGCTGAGTCAGCTGGCTTTTTAAACTTAAATCATAAATTTAGTCGACAATTTCATATTCAACCGGAATAGTACCGCGATTGGTATCCCCGATTTCATCGAACGCAGCTTTAGAAATATCTAATGCTCTTGATGCATGGAAAGGTCCTCTATCATTAATCTTCACTATCACCTGTTTTCCATTGTTCAGATTGGTAACTTTAATATTAGTTCCAAACGGAAGCGTTCTGTTTGCAGCGGTGAACTTTGAATTACTAAAGATCTCTCCGCTTGCTGTTTTTCTACCATTAAACTTATCGTGGTAGAACGATGCATAACTTGTTTTCTTCGCCTCTGAAGTATTATTTGTAAAAGAATAAACACCTAAGGTTGAAATCATCATTATGATTACGAGAATGAATCTTTTCATCATCTTGAATTTTATTGGTTTTGACGGAGCAAAAGTATAAGGAATGTTGTAAAGTCCCTACTCCATCTGTTAACAACTGTTAATTAAAACTAAATTATATGTTAATATTGCTTGTAAGTTCCTATTAACAGGGGTTTTAAAAGACAGTGTTAAAAAGTGTTAAAAAAACAGACAATAAGTTAACATAATTAACTTATTGTCTAAAAAATTCAAAATGAAAAATACGTAATATTCTAATAATCAAATATTTATATATTTAGGATAATTTCAATATATTGAAAATATCTATTGTAAAAAAATAAAAAATTTAAGATGCGGAACAAGTGAAACAGTTGTAATAGAAGTCTTTTAAAGACATTCGGTATAATCAACCACACTTATTTTAACATAGAGTATTAACAATAAAATTAAATCTGATACTAATTTCCATAGATTTAAATCAAAATTTATTAGCCGCTTTTAAAATTCTCTTTTAATAATATTATCAATTTAAATACCAAATGATTTTTTTAAATAGACTTTATCTTTATTCATCTCTTAAACTCTCTCGCTTAAACTCCGTTCATAAACATTATAATACAAAAAAAACCAATGATTGCTCATTGGTTTTTAAATATATAAATAAGTTTTAATCTTATTTCAAGTATTCTATTACATAGTCATATGTTCCGGAAGGATATACAACTGACATACTAGGAGAACCAGTAATTGCATTACCTGCACTGGTAGCCACTGTGTAAGAATACAAGCTTCTGTCATAAACAGTGTTTGTACCTGCTTTATAGATAGTGATACCATATAGAGTGGTCATACCTGTTGGAGCTGGTATATTTACTGCTGTAGAAGTCCCACTCGCTGTAAAGCTTCCTTTTAAAGCAAACAGCTGCTTATCACCAGTTGTAGTATTGATCAAAGTATTGGTAGTTGTTTCAGCAGTACCGATGGTTACTTTAGGAGAAGCACCACCTACCGGAAGCCATCTACCTGCAGTAACGCTACCATTGGAAGCACCGTTTGGATTAGAGAAATAATACCAACCAGCCTGTAAACCGGTAGTTTGAGTAGTTAATAACGGATCCGCAGTAGAGCCTGATGCGGCAGTATTATATACTAACATCCCATCAAAATAAGAAGGAAACGTAATACCGTCAGCTGCTGCTGTATCAAATCTGAAAAGAGTTAAATCTGTATTTGGGAACACTAAACCTTTTCCTATGCTATTTGACGAAGATGCGGATGTATTAAAGTTTGTACTTGCATCTAAGAATGCATTAGAATCTCCAACATTATTTTGGATAACCTGGTTTGAATTAACTTGACCATAAACCTTAGTTAGAGATAAAGATGCAAAAAGAACTATGTAAAGACTAAATTTTTTCATTTTCATTTTTGTTTTTAGTTTAACGAAATTGCAACCCATGATGTACCGTCACTAATATAAGCCTTCGCTCTATTTTGTGCTAAAGCACCATTTAAAAGAGTTGTTGAACCTGCAGAGTTTACATTTACTGTTCCTGTGCCAGAATTACTATTAGCAACGTAAATCATTCTTCCAATATTTCCTGCTGGATTTGGAAGATCAATCGTTAATCCCGAACCAGCTTTTGTAATAATAAAAAAGTCAGTTGCGGTTGCAGTATATGCAGCAGTCGTTGTCAAGATTGTAACACCACCTCTGGTTCCTTCATATCTCTGAGGAGTAGCAGAACCACCACCACCTACAGGTTTCCAAACATTGTTACCAGTAGTTCCATCATAATAATAGAATCCTGTTGCAGTAACATTCACTGTTTTACCTGTTCCTGTTCCACCTAAACCGTCAACAAATACAAGGGCTCCATTTTGAGCACTTGGTGTAGCAGCACCATCAGCATATGCTGTGTTTTTAGCTTCTAACTGAGCTCTTGACATACGAGGGACTAGCAAGGCATCAGGTCTGGCATTGTCAGTAGTATTAGCTACTACATCTAACGTTGCGGCCGGTGTAGTCGTGTTAATACCTACACGTCCCGTTGTCTGAGCCTTGGAAACTGCCGAAAAGGCAACGAGCATCGTCGCTGTTAATAAAAATTTTTTCATAAGTTTTTAAAGATTTTAAATTACATTATTTTTTCATCAATATTTCCAAAAGGAAGATGCATCCCAACTTGTGCTTATCGTCAAGGCTACATTATCAGCCTTATTAAATCGGCAACTGCTTGAAGCATTTGATTTTAAAACATTGCTTATTGCGCAAATTTAAGATATAATTTTCAAATTTATACATTAATATATATAAAAAATACAGAACACTTACAACATAATAAAGTAAAGCATTGAAAATCAGAAAAATAAATAATTTAACGTTTGTATTAATCGTGTTAAATTTTATTAATATTTTAATTATTCAAAAAACTTCGCCATTAATCTGGTGCTCGTAAAGTACAGATTTTCAGACCAATTCTCCATATAGATCAAACTCTTCTGCTGAAGTTATTTTGACTTCTGCAAATTCACCTATTGAAATGTAGGTTTCTTCAGCAGAAACAAGGACAGTGTTATCTACATCCGGCGAATCATACTCTGTTCTTCCGATGAAATAATTGCCTTCTTTTCTGTCGAATACACATCTGAATACTTTACCGATCTTCTCCTGGTTCTTTTCCCAAGAAATCTGTGATTGCAGCTCCATAATCTCTTCCACTCTGGCTTCTTTCACTTCCTGAGGAATATCATCTTCCAGTACATATGCACCAGTATTTTCTTCATGAGAATAGGTAAAACATCCCAATCTGTCAAATTTTTGTTCTCTTACCCAATCTTTTAACTCCTGGAATATTTCTTCAGTTTCTCCGGGATAACCAACGATCAGAGTCGTTCTAATAGCCATATCCGGAACTTTTTCTCTAAACTTAGCTAATAATGCATTAGTTTTTTCATGAGTTGTTCCACGCTTCATAGATTTCAACAGATCAGAACTGATATGCTGAAGAGGGATATCTATATAGTTGCAGACTTTTGGTTCTTCACGGATAATATCAAGAACATCTTCCGGAAAACCGCTTGGAAAAGCATAATGAAGTCGGATCCATTCTATACCTTCTACTTTTACGAGCTCTTTTAAAAGTTCCCCAAGTGCCCGTTTTTTATAAATATCAAGACCATAATAAGTAAGGTCTTGTGCAATAAGGATAATTTCTTTAGTTCCTTTTTTTGCCAATTTTTGTGTTTCTAAAACCAGTTTTTCAATAGGTGTAGAAACGTGCCCACCTCTCATTAAAGGGATAGCACAGAAAGAACACGGACGGTCACAGCCTTCCGATATTTTAAGATATGCGTAATGTTTAGGGGTTGTAGTAAGTCTTTCACCTACCAGTTCGTGCTTATAATCTGCACCAAGATGTTTTAACAGAATAGGAAGATCTCTTGTTCCAAAATACTGATCTACATCAGGAATTTCTCTAATTAGATCTGGCTTATATCTTTCGGAAAGGCAACCTGTAACAAAGACTTTTTCAACTTCACCTCTGTTTTTAGCCTCTACATAATCAAGGATGGTATTGATGGATTCTTCTTTAGCATTATCTATAAACCCACATGTGTTGATCACTACAATATCACCACGGTCTTCATGAACCACCTCTTTGCCATTGGCTTTTAGTTGGCTCATTAATACTTCAGAATCGTATACATTCTTGGAACATCCAAGAGTAACCACATTGATTTTCTTCTTCCCTACAGATTTAGTACGCATCGTTTTGATTTTGAGTGTGCAAAGATACAAAATATTAAAAGAGAAAGGATCAAAAAATGAAAACCACTTTAGAAAAGTGGTTTTCAAGGTTTTATTTAAAAATTTTTATCTTTAAAACTTGGAGCATTCAGATCCTTTTCAGAAAGTATCATATCTTTTTCATCGATCTTCCAATCTATCATAAGATCCGGATCATTAAATTTCACACTTCCTTCTGATTCTTTATTGTAAAAATTATCACATTTATAAGAGAAAACAGCTGTTTCACTTAATACTGAAAATCCATGTCCGAATCCTCGAGGGATATACATCTGGGTTTTATTTTCTGCTGTGAGTTCTATCCCAAAACACTTTCCAAAAGTGGGAGAATCTTCTCTAAGATCAACAGCAACATCCCATACTTTTCCTTCCAAACATGAAACTAATTTTGCCTGGGAGTATTCTCCTTTTTGCAGGTGAAGTCCCCTGAGTACACCATAAGAAGATTTTGAAATATTGTCCTGAACAAAATGACCGTTCATCCCAGTCAGTTCTTCAAATTTCTTTTCGTTATACTTCTCAAAGAAGTAACCTCTATCATCTTCAAAAACGGTAGGTTCAATAATATAACAATCTTTTAAAGGTGTTTCTTTTATTTCCATTTTATATCCCTATAAATTATATTTCTTTTTTAGTTTCCACTTTAGTATTAAATAAGCTCCACCAGCAGGAATAAATATAATAAAAATAATAGCCCAAACAGGAAGTTGTGAGTGAATTAAAAATATGTTAACAAATAATTGACTAACAGCATATACCGAACTTATCATTAAATGAGACACTCTCTTCTCATTTGCAAAAAGCTGGTAGAGATGTCTTCTGTGCGCTTCAAATATATTTTCTTTTAAAACGATCCTTTCAATGATTGTAAGGACCACCTCCATTCCATATATTGATAGTAACATAATGTATTTGTATTCCCCAGTCCTCATGATGAGGAGCGTGATGAGACCAATCACCCAAAAACCAATACCCATACTTCCTACATCACCAGCGAAACATTTTGCTTTTTTTCTAAAATTAAAAAAAAGAAAAACAACACATGCCATTATAGGATATAATATAAAATTCTGGTCTATAAACTGAATAATATCTTTATTAATATAAGCTAAAGAACCCAGAGTCACCAGGCTATAAAGTCCTGTCATACCGTTTATTCCATCCATAAAGTTATAGGCATTTAGCGTACCGATTATGATTATAAACAAAATAGGCCATACCCAGAAAGGCATTAAAGTAAAAGCCCCTGTAAAATATAAAAGCAATACTACAGAAATCAAATGAATGGTAAGCCTAATCCTGTTTGATAAAGTTTTTACATCGTCTATAAAACTAATAGCACATATTGCCAAAAGTCCTAACCCAAAAGACCAATAATTTTGTATCGATTCATTCAGGTTGAAGATACAGAACACAATAAATGCAACGGGGAAAATTATTCCCCCACCTCTTAGTGTAAGCTGTGTATGGGCACTTCTGTGATTCGGCTTATCTATGATATTGTACTTATCAGCAATTCTGAAATATATCAATATTGAGACAAACAGTATGGCTATGATTAGAATATATTCCATTATTTTACCTGAAAACTTTTTATTGTCTTTGCTAATCCTCCTTCTGCAGATATAGGAAGTCTATTAATCCCCAAAGCTTTTTTAATTTTTTTATTAGAAACTGAATAGCTTTCCGTTAATTTTTTTAATCTCTCTGAGTTCAAGGGAAGCTTCATTTTATCTCCTATTTTTGCTACCAAGTCAATAAACCTTGTAGGAACATACCACAATCTACTTTTCTTTTTGGAAACACTGCTTATAATCTGGATTAGCTGATTTGTGGAAATAAAATCATCGTCTGCGAAATTATAAATTCCTGATTGAATTTTTTTATCTTTAAGTACATGTAATATCAAAAAATTGAGATTATCAATACTTAAAAAAGAGCGTTTATTTTCGAATGCTGCCAGTGGCCATGGAATTCCTTTTTTAACTATTTTATACAAAAGATTCAAATTACCTTTATTTCCTGTGCCATGAATCATACAAGGTCGAATTATAAAAAGTCTTTTACTTTTCGGCAAATCCTTAGATACTAAATATTGTTCTGCTAAAAGTTTTGATTTTCCGTAAGGGGTTTTAGGGTTCGGAACATGTTCTTCATCCAGAATACCCTCAACAGAATCTGCAGTAGCTTTTACACTACTGAAATATATGAAATCTTTAATATCTGATCGCAAAAATTCATCAAAGAGTTTCTTTGTTAATTCTGTATTCACTTTAAAATACTCATCATCCGCAGATATATTTTCTGTATCATGAGCTTTTCCGGCAAGATGAATGATTGTATCTGCATTGTTATCCATATTCCATTCTTTTCTTAATGAAAGAGATTGAATACTAATATCATTTCTTACTAAATACTCTGATAGATTTTGCCCTACAAAGCCTGATGCTCCCGTAATTATAACTTTCATTCTTTCGAAATTATTTTTTCAAGATTTGAGATGCATTTTTCCATTTTGTAGTTCTTTTCATAAAATAGCTGTCCGTTTAATCCCATTCTGTTCAATTCCTCCGCATCTTTTTCGGCTGCATCTTTTAATGCCTGAGCAAGTTTCTCACTGTCTCCGGCAGGAACAGCAAATCCACAATCTGCTTCTTTTATATTTTCTGATCCCTCTCCGTTTAACATGGCCATGATAGGTTTTCCAGAACTCATATATGCCTGAACTTTAGCAGGCACGGTAAGATTAAAAATTGGATCATCTTTAAGACTTACCAATAATATATTTGCAATATTAAAAAAAGATGCCATGGCTTCAACAGGAAATCTCCCTAATGTAAATACTGTTTCCTTAAGATTATTTTCTTTAATAAATTCCTGAACAAATGGCATTTTACGCCCATCTCCTACTAATATAAACTTAATATTGGAATGACTATCTCTAAGCTTCAAGGCAGCATCCATTATGCTTTCCATATCCTGAGCTTCCCCAATATTTCCAGCAAACATAACTTTAAAACCAGCTGGAAGGGCTGGTATTGGATAATCGACATTCCCAGAGGATATCGTATCTTCAGCCCAATTGGGAAAGTATTCTATTTTGTTTTCATAATTTCCTTTTTCTAGTATTGATTTTTTAAAACCTTTGGAAGTAATCAATATCTTTTCAGATTCGTTATAGAATTTCTGAACCATTTTTCTGAAAAAGTTTAATACAAACTTATTCTTTACTCCTCCTGCAATTTCCAAACTTTCAGGCCAAAGATCCATCACCCAAAAATAAACAGGTGTTTTTTGAATTCTTTTAACCATTAGAGCTGGATAAAATTGAGTAATTGGAGAAGGTTCATGGACAATAACAGCATCGAATTTTTTGGAATACGAAAGTCTTATTGATTTTAAAGAAGCAAAAAATGCCCAACTGAAGTAATTAAGAAAAAGCCTTATCCCACCCCCATTTCCCCTAGGTAACAATAATGTCCGAATAATTTCAACTTCACCTATTTTCTGCTTCCTATTTTTGAAAAAACCATATCCTTCATAAATCTTACCCTCAGGATAGTTGGGTATTCCGGTCAAAACAGTAACATCATGTCCTTTTTTCTGAAGCTCAAAGGCCAGATCGTTACTTTTAAAATTTTCCGGATAAAAATACTGGGTTACAATTAATATCTTCATTATCTTTTGCTCCAAACTACTCTGTTAACGTAATCGGTATAACTTAAGATAATTCGTACCATTTTCTCAGACACATTTGGCATTGAATAATCAGACACAGTTCTGTAGTTTCTTTCTTTTCCTGTTTTCTGCTGCTGAAGCTGTGTAAGTCCTTGAAGAATTCTTTCGGGGGAAAGGCCAACCATCATTACCGATGCTTCTTCCATAGCTTCAGGTCTTTCGTGAGCATCTCTGATATTAAGAGCTCTGAAATTAAGGATAGATGATTCTTCAGAAATTGTTCCGGAATCAGACAGTACAGCATAACTTCTCATCTGCAATGCATTATAGTCGTGGAAGCCCAATGGTTTTAAAAACTGAATTTCAGGTCTTACTGCAATTTTCTTTTTATCTATCATATTCCTAGTTCTGGGATGTGTAGAAACAATAATAGGATAATTAAATTTTTCGGCAATAGCATTAAGACTTTCCATTAATCCGTTAAAATTCTTTTCCGAATTAATATTTTCTTCTCTATGAGATGATACAACAAAATATTTTCCTTCTTCAAGATTTAATCTATTCAAAACATCGGAACTTTCTATCTCCGGCAGATAATGATTCAGTACCTCAAACATGGGAGATCCTGTTTTGATAATTCTATCCGCAGGAAGACCTTCTCTCAATAAATATTCACGAGCAATATCTGAATAAGTAAGATTGACATCAGCGGTATGATCCACAATTTTACGGTTGGTTTCTTCCGGAACTCTCTGATCAAAACATCTGTTTCCTGCTTCCATATGAAAAATAGGGATCTGTCTTTTCTTTGCCGGAATTGCACAAAGACAAGAGTTGGTATCTCCTAAAACAAGAAAAGCATCAGGCCGAAGTGCTTCAAGAAGCGGATCAATTTTGATCAAGATATTTCCAACGGTTTCGGTGGCAGTCTTCCCTGCTGCTTCCAAGAAATAGTCCGGCTTACGTAAGCCCAGGTCTTCAAAAAAGATCTGATTCAGTTCATAATCGTAGTTTTGTCCTGTATGGACGATAATATGGTCTATGGCTTCGGAAGCATCCAAAGCAGATAATACTCTTGATAATCTGATAATCTCAGGCCGTGTACCTACGACCGTCATCATTTTTAGTTTCTTCATTTTTTTCATTGTGTTTAGCCATTGCTAACGCTTTAGCTATTACTTCTACTTTTTTTATTTCTGAATTGAATTTATTCTAATAAAATACTATACCTCTAAAAAGTATGTATCAGAATCTTCCGGATTGAAAGGTTCATCAATCCAGAAAATGGTATACAGCTCCTCTTCTCCAATATTTTTGATATTATGAGTATACCAAATCGGCATATCTACATAAGCGGGCTCTGTTCCATCTAAATAAAAATCCAAAACTTCATTAGTATTAATTTTTCTTAACTGAATTAATGCTTTTCCTTTTATTACTGCAAAACGTTCTATTTTTCGGGTATGGTAGTGATTACCTCTGGTAATACCAGGCACAGTAGTTGAAAATGAACACTGCCCACCAATTCCTAAACGGATTACTTCCACAAAAGCTCCTCTTGGATCAGTATTTTGTACAAATTTTACTGGATAACGCTCTTTATGGTTAATATAAGAACGATAGGTATTAAATAAATTATGTTCAAATTGATCTTTTAAAACAGGTATTTCTCCTCCGTCAAAATATTTAATTTTAAAATCGTTCAGTAAAGCTAAAACTTCTGAAACCTTTTTCGTAAAGGTTGCTTCAACTACTAGTTCCTCCTGACTTTGTTCTGAACGGATCTCTGCAATTATTTTCATAACCAATTCCTGAACATAAATCAATTTCACCTCTCCATCATTATCAATTTTCGGAGTATCTCCATTGGTTAACTGATAGCAAAACGTTGCAATAAATGAATTATAAAATGGTTTCCCAAATGCACCAAAAACATTAGGAATGATTAATCCTGTTACTTTGCCTGCATTTTCATTCGCCCAATTCACAATGGCCTTGCGACCCTCAAGTTTGGATCTTCCATAAAGGTTATCACGTACTTCCTGAGTAGATGATGAAATCAAAACATGTGCTTTAGACTTCGCTCTTTTTAAAGAACTCAATAATTTCTCAACTAAATCAAGATTAGTTTTATAAATAACCTCTTGATTTTCATGACGATTCATTGCAGCCAAATGCACAATAACATCACATTTTGAGACAAAAGCATCTAATTGGATTTCGTCTTCAAAGTATTCTTTTTGGAAATCAATACGTTCAAATTCTTCAGAAAATAAGCCTAAAGTATTGTATAAATGTTGGCCAACAAAACCATTTTGGCCAGTGATTCCTATTTTTTTCATAGTTTAATATTAAAGTGATTTAGGGGGAAACGATATTCATCCTTTATTTCTCCTAATCCATAATCAGCAAGCACTAACAACTTACTGTCTTTTTCTGCTGCTTTGATAGCTGTTATACAACCGGCCTTTATATAAAGAAAATCTAATGTATCTTCCTTAAGGTCATAATATTCGGCTATTAAATCTAAAGATGGATGATCAAAATCATCAACCTGAATAACAGCAATTCTGAAACTTCCTTTGATACAGGAGAACCAGCGCTGTTCTATAGCATGCCCTTGCCATCCTCTTACAAAATCAATCTGTGAGTTCTCTATCATATAGATTCTCTTAACTGCAGAGGCATCAAAATCATTATTGAACCGGATAATTCCTCTTTCGTCTTCAAATTTATTTCCTTTATTAAGCATAATCTCTTTTTATAATTTTTACACTAAAGAGATTAAATCTTAATAAGGATATTGCATCACATCCTCTCCAAAAACTTCTTTACGTATTAAGGGTAAAGAAGAAACGAGCTTCTTGAGCCCTTCCACATCCTGTTGTTCAGTATTATGTGAATGATAATCTTCTACTCTTGAGATATCTTTTTCACCTTCTGAAAAATATTTAGCATAATTAAGATCACGGTTATCTGCTGGAATTCTATAGAATTCTCCCATATTCTCCGCTTTTATCATCTCTTCGCGTGTACACAGCGTTTCATACAATTTTTCACCATGTCTTGTTCCGATGATCTTAATCGGAACCTCCTTTCCTGTTAATTCAATTAACGCTTTTGCAAGATCGCCAATACTCCCTGCTGGTGCTTTATTCACAAATAAGTCTCCAGAATTTCCATTTTCAAAAGCAAATAATACCAAATCTACGGCATCTTCTAGAGACATAAAAAAACGAGACATATTTGGATCTGTGATCGTAATAGGTTCTCCTTTCTGAATTTGATTCAAAAATAATGGAATAACAGAGCCTCTTGATGCCATTACATTACCATATCGTGTAAGGCATACGACAGTATCTGTAAGGTTCCTTGCTTCAGCAACCGCTACTTTTTCCATCATTGCTTTGGAAATCCCCATAGCATTGATAGGATAAGCAGCTTTGTCTGTCGAAAGACAAATTACTTTTTTCACTCCGTTTGCCGCTGCAGCGCGAATGACATTCTGAGTTCCCTCTACATTGGTTTTTACAGCCTGCATGGGAAAAAATTCACAGGAAGGAACCTGCTTTAATGCCGCTGCATGAAAAATATAATCTACACCACGCATTGCTGGTTCTACAGAATTGTAATCACGAACATCACCAATATAGTATTTTATTTTTTCATTTTTATAAAGGTTTCGCATATCATCTTGTTTCTTTTCGTCACGGGAAAATATACGGATCTCTTTAAAATGATCAGTTGCTAAAAAACGGTTAAGCACAGCTGTTCCAAAAGAGCCAGTGCCACCAGTAATCAAAAGTGTTTTATTTTCAATTTGCATAATTATTTGCTTAATAAATTTTCTTTTTCTTCTTTAATAGGATAGTTAATCAGAACTGCCTTGTATTTTCCTTTAAAAACGAATAAGCTTCCTGCCGCAACTCCTATTATTTTGTGTTTATCAATAACTTTTTTAATATCATCCAGACTTCCTGCGCCTCCTAATACAGTCATTGGAAGTGATGTTTTTTCCCTGGCTTTTTCAATTAGTGACATATCATAGCCTTTCATCACCCCATCTTGATCTATAGAGTTAATTACAATTTCTCCGGCTCCTAATCTTTGTGCCTTTTCAATAAAATCGAAAGGATTAATTCCGGTTCCTTTTTTACCGTTATGAGTATAAACCTCATAACCTCCAAACAGTTTTTTCTTGACATCCAAAACTACAATCACACTCTGAGCTCCAACTCTATCAGCAATTTGGGTAATAAGATCTGGGTGCTCCAATACCGCTGAAGACAGAGCAATTTTTTCAATTCCCAAACCAAAAATCCGTTGAGCCTGTTCTACTGTTTTAACTCCTCCTCCATAACACAACGGCATTCTAGACTGATTAGCAATTCTCTCGATAAGACTATAGTTTGGCTCTAAGCCTTTAGTAGTTGCATCAATATCAAAAATAGCTAATTCATCTACTTCTTTTTCATTAAAAATTTTAACGGCATTGATAGGATCTCCAACATATTTCGGATTTTTAAAATTAACAGTTTTTACCAGTCCATTATCTTGTATCAGTAAACTTGGTATAATTCTCGGTCTAAGCATCTTATTAGAGTTTAGCAAAATTGTGAAGTAATATTTCTCCGTAAGAATGGCTTTTCTCCGGATGGAACTGTATACCATATTTGTTTTCATGATGAGCAGCTGACGCAAATTCACCGCCATAATCAGTTATAGCCATAATATCTTCCCGGTTGTTGCATTCAAAATAATAGGTATGGAGAAAATAAAAGATAGCATCCTTTTCTAAACCTCTGAAAAGATCAAGGTCTTTAACCGGTTTCACATCATTCCACCCCATATGAGGAAGACGCGTAACCTGTTTGATTTTGCTTTCATCAAATTTCTTAACAGTGGCATCAATCCATTTTAACCCCTCCATATTTCCTTCATCACTATTATTAGCCATCATCTGCATACCTACACAAATTCCTATTACCGGAACTTTCTTACCTAAGACTAATTCATCAAGCGTTTCTCTCATACCGGAATTATTAAGCTGAGACATGGCATGATCAAAATGCCCCACCCCCGGAAGGATTAGCTTTTGTGCATCTAACAAATCTTCTTTTGTTTTTGCAATTTTTACGGGAATATCTACCCTTTTATATACATTGACAAAGGCGTTGATATTACCAACACCATAATCTATAAGTGTTATCATCTGAATAATCTTTTTTCTAATCCAAGCTTTTGCATAGCCTGTGCTCCAAGCTTGATGATGCCCATTTTATTTTTATAATTCTTATAGGTCTTATTTTCACCTTCAAAAATCTGTTGTAGTTCCTCTTTCGTTAAATCCAACTTATTAGCTACATATTCAAATTCTTTTTGTAAGAACTCTTCAGAAAGTTCAGGTCTTGAAACTCTATCTAATGCTTCTTCTCTTGTCATTTGTCCAGTTAGAATTAAAGAAGAGAAATGAGCCTTTCTTTTTTGGTATCCAAATTTTCTAGGCAACCAATAATCTTCATAAAATCTTGTAAACCTCGACTCGTGATGTTTATGTTGAAAAGGTTCCCAGCCGAATTTAGTTTCCAAAAGGTTTTCTGCGTCTTTTTTGATGTATGGAATTAAATTAAGTGGTTTAAAAACTTCCATACCATAGACGTATTTATAATAAATCTTATAAGAAAGAATATCAACTAGTGGAAATGTTTTTAAAGGTCTCTTACCAAATTTAGAGTGAATATCTTTTACTAATGTTGTATCAATACCTGGAAAACCTCCCCATTCCTCTGGTTCACGACAACATTCTGTGGAAAAGTTTCCACCTGTCAGCACATAATTGATCTTATGTTTTTTTGCAAATTTGTAAAGTCCTGAGAAAAATGCATAATCCTGGGGAAGATCCTGATCTGATATTTGAGATTTCAGGAATGCTACCTGAAGATCTTTCATTTCCTCCCAATTAATTACTTCTGTATATAAATCGAGATTAAGACCATTAATCAGCTTCTCAATATTTCCTACCGCTTTATCTGTATTCCAACCGGCATCTACATGGAATATCAATGGACGAATGCCCATAATTTCCTTAGCAATATATGCTGCATACGAGCTATCCAAACCACCACTAAGACCAATAATACAATCGAAATCTTTATTTTTACTGGTTTTTTTAATCTTGTCTGCAATTTTCATTAGCTCGTCATAGCCCTGCTGATCTGTATGCCAATTAGGTTCAATATTTTGTTTGAAATTTGTATAATAATCACTTTCTCCTTTTTCATTGAAAATGATATTAGGATCGGTAGTATCCATTATTGTCTTAGTACAAATTTGATATAGTCTGTTATTCACCATTTTCAATATTCTATTTGAGTTTTTTAATATTCAACTTTTTCAATTTGTTTATTAGAATTGAATCCTTCTATGATCCATGCCATTGTGACATATCTATATATTATATCGGTATAAAAAATTTTGTTCCCATCTGTTGCAAAAACAAATTTCTCCGCCGGTATACGAAAAAAAGCAGAGCACAATATTTTTATCATTAATTTAGATAAAGTTTTTTTCAAGCTTTCTTTTTTTGTGTCCACAGGCATTAATAAATCATATAAAGAATTTTGAATTAATTCGGGTTCTTTTTCTTTTAGTGTTTTTAGGCTATATCTTCCTAACTCTTTGTACTTAATTCTCCAATAATGAGGAAGAATATTACTGTCATAATGAATTAACTTAGCCTCTGGACAAAATACTATTTTAAATCCTGCTTTTCTCAGCCTATATCCGAAAAGCTCATCTTCGGATCCATACTTTTTTAATCCTTCTTCAAAAAGGCCAATTTTAAAAGCGTCTTTCTTTTTACAGGAAGAGCCTCCTCCTGCAAAAAAATTACTTGGTAAATCTGATACATCAATTCCCTGCATATACTTTTCGGAACGATATCCTATTGCTCTGCTTTGAATAAAACGTCCGAAATTTGTTTTATCTAGATCTTTAGGTTGATAAGTTACATTACTAACAATCGCTATATTTTCGTTTTGTTTTACTTTATAAAGCCTTAAATGCGCTTCTAGAAGTGTATTTGAAATTAATAAGTCATTGTCCAAAAACATTACTATATCCCCCTTTGCAACTCTAGTTCCAACATTTCTGGCTGTTGCTTGACCCAGATTTTTATCATTACGAATATATCTTACATTTTTAGATTTTGAGGTATAGTTTTTGCAAAATTCCTGGGTATTATCAGTGGAACAATCATCCACAATAATCACCTCATAATTTTCAGTCCCAATACTTTGGTTTTCAAGATGCTGAAGGCATTTAAAAAGTGTATCAACTCTATTATATGTTGGAATGATAACTGATATGAACATAAATATATATAATTTTTAATCTCAATTTAGTGTTTTTATTCTCTCTCTTTAAAGGAGTTATTTTATTATCTGTTCTTCCCCAGCTTTAATTTTTTTCACAAAAATATCCAAATTATTGGTATTTATCTTTTTGTTATTAATTTTTAGATTTTTAAAATTTATCTGAATATTAGATTTTGAACTGTACCCATTTCTCATCGCATATTTATTATTAAACAACTTAATATTATTAATGTTAATTGTTCCTTTTAAAGGTTCTAAAAATTTATTATATCCTCTGTCCACATAAAATTCAATCCCTTTACTTGAAAAATAATCTACAAAGTTATTAACATCTATTTTTATACGATCCAATCGACTTCCTTGTAAATTATCTAATGCAAAAATAAGCCCGCTTTCCGCATTATTATAAGTAACAATATTTTCTAAAAGAATATTATTAATATAATCAGCCGGCTTATTAGGTTCAATATCAATCCCAGACTGCGGAATTGCACCATAAGTATTAGCAATTAAGCTGTTTTTTATTTTCACATTCTCTCCTGCCACAATAGATATTCCATTTCTCCTGTTATCATCAATCACTGCATAATTTATTTCAATTTTCTCGGAAGGTTTATCTAAATTTCCTATATAAATACCATCGCCCCACATTTTTTTAATAGTAGGATTGTATATTTTTACATTTTTACTATTCCGGATAAAGAATCCCATTCCCCATTCCCCTTTATTTCCCTTATGCTGATCTCTGTCTCCGACTAAGTTTGCAAAATACACCTCGACATTTTCTACTCCTTCAATATAAAGCAAACCGTACAATTCTTCACTATTGGGCTCCAGCAATAACTTCGAATTTTCCTGAAACAAAACTGAAGAATTAGACTGTAATCTTAATCCTTCGAAATCAATCAGTACCGGAAAGTCAGGAAGAATAACTTTCTTATTATCGTTAATCCCAACCTGTAAATATTTTGTATAATTTACATCCCCTTTTTTAGAAAAATTCTTAGGCAGATAATCCGTAAGATTTCTGGCTTTTGAAAATAATTCCAATTTGGTCTTTTTTATTTCTGCTTTTCTGTCAAATGCTGAAATAAGTGAATTATCAATTTTCCTATATTGAAACTGAGGTGAAACATCGGATGAAGATAAAATGAAAAGGAAGAAAATAATTCTATAAATTTTGTTGCTTTGCATATTATTCTTTTAGAGTTTATTTAAATATCGGTGTACATCCATTGCATGTGAATACTTTCTTGTTTCTAGCAAACTGCTAACCGTTTTGGTTGCTTGACGAGCTAATAATCCAAATTTATTATAATTTTCAAAGGTAAGAGTTAAGGATGAAACAATATCTTTGATAGATTTAGGTTCAATTTTCATACAGTTTACCCCATCTTTCATCAGTGAAGGTATCCCTCCCACAAACGTAGTAATAATGGGCGTTCCATATATCATAGCCTCATATAACGTTCTCGGAAAACCTTCATGATAAGAGGGCAAAATATATATATCTGAATTTAAAAAGTATTGGCGGATTTCAGATGAATCAAAAATCGCCCCTTTAAAAGATACAACATCATTTATATCTAATTGATTCGCCAATTCTATTAATTTTTCAAAATACTCTCCATCACCAATCAAGCTCAATCGGAATTTATAATTCATTTTCTTTAGCTCTGATGTCCCATGAAGCAATTCTATAATCCCTTTATCATTAGTCATACGACCCAAATAAAGAATTTCATAAGAATCTTTATTCTCATATGTCCTATTTTCAACAATATCATTTTCAGTAAGGGTAATCATTGGTCTCATGGTATAAGCAATTTTCTTTCCAACAATCTTATTAATATTATCTGTAAAAAAATCTGCCACACAAAATCCAACAGCAGCTTGTTTATATATCAATGACGGAATCTTTCCTTGCATATCATCCATTCCTCTGACATAAAGCCCATATTTTTTCTGTAATATACTACAAATAAATGCTGTATATTTAAAAGCTGTAGGATAAAAAATGTAAACAAAATCAGATTTCAATATTTCAGGTATAACTCTCAAATACAGCAATATATAATTCAGAACTTTGTTAGATTTTCTATATAACCCTCTAACGTTCAGACTATTTTCATTAAGTTTATAGACATGAATATTGTTCGGTTCATCAATGATTTGTCCATATATTGTAACTTTTGAGCCTAACCTTTGTAATTCTGCTGCAAATTCCCCAGTGTTTTTTTCAACAGCAAAATCATTTTTTACTTTCGTAATTTCTGCATTTGGGATAATTAATATTTTGTGTGCTTTCATTTCTTGATTGAATTTAAAAATTCCAGCATCCCTTTGACATATGTATTGGCATTAAATTTAAACTTAGCCGTGTTCATAGCATTTTGCCCTACAATCATTGCTTTTTCAGGATGGTTTTCAATAAAAATAATTTTATCTGCCATACAGTCCAGATCTCCCACATTACATAAAAAGACATCATATTTATCCGTAACATAATCTGATATTTCACCGGCTTTGGTAGCTACTATTGGAACCCCGGAAAGCATATATTCTCCTAATTTCGTGGGAAAACCACCTGAAACATATTTTGTAGGTGTGGTAATTAAACATTGAGCACCAGCCAAAATTACCGGAACTTCCTCAATTGGTTTTCTACCCAAGAAAAGAACACTATCTTCCAGGGCATTCTCCTGAACATATATTTTAATAGCATTGCATTCAGGGAAATTTTCGCACAGTGTACTATAATCACCTATTAAGTAGAGCTTAAAGGATTTTTTTTGTGATTTGTTCAGGTATTTATGAAAAGTAATTATGCTGTCAAACAATCCATCCCGATTGTGTACACCAAAAGTCAAGCTAATATATTTCTCCCTATCTTCTCCTCCAGAGACTCCATCAAATCTATTGGGATCAATCGTCATAGGCAAGAGAAAAACATTCTTTGATATTTTGGAATAAAAATCTTTCAGCGTATTTGAAATTACTATAAAACCATCAAACAAAGATAAATTTAAGCGTTCTATGAATTGTCTCATTTTAGACATCTGGAAATATCCATAAGGATATTCTGTCTTATCAATAACAAAGGGTATGGAAGTTAATACAGTAAATAGTTTTACAAAAAAATTAGTCAGAAAGCTATCATGATAAGATAAAACTGCATCAACTTTATCAGTAAAAATAAATTTTCGGATATTATTCAAGCCAGAGAATCTAAAATACAATTTATTAAAAAAGTTTCCATTATAATACTTTTTGTCTGAAAGAAAAGTATATTTTACCCCTTCAAAAACTCCATGGTCAGGACATTCTGTTAGAGCCGGATAAACCATTAAGACATGTATATTTATTCCCTTTTTTGCCATTGCTTTACAGTAGCTATGGATTCTTAAAGATGAAACATCCTGTATTGGAAAATAATATGATGCAATCAATATAATTTTCATGGAGAGCTATAAATAAGGTTAGATTCAAACAATGGATAATAGGTCCATTTCAACGTACTGGATGAAAACTGGTATAAAATAATAGAGTACATGCCTATTAAAATCAATCCTAAAATAACACGTAAATTGATTTTTTTATAGCAATAAAACAAATAGAGTATAAAAAATAACTCTATGGGAAATAACACTCTAAAAAATCTACCAAAATCAGGAATGAAGAAATATAAGGGAACATATATAAGTGTTATTATATTTACTTTTTGAAATAAGGTGATAATCCGTTGTTTTTCCAAGGAAAGAACAAGTTGTTTTTCTTTGGTATAATAAATAAATAATAACAATACAAACACAATCACCGCATGACTTGCAGCAGGGCCTATCGGACTATCCCCAGTTGCGTAATAAAGTATTTTTCCAGCAATTAGCTTGCTCCCAATAAACGAAATAAATACTGTCATAGAGGTCGCGAGCAATATAATTATTCCTAAAATAATAAGAGAAAGTTTTTTAATACTCATCTTAGTTCTTAAAACGAGTAAGAATGTAAAATAAAATACTCCAGTATTATGAAATGTAAAGGCCAGAAATAATAAAATCACCGACTTCAATATCAAATATTTAGAGTTTTTAAAAACAAGTGTTAAGAAGAGAAAGAACAATGCATTGGTCATATAATTACGCATAAAAACGTAATCCATAATGAAAATAATAAAATATAAAATGGCAAATACCGCAGGATATGGTGATATGGTCGTAAAATATAGTATTATTCCTAAAATAAGAAAAGAATAAACAATCATAAAACCTTGAAAATCGAGACCAAAACTATAAATAAAACTATTAAATATTGAATACCCTTTTTCAACATTAATAGCATCTAAACCAAATTTTCCAATTGTATTATAAAAATATTCATATTGCTCATAATCTCCATTCCAGCTATTCCAGCCCCATAGTTGCCAAATGAACAAAAAAACACATCCCGCTATAATCTTGGATTTAGGGAAAATAATACACAATAGTAAAAGAAAAACAAAAATTGCAAAAATCATAATCCTTTAATTTCTTTTCTATAATAATATAAAATTACCAATGCATACATTAAGCCTGATAAAATACGTGCAAATGCAGCTCCTCCGCCTCCATATAAATAAATAAATATAACATTTCCTATTAGTAGAGTAAAACCAACAAGAAATGATGCATTCCTAAGTTGTTTCCCTTTTCCTTTTGCCAACAAAAATCTATTAAAGAAATCCCCAATTCCATAAAGAACAAATCCAATAGATAAATATTGCAACATTACCACAGATTCAAGATACTCTTTCCCAAAAAAAACAGAAACTATAAGATTAGAAGTAAATATAATAAATAACATAAGAAAAATGCTTAATCCAAATGTCATGAATATCAATTTTCGTGGTATAAATTGGCTTTGCGCAAAATTTTTAAATTGTGTTGTTGCAATAATATTGGGAATCATAGACAAAGGTGAAGCCAGCAGGGTAGCTAATGTGTAATATCCTACTTCTATATTGTTGACTCCAAAATGACTGATTAATATTCCAGATAAGCTTCCACTACCAGAAGCTATCAGAGCTCCAAAATAAATATCAAAACCAAATTGCTTATTTCCAACCAATATTTCAGAAAGCCTTCTTTTAAACTGCTTAAATGTAGGTTTAATTTTCACAAAAACGTATAGATAAGCAATTATAAAGGTAAGGTAGTTAAGTAAAACGATAGTTACGAGACTTACATTTTTGAAATAGAAGAAAATAATAACCAGTATTCCTGCTAGAAAAATTTTAGGAAGCAGGCGTGACCAAGACAAAAGGTTGATCTTATTATCACCAGGAAGATAATTTTCATTTAATGTTGTAAGCAAATAAATCCATGAAAGTGGTATAGAAATTAATAATACTTTAAAAAAACTGCTTTTATCCATATTTTCAGAAAAGAACGCATAGACTGTAACTGATACAGCCATTAGGATAAAAAGTATTATAACAAAGAAAAATCCCACAAGATAATACCCTCTTACTTTATTTTTATCATTACTAATTGCAACTAATCTTGAAATAGTATAAAATATCCCGAAATTAAAAATTATCTGGCAAAAACTATAGATGTTAAATAACAGTGCGTAATCTCCATAAAGCTCTTTTCCTAAGATACGGGTTAAAAGAGAATTTGTTGCAAACCCCAAAACAAGTCCTACTATTGTAGAAACTAGTAACCCAAAAGCTTGAGTAACATTTTCATTTTTATATCCCTCTCTCGAAGAAAGTTAGTTAATTTTACCATTATACAACTGGCTACATTACCCGTAAATTATTATAATCTTGTGACATTATCATGTTCAATAAAGCCTTTAATGTCATAGATTATTCCGCCATCAATCAGATATTTGTTAAAATCAAAATCTGCAAATTCTTTATGAGATACAGTTAATACAATAACACTAAATTTTTCATTTGGAATTTCATTATAAATAGGCAGTCCATACTCATGTGCTACCTCCAAAGGATTTGCCCAAGGATCATAGGTCATAACCTCTAAGGAATAATCTTTGAGACCTTTTATTACATCTACAGCCTTTGTATTTCGAACATCTGGACAATTTTCTTTAAAAGTAATTCCTAAATTTAAAACTTTACTTCCATTAATTTTAATATTTTTCTTGATCATTGTTTTTATAATCTGTGAAGCAACATATTCACCCATAGAATCATTTAATCGACGACCAGCTAAGATAATTTCAGGATGATAACCATGTTCCTGAGCCTTTTGTGCTAAATAGTACGGGTCAACTCCAATGCAATGACCACCAACTAGTCCTGGTTTAAACGGTAAAAAGTTCCACTTTGTAGATGCAGCTGCTAAAACGGCATGGGTATCAATACCTAGAATATTAAAAATTTTTGCCAGCTCGTTAACAAATGCAATATTAATATCTCTCTGAGAATTTTCAATAACCTTTGCAGCTTCCGCAACCTTAATGGTTGGCGCAAGGTGAGTACCAGCAGTGATAATAGACTGGTATAATTCATTCACAATTTTTCCGATTTCCGGTGTAGAACCTGAAGTCACTTTCAGTATGTTCTCCACTGTATGTTCCTTATCTCCAGGGTTAATTCTTTCGGGGGAATACCCTGCATGAAAATCTTTGTTGAACACTAATCCTGAAACTTTTTCTAGTACGGGAATACATTCTTCTTCTGTAACACCAGGATATACCGTCGATTCATAAATCACAATATCTCCTTCTGAAAGAACTGTCCCTACTGTTTCAGATGATTTATATAAAGGAGTTAAATCCGGGCGTTTATTCTTATCTACAGGCGTAGGAACAGTAACTATATAAATATTTGCACTTTGGATATCAGTAATATTGTTTGAACAAAACAATCCATTTTCAATTTCTTCAAAAGGATTTTCTTTTATTAGTACAGATTGTAAAATCTCATCTTCAACTTCTAGCGTTATATCTTTTCCTTGATTGAGTTCTTTAACTCTTTGTTGATTGATATCGAAACCAACCACCGGAAATTTGGTGGCAAATAATCGGGCTAAGGGTAATCCTACATATCCTAACCCTATAACCGCAATTTTAAAATCTTTCATTGTTTATGTTTTTGTAAAGCTTTATTAATACCATTCATAAATTCTTCATCAAATTCTTTAGATACCACTTCGGTTCCATATAAATTTAAATGTCCTTTATCATAGTACATTAATGTGTCTCTATTGAATGGTATATCTTTTAATTTACTTCTAAAATCAATATTGATCACGTGTACATTCTTGTATCGTTCCAAAACTTTTTTGATTCTAGCAGGCAAACGCTTATCTTCAATTTTATATTTATAATCTGAATCAGGATTTTTAATAAAATCTCTATTAATCCTTATTGGATTATTATTAGGAGTTGGATAGTCTGGCAAGATTATAACTTTTTGAGAGCTGTCTAGGCTTTCAAGAAATTGATTCACCGCGCTTGGTAATGTAGGCAAATCATCAAACCATACTGAACAAATAAAGATCACTTTAGCTTTCTTTATTTCTTCATTAGTGGCTTTCATTATCTTAGAATACTGTGTAAACGATTCTTTATTAAAAAAATCAGATTCACTAAAACCAGGAATATTAAGGTACCTGTCATTTGTCACTGTTCTGAAGTTAAAAGCATGTGATTTTCCCAGATTATTTAAAATATTCTTGTACACTAAAGCATGACTGTCTCCAATTAACAAAATTGAATCTCTTTTTCTAGTTAAATCCCCGAAACTTTCAACTTCTTTAAAATCATAGGAATGTGATTTAAGGCCAAAAACCGGTCGAGAATACTTATCTGGTATTTTATAAAAATGGGTGTTGATTCGTGGTAATAACACGGCGAATACCCCCAAAATAATTACAGGAATGCTGAAAAGAGTAAAAAACTTAACGTTATTGGTTTTCCTAAAATAGTTTTCTACTGTATAATAGGTGAGTAATGATAACAAATAAGTAGAGACTGTAATTAAAGCAATTTCTCCAAAATTAAATTCATTGCTGCTTTTATAATATCGATATAATGCCATTACAGGCCAATGCCATAAGTAGATAGAATATGACAATTCTCCGATATGAACCGCTATTTTATTACTGAAAATCTTCTTGTTAATAAAACTAACTTTATTGACAAGTAAAAATGCCGTCGAAATGCAAGGAAAAATAACTAGATACCCAGGATAATCAGATTTTTCGGAAAACAGAAAAGAACAAATAATGATTATAATTAAACTAACTGCTGATATACAATTGAGTGTTGTATTTCCAAGCTTCTTCAAATAATCTTGTTTAACTGCAAATAAAGCTCCTATACAAAACTCAGGAATTCTTGCAGGTAAAGAAAAGTACATCTGGCTTTTAAGATCAAACAAATAGGTTCCACACAATGAATAACCTAAAAGACCAATTATTAGAAACATCAATAGAACTGGCAGCCATTTTTTATTGACAAAGAAAAGTAACAGTGGTAACAAAAAATAAAACTGCATTTCAATAGCTAACGTCCAAGTATGAAGAAAAGGATTCTCTATACTTGATGCTCCAAAATAAGTATCTAAGGTAGAAAAATATAAATTTGAAGCAAAAATTGAAGACCAGAATGCATTCATTCTAAGTTGCAAGATATCACTTGGTAAATAGATAATAACTGCTGCAATGAGCACAGCTATTAAAACAATATAGTACACTGGAACTATACGTTTAAGCCTTCCAATATAAAAATTTATAAATGTAAAGTTTCCTTTTTCTTTTTTGCTTAAAATAATACCAGAAATTAAATAACCAGAAATGACAAAAAAAATGTCTACTCCTAGAAATCCTCCAGGTAAAGTGGAAGAAGAAATATGGAAAATAAATACTAAAAAAACCGCTAAAGCTCTTAATCCCTGGATATCTGCCCTAAAATCTTTCATATAAATTTATCTTAGGTTATCCCAGTACCATTTAACTGCCTCTTTTAGTCCTTCTTCAAGAGTATGGCTAGGTGAATAGTCTAATAATTTTTTTGCTTTCTCTATTGATGCTAATGAATGAGGAATATCACCTTGTCGCTGAGGTCCATATACTATTTCAATATTAGCTATTTTTTCATCATAATTGCTTAACAATTTTTTTAGACATAGTACCAAATCATTTAAAGTAGTTCGTTCTCCTACCGCAGTATTGTAAACAGTATTAATTCCCTCTTGATTTTCTGTTAACATTGCTAATTCATTCATCTGAATAACATTATCAATATAAGTAAAATCTCTGGAATAATCTCCTACCCCATTAATTTTTGGTGATTGCCCACTAATAAATTGTTTTACGAATAAAGGAATAACTGCTGCATAAACTCCATTGGGATCCTGACGTCGTCCAAAAACATTAAAGTAACGTAAACCAATACACTCCATTCCATAAGTTTTACTAAAGACATCTGCGTATAGCTCGTTGACATATTTTGTAATTGCATATGGAGATAATGGGCGACCAATTACGTCTTCCACTTTCGGCAAAGCTTGAGAATCCCCATATGTTGAAGAAGAAGCAGCATAAACAAATCTTTTAACATTTGCATCTTTTGCTGCCACTAACATATTCAAAAAGCCAGAAACATTAACTTCATTAGATGTTTGAGGATCTTTTATTGATCTGGGAACTGATCCTAATGCTGCTTCATGCAGTACATAATCCACTCCTTGTGCTGCCATTAGACAAGTTTTAAAATCACGAATATCTCCTTCAATAAGTCTATATTTCGGATTCGCTAAAAAAGGTTCAATGTTACGTCGATGCCCAGTAGCAAAATTATCTAAACAAATAACTTCATATCTTTTTTCCAAAAAGTATTCTGTAAGATTTGAGCCTATAAACCCCGCACCTCCTGTAATTAAAATCTTTTTCATTTAAACTTATCTTTTATTTTTTCAAACCAGGTTTTCTTTTCAAAAGTATAACCGTAGCCATATTTATTATTATAACCTAAGTTTTCATGACTAACATCATTCAACACAAATCCAACATTTTTAATTTTACTTTGGTCTATATTGGTATTAGCAAATTCAAGTAAAGATTTCTCAGTATAATTTGACCTTGTCACGTAAATAGTGACATCCGCCATATCTGCAATTAGGAAAGTATCCGTCACTAAAAGTAATGGAGCGGTATCTAAAATTACATAATCATATTTTAATTTAAGCTGGTCTACCAACACTTCGTATCTACCGTTCGATAGTAATTCTGTAGGATTAGGCGGAATCATTCCAGAGTAGATCACATCTAAGTTTGGATTAAAAGATGAAACATGAATAATATCCTCAAGCTGTATTTGGTCGGAGTATAAATATTCAGTAAGTCCTTCTAAACCTTTTCTTGAAGGATTATATCTCTGTAGTTGGGGGTTTCTAATATCTGAACCAATTATAATTGCTTTTTTCTTCGGGTTTGCTAGTGTTAACGCTAAATTTACAGAGGTGAAAGTTTTCCCTTCTCCTTTAACCGTTGAAGTAACAAATACAACCTTTCCTTTAGTTTTGCCCTTAGGAAGCATAAAATTCATATTAGTAATTAGGATTCTAAAAGCCTCAGCCATAGGAGTAATATCATTCATTTGAACAATATCCGAACCTCCTTTTTCCAAACTTGGTAATTCTGCGATTACTGGAGCATGTATTAAATGCTCAAGGTCATGTTTAGAAACCACCTTATTATTCAGTAACTCCAACAAATAAATAATTGCAAAAGGGATTAAAAGCCCTATAACTACGGCTGCAAATAGTATAATGTTTTTTTTAGGTGATACAGGAGAATTTGAAGCATAAGCAGCATCTATAACCCTGGCCTTTGGTGCCATAATAGATAATCCAATGGCTGTTTCTTCTCTTTTTTGAAGAAGAAGAAGATATAAATTTTCTTTAATTTGTTGCTGCCTTTCAATTCCTCTAAATAATCTTTCTATTGAAGGAAGCTTAGATATTTTATCTGAAACCTTATTTTGTTCACCCAGATATTCATTCCTAGCCAATTCCAAACCTTCTCTATTTCTTTGCAAACTCTGTGATATAGTCGTACGCATTGAGTTAATCTGTTTGGTTATATCGACCACAGTTGGATTTTCAATAGTAGCAGATTCTAACAACCTGTTTCTCTGCATTATCAACTGATTATAAATAGAAATTCCGTTTGTAGCTTCACTATTATTTAGTCCCACATTGACAGGAAGAACGTTAAACTGTCCCTGTTTTGAAACAAAACCGATTAAAGAATTCGTTAATTCTAATTGGGCATCAACCTCTAACTGTTTACTCCTTGCAGAAGCAGAGCTTTCTAAATTTATTTTCGCTTCCGTTTCAAGATCTGTAAGATTATTTTTTGTCTTGAAATTTTCTTTTTGGCTTTCCACTTCCCCGAGTTCGTTTGAAAGCCTTTTAATTCTATCTTCAATAAAATCTAAAGTTTTTTTAGATTCTAAATTTTTGTCTGCAATAGCATCATTATTATAAGCAACAACTAATGCATTTAGTATGTCAATAGCTTTTTCACGTTGAGGGTAAACCATTGATAATCCCAAAACAGTAGCATCTTTACTAACAGTACCAACTTTAGAAATATTTTGGAAATATGAAACTTTCTTTTCTACAGGTAATATCTTAATTTGTAATACATTAGTATTTATATCCTTTGTGATTAAAGGATTGAATTTATTATTTTTAACAATAATAATTGTTATATACGGTAAATTTATAGTTTTACCAAATCTTGAAACAATTTCTTTCCCTAATTCATCTGAACTAAGATATAGTTCATCACCATTTATTCTTAGGTTTACTGGCTTTTCTGGAAACTCAGACAATGGTTTTTCTAAAACGACTTTAACCAGAATAGGAGAAGATTCTTTGTATAGCTCAATATTTCCAACCTTCTCTTTTGCAAAGATATCAACTTGTAAGTCTTGAGATTTCACAACATCTCTCATGAGTTTCTTAGATTTAAAAAGCTCAATCTCATTGTCTATGCTATTGGTCTTCATTCCTCCAAATCCTGACAAATCTTGAAGGATTCCTATATCACTTCCAGCACCAGGAGAATTTTTAGAATCCTTTACAAGTACTGTTGTTTCAATATTATAAACAGGAGTTACAAATTTCAAAGCAAAATAAGTTGTAAGAATACATAAAAACACTGAAAGAATAAACCATTTCCAATTTCTTAAATAGGGTTTAATAATTTCATTGATATTATTTAAATTTTCTCCTTCCGAAGAATGCAGAGTTTTTTGGTTATCCATTAATTTTTTACTTCTTGATTAAACTTACAATAACTGCCGCTGCCGTAATAGCAATTGAAGCAGCTGTTAAATATAATCCTGTATTTGGGTTTTGCTTAGATGCTAAATCTTTCGTGTTAGTAGATGCTACAATGATAGCATCACCTTGCTTCAAATTATAATAAGGTGAATTAATTAAATTTGCATCCTGCAAATTTATTTTACCGTGAGAAATTTGTCCATTTTCAGTTCTTATCACCAATACATTATCTCTTTTACCATACGCTGTTAAATCCCCAGCCATACCAAGTGCATTTAAAATTGTCGCTTGTCCGTTAGAGACTACATAATCCCCTTGTCTAGCCACTTCTCCTAATACAGTAATTTTGAAATTTGCTAGTCTAATACTTACAGTTGGATTAATTACATAACGAGTCATTTCTGATCTAATCATATCTTTGAAATCCAGCAATGTTTTCCCAGTCGTATTAAGTTTTCCTATTATTGGAAAATCTATATTTCCTTCAGAATCCACGATATAGGTTGGGCCACTAATGGCTGTTAAACCTTGATTAGGTGTATTTCCTCCGGCAAGGGAATTGGTTTGAATAAGCTCAGAAGATGAATAATTTTGATTAAATGGCTTTACAACATCCATATCTTTTGCAGTAATCAGAATGACTAATTGATCACCAGTCTGTATTGTATTATTGGAATTTCTGGAAGAAGATTCAACAGCCACCTTCTCAATATTTTGCATATAGTTTAGGTCATTCTTAGCATTCTCTTTAACCTTACAAGAAACTAATAAGAATATAACAAATATTCCAAATATTTTACTCTTCATATTTTTAAATTGTACAAATATACATTTATAATTTATCTATTTATCCAGCAGTTCGTAGATTGAATTATTGCTCTTAAATTCCGGAACAATTGTTTTCAGAATCTTAACTACATCTACTTTATCTTTCATTACAGAAGCTTCTGTAATCAAGTTAATCAGACTTTCTATTTCCAGGAATTCCATAGTTGGGTCCTTAGAAATCATGATCTTTTCATTATGAGTAGTAAGTGTTTTTGCATTATCACTTAACAGCTCTTCATATAATTTCTCTCCCGGTCTCAGCCCCGTATAGATGATTTTTATATCAATATTGGGCTCAAAACCTGAAAGCTTAATCATTCTTCTCGCCAGATCCAGAATTTTCACTGGTTCTCCCATATCAAAGACAAATATTTCTCCCCCTTGTCCCATGGTTCCGGCCTGTAAAACAAGCTCACAGGCTTCTGGGATAGTCATAAAATACCTTACAATATCGGGATGGGTAATAGTAACCGGGCCCCCTGCTTCAATTTGTCTTTTGAAATGAGGAATAACAGAGCCATTTGATCCTAATACATTTCCAAATCTTGTCGTGATAAATTTTGTGGTGTTTCCTTCAACATGTTGTAAGGACTGTACGAATAACTCAGCCGCTCTTTTAGAAGCCCCCATTACATTAGTAGGGTTTACGGCTTTATCTGTAGAGATCATTACAAATCTGTTCACTTTATATCGGCTTGATAAAAGAGCAATATTTTTTGATCCTAAGACATTGACACGAATGGCTTCATTAGGATTTTCCTCAACTAAAGGCACATGCTTATAAGCTGCAGCATGATAAACCATTGAAAAATTATAAGCCTGAAATACAGGTTCAACTCTGTGAATATTAGAAACATCTGCCAAAACAAACTTAAACTTGATATGAGGGAATTTTTCATTCATTTCCAGTTCAATGTCATACAGCGGTGTTTCTGCCTGATCTAAAACGACAATCAGAGCAGGATTGAACTGTGCAACCTGTCTTACAATTTCGCTTCCGATAGATCCGGCGCCACCTGTTACAAGTATATTTTTATTGAAGTGCCTGCTCTTAACCTCTTCGCTTTCTATTTTTATTGGTTTTCTATTTAAAAGATCTTCGATCTGAAGGTTTCTTATTGATCCTCCTAAATCACTGTCTCTTAATTTCTGTACAGAAGGAGCCTTAAATACATTCAGGTCTTTTTCTAAAAATAGATTTACCCAGGAATTCATTTCATCTTTAGACATCATTTCTTTAACGATAATGACTCCATCAATGATAAGATCTTCTTTTGTAGCTTCTTCTATCTTACTTTTTTCATAAATAGGCTTTCCTAATAGGGAAGCTCTTTTTGAATCCGTTCTTTGAGTAAGAAAACCCACTACCTGATAAGGCAGGCTCGGATTATCCAAAATAGCACGCGCAATAGCAATAGACTGTTCATCGATCCCTAATACTAAAATCCTTTTTTTCAAGGTACTTCTTCTGTATTCTCTTACAATGTGGAAAAATTCTTTTACATAAAGCCTGAAGAGGAATAACCCCATAAATGAAATGATAAAGTATAAGATCAGAAAGGCTGTATGAATAAATTTCCCTCCGGAAACCCAGAAATAGACCAGATTGACTACTCCTACTACACTCATTGTACAGAAACATGAGATGAGTAGCTTAAAAAGATCAATAAACGTGGAATGTCTTATAATCCCTGCATAGGTCTTGAAAAAATACATGAACAGAGTATTGATCAGAATAATAAAAGCAAATACAATGCTTTTTTCTTCATGATAAATAAATTCTTTCTGAGTGATTTTCTCAATAGTATAAATTGAAAGGAATAGAGACATAACCAGAATGATTATATCTATTACAAGTATAATCCATCTGGGAAGATATCTTACATCTGAGAGATTGACAACATTATCACCTCCGAATATTTTTTTTCTAAGAGAGTTGTACATTGTCTGTATTTATGTGCATGTTCAATGGGCCAAAACCCGTTTTTAATTAATTAATCTTCAAATAAGGATACAAAAATAAAATAAAATTTCATCCCTACTTAAATTTCAAACAAATTTAGTGAATTTCATCTTCTAAAATTTCAGAAATTCGACCTCTAGATTCATCTGTTAAATTAGTTCCCGACGGCAGGCATAGTCCTGTGTCAAAAAGCATACCACATAAATTATTTCCAAAAAACTTATATTGTTCATATAATGGCTGAAGGTGCATAGGTTTCCATAGGTACCTGGTTTCTATATTATTCTGTAAGAATTTATCCTTAAGTTTTTCTTTTGAAAAATCATTTTTTAGAATAATTGTATTGAGCCAGTAATTAGAAAAAAAGTCACTATTGGGTGCAGAAAAAAGATCAATACTTTCATGATTTTTCAATGTTTCTTGATAAAAGTCATGATTTTTCCTTCGCAGCTGTATTTTTTCTTCTAAAGTTTCCAATTGTCCTCTTCCTATTCCGGCAGCAATGTTATCCATTCTGTAATTATATCCTATTTCAGAATGGCTGTAATACACTTCATTGTCTTTTGCCTGTGTAGCAAGGAAAAGTGCTCTGTTTTTAACTTCAATATTTCTCGAGATCAAAATTCCACCCCCTGATGTGGTAATAATTTTGTTCCCGTTAAAACTTATAATAGAAAGGTCTCCAAAGGTCCCGCAAAGTTGGTCTTTATATCTACTGCCTAATGCTTCTGCGCTATCTTCAATAAGGGGAATGTCATATTTTTTGGAGATTTGAAGTATTTCATCCACTTTAAAAGGCATTCCATATAAAGAAACGGCAATGATCGCTTTTGGTTTTTTCCCTTGCTGGACACAATATTTCACAGCTTCTTCCAATGCATCAGGACACATATTCCATGTTTCGCTTTCACTGTCTACAAATACGGGAATAGCTTTCTGATAAAGAATAGGGTTGGCTGTGGCAACAAAAGTAAAAGATTGACATAATACAAAATCATCTTTTTCAACATTCAGTAGCCTCAGGGCCATATGAATGGCTGCAGTTCCGGAAGATAGAGCCGTCACATAGGAATTGTTTCCGAAATAACGTTCAAGACTGTTTTCAAATTCGTCTATATTGGAACCGTATTGTGAAATCCAGTTGGCATCAAATGCGTTCCGTATATAATCAAGCTCATTCCCTCCCATATGGGGAGGAGAAAGCCAAATCTTATCTTTTTTCAATTCTTATTTATGTTTCGTCAAAAGTATTAATTATTTTCTCATATTCAAAACCTCTGCTCATTAAATATTTTATTGTCTTCGTTTTTTTTTGATATTCCTGCAATCCTTTCTGTTTGGAATAGTAGCTTTCAAAGATCTTTCGGATCATTTTATTATAATCATCTTCATCTATTTCATCAAAACATTTGTTGATAAGTTTTTCAGAAATCTGTTTTTGCTTCAGATGCATTTTGATCTTATTGCGGCCCCAGTGCTTGATATAGAATTTGCCTCTGATGTAGCTGCGTGTAAATCTTTCTTCATTAAGATAGTTTTCTTTAAGAAGATAAAGGATAATTTCATCTTTTGCCTCATCAATCAGCAGGAATTCCCGCATCTTTTGTTCAACCTCTGCATGACAACGATCCTGATACACACAATAGTTCACCAGTTTCAGTTTAATTTCATCAAAAGTAAAGGATTTTTTCTCCATAACAGATATGAAAAAGAATGGACAGATGCCCATTCTTTTTTATTATAATTTATTAGGTCAAATTAATAGTTAAAAAGCGCTTTACCCTCCATCAGTTCATTTACCTTCTTTCTTACTGAAGAGATAACTTCTTCATTTTTGATATTATCAACCACTTCAGAAATAAATCCTGCAATGGTATCCATATCGTTTTCTTTAAGACCTCTTGTTGTGATCGCTGCAGTACCCAGTCTGATACCGGAAGTAGTGAACGGCGATTTATCATCAAAAGGAACCATATTTTTGTTACAAGTAATATCTGCAAGCACTAACGCCTTTTCTGTTTCTTTTCCATTGACATTCTTATTCCTAAGATCTACCAACATCAGGTGGTTGTCTGTACCTCCACTTACAATGTCAAAACCTCTGTCGATCATCGCTTTGGATAATGCCTGAGCATTGGCTTTAACCTGTTTTGCATAGGTTTCAAATTTACTATCAATTGCTTCAGCAAAAGCGACAGCTTTACCGGCAATAACATGTTCCAACGGTCCGCCCTGAATTCCAGGGAACACAGCTCCATCCAATACCTGACTCATCATTTTGGTTTCCCCTTTTGGTGTTTTGTGACCATAGGTATTTTCAAAATCTTTACCCATCATGATCATTCCTCCTCTTGGACCTCTTAACGTCTTGTGGGTGGTGGTAGTCACTACATGACAGTGTTCAAATGGAGAGTTTAGCAGTCCTTTTGCCACTAAACCAGCCGGGTGAGCAATATCTGCCCAAAGTGTAGCTCCTATCTCATCCGCAACCTCTCTGAATTTAGCATAATCAAGATCTCTTGAGTAAGCTGAGAAACCTGCAATAAGCATTTTGGGTCTTTCTCTTAAAGCAACTTCTCTCATCTGATCATAATCAATAAGTCCGGTTTCTTTCTGAACACCATAAGAGACTACCTGATACTGAATTCCTGAGAAATTAACTCCTGAGCCATGAGTAAGGTGCCCTCCCATTGAAAGGTCCATTCCCATAATTTTGTCTCCCGCTTTCAAAACTGCAAGATAAACAGCAGCATTAGCCTGAGATCCTGAATGTGGCTGTACGTTAACATAGTCTACACCGAAAAGTTCTTTTGCTCTGTTGATGGCTAATGTTTCAACCTCATCTACTACTTCACAGCCTCCGTAATATCTTTTTCCGGGATATCCTTCAGCATATTTGTTGGTCAGTACACTTCCCATTGCTTTCATCACATTCTCAGAAACAAAGTTTTCTGATGCAATAAGCTCTAATCCATGGGATTGTCTTTGTCTCTCTTTTTCAATCAGGTCGAAAATAATGTCCATTTTACTTTTAGTTTTTGAAATTTTTCACCCCAAATGTACGGAATTTCCTGTAAGATTTCTTTATCCTAAAATCCGATTTTGGAATAAAATTTCAGGCATTAGGCAACAATTTACCATCAATGGTGACTTTTTTTACTTCAGTTTATAGCTTCTTTTTAAATACAAACTTGCTTTCACCAATAAGATCAATACGGGAACTTCTACCAAAGGGCCGATAACTCCTACAAAAGCCTGGGATGAATGAATTCCAAAAACAGCAATACTTACAGCAATAGCCAATTCAAAATTATTTCCTGTCGCTGTAAAAGCAATAGAAACATTTTTATCATAAGGGACCCTGAGCCATTTGTTTATTAAAAAACTGATAAAAAACATCAATACAAAATAAATGATCAGTGGAATTGCAATTTTTACAACATCCATAGGCAGTTCCAACATTTTACCTCCTTTTAAACTAAACATTAAGACAATCGTAAATAATAAGGCATATAAAGTAACCGGTGAGATGGCGGGAATGAATTTTTGACTGTACCATTCTTTTCCTTTGAACTTCGTGAGAAAATAACGGCTTAGAAAACCTGCTAAAAAAGGAATTCCCAGATAAATTAAAACGCTTTCCGTTACATCGCTGATGGGTACTGAAACATTAAAATTACCCAGTCCTAATTTTTGAGGAAGAATATTGATAAACAGCCATACCAGAAAACTATAGGATATGATTTGAAAAATACTATTTAAGGCGATCAGCAAGGCTGCATATTCCCGGTTTCCTTTTGCCAGATCATTCCAGACAATAACCATGGCAATACACCTTGCCAGGCCAATCAGGATAAGCCCTGTCATGAAATCGGGTTCATTTTTAAGAAAAATAACGGCTAAAACAAACATTAAGACAGGACCTACAATCCAATTTAATATTAATGAAACGGATATCACTTTTTTATCCCGCACCACCTGTGGCAATAAGCTGTAATCTACTTTCGCCAAAGGTGGATACATCATCAGGATTAATCCTATAGCTAAGGGGATATTGGTGGTCCCTGAAGAAAATGAATTGGTGATTACAGAGATGCCAGGAAAAAAATATCCCAAACCGACTCCAATGATCATGGCCAGAAAAATCCAAAGTGTTAAATACCGATCCAGAAATTTTAATTTGGTCTTCATTTTAATGATTTATTTGGGAAAAAACATAAAACATTTCGGCACCAATCTGCAGACTTCTTTCTCTGTATATCCTGGTTTGTTCAGGTGTGGCATTTGAAATTTTCGGATCTTCAAAGGTAACGGGAATACGTTTTTCTGCTCCTAAAATGAAGGGGCAATCTCCGTCGGCCTGTGAGCAGGTCATAATTGCAGCAAAGCCTGTACTTGGGTTGAAAATATTATCATATTTTTTAGAAAATGCAATGAGAGGTAAAGCATTTTCAGAGTACTTAACAGCATATACAGGGTTTTCACTGTTATTTAATTTCCAGATATGAAAACCGGCTTCCATTAATGTTTCAACAACTTTAGGAAATAAAGCCGTTGTTTCCGTACCTCCGGAATAACAGTGTATATCAGGAATTTTAAAATAGGCAGATGCAGTTTGTGCCCAGATTTGAGCAAGATGACTTCTCCTTGAATTATGGGTACAGATAAAATTAACAGATGCTGATTCCTGATTTCTTTTTTTCTGCTTTATAAAATCTATTAAGGGCTGCAGCATAGCTTTTCTTTCATCACTGATCTTCTGCAAAAGAATTTCTTCTATATGTTTTGTCAATTTAGGATACATTCCAGTCATTATAAAAGTTAATATTAGCAGCAGCCAGAACCTGGTGTACAGCCAGAACTCTGATTAGCTTTCAGCCCACTCAGGTTTATTTTTTGCTTTTCCGGAGGAATTCCACAGGCATCTGCCGCTAAACAGGCTGTCAGTTTGTTTTTTAAGACAAAGTTTTTACCGTTAAATTCCAGATCATATTTCCCAATGGTCTGATCCTGATATTCTACTTCAATTTCAAAATCCCCGATTCCCAGCTTCTCTTCTGACAGGTTGATGATATGCAACAATTTTCCGGGTTTAAGGCGGTGTTCATGATCATCAGCATTCCATAGCTGAAAATTTACACGCTCTTCTTTTCTGATAGTTCCTCCACAGTCGATGAAGTTTTTGATAACCATTCCTATTTCAGTAACATGGAAATGTTCCGGTACAAATTTTCCGTCTTCCAGCTGAAATTCCACATTCTCCAATCCTGGTAAAATGTTTTTAATGTCTGATAGTTTCATAGTTCAATATTTTAATTGTTATAATGCAATATTACGATGATTCAATTCAAAAAAATTTAGCAGCAATTCTGCTTTTTAACGGTGGAAATAATATTTAGGAAGAAAGCATTTAAAATTTCAAACGCTTTTTCATCGATACAGTAGCACACAGAATTGCCTTCAATATTTCCTTTGATCAGGCCTGCATTCTTTAATTCTTTCAGATGTTGTGAAACCGTGGGCTGCGCAAGGGGAAGTTCATTAACGATATCCCCGCATATGCATTCATTAACTTTCAGAAGATATTCAATGATGGCAATTCTTGCCGGATGCCCTAAAGCTTTAGCAATGACCGCAATTTTATTCTGCTCATCTGTAAAGAAATCTGTTTTTGTAGCGCCCATGACATTTATTTATATCGCAATATTACGATAATATATTTTAGCAACAAAATTTTTAACTAAAAATCCCCGCAGAAATTTCCGCAGGGACCGCACCAATTTATAATATATAATTAAAAACTTTCTTCTGCAAGCTCTTTATTGACAATAGCCCCGGTGAAATTTCCCTGGGCAACAGCATTGGCTACAGACCTCATCATGGTGACATTGTCACCGCAGGCAAAGACACCGGAAATATTGGTTTTATGCATAGGATCAATTTTGATAAAACCATGTTCGGTAAGCTCACAGCCGAGATCTCTGGAAGGGTTGACGTTCTGTTCAAATGGTATTTTAGCATACAGTACTTTTAAAGAGATTTCTTTTCCGTTTTTAAAGATGACTTTCCGGATATTCCCGTTTTCGTGCGTTATTTTTTCGATTTCATCTTCAACCAGAATGATATTATTTTGAGCCAGTTTGCTTTTCTGATCTTCTGAAAGAGTGGACACGCCGTTACTGAATATAAAAAGATCTTTCGTCAGGTTATACACCAGTTTTGAAAACTCAAAGGCCATATCACCATCTGAAAAAATTCCGGTCACTTCATTTTTCACTTCATAGCCATGGCAATATGGGCAATGCAGGACTGAAATCCCCCAGCATTCTGCAAACCCGGGAATATCCGGCATCATGTCTTTCACTCCTGATGCAAGAATCAGCTTTTTAGCGTAAAATTTTTCGCCGCCAGAGGTTTCTGTTTCAAATCCTTCATCTGTTTTTTTCAATTTTATGACGGTGCCTTCATGAAACTTCACGGTGTCATATGCTTCGACCTGTTTGCGGGCCAGATCAGCAATTTCTTTTGGTGCTTTTCCATCATGGGTAATAAAGTTATGTGAATGGGGTGTCTGCCAGTTGCATGGCTTCCCACTGTCGATGATCAGAATATTTCTTAATGATCTGCCTAATGCCATTCCTGCTGATAGTCCGGCATAGCTTCCGCCTATGATAATAACGTCAAAATTTTTCATTTTACTAAAATATTGGCTGTTAGTCTGTTTTCCTTTTAACTGTTCGCTTTCATACAAAGTTAAAATAAAATCTCATTAATGCAATAATGTTGCGTTAATATTTATCATGATAATGAAAAAATATAAAAAAACAGCTGATTTTAAACTTATTAGATTTAGAATCAGCTGTCAGCTATTATTTATTGTCGGATATGATCTGCGGATCAATTATTTTCGAAAAGTTTTATGGTGTAGTATTATTTCTGCTTTAATGTTGTCAATCTTTTCTGACCAAAAATTAATATATTCTCTTCTTTCAGGAAATTCTTTTTCTGTTTTACGTTGGCTATTGACTATATAGCTTTCATACTCGTTCAAAATATTTTTTAAATACTGCTCATAATCTGCAGGCTTTTGAGGAATATACCCAATTCCATCACAACCGCAGCTATGAAAACATCTTCCTATTCTAAAGAGTCCTTCTACAATTTTCCATTCTTTAACAGCTGTTTTCTTAGGTGCTTTAAAATCTTTTCCTAAGTCTGCCATTAGGTTTCCACATTCGGGACATTTGATCTGCCTTGATTTGATCTTTTTTGTGAGTTCATCCAGTTCTTCTTTTTTAGCTTTTGTAAAAACATCTCCCACATTCCTTATCGTTCCATCCGGTTGGTGATAGACTTTTTCTTTTTTTATTCTTGAAAGAATGTCATCCATATCGGCCTGTTTAAATGATTTTTTACATTTAAAACAAGTGTAATGGGATTTATATGTTTTTCGGGCATACCTGCACATGTCTTTATTTTAATACCAAATTTACCAATTCCATTTCAGAGATGAACAGCTCTTATTAATAAAAAATCCTGAGAAAAAATTCCCAGGATCTTACAGTTTAAATATAATAGTGATCGTTTACTATTTTTTCTTTTCTTTAAGCTCTTCTTTGTCTTTATCAGAAGGGTTCCATACTTTCACTTCAGAGTCTTTGGTTATTCCGGAAAGGATCTGCACATTGATTCCATCGCTGGCCCCTAGTTTTACATATACTTTCTTGAACTTCCCATCCGGCTGTTTCACTTCTACGAAAGGCGTGTCTTTACCATTTTTCTTTTCATACTGAACAAGCGATTCATCCAACAGCAGTGCATTTTTTTCAGACTTCAATACAATTTCACCGTTAGCTGAGAATCCTGCTCTGATGTATTCATTGTTAGGATTGGTTACATCCCCTTCTACCGGGAATTTGATGGTTCCTAAATTATCTTTCCCTTTTGGAGCAATCATTGTAAGTTTTCCGGGGAATGTTTTGTTTTGAAGGGCACCGATTACGATTTTCATATCCATTCCCTGCTTTAGTTTTCCTGCCTGAGCCTCATCTATTTCTCCCTGGAAGATCAGGGAATTAAGATCTGCAATAGAACAGATGGTTGTTCCAGCATTGAAAGAGTTAGCCTCAATTACCTGGCTTCCTACTTTTACGGGAACTTCAAGAACGGTACCTGCTGCTTTGGAGCGGATCTGCGTTGTTGCCAAGCCCTGAAGTTCAGGCGTAGCACCGGTTTTTACAATCTGTAATCTTTTTTGAGCCGTTGCCAATTGCTGATTGGCATTTCTGAGAGTCTGCTGCTGTGAAAAAAGCTGCTGCTGTGAGTTCAGATAATCCTGCTTAGAAATGACACCCTGATTATACAGTTTCTCCTGCATAGCAAACTGTTTCTGCATATTATCAACGTTCATTTTAGCATTATTGATCTGCAACTGTGAGTTTACCACTTCCTGCTGAGCATTGTTGACGTCAGCAATATTAGGAATGATTCTCACGGTAGCAATCAGCTGTCCCGCTGTTACCCTATCGCCTTCATCCACTAAAATTTTATCAATGATTCCCGCAATGTTCGGTTTGATCTCAATTTCTTCCTTGGGAACAATTTTTCCTGTGGCCATTACCTTGTCTTCCATGTTCTGGTAGCTTGGTTTTCTGGTCAGGAAAGCTTCACTTTCTTTAGAATTTGATTTCACGAGATACCCGATCCCGGAGAACAATGCCACTGCAAATAAAAGCCCCAGTACAATATAAATGGCTTTTTTCCAAGTGAATTTCTTTTTCATATATCTAGTTTATTTTTTACTATTAAAAGAAGAAAATTAATTAAAGGATTTAAATATTTCAAACTTTAAAATCCAGTCATTTTCAAATTATGTTGTTATTAATTATCACGTTATTACTCTGATCTCAGCGCTTCAATTGGTCTGATTTTTACGGCTCGCTGTGCCGGGATCATCCCGATAATCAGGCCGAGGATAACCATTACAGCCATGGCTCCAAATACGTTTCCGTAATTTACCGTCGGATTATAGAATGGGAAATCATCCTGACCTTGGGTTACTATATTTAAAATGATCAGAACAAAGATCCCACACATGAAACCGAGAATCCCCGAGGACAGTGTAATGACAACACTTTCCAACAGAATTTGATTTCTTACTTCTGCAGGCTTTGCTCCTAGCGCTCTTCTGATTCCAATTTCTTTTGTTCTTTCTTTTACAGTGATCAGAAGGATATTCGAGATGGCAATTACTCCGGCCAGAATAGTCAGCGTTCCTACAATAATAGTCAGAAGCTGCATCCCGGTAAGGAAGCCTGTGAGCTTTTTAAATTCTTTTCCCAGATTGAAGCTTCCAAAAGCATTGGTATCTTCGGGAGATACTTTATTTTTCGTTTTCAGCACCTGTTTTACATCTTCCTCTACTCCGTTCACATTAGCATTGGGCTTACTTACAATCGCAAACATGTCGATCTGTTCTCCGGCATTATACATTTTGGTATACGTTGAAAGCGGAATAAAAGCAGTCTGGTCATTTTCAAACCCCCCACCTTTTTTTACTCTGAAAACACCTATGACATTAAAAAATATCCCTTTTATATTGACCTGCTTTCCAACGGGATTTTCTTTTTTCTTGGCATCGAAAAAGTTTTTATAGATTTCTTCACCAATCACAACTACATTTTTATTTCCCTGGACATCAGCATCATTGATATAACGCCCGAAAATAAGTTTCTTTTCAGAGATTTTGTTACCCACAGAATAATCTCCTGTAAGAGAATAGGTGCCATTCTTACCGTTCCTTGACATGGATTCACCGGGGGTTCCGGTAAAGCTTCCTCTGGCATTTTGTGGCGAGATATAATCTATGGCAATCACTTTTCTTTTCAGCATATCCATATCAGATAACTGAAGATGAACTTCTCTTCCTTTAGGAAATCCTTCATAGGGAATAGAGGTTTTCTGAGCCCAAAGAAAAATAGAGTTGGTTGCAAATCCAGAAAATAGCTTATCAAAACCATTTTCCATCCCTTTTGCCGCTCCAAGAAGACTCACATACAAAAACATTCCCCAGCCTACACCAATCATGGTAAGGAACGTACGAAGCTTATTATTCCTCAGTGAATAATAAATTTCCTGCCAAGTATCTTTTTTAAATAAAATGTTCACTTCTTTGAGTTATAAGTTTATAATATATATAATGATGACTGATAATTGATCAATGATACTGTTCTAAGAATCAACATCTATTATCAAATCATTATTCTGTTCTTAACGCTTCTATCGGTTTAATTCTCGAAGCTCTATATGCCGGAACAAATCCTGCAATGAGCCCTGAAAATACGAGGGCAATAAATGCCATAAAAATGGTCACCCACCCCACACTCGGGCTTTTGATGAAATATTCTTCAAGACTGTCTCCTATTAAACTGAGCGCCAGAACTCCTACACCAACTCCTACAATACCTGAAACTACTGTTATCACAACACTTTCCTGCACAATTAGTGCTACAATACTTCTTGGTTTGGCACCGATAGCCTTACGGACACCGATCTCTTTGGTTCTTTCTTTAACGATATACACCATGATATTGCTGATCCCGATGATCCCCGCCAGTAATGTTCCCAGTCCGATAAACCCTACAATAATGGTTAATACAGCCATAAACTGGAAGGTTTCGTTCATGTTCTTGGCATTATTCCAGACGCGGACCCCGTTTTCATCGTCGGGAGCTACATTCTTCCTTGATTTTAACCTGTCTTTAAGTTCATCACCATATTTAATGGCTTCTTCCGGGGTTAGCTTTTCATTATAGGCAATATAAGCAGTGGATACTGTATCCGAGCCTTTTTTCATCTGCTGAAGTGTAGTAATGGGAACAGTAATGTGCCTCTCGTCCCAGTCCCCGCCATCATCAGAAAAAACACCTACTACTTTGAACATGGTTCCGTTGATATTCAGATCTTTCCCTACGGGGCTTCCGTTCTTGATCAGGTCACGCTGAACCATTCTTCCTATGACCGCTACATTTTGCTTTCTCTGGAGATCCATAGACGTCAGATAGCGTCCGTCCAGCATCTTTCTGTTTTCGATAATCTTCTCTCCCGGCTCTGCACCATTGATCTGGTAAGTGCCGCTTTCTTTACCATACTTCACCATTAAACTTGTAGTATATCTCGGGCTGGCATCACCTACTTTTCCTTTATCTGTATTGATCAGAAAATCGTAGTCGTCATTATTCATCGTGACTGTTCTGTCAGACTGAAGCCCTTTATAAGCCATGGTCGTTTTGCCGGTATAGATCGTGATAAGATTCTGTGCATCTCTTGCAAAGCCTGCTGTAAATGCATTCTGCAACCCCTTTCCTATTCCGAAAAGAACCACAAAAATAAACAGCCCCAAAGCCACCGTAAACCCCGAAAGCACTGTCCGCAATACATTACTGCGAATAGAACTGAATATTTCCTGCCAACGATCTAGGTCAAACATTTTTTATTGGTATTTAAAGATTGAAAAATTTAAAGATTAAGCTCTAAATTTTTCAAATTATCTCATTATCAAATTTTCAAATCAGCACATTCTACAAAACAATCTGCTTAATAAACTCATCACTTTCGATGATACCATCTTTCAGGATTACATTTCTTTTGGTTTGTGCAGCTACATCCGGCTCGTGGGTTACAACAATGATCGTTCTCCCTTCGTTATTGATGTCCTGAAGAAGTTTCATAATATCATGCGTTGTTTTGGAATCCAGAGCCCCGGTAGGCTCATCTGCCAGAACCACTTTAGGATCCGTAATCAGTGCTCGTGCGATAGCAACCCTTTGTTTCTGTCCTCCTGACAGTTCATTGGGTAAGTGACCTGCCCACTGTGCAAGACCAACTTTTTCCAGATATTCCAATGCCTTCTGGTTACGCTCTTTTCTCGGAACATTCTGATAGTATAAAGGAAGCGCTACATTTTCCAAAGCCGTTTTATAGCTGATCAGGTTGAAAGACTGAAATATAAAGCCCAGAAATTTACTTCTGTACTCTGCAGCTTTCACTTCAGAAAGGTGTTCGATAGGAACGTTATCCAGCTCATAAGTCCCTGAATCTTTTTCATCCAGAATACCGATGATATTAAGAAGGGTAGATTTTCCGGAACCGGAACTTCCCATAATAGAAACAAACTCGCCCTCGGAAATATTAAGATTAATTCCCTTAAGAACGTGAAGCTTGCTTTTGCCCGTATCGTATGACTTATGTAAATCCTGAATTACTAACATGAAGTGATGCTTGTTTTATACCCCAATAAGTAGATGATATTTTCAATTTGTTACAAGAACCATAATTTATTCTAAAATTTTATTGTTTAATAAATTTATCCTTTATTAAAAGCATATTACAAAACACTGTTTAACTGTAAGTCTGGTTTTCTATTTATTTTTTATCCTTAACCCTCTCTAAGCCATTATCAGTGCTGGTTTCATGTAAATGTGGAAAACTTTTCCAGTTAAAACTCAGCCAATTAGTATTTACCCCTTTCAAAATCAGTTCTTTTTTTCGAACTTTGTCATTAGTTCTTTACAAGAAACCTCCATTCACCAATGTGAATATGTTTTACATGTAAATACCAAACATACAATAAGTTAAGCATTGCTTGCAAGTTATCCACAGTGATGCAGATTATTTAATTTTAAAGCTATTTTAATATGGGAATTTTCGATAAGAGAGTAAGTTACAAGCCATTTGAATACCCTGAGGTTCTTCAGTTTGTAGAGGCGATCAACAAATCGTTCTGGGTGCATTCGGAAGTGGATTTTACTGCAGATGTTCAGGATTTTCATTCGCAGTTAGAGCCGCACGAAAAACACGCTGTGAAAAATGCACTGTTAGCCATTGCACAGATCGAGGTGTCTGTAAAGACATTCTGGGGAAACCTATACAACCACTTGCCAAAACCTGAATTAAACGGGCTTGGAGCTACTTTTGCAGAATGTGAGTTCCGCCACTCTGAAGCCTATTCCCGTTTGGTAGAGGTATTAGGATATAACGAAGAATTTGCCAATGTTATAGAAATTCCTGCCGTGAAAAAGAGAATTGATTTCCTTTCAAATGTCTTGAAACACGCCAATTCTACAACACCGAAAGAATATGTATCTTCTCTTTTATTATTCAGTATCCTGATTGAAAACGTATCCCTTTTCTCACAGTTTGCGATCATCCTTTCGTTCACAAGATTCAAAGGATTTATGAAGAATGTTTCCAATATCATTGCATGGACTTCTATTGATGAACAGATCCACGCCAATGCAGGAATCTACCTGATCAACAAAATCCGTGAGGAACAACCAGATCTATTAACAGATTCCGACATCGAAGACATCTATACATTGGTAGATCAGTCTATCGAACTGGAAGGGGAAATCTTAGACTGGATCTTTGAATTGGGAGAATTAAGTGTTTTCTCAAAAGAAGACCTACTGAACTTCATGAAATACCGTGTAGACGACAGTTTGAAGAAGATCAATATGGAAACCCGTTACAACATTACTCCTGAGCAGTACCGTCCAATGAAATGGTTTGAAGAAGAAGTGTTTGCTAATTCTATGGATGATTTCTTCGCCAAGAGACCAGTAGATTATACGAAGCACGATAAGAGTATTACAGCGAACGACTTGTTTTAATATAAGGAATGATGTGGCGCGAGCGAAGCGAGCGTCAAAACAGATAGTATTAGCAATATCATACTAAACATATCACAAGTAAAGAAAACTTCTTCATTCCTCGGAGTGCCAAAATTTCAAAGTACAACAATGATCAATGTAATCGTAACCTACACCGTAAAGCCTGAATATGTTTCAGAAAACAAAACCCATATTCAAAAGTTTCTGGATGATTTTAAAAATCTGGATCAGGAGACATTTGAGTATAAGGTGTATGTAAAAGAAGACGGAGTTACCTTTTTACATTATTCAAACTACATCAATGAAGAGGTTCAGCATGAGGTTTTAAATGTACCGTCTTTTAAGGAGTTTCAACGGTTAAGAGACGAAAGCGGACTGAACGGTACGCACAAAGTGGAAATATTACAATCAATATAAAAAACAACAAAATTCCGGAGCTTAAACACGGCTCCGGAATTCGAAAATATAACATCTATGGACGAACAAAATTCAAATATATGGTGGCTCAATGAAGAGTCTGAGCAAATGCTGAACAGAGGCTACCTGCTAAAAGGGGAAACTGTGGACGGAGCCATCGACAGAATTACTACTGCAGCTGCCAAAAAATTATACAAGCCGGAATTACAACCCGCTTTCAAAGAAATGATCACCAAAGGATGGATCAGTTTCTCTTCGCCGGTTTGGGCCAATATGGGAACCCAGAGAGGTCTTCCTATTTCTTGTTTCAATGTTCACATTCCGGACAGTATTGAAGGAATTACCCACAAAATGGGTGAAGTGATCATGCAGACGAAGATCGGAGGCGGAACTTCAGGATATTTTGGAGAGCTTAGAAACAGAGGAACTGCCGTGACGGATAACGGAAAATCTTCAGGAGCGGTTTCGTTCATGAAATTATTCGATACCGCGATGGATGTGGTTTCTCAGGGAGGCGTAAGAAGAGGTGCATTTGCTGCTTATCTGGATATCGACCATGGTGATATTGAAGAGTTCTTGTCCATCAAAGATATCGGAAGCCCAATCCAGAATTTGTTTACTGGAATTTGTGTTCCTGATTACTGGATGCAGGATATGATCGATGGGGATATGGATAAGCGTAAAATCTGGGCAAGAGTTCTTGAAAGCCGCCAGCAAAAAGGTCTTCCCTATATTTTCTTTACAGACAATGTTAACAGAAACAAGCCACAGGTTTATAAAGACTTGGGAATGCCTGTCAATGCAAGTAACCTTTGCTCTGAGATCATGCTTCCTTCTACCAGAGAAGAATCTTTCATCTGCTGTCTGTCTTCCATGAACCTGGAACTGTATGACGAATGGAAAGATACAGATGCCGTAAAACTGGCTGTGTATTTCCTGGATGCTGTTTTAACTGAATTTATCGAAAAAACAGAAGGAAACTACTACCTGCAGGGAGCGAGAAACTTCGCATTGCGTCACAGAGCGCTTGGATTGGGAGTTTTAGGATACCATTCTTATTTACAGAAAAATATGATCCCGTTTGAAAGTTTTGAAGCGACTCAGTTCAACGCAAGAGCTTTCAGACACATCAAGGAGCAGGCAGAAACTGCTTCAAGAGAATTAGCAAACATATATGGTGAACCGGAATTACTGAAAGGATACGGATTGAGAAATACCACGACCATGGCTATTGCCCCTACCACTTCAAGTTCTGCGATCCTGGGACAGACTTCTCCTGGTATTGAGCCGTTTGCTTCCAACTATTATAAAGCTGGTCTTGCCAAAGGAAACTTTATGCGTAAGAACAAGTATTTAGCCAAGTTATTAGAGGAAAAAGGTCTTGATAACGAGGAAACGTGGAGAACCATCATGCTGAATCACGGTTCTGTACAGCATTTAAAAGAACTTACAGAAGAAGAAAAGGCAGTATTCAAAACGTTTAAAGAGATCTCTCCAATGGAAATTATCTCTCAAGCTGCCCAAAGACAGCAATATATCGACCAGGCTCAGTCCCTGAACTTACAGATCCCTTCTACAATGCCTGTAAAAGACGTTAATTACCTTTATATCGAGGCATGGAAAAAAGGAGTAAAAACACTCTACTATCAAAGAAGTTCTTCTGTTTCTAAAGAGATGATGGTTAACTTTGTTAGCTGTTCTGCTTGTGAAGCATAATATTTTAAATAATAAACTTCAGTATATCAGTAAAGCACGCTTTTTAGCGTGCTTTTTTATTGTATTTTAAATTTAACAAAAATTTAACATTTAAGTTTCAAAAATGTTATTTCCCGTTAATCACTTATTAATACTCAAAATATTCAACACCTACTCTCCAAGTAGTGAATCAAGCCTTTCTATCCTGGCATTTTATTTGTAAAAAATAAATCAATTTATATACATTTGCTCAAAATTCACTAAATAAAGCCATTTTTGGTGAAAATATAAAACACAAAAATTTTGCAAATAATAAAAAAATAATGTTTTATTTTTTTATTTAAAGGAATTGATATTTGCAATTAAAAACACAATAAAACACAAAGAAACCATAGATGAAAAAAATAAGAAAAACACACTAAACACAGCCAAAAACACACAAGAAAAACATCAAATATTGAATTTAAAATTTATTTTTTATTCAAGATTATTTATGATCGAAAATATTTATAATATAAAATAAATAAAAAAATATTTAGATTATATAATTAATTCGCTATTGGCAAGAAATTGGTTAATAGAATAAACACACAAACAAAAAAAATTATTTCGAAATGTACAAAATTATCACTTTAGTTTTGGTAATGTCTTATTGCGCCATTACCGCACAGGTGGGTATTAATACTTCCACCCCTGATCAAAGCTCCGTTCTGGATGTTACAAGCACAACAAAAGGAGTTCTGCTGCCAAGAATCACAAACGTTTCATCAGTTACAAATCCTGCTACAGGACTGGTTATTTATGATACCAACAAAAAATGTATCAGCCAGAATGTAGGTACTCCGGCTACTCCAGACTGGGTTTGTCTTTCTCCCTATGTAGCTAAGTTTTTCTATATGCCGAGCGTAGTTTTTGATACGACCACAACTGCAGCGGGACAGACAAAAGATCTATACACTCTGTATAAGAATCAATTTTCAAATGTTCCTGTTAATGCCAGAAGTGCATCTGCACCTGCCACGATACCGTTTTTTCCAAACGCGACTGATTTATACTACTATGTGACGGGCTATGATACAAGTGTTTTCAAAATAAACAGCATCAGCAGTACGGGCGTATTAAATTACGATGTTTTATCCAATGCTACTTCAGCATCATTCATCAACATTGTATTTGTTGTAAAATAAGACGCCATGAAAAATAATTTTAAAGGGCTGTCTTTGATGAGCCTGGTCTTCGTGATGCTTACCAACTTGGTATATGCACAAACAGACAGTACAGAAGTAGCAAGTATTTACGGATTTTATTCCTATTCGAGTTCACTGATGAATGCTTCGGGAGCATCCGAACTTACAACACAGGGAAATGCATCCCATACTTCCACAGGAGTACAGCTTACTCCCGCAAATTCCGGGCAGTTTGGCGGATTGTTCATCAACGGGAGAACTTTTACATCCGTAAACGGACTTCACGTAGAATTTGAATATGATATGAAAAACGGAACTCCATTCAATGGAACTTACGGTGACGGATTATCTTTTTTCCTTTATGACGGAGCTGTAACCAATCCTACTATCGGAGCGCCCGGAGCGGGGATCGGATATTCATATAACAGAACAAAAGACCAGTTTGCCCCTCAAAGAAAAGCAGGTTTATCAGGAGCTTATCTTGGCATTGCTCTGGATGAGTTCGGTAATTTTAAATCGAAACGTTTTCAGGGTGATTCCAGAGTAAACGGTATACAAGGAGTAACATGGAGCCAGGGAACAAGTCATGTCACCTTAAGAGGAGCTATAGGCGCCAATATAAGCAGTTCAACAGGATTAGGTCTTGGGTATACCGGATATCCTGTTCTGGCTACCCGCTCTACACTAAGTAATTCTGGAACGGTAGGCAGAATTCTACAGGCAGACAGAAGTTATCTGGCTACCTCCAATTCACTTACCTCGGTATTTGATCTCAGAAATAATGCCGGAGAGTTCAGAAAAGTATATCTTGACCTGATTCCGCATTTTACAAGTCCAACTACAACGGATGGGTTTGACATAAAAGTAGATATTCAGACAACGCAGGCCGGAACACCTGTGAACGTCATTAATTATTACCATTATAAAACTTCGGTACCTTATACTGAAAATGCCAATCCACAGATTTCTGATTTCAATAATTCAGATATTGAAGGAACTGCAACCAATCAAACGCTGAATGCAACCGTTCCGGCAGTTTTAAAGCTAGGTTTTGCAGCATCTACCGGAGCTGCATTTCAGCAGCATATCATCCGAAATGTGAAGCTTACCCTTCCCTATGCAGCTGTGGCTAATAATGATGTGACTTCTACGTGTAAATTTCAGCCGGTCACTATTCCGGTTTTCAATAATGATATAGCCTACAATGGTCCTATCAGTATTACGACTCCACCTACTGCAAGTAATACTAATATTGACTATTCAACTTTCAGTTTTACAAAAAGCAGTGATACAGATCTTACCCTGTACCGTAAAAAAGTAACTCCTCAAGGAACATGGACCTATAATAAATCTACCGGCATTGTTACCTTTAATCCTTCAAGCGGATTTACAGGAACTGCAACAATGACGTATACGATCAAAGGAAAAACGGTAAAGGATTCAAGCGGAAAGATTATTGAACCTTATGGTGATACTGCTTACCGATCTACTCCGGCGACAATTACTGTTAATCTAAAGACTTCAGGTTGTATCTATTCTGTTGTTTCCAACAAAATGGTAACACAAGGTGTAAAATAAAAGATTTTATTGGCCATAAAGAAGCATCATAAAAACCATAGAAATTCTATGGTTTTTGTTTTTTAAATAGGTAAAATCCCATAAGGTTGTTATTGCTGTAACTTCAGTTTATTTTATATTTGTTATTATAATTCCTAAAAATCTCAAAATATGAAATTCGGACAAGTAGAAGACCCGTCAAAAATAGATTTTACCCTTCCTAAAGATCATTCCAGAACGAAAGAAATTTTAAATCAAAATAAAAAAGGATTGGAAAATATTTCCATAGGATGTGCTAAATGGAACAAAACTGATCTTAAAGGATTTTATCCCAAAGGGACAAAAGACGAATTGACATATTATGCCACCCAGTTTAACTCTATTGAACTGAACGCTACTTTTTACGGAATGCCTACCCCTGAGCAAGTAGAAATCTGGAAAGAGAAAACACCGGCAAATTTTAAATTCTTTCCAAAGATTACCAATACTGTCTCCCACTTCAGAAGACTGATTGACGTTACCGAACCTGTGACTCATTTCGCATCAGCAGTTATGAATTTCGACCAAAAGCTGGGAATGGCATTTCTGCAGCTTCACGATAATTTTAAGCCTAAAGATTATGACAGACTGGAAAAATTTGTAAAAGACTGGCCTAAAGAAGTTCCTCTGGCTATTGAACTCCGCAATACTGAATGGTTCACTGATGAGAACATTTTCAATACAACATGCGAGCTCTTTGAATCTAACAATATCACCAATATCATCGTAGATACTGCAGGAAGAAGAGATATGCTTCATATGCGTCTTACCACTCCCAATGCATTTATCCGCTATGTTGGTGCTAATGCAGAAAGCGATTATGAAAGACTTGACGATTGGATGAAGCACCTTACAAAATGGAAAAAAGAGGGTCTTCAGAATGTTTATTTCTTTGTGCATCAAAATATTGAAAAAGCATCTCCTCTACTTTCCGCCTATTTTATCAAGAAAATGAATGAGGACTGGAAAACTGATCTTCACATTCCACAGATGGCTACTGACAATAACGGAACCCTGTTCTAATCCATTAAAAAAGTATTTCTTTTTCCAAGATGATAAAAGCCGCTAAAAGCTGTTTTTATTGAAAAAAAATTAGTAACTTAGAGTGTAATGTCGTTCATACAGAGCACACTACATAAAAATACAAATATCATGGAAAAAGAAATCTGCACAATAAAGATTGCCAGTACATGGCTGGGCGACGAGTATACGTTCTATGAAGATCAAAAAATAAAGCGGGTTTATGATAATCACAGCTTGAGTGCAAACCGTACAGAATGGCTACAGCCAAACGAAATCAGTAAACAGAATAAAGATAAACTGATCAAAAATTGTCCTGAAGAATTTAAGGAACAGGTCATGCATATCCTGGATTACCCTTAAATATGAGTAATAGTAATGAGCGATAAATAATAAATAGTGAACAATCTAAATTATTATTTATTGCTCATTTTTTTGATGTTTATTTTTTCTTAGCAACAATACCAGATTCAGAAAAAGAAGAAGGAAATCCAGTGAAACCCAGATTCCCAATTTTGTATTTTCGTAATTATAGGTATCGAGTTGTTTTTTTGCAGCATCGGACAGTTTTACACTCTGGTTGATATAGTTCTGCACTTCTACAATCTGATCAATATTTTTATTGGGAACGGCATGCTGTGAAAAGTATACCATATTCTTTTTACCAAGATATCCTATAATCCAGTATTCATTGGATTTATCCATCTTAAGATATTCTATCCTGTAGTATTCCGGACGGATTTTCCCGATATGCTTAGGCTCCAGATTACCGTTTTTCGCACTATCAACTTTGATCAGGTAAAAATCCAGTGTCTGGGGAAGCTTATTGATGACCTGAAGTCCTACGGAATTATCCACAAAGCCTACTGCACTTTTTTTGATGAACCAATAGGTAAAAATTGATATTGAAAAAACAACCGTAAGGATACGGAAGAGTTTTGCCCATTTTGCTACCCTTCCCGATTTTACTTTATATAAAATCAGAGAAAGCACACAAGCCCAGAAGATAACAAAAATGATGAATTCCATACTGCAAAGATACTGATTTAAGATTTTTCAGGGGAATCTTAATCTACATTCCATTCTTTGAAGAACTGATCAAGGAATCCAAGCATATAATCATGTCTTTGCTGAGCAATTTCCTTTCCTTTGTCAGTGTTCATCAGGTCTTTTAGTAGCAGAAGTTTTTCGTAGAAATGGTTGATGGTCGTTCCGTTGGATTTTTTATACTCATCTTTAGACATATTCAGACTTGGCTGAACTTCCGGATCATACATCGGATTGTTTTTAAAACCTCCGAAATTGAATGTTCTTCCGATCCCAATGGCACCAATAGCATCGATACGGTCTGCATCCTGTACGATTTGAAGCTCAATAGGCAGTTCAGCGGGAGCTTCAGCTCTGTTTTTAAATGAAATATTTTTAATGATAAATAAAACCTTTTCTATCACATCTTCCGGCACCTGCTGATCTTCAAGGAATTCTCTTGCTATTTTCGGGGCAATGGTCTCATCTCCGTTATGAAACTTCGGATCAGCAATATCATGCAACAATGCTGAAAGTTCTACAACATCATGGTTGCAGTCTTCTGTTTCAGCAATCTTTTTCGACAGCTTCCATACTCTTTCAATGTGGTACCAGTCATGCCCTGCTTCAGCGCCTTCTAATTTTTCCTTTACAAATTCTACGGTGTTTTCAATCGTACTTTTCATTTATCTGTCAATTCGTTTAAAATAATGTTCCAGAGTTTCTTATTATAACTTCTAAAAAAATTAACATGTCCAATTTCTTTTTTATCAGATTCCGAAGTTTTTACGAGTCTGTAGGAAGGCTTAAGGTTAGGATATGTATCATTCAAAAGACTTAATACCCCTTTTTCAGTTAGCCAGACATCGTCTTCCGCACGGATCACAAACACATTCTGTGTCAAATTTTTAGAATAGTCATCAATTTTTTCCAACAGCCTGTTGGTTGATTTCCTGTTTAAAATTAAGGTTCTCCAGTCATATGCACAATTTTTTGGAAGACTTTCTCCAAGCCCGAACCAATGAGCCGGAAAATAGCCTAATAATCCGGTAGTTAAAGGCTGAACAATTCCAAATCCAAGATAAGCTTCAATTTTGGTTCTTAATTTTAAGTGCCCAACAAATGCATTCTGGGTTCCTACAAAAATAAACTCATCAAACATGGCAGAATCCTCATTCATTCCCAGGATAAGGGCGCCTACCGAATGTCCCAGACAGTATTTCTTATAGTCTGAAAATTCAGTTTTAATATATTGGGTCAGGGTTTTATAATCTTCAGAACCCCAGATCCTCATTGAGGCCTTAAAACCTTTCATATGTTTGGGTTTTGAAAGCCCAATACCCCGGTAATCATAAGTGATGACTGTAAATCCCTGTTGTGAAAAAAATTGGGCAAAGGAAAAATAGACCTGTTGTTTCACTCCCGTTGCCGAGTTAATGAGAAGCAGTTTCCCATTGCTCTTTTCGGGTTTGAAAAGGTGAATAGCCAACGATATATGGTCTTTTGTAATGAGTTGCAGTTTTTCCATAGGATAAAAAGAAAAAATCCACTATAAAAGTGGAGATTTTACTGATATTTATATGTTAAGTTTCTGACTTTCTATATGTGGCAAATAGCTTTAGGAAAAGAAATCGGACATTCTTGGAAGTCCTGTCTGTGAACCTTTGCCTCCGGAAACCCTTGAGGAAACTTCATTTCCGAATTTCACACACTGTTCAATAGAATTCCCGTGACAGAGTGCAACGGCAAATCCTGAAATAAAAGCATCACCCATTCCCATTTTGTAAACGGTTTCGTCTTTATCATTTCTGAAGTATTTCATTTCCGTACCATCAAAATAGATTGTCGAATTGGTATCATCTCTTACAAAAACTTTATTGAAGTATTTTTTAAGAATTTCTTCTCTTTTCTCTTCTCCGAAAACAGTATGCAGTTCACTGCTCTTTGCAACAATAAAATCTACGTTGTCTATAATTCCTTCATTTATTTTCATGGCTGGAGAAGCATAAAGCCCTACTTTTTTACCATATTTTTTTGCTTTCCGTATGGTATATTCTACCACTTCCATGGCTACTTCAAGCTGAACCAAAATAAGGTCTACACTCTGGAAATAACGGTCTGCATCTTCCACATGCTGTATACTCAGGCGCTTATTGGCTGCAGGTACTACTACAATAGCTGCATTTCCGTGACTGGTGGTTACATAGGCTGTTCCTGTGGATTCTGTATCTGTTTCATGAACAAAACCTACATTGACACCTTCGCTCACCAGATTTCTCATGATCTGCTGGCCCAAAGGATCCATTCCTACACAACCTATAAAATAAACACTGGCTCCAAGTCTTGCAGTTCCCACCGCCTGATTGGCTCCTTTTCCTCCAAAATAACTGTCTGAATGAACAGCTAAAACGGTTTCATTAGGCTGGGGTATTTTTTCGGTTTCTAAAACCAGATCTATTGAAGAGCTGCCTACAACAATAATTTTGGGTTGTTCTGACGAGAATTTCATTGGTGCTTTTATGTAAGTTTAATATAATGTACTCTGAAAACTAAGTTTAAAAATAACTAATTTAATTAACTTATTTCAATAAATTCAGTAATTATCTTCACGGGTTGCTGATCTTTATCATAGGCGATATAGCTGGCATAAAAGCCTTCACCATATCCTGTTTCAAAGGCAAAAATAGTACCGGGATGTTCATCAGCAGGCTTCAGAAATGCATACTGATCTATGGCACCTTTCTCATCAAAGAAATACTCATGGAAAAATTCTTCATAGATTCCCATAAAGTCTGCCCCTTTGCTATGATAAAGTCTTTTTTCAAGCTCATTCAGACTGTTTTGGGTGTCTACATCCATCAGGCATCCCATCCCGCTTTCTACCGGGTATCCGAAGATTTCCTCTTCACCAAGATCCTTGATATCTTGACCTGCAGTAACCGCCATTTCCCAGTTGGTGATTGCCTCACTGCTGAAAATAATTTCTGCATAAGCGACACAGTTGCTTTCTTTCTCTTTGTGGAGCAAAACAGAAAAATTCCCTTTCGGAAATTCTGTAGTAAAAGGCTGCATATCATTGGTGATCAAAGGATCACAGGCAACCAGCTTTCCACTTGAAAGATAGATTTTCCCCACTTCAAAGCTTTCCAACAACGGGCTTTCCACGAAGTTTTTTGAAAATAGTTTTTTTATGTTTTCTATGTGTGTCATTTAACTTTTATTGTTTAAGATATCAGGCTGAGTATAAATTTGCATCTTATGCTCAGCCTGACATTCCGACAAACTTATGGTCTGTCTTTTAAATTTACAAGCTCTTCAGTTTCTCTTCTAATATAGCAATTTTATCCTGAGCATCTTTCTGTTTCTGACGTTCTACTTCAACGATCTCAGGTTTAGCATTGGCTACGAATCTTTCATTGGAAAGCTTTTTTTCAACAGAGATCAGGAAACCTTTTAAATAGCTTACCTCTTCTTCTGTTTTCTTTTTTTCTTCAGTTAAATCTAAATTATCGCTTAGAGGAATAGAAACTTCAGTCGCCCCTACTAAAAACGTAAAACTTGGCTTATCTGTTTTTTCACCAAAATGAATTTCGGCAACATTACCCAATTTTTTAATTACTGATCCATTCGCAAATTCTGAAGCGTTTGTATAAATTTCTACAACTTCTTTTGGAGAGATACCTTTTGTCTGGCGATAATTTCTAATTCCTGAAATAACTTCTGATGCAGTTTCAAAGTTTTTAATAATATCTTCGTTAAATGCTGCTGCTTTTTTCTGCTGAGCAATAACCAAAGCTTCATCTGTACTTCTTTCAGAAATTAGCTGCCAGATTTCTTCTGACAGGAAAGGCATAAATGGATGAACCAATTTCATTAATTCTTCAAAAAGTGAAACCGTCTTATAGTAAACTTCTTTAGAAATACCTTCCCCATAATTAGGTTTAATCGCTTCCAAATACCAACCACAGAAATCGTCTTTAATTAATTTTTGAATTAAATGTAAAGCATCTGAAATTCTAAATTTCTCAAATTGATCATTAATTTCAACAATTGATTTATTTAATTGATTTTCAAACCATTCTATTGTCTGAATTTCTGTAGAGTTAGCTGGTTTATCTTCATGATTCCACATATTGATTAGTCGAAAAGCACTCCAGATTTTGGTCATGAAATTTCTTCCCTGAAGCATCAGATCTTCATCGAAAAGAAGGTCATTTCCTGCTGCAGAACTCAATAAAATCCCTACACGAACGCCATCTGCACCATATTTATCCATTAATTCAAGTGGATCCGGTGAGTTTCCTAAAGATTTTGACATCTTTCTTCGCTCCTTATCTCTTACAATTCCTGTAAAATATACATTTTTGAATGGAACTTCTTTTCTGTACTCCAATCCGGCCATGATCATTCTGGCAACCCAAAAGAAAATAATATCCGGACCTGTTACCAGATCAGAAGTTGGATAATAATAGTTGATATCTTTATTTTCCGGATCAAGCAGACCATCAAATACAGACATTGGCCATAACCATGATGAGAACCACGTATCAAGAGCGTCTTCGTCTTGTTTCAGATTTGATGTTTCGAGATTCGGGTTTCCGGTTTTTTCTTTAGCTAAAATTAAAGCTTCTTCGATGCTTTCTGCAACGACGAAATCATTTTCACCGTCTCCATAATAGAATGCAGGAATCTGTTGTCCCCACCAAAGCTGACGGGAAATATTCCAGTCACGGATGTTTTCCATCCAGTGTTTGTAGGTGTTCTTAAATTTCTCCGGATAGAATTTAACCTCATCATCCATTACTACGTCCAAAGCAGGTTTAGACATTTCAGACATTTTCAGGAACCACTGAACGGAAACTTTAGGCTCGATAACGGCACCTGTTCTTTCGGAAGTTCCTACTTTATTTATGTAATCTTCTGCTTTCAGTAAAAGATCTTTTTCCTGCAATTCTTTTGCGATCTGCTTTCTTACGTCAAACCTATTTTTACCGGCATAATGTAAACCATACTCATTAAGATTTCCGTCATCATCTAAAGCATCAATCATTTTCAGTTGGTGCTTCTTTCCGATTTCGTAGTCATTGGTATCATGGGCCGGTGTAATTTTCAACGCTCCCGTTCCGAATTCAATATCTACATATTCGTCCTCAATGATCGGAATCACTCTGTTTACGATTGGTACAATTACATTTTTACCTTTCAGATGCGCATATCTTTCGTCAGCAGGGTTAATACATACGGCAGTATCCCCGAAAATAGTTTCGGGACGTGTGGTAGCTACGGAAAGAAATTCTTCCGAACCTTCAATTTTATATTTCAGGAAATATAATTTTCCGTTTTGTTCTTTAAATATTACTTCTTCATCAGAAATATTGGTCTTTGCTTCCGGATCCCAGTTGACCATTCTGTAGCCTCTGTAGATCAATCCTTTGTTATAAAGGTCTACGAAACTCTTGATTACCTGCTGAGAAAGTTTTTCCTCCATGGTAAAACGGGTTCTGTCCCAGTCACATGAGCACCCAAGTTTTTTCAGCTGCTCAAGAATGGTTCCTCCGTATTTATCGGTCCAGTCCCAGGCATGTTTTAAGAATTCTTCACGGGTAATATCTGATTTACTGACCCCTTCAGACTTCAGCTTAGCAACAACTTTAGCTTCAGTGGCAATTGAAGCGTGATCTGTGCCGGGAATCCAGCAGGCATTGAAGCCCTGCATTCTTGCACGGCGGACGAGAACATCTTGAATGGTATTGTTCAGCATATGTCCCATGTGTAATATCCCCGTTACGTTTGGCGGAGGAATTACCACAGTATATGGTGGTTTCTCATTAGGTTCTGAATGGAAATATTTGTTTTCCATCCAGAAGTTGTACCATTTCTGTTCAGTTTCCTGTGGATTGTACTTTTCTGAAATCTGCATAAAATTCTATTTCTTTTGCTTACAATTTGCAAAAATAGTCTAAAGAAAAAAAATTTTAAGTATGAATTAAAATAATTTTTAACTTTGTTTCTCAAAATTTATCTAACAAACATATTAACATTCAAGAATATGAAAAAATTAATTGCAGGAATTGCATTATTTGGAACATTTGCATTAGCATCTGCACAGACTATTACATTTGATAAAACCACTTTTGACTATGGTACTATCAAACCTAATGCTGACGGTACAAGATTTTTTACTGTAACGAACACAGGTGATAAGCCTTTGATCCTTTCTAATGTAAAACCTTCTTGTGGATGTACGACTCCTGAGTTTAGCCAGGATCCAATTATGCCTGGAAAATCTGCTAAGATTAAAGTGGGATACAATACTGCTCTTAATGGTCCTTTCAACAAAATGATCGAGGTATTCTCTAACGACCCTGCCAACAGCAGAAGTGTAATCTACATCAAAGGTAATGTAGACGCCAGCGCTCCTGAACCGAAGCCATTGACAGCTGAAGAGCAGAAAGCAGCCGCTAAAGCTGAAAAGAAAGCAGCTAAGCTTGCTAAAAAAGCAGCAGCAAAGTAAATCTTTACTAAGAAATAAAAAAACCGTCTTCATTGGAGACGGTTTTTTTATTACATTTATTTAAATAAGATTTTAGAAGTTAGATTAGCTAAAAAAAACTTTTAATTCTCTAATCTATCAGTATTTAAATTTTTAAATTCTTCAATCATTAAATATTAAAAACATATGGACACTAATTTCTCAGATGATTTCCTGGTAAAAGGAAAATTTTCGATAAAAAAAGCTGCGACAGAATATAAAGGAAAGCTAACCAAAGAAGAAGGCGGACAGCTTTTAATACAAGAAAAAGAAAAACTCCGGGAGCTGCAGGAAAAACTGTATGCAGACGGTAGCCAGTCTCTGCTTGTGATTCTTCAGGCAATGGATGCAGCAGGAAAGGACAGCCTGATAGAACATGTTTTCGGAGGGGTAAATCCACAGGGATGTAATGTGACCAGCTTCAAAACACCAAGTTCTAAGGAATATGCTCATGATTTTCTGTGGAGGCATTATCTGGCTCTTCCGCAGAAAGGAATGATCGGAATTTTCAACCGTTCCCATTATGAAAGTGTCCTGGTATGTAAGGTTCATCCTGAATATAATCTCAGTGAGAAAACCTGGTCTTCTGTAAAAGATTTTGATGATACATTCTGGAAAAACAGGTATGAAAGCATCCGGAATTTTGAAAAACATCTTGCGCAGAACGGAACAACTGTTGTAAAAATATTTTTGAATGTTTCTAAGAACGAGCAGAAGAAAAGGCTGCTGGACAGGATCAATGAACAGGAGAAAAACTGGAAATTCTCTGCGGCAGATCTTCCTGAAAGAGCATTATTCCCTCAATATATGGAGGCCTACGAAGCGGCTATCAATGAGACTTCAAAAGATCATGCCCCGTGGTATGTACTTCCTGCAGACAATAAATGGTTTGCAAGAGTAGCAGCTATACAGATCATCATCGACACTCTGGAAAGAATGAATCTTAAGTATCCTCAGCTGAACGAAAAGGATAAAGCAGAGCTTACTGAAGCTAAAAAAACACTTGAAAGTGAATAACATAGAAGTGTAATTTATTACTCATTAGACAATTAACGATAAATAAATTTAACTGAAATAACACTAAAACGTGAATAATTTATTGTTCACGTTATTTTTTTTTATACATTTATGAAAAATTAATTTTTTAACACCAATCATTAAACTTTAACCATGAAAAAACATTTATTATTATCAGCAATCGCTGTAATAAGTCTCATTTCCTGTAATAATGAGGCAACAACTGTAAATACTTTAGAAAGCATGAAGACTCCGCAAATGGAGAATTTTAATAAAGCTTTTAAAAGTTTGGGTGATCCTCAAAACAGACCTACTGAAGAGGAAAAGCAGAGAAACACCTCTGAGCTCAGCGACAGAAGAAAGGCTCTTCTGGTTCCTGCCTCTAAAGAACTTATCCTCTCTACAGGAGTTACAGAAGCTGAACTTACGAGAAAAACGGGCGGAGATATGAGCCAGACAATTGTTTGGGCCACGCAGATCTATATGCAGAAAAGTGATGAGATCCGTAAGAACTTAAAATCAGAGAAATAGTATGAAAAAGTTTTTACTGCTGCTCGGCATATGCGCTGTTTCTTCGGCGTATGCTCAGGGAGGAACGCTGATCATTCAGAATCTCACTACTAATTATGATTTCCACGGAAATATTTATGCTAATAATAATACCGGAGGTGGATGTTATCCGATAGTCACCTCCAAAGATCCTGATCCTATCATAGTGCCGGCGGGAGCTACTGCAAAATATGAAAACTACAGGGATCAGTATTCTTCTTCGGGGTTTCCGGTTTCTAGCTGGAACGTTTATTTGGGAGCAGGATCTCCTGTGTCACCAAGACCATGGAACCATGGCAGCCTTGTTCCGGGCGGGATTATTTCCAATAACACCAAGTGGTCGATGTCTAAATTCCAAATGTATCACGCAGGCACTTCGGTCCCGGAGACCTATTTTAACGGAGATATAGGAGGTACAGCGGCACCCTGCAATACAGCTCCTGATGTTGTCACAACGGCATGGGGAAGTGCGAAGTGGTTCACTATTACTTCCGGTACAGATGTATACACTTACCTAATCATTCAATAAACCATTCACCTTATATTATTATGAAAAAGATATCCTTACTTTTATCTGCTTTGGCAGGAGTACTTTCTTTTGCACAGAGCTCTGCTTTATTTGTAGAAAACTACAGTATTTATAATGCTGTTGGAAGACTGCGTACGGGAATGCCGGGCGGCGCAGCAGGTCCTTATATGTTTGCAGCCCCCAACCCTCCGTTTGGAAGCTACACTGTTCCTGCGGGAAATTCCACTCAATACAACACATTTGATACGAGCGGGACAGTAGCTCTCCCTATAGTCAAGTGGTATGTTGGAGATGCCACAAATCCTGCCAACAATGGAACATTTGCCTATAACGACCCTTTTATCACGTCTGTGATGAATCCTTCCAATGAATGGGGCGGATTTCATTTCTGGCTTGTAGATCCTTCCACCAATAATACTGTTGATTCTTATGAATTGGGAGATCCTACCATCTATCCGGGATTCAGCCCTTCGCTTACGGGTAGTGTTTCCAGTGCAGACTGGTTCACTATAAGTACCCCTACAGGAGCTATTACTTATATGCTGATCTTTTAAGACATTGGCAGCTGTTTAAACGGCTGCCTATTTTATTGAATACCATTGACGGGAGGGCATTTTTGCTTTCCAAGAGCTTTCTATGCCTAATGTCAAACAATATTTTAATGTTTATTCTAAATATAATTTAATCATGAAAAAACTTCTTTTATCGGCTGTGTTAGCCGTTTCAACGTTGGGATCGTGCAGCAACGAAAGCGCTGCAGTCAACGCTGTGGAAAGTATGAAAAGCCCGCAGATGGAAAATTTTGATAAGGCTTTTAAAAGTCTTGGCGATCCACAAAACAGACCTACCGAAGAGGAGAGAAAAAGAAACACCTCAGAACTGAGTGACAGAAGAAAAGCGCTTCTGGTTCCGGCTTCTAAAGAGCTGATCCTTTCCACAGGGGTTACAGAAGCTGAACTTACGAGAAAGACAGGGGGTGACATGAGCCAGACGATTGTCTGGGCTACGCAGATCTATATGCAGAAGAGTGACGAAATCCGTAAAAATTTAAAATCTGAGAAATAAATATGAAAAAGCTTTTAACCATCATTGGATTCATATCGGCGGCATCGGTATATGCTCAGGGAGGTCCGCTTATCATTAACAATTATACTAGTTATGATTTTCACACTCGGGTAACTGCGGCTAATCTCTCGACCCCGGGCTGCTATTTTTATGTAGCATTAGACAATCCTGAACTTGTTATTTCCGGTGTGAGTTCTGTTAATTATAACAGTTTCAATATTCCGGGCACTTACTGGAAAGTGGCTACATCACCTTCTCCTGCCACTCTAAGACCTGGAACCAGCCCAAGCCTTATGTTGGGAGGAGTGATTTCTAACAATACAAAATGGGTGATATCCCAATTCCAGTTTTATCAGTCGGGAACACTTTTATCAACGGGAGCTGTAGGAGATGCATCTTATACTTGTGATCCGGTTTCCAGTGTTATCAATACTCCACAAGCCATGGTAGAGTGGTTTACGATTACTTCCGCAGGTACTACCTCAACTTATCTCCAAATATATTAATCAATCCAAAAACAATATCCTATTCCTTATGAAAAAACATTTTTTATTAGCTGTTATTGCTGTATTAAGTTTTACTTCCTGTAATAATGAAGGTTCTGCCGTAAATACTGTGGAAAGCATGAAGACTCCGCAGATGGAAAACTTTGATAAGGCTTTTAAGAGCCTTGGAGATCCTCAGAACAGACCTACTGAGGAGGAAAGAAAAAGAAATACTTCGGAACTGAGCGACAGAAGAAAAGCGCTTCTGGTTCCTTCTTCTAAAGAACTGATCCTGTCTACAGGCATTACAGAAGCTGAGCTGACAAGAAAAACCGGTGGTGATATGAGCCAAATTATTGTCTGGGCTACTCAGATCTACATGCAGAAAAGCGATGAGATTCGTAAAAATATTAAGTCTGAAAAATAAATACTAACCATTAAACGAATGTATATATGAAAAAACTAAGCATTATATTAGGTATTTCAGCAGGAATAGCTGTTTCTGCGCAATCTTCTACCCTGATGATCAATAATTATAGCAGTTATGATGCTGCAGGAAGATTTATGACGGTAGGCTCAGCAGGATCCGGATCATCGCAGCCGTACATGTATGCACTTCCTAACTCGCCTTATACGGTATACACTATTCCCGCAGGAGGTTACACCAAATATGATAAGTTTGACAATACGGGTGGCTCAAATCCTATTCCTATTTCCGGCTGGTATTATATAGATCCTTTAAACAGTGCGAATACTGGAAATTACGCCTACAATCATCCTACCATTACAGCAGTGACCGCTGTTGATGAGTGGATGGGCTTTGCCTTTTCACTTACTGATGTTACGGGATACACCTTTGATACGTTTGAGGTAGGAGATCCTGTACTTTCGGGAGGCTTTTTAAGCACAACACAGACAGGGCCTAATACAGGAAGTTCAGCAGACTGGTTCACGATTACAACACCGGGCGGGCAGATCACTTATTTCCAGATTTTTTAATATCTCATGATAACCAAATTTATTATTCCAAAAACTGACTATTCAAAAAATCTAACTATGAAAAAATACTTCTTATCAGCTCTAATAGCTGTTTTAACATTATCATCATGTAGCAATGAAGGGAGTGCCGTAAATACTGTAGAAAGTATGAAGTCTCCACAAATGGAGAATTTCGATAAAGCTTTTAAAAGCCTTGGAGATCCACAGAACAGACCTACCGAGGAGGAAAGAAAAAGAAATACTTCGGAACTGAGTGACAGAAGAAAGGCTCTTCTTGTTCCTGCCTCCAAAGAACTGATTCTTTCTTCAGGTGTTACCGAAGCTGAACTCACCAGAAAAACAGGTGGTGACATGAGCCAGATTATCGTTTGGGCTACCCAGATCTATATGCAGAAAAGTGATGAAATCCGTAAAAATATTAAATCTGAAAAATAATCTATGAAAAAACTACTGACTATATTAGGGATAACATTGGCTTCTATGGCTTATTCACAGGGAGGAACCCTCATTGTCAACAATTATTCTGCCTATGAATACCGCGGAGCTCTCATTGCCAATAATTTCTCTGGAGGATGCTACCCTGTGATCGGAACCAATGATCCGGTTATTATCCCTCCGGACTCTCATATCGGTAATGGAAATGCATTGATCTATACCAACTACAGGGATCAGTTCGGTACATCTCTTTACCCTATGCTCAACTGGACGGTTTCTATTGCCGCAAACAGTTCGAATGTAAGACCCTGGAACCACGGCAGTCTAGTTCCGGGCGGCGTAATATCCAACAATACCAAATGGTCCGGCACCAAGTTTGAGATGTACGATCTGGCAACATCTTCTTACGTTACGGACTTCCATGCCAATATGACTGTTGCAGCAAACCCATGCAATGGAGTGATGGATTATTTTGTGACTCCAAGCGGAGCCAACAGTGCAGAAATGTTTGTCATCACTACCAGCACCGGGTTGGTAGAAACTTATCTACAGCTTTATTAGGAACAACCTATTATTGATTCACCAAAATAAAATTTAACTATGAAAAAATATTTTTTATCGGCTGTACTGGCCATTTTAACCTTATCATCATGTAACAATGAGGGATCCGCAGTAAATACTGTAGAAAGTATGAAAACTCCACAGATGGAAAACTTCGACAAAGCTTTTAAAAGTTTAGGAGATCCACAGAACAGACCTACGGAAGAGGAAAGAAAAAGAAACACTTCAGAACTGAGTGACAGAAGAAAAGCACTACTGGTTCCGGCATCTAAGGAACTTATCCTTTCTTCCGGCGTTACAGAAGTTGAGCTTATGAGAAAAACAGGTGGCGATATGAGCCAGATCATCGTTTGGGCCACGCAGATCTATATGCAGAAAAGTGATGAAATCAAAAAAAATATTAAATCAGACAAATAATTAATTGATATGAAAAAATTACTGACAGTATTACTTTTAGCCGCTTTTTCCCTTGGATATTCGCAGGGAGGAACTCTTATTCTGAATAATTATTCCCATTATGATTTTGTGGGGTATATTATTGCCAATAATCTGGCAGGAGGATGTTACCCTTGGATAACTTCAGCAAACCCGGAAATGGTAAGGGTTCCTGCCGATTCCCATATGGGTAACGGGCAAGAACTGAGATATGACAACTATAGAGACCAGTATAATAATTCTTCATACCCGATGGCTTCATGGTTGATAACTCTATCCAATACCACTAATATCACAAGACCCTGGGATCATCCTGCTCTGATGCCGGGTGGAGTTTATTCTAATAATACGAGATGGGCAACCACAAAATTTGTAATGTATTATCCGGGAACAACCACTTTAGCTCCGGACAATTTCAATGGTGCCGTAACTATAGCAGCCAATTCCTGCTATACTGCTCCTGACCACTTTACAACATCTACAGGAAGCAACAGTGCGGAAATATTTACGATAAGCAGCGGTGGCACTAATTATACTTATATCCAACTTTTCTAATGAGTATGAAAAAGATTTTAACCGTCTTAGGAATAACAGCAGCCTCTTTTGTTTATTCACAAGGGAGAATTATCGTAAACAACTATTCTAAATATGACTTCCATGGTTTTTTAATAACCACTAATTCTACCACGGGATGTTATCCACGTGCAGGAAACAGCGGAGCCATAGTAATTCCTGCCGAATGCCACATGGGTAATGGACTTGCACTTGTATATGAGGGCTACAGAGATCAGTTTATTTCTTCTCTTTATCCCACTACTAACTGGGAGGTGACGGTCAATCCTCTGACATCTTCCATAATGGCCTGGGATGATGTAAATCTTGCTCCCGTCAGTACGATCGCAACGACTACAAAATGGTATGCCACTAAATTTGACATGACAGAACCGGGAACCAATATATCGGTACAGGATTTCCATACGAATTTGAATATTGCCAATCCTTGCAGCCCTGGTATTATGGATTACTATGTTACTCCTTCTGGAAATAACAGCGCAGAAATGTTCACCATAGGAAGCATAACCTACCTACAGCTTTTCTAAATAGCAACCTTCAAATCAATAATAAAATATGAAGAAAACATTCGCACTTCTTAGCCTTTGCCTGATGTCTTATGCTTATGCGCAGCACAGTATTATGATTGTCAACAACTTTTCTACCACATTCGATTTTCAGGGAAATTTGAGTGCCCATAACTATTCAGGAAGCTGCTACCCGTATGTAACATCCAGCACTCCTACCATGATCACAGTGCCGGCAGATTCTCATACATCTAATGGCAAAGAGCTGGCTTATAAAAATTTTAAAGATCAATTTACAGGATCTTTATATCCTACGACTAACTGGACGGTACAGACGAGTCCTACATCATCCACAATCAGAGCATGGAATCATCCAAGTATTGCACCGGGCGGTGTCATTTCTTATAATGTTAAATGGGCTTCTTCCCAGTTTCAGATGTATTATGCAGGGACCTCTATACCGGAACCTTCGTTCGGCGGACTGATCGGGGAATCTCCTGACCCATGTACGGGTGCTCCGGGATATATTTCAACGTCATATGGAGATGCAGAATGGTTTAATATTACAACAGCCAACGTTACCTACTCTTATTTACAAGTTTATTAATCACAGAAATCAAACCTAAATTTAAATTAATCATGAAAAAATTTTTTATATCAGCTATAGTAGCTGTTTTAACATTATCATCATGCAACAATGAAGGAAGTCCTGTAAATACCGTAGAAAGTATGAAGACTCCGCAGATGGAAAACTTCGACAAAGCCTTCAAAAGCCTGGGCGATCCACAAAACAGACCTACTGAGGAGGAAAGAAAAAGAAATACTTCGGAATTAAGTGACAGAAGAAAAGCGCTTCTGGTTCCGGCTTCTAAAGAGCTGATCCTTTCCACAGGCGTTACAGAAGCTGAACTTACGAGAAAGTCAGGCGATGATATGAGCCAAATTATTGTCTGGGCTACGCAGATCTATATGCAGAAGAGTGACGAGATTAGAAAAAATATTAAATCTGAGAAATAAACTATGAAAAAAATTATAACCTTATTAAGCTTTGCGGCATCAGTAGCTGCATACGCACAGGGAGCTCTTGTAATCAACAACTACACAACTTACGATTTCCGGGGTGATCTGATTGCTCACAATTTAATATCTCCCTGCTATCCAAGAGTTGCGAACAATACTCCGATTATAGTTCCAGCTGATTCTCATATAGGAAACGGGCTGCAGCTTCAGTATGAAAATTACAGAGTTCAGTTCATAAATTCCCTATATCCGATGGCCGAATGGAGCGTATCTACATCAGCAAACACTACTAATGTAAGATCATGGGATAATAATAGCCTACTTCCCGGAGGCGTAATTTCAAGCAATACCAAATGGGGTACGGCAAAATTTGGAATGGTGTACGCAGGAACAACCACTAATGTTCCAGGTTTCAGTGTGAATATCTCTATAGCTGGTAATCCTTGTTATACTTATCCAGACTATTTCACAACCTCCAGTGGTCTTAACAGTGCGGAAATGTTTACCATTACAAGTGGGAGTAATGTTACTGCATACCTCCAGATTTATTAGTCAAAATATCAAACCTAAATTTTAATTTCAATGAAAAAACTCTTTATAACTGCAGTTTTTGCCGCTTTAACTTTAGCTTCATGTAATAACGAAGGAAGTGCCGTAAATACTGTTGAAAGCATGAAATCTCCACAAATGGAAAATTTTGATAAAGCTTTCAAGAGCTTAGGAGATCCACAAAACAGACCGACTGAAGAGGAAAGAAAAAGAAATACTTCCGAACTGAGTGACCGGAGAAAAGCACTTCTGGTTCCGGCCTCTAAGGAACTGATTCTTTCCACAGGCATCACAGAAGCTGAGATTACAAGAAAGACGAACGGGGATATGAGCCAGATTATCGTTTGGGCAACGCAGATCTATATGCAGAAAAGCGACGAGATCCGTAAGAACATCAAATCTGAAAAATAAACTATGAAAAAAATATTAACGTTAGCAGGTATCATTTCTGCATCAATGGTTTATTCACAAGGGATATTTATGCTGAATAATTATTCTCCTCATGATTATCGTGGAAATCTTATGGCCATTAATCTTACCGGCTGCCTTCCTTCTGTCATGAATAATGACCCTGCCACAATGATCGTTCCAGCCAATTCACATATGGGAAATGGCCTTGCCTGGAAAATAGATAATTACAGGGATCAGTTCACTACTTCCCTATATCCTATTAACAACTGGATTGTAAGATTGAGTACATCTCCCGCCACTATCAGGGCATGGAATAATGGAAGTATGATTCCCGGCGGCGTCATTTCAATGAATACAAAATGGGTAACGTCAAAATTTGCCATGTATTACGCAGGGACAGGCAACAAAGTAGTTGGATTTAATACTAATCTTGGAGATGCTACTCCTAATTCATGCGTCACCAGTGTTGATTACTTTTCCACGCCAGACGGATCCGCAGAATGGTTTACGATTACAGGAACTGAAACCATCACTTATTTACAAATATATCCATGAAAAAAACAGCAGCTTTATTATTGGGCCTAACAGTAACTTACTTTAATATTTACCCATAAAAAGAATGTATCTAAAAATTCATAACCTGTGTTGAGGATTTCTTTTTGGGAAAAATTTCGGACCTACCATCTGAAACCTAAAAAAGCCGTCTCTGCAAATTGCAGGACGGCTTTTTATAAACAGTTTTGTAACTAAAAATCACGAGAAAATCTGTAAGCCGGATTTTGTTCTTCCGAAGAAGTGCCTGTTATTTATCTGCGTTTTACATTGCTGCAAAACTTGAGCTGATTACCCCTCGGCTTTCGGGACGAGCCGCCCCTAATTTCCATTGCTGAAAAGAACCGATATACTTATCATTGCACCGCAAAGAGTTTACCTGGTTTCACTACAGCCGAACTGTACCTGCTTTCTGTTGCACTTGTCCTACCCTCACGGGTGACGGATGTTATCCGCTTTGCTGCTCTATGGTGTCCGGACTTTCCTACCCCTGCCGAAACAGGAATCAACAAGCCGATTTTCTCGCGGTTGCAAAGATACAGATTATTTAAATGGAATAATGTGGCTATGATGATTAACAACAGGATTATTTTAAGTTTTGACTAAGTCTAATTTTCATCTGTCTTTTGTTAAGTAATCTGAAGCCACTTCTATTGAATAATGTACTATAAAAAGCCTCATTAATGAACTCCTCAGTTTGATATTCAATAAGACCAAACTTCAAAAGTCTCTTCAATAAATTATCTTACCATCATATCAACAAATTACCGCATTATTGTTATCTTCGTGCCATTATATATCTATGACTTCCAGAGAAAAAGAATTCGCACAGCTTATCAAAGATAATCAGGGTCTGATTATTAAAGTTTCGCGACTCTACACCAATTCTCTTGAAGACGAAGAGGATTTGTTTCAGGAGATCGTATTGCAGCTTTGGAGGAGCTACGACTCTTTTAAAGGAAATTCTAAAATTTCTACATGGATGTACCGTGTAGCCCTTAATACAGCCATTACTCTTTTCAGAAAAAAAAGCAAGAGTCTTCCTACCAACGAGCTGGATATCAACCACAGGGATTTTGTGGAAGATGATGAGGACAAGCAGCAGCAGATCTCGCTTCTGTATACCGTGATCAAAACACTCCCAAATGTAGAAAGAGCAATTGTAATGATGTATCTTGACGACCTGCCCTATAAGGATATTGCAGAAAACCTTGGAATCACCGAGGTCAATGCCCGTGTGAAAATGAACAGATTAAAGAAAACCCTTAAAGAACAGATGGAAAAATATGCCTGATTTTGATTTAGACAGCTTAAAAAAAACATGGCAGGAGCAGCCTGTTCAGCAGAAATACGACAGCACAGAAATTCTTCAGATGCTGAACAGAAAATCACGCAATTACGTGAAATATATTTTCTGGATCAGTGTAGCCGAATTTTTATTCTTTTCCGTTCTCGGATTGTTTTATTTCCTTCAGGGTGAAGAATCAGACAGTTTCCGCAAAATATTAGAAAAATTGGGCGCTCAGCAGTCGCCTGAAATACAGACCAATTTTGACTATGCTTATTTAGCCATAAAAGTTTTAAGCCTTTTGATCACTGCTTATTTTGTTCTGAAGTTTTATCAGAATTACCGCAAGATTAAAATTGAGGAAAACCTTAAAGGCCTCATCATACGGATTATGAAATTCAAAAAGACCGTCAATGCCTTTATCCTGATCAGCATTTCCCTGCTCGTTGCTTTTATGTTTGTCTTTACTGCATTCATTTTTTATGTATTGAATTCCCAGAATGTACAGCCGGACAATTCCAACCTTATCATTGTCATTGTCGGAATCATTGTAAGTACTGTATTATGTGTGCTTCTGATTTGGTTCTATTACAGGCTTGTGTATGGAATTATTATCCGAAAACTAGACAGGAATTTAAAACAGCTTAAAGACATCGATTCTCAGGAAAATTAGCATAAACAGGCATCAGTTAAAGATTTTTCATTAATTTTATTGAACCAAATCTTAAACTATGCCATTATCTTACGTCTATGGAGCATCTTCTATTCCATTGCTTGGACAAACTATCGGCGGAAATCTTAAAAAGACTGTTGAAAAATACCCCAATCAGGAAGCCTTAGTCTGTGTTCATCAGAATTACAGAGCAACGTATCAGGAATTTTATAATCAGACAACCGCTGTTGCAAAAGCATTAATTTTTTCAGGTGCCAAAGCTGGAGACAGAATCGGGATCTGGTCTTCCAACCGCTATGAATGGGTACTGCTGCAATATGCCACTGCCCGGATAGGAACTATTCTTGTTAATATCAATCCTGCTTACAGAACCCATGAGCTTACTTATGTCCTTAACCAGTCTGAGATCCGCTTTATTTTTTCCTCATTGAATTTTAAAAGCAGCAATTATAAGGAAATGGTAGAATATGCAAAAGAAGTATGTCCTACCCTGGAGCATGAAATTTTCTTTGATGACAATTGGGAAGATTTTTTAAATAACGGACAGTATATTTCGGATGATACCCTGCACAGCTTTGAAGAACACGTACAGTTTGATGATCCCGTAAACATCCAGTATACTTCCGGAACCACCGGGTTTCCAAAAGGCGTTACCCTTTCTCATCATAATATTTTAAACAATGGATACTTCATCGGTATACGCTTAAAATACTCGGAGCAAGACCGGGTCTGTATTCCCGTACCTTTTTATCACTGTTTTGGAATGGTAATCGGGAATATCTGTTGCACAGCCCATGGAGCATGCATGGTAATTCCCAATGACAGTTTTGATCCTGAGATTACACTTAAAACGGTTTCTGATGAAAAATGTACTTCCCTATATGGAGTTCCAACCATGTTTATTGCTGAGCTGGCAGTAAAGGATTTTGAAACTTTTGATTTCTCCCATTTAAGAACGGGTGTGATGGCTGGTTCCGTCTGCCCGCCTGAGATTATGAAAAAGGTAGAAAATCTGATGAATATTAAAGAAATGAGCATTTGCTACGGAATGACGGAAACCTCTCCTGTTTCTACACAAACCCTGATCGGAACCTCCCTGGAAAAACAGGTAAGCACGGTAGGAACCGTCCAGGATCATCTTGAAATAAAGATTATTGATGAAAACGGAAAAGCAGTAGAAAGAGGTGAAACCGGTGAACTCTGTACAAGAGGCTATTCTGTAATGCTGAAATACTGGAATGATCCTGAAAATACAAAAAAAGTGCTGGACGATGCCCGATGGATGCACACCGGTGATATGGCTGTAATGGATGAGGAAGGTTATATTACCATCTCCGGACGCATGAAAGATCTTATCATTCGTGGTGGTGAAAATATCTCACCCAAAGAGATCGAAGATTTTCTGTATACTTATCCCAATATCCTGGATGTTCAGATCATCGGAATTCCAAGTGAAAAATTCGGTGAAGAAGTGATGGCATGGGTAAAAGTAAGAAAAGGCTCTGTTATAACAGAAACAGAACTTTTAGACTACTGCAAAGGGAAAATTGCCCATTATAAGGTCCCAAAATACTGGAAGTTTGTGGATGAATTCCCAATGACCATTTCCGGCAAAATAAGAAAAGTGGAAATGCGTGAAATCTCTGTAAAAGAACTGGAACTGGAGCACCTGAAGCAACGTTCCTGAATAGCTTTTACAAGTTATTTTGAATAATACTCTAACAGAAAATTTTAATTATAGACTCTTAAAATAAGAAAAGCCCGGAAATACCGGGCTTTTACTTTTATATATAACTTTTAAAGTTCTTTTCTTAATCTTGCTACCGGGATATTGAGCTGTTCACGGTATTTGGCAATCGTTCTTCTGGCAATATTATAGCCTTGCTCTTTCAGGATTACTACCAGAGCATCGTCTGTAAGTGGCTTTCTTTTGTTCTCCTTTCCGATCACTTCCTGAAGATGTGTTTTGATCTCTTTGGTAGAGACTTCCTCACCATCATCATTCGTTAAACTGTCTGAGAAAAGATCCTTCAGATAAACAATACCGTTCGGGGTATCAGCATATTTACTTTTTACAACCCTTGAAATGGTGGAAATATCAAATCCTGTAATATCTGCTATATCTTTAAGAATCATTGGTTTCAGAGATTTTTCGTCCCCTGTGATAAAGTAATCCTTCTGGAATTTAACGATAGCCGTAATGGTTTGCAGAAGGGTATTCTGACGCTGATTAATCGCATCTATATACCATTTTGCAGCATCTAATTTCTGCTTAATGAATAATGCAGCCTGCTTATGATCAGAAGATTTCTTATCGTGGGAATATGTAGTCAAAATATCCTTATACTCCTCAGAAACTCTTAAAGTCGGCGCATTCTTGCTGTTTAGCATTGGAATTACAATCCCGTCTTTTACCTGGATCACAAAATCCGGGATAATTTCCTGATTGATTGTGATAGTCTGCGTATCAAAGTTTCCTCCTACTTTTGGTGAAAGTTTTGAGATCTCATCTAAAGCGTCCTTAAGATCATCTTCTTCAATATCATATTTCTGAATAATCTTGTTGTAGTGCTTATTGGTAAGAGCATCAAACTGATTTCTTAAAATACTTGCAGCCAGTGAAACCGCTTTATCAGAGCTTACTTTTTTCTCGATCTGAAGCAGCAGACATTCCTGCAGACCTCTTGCACCCACTCCGGGCGGATCAAGCTTCTGGATATAGTTTTCTAAGATATCATCCACTTTTTCTTTAGTGGTATAGATTCCATGCGAGAAGGCAAGATCATCTACAATAGATTTTATCTCTCTTCTAAGGTATCCGTCCGTATCTAAGTTTCCAATAATATATTCTGCGATTTTCAGATCTTCAGGGTTGATATTGATCAGGTGAATCTGCTCAAGTAGATAGTCATATAAAGACTGCCCTTCCGTCAGAAGACTTTCATTATCAAATTCTTCATCATCCGGAGAATAGTTGCTGGATGCAGTTTTATAAGTAGGCTCGTCGTCATAGATATACTCATTGACGTCGAAATCCGTTTCAATACTATCTGTTCCCTCATCCTGATAAGCATCTTCGAGAGAAGAAAAGTCATCTTCTTTAGAATCTTCCTTTACAATTTCTAAAGCAGGATTTTCCTCAAGCTCTCTTTCCAGCTCCTCTTCAAATTCCAATGTATGAAGCTGGATAAGCTTCATCAACTGGATCTGCTGGGGGGCCAGCTTCTGTCCTAACTTAAGTTGTAAGTGTTGTTTAAGCATATTAGTCCTTTGTGTTTTAACATAACATATTCTACGAATTTAATAAATTTATTCGATAAAAAACACATTTAGCATGATTTTTGCATTATACTTCCTAACATAATAAACTATTAGAAAATAAAAAAAGCCTTAATTCTCACATTAAGGCTTTTTTATTGGTCTAGAATTCAGCACTTTTCGGTGTTCTAGGGAAAGGAATCACATCTCTGATATTCGTCATTCCTGTTACGAAAAGAATCAGTCTTTCCAACCCTAATCCGAAGCCTGCATGCGGCACAGAACCGAATTTCCGGGTATCCAAGTACCACCAAAGTTCGTGCTCATCTACATGCATTTCTGCCATTTTCTGTTTTAGTACATCTAATCTCGCTTCTCTTTCCGATCCTCCGATGATCTCCCCGATTCCCGGGAAAAGAACGTCCATTGCGGCAACGGTCTTGTTGTCATCATTCAGTTTCATATAGAAGGCTTTGATCTCTTTCGGATAATCGAACAATACTACCGGGCTTTCAAAATGCTTTTCAACCAGATATCTTTCGTGTTCAGACTGAAGATCCGTTCCCCAGTTTTCAACCGGATACTGGAATTTTCCTTTTTTATTTTCTTTAGAGTTCATTAGGATCTCGATGGCTTCTGTATAGCTTACACGTTTGAAGCGCTTAGCAATAACATTCTGAAGTTTTTCGATAAGCCCTTCTTTTGCTCTTTCTTTTTCCGGTTTTGTTTTTTGCTCTTCCTCAAAACGTTTGTCAAGGAATTCAAGATCATCTTTACAGTTGTCCAGAACATACTGGATCACATATTTTAAGAAATCTTCCGCAAGGTCAATATTATCTTCAAGATTATTGAATGCCACTTCCGGTTCTATCATCCAGAACTCAGCAAGGTGTCTTGTAGTGTTGGAGTTTTCTGCACGGAAAGTAGGTCCGAAGGTATAAATTCGCCCCAATCCCATTGCTGCAGTTTCTCCTTCAAGCTGTCCGGAAACCGTTAGGTTGGTCTTTTTACCGAAAAAATCCTGTGCAAAATCTATTTCGCCGTTTTCCGTTCTTGGCATATTGTTCAGGTCAAAGTTTGTAACTCCGAACATTTCTCCTGCTCCTTCCGCATCTGCACCTGTAATTACCGGTGTATTGATATAGAAAAACTGGTTTTGGTTAAAAAATGAATGCACCGCAAAACTTACTGCGTGACGCACTCTGAAAACAGCCCCGAATAAATTCGTTCTGAATCTTAAGTGGGCCTGATCTCTTAACACTTCAAGCGAATGTTTTTTAGGCTGAAGAATCGTTTTATCCCTGTCTTCCGTAAAGTTATCTCCTAAGATGATGATCTTTTTCGCTACAATTTCCACATTCTGTCCGGCTCCCTGGCTTTCTACCACTTCACCGATCACCTTTAGAGAGGCGGCCGTACTGATCTTACTGATGATCTCCTCGTCAAAATTTTCAAAATCAACAACAATTTGCAAATTATTGATCGTAGAACCATCATTAAGCGCTATAAAGCGATTTGCACGGAATGTTCTTACCCAACCGTAAACCGTAATGTCATGATGTAATACTTTCTTGTAATCCTGTAGGATTTCCTTAATGGTCTGCTTTTTCATTTGTTGATTATAAATTTTCGTATAAAATTAACGTCTGCAAAGTTACAAAAAAACAGCGCAACTTAATGATTACGCTGTCTTTTAAAAAAATCATTTATCAATAAATTCAATCTAAAACTATGCTCTAAATATTATTTAAGCTCAGTTCGGGTAGTTGCAGATTACTTCATGTTACTAATCTTAATATCCTTGTGAAGTTTTTAAACCTTGACAAGGATTCATCTCAACTTCACTTTCTAAATTCCTTTTCTTCGTTTCTCTAATTAAAAAACACTGTTTTCTTCCGTTGTTTTCCGCATCGGATTTTCCAGGCATGATAGGAACTCGGTACATCATACTGCCATTTCGGAAGAATTAAAATAATCAGGATCACATCGATATGTGAAATAAATCCCAATCCTACTGTCAGATAAAAAGCCCATCCGGTCTGCTGAAATCCAATTAAATAAGTAAAAGCAACGAGTAAACTCAATCCCCACATTTTCGATAAAAAAGCGTGAGTACAGGTTTCTTTACCGAATTTCCAGATACTGACGATGTAGCAGAGTGCTTCCATAACGAAGATTATAAGGATTCCTAGCCATTCATTTTTAATTAAGTCAGGATTCAGGAAATAAGATGCGAATCCTAGTGAAAGCCAGAATATCAAATCGGTCTGGCTGTCTAATCTTCTTAATTTTTCTGACGAAACACCAACCTTCCGGGCAATAATTCCATCGAAAATATCTGTTAAAAGTCCAAAATACATCAACATTAAAATCAAAACACTTGCTTCTACTCCTTTAAAATAAGCTAACGACAGAATAACCGGAGCAAGGAGAAATCTGGTTGCTATAAGCAGGTAGGGTATCTTTTTCATAACTTTTTATTTTTAAAATTCCAATTGATCAAAGGCATTTTTCTTTTTTCATTTTCATTCCAGAAACCAATTTGTATTCCCCTGGAATCTTTGCAAACATTGATTAAAGCCACCTGAACACCTCTGCATTTCTGACTTACATTCGCAATCGTGGAAATAGCCACGCCCTGTGTTGTATGATGAAAATTGTATAGCGGTGATACTGCAAGTCCATTGGTCACTGAAGGCGCACCAATATTACTGGATAGACTTAATTCGAGTCCGTTGGTGACAGTAGGTTCCATATTGATAATGGAAAGCTGCATTCCGTTAATCTCATTCATTTTATCCGGCAGATGATCTGAACCAATGTCATTAATTCCCCAATTATCAATGGTAGTAATATTGACCAGAAACAATACAGGAAAGAAAATTCCCAACCCATTAAATCCTAGCCCAATCCCATTGATTTTCTTAGGTTGTATTTCCTGATCAATTTCATCATAATATTTAATCAGCATTCCATTAACGTTTTTAGTTTCTTTTGAAGGCGAAAAGCCAATAAGTCTGGGCTTATCCGATCTGATATATAAACTATCCTGAGCACTGACCATACTTCCTGCAAAGAGGGAAAACATGATCATAAAATTTATTTTCATAACTCATTGTTTTAAAATTATACTTCAAAAGTATCTGTGAAAAACATGAATCTGAATGTGAAAAAAAATTAAAATAAAGAAGTACATTTGTGAAAATCACAAAACCATGTATCAGGAACTTTTATTAAAGGAAATTCGTAGGAAAATTGGTGATAAATCTCTGAATGATGAGATTGCCAATATTCTCAATATAAGCTACGATGCAGCGCACAGAAGAACCTCTCTGAAGGCAAAATTCAGTTTTGAAGAGGCTTTGAAACTGGCGAAATATTATCAGATCTCCCTTAATCAGTTCATTACTTCAGACCGTCAGCTTGTAGTTCAGAAAACCTCAGCCGTGGACAAAACGGAAGATTTGCAGTCTTTTTTTCAGAATAATCTCAGTATTTTTGAAAGCCTGCCGCTTTCTGATGAAATGACGATTTATTATTCAGCGAAGGATATTCCGTTTTTTTATACACTTTCCGATACATTACTTTCCCGTTTTTAAAATTTATGTCTGGATGAATTTGCTTAATGCAAAACAGGTTTTCATCCCCTTTCTGGAATTTTCGCCACCTTATTTTGAATCCAATACCCAGGAACTGAAAAAAAAATATGAAGCTCAAAATGTGGTAGAATTATGGAATAACAGGACCATTTCCAGTATTTTACAACAGATTTTGTTTTATTACGAAACCGGGCTTTTACAAAAAAATGAAGCTGAAATTATTCTTAAAGAACTGAGAGAACTTATAAAATATGTTGAAGAAAAGACAGAAAGTAACCCAAAATTTCAATTGTATGAAAATGAACTGATGCATCTTTCCAATGATATCTTTTTTCATCATCCGCAACAGTCGCTTTTTGCTATACCTACGAATATGTTTGGTTATATATTAGTTAATGATCCAAAAACCTGCAAGGAAACTTATAATTATTTTGAGCATCAGATCAAAAATTCAAAATCACTGAATACTTCCGGAAACCGGGACAGAAAAATATTTTTTAATAAAATGTTTGAACAGATTGAACATTTAAAACAAAAACTATAACATGAAAAGCCTCTATAATGGTGAATTTTTTGGGAGAACCAATGAAACAGTTCGTTTCGATGGGCTGACCATTACGGATACAGAATACACACATCCGTATGTAGACTGGCATTACCATGAAAATGCTTATTTTACTTTTCTGCTGCAGGGAAATATGACGGAAGGAAACAAAAAGGAAACCTATGATTGCCAAGCAGGAGCACTGCTTTATCATCATTGGGAAGATGCTCATTATAACATTAAACCTGATATTTTTACGAGAGGATTTCATCTTGAGGTCACTGAAAACTGGTTTGAAAAATTCCAGATCTCCAAAGACAGTATTGAAGGAAGTTTTAATTTGAAAAACCCTGCTCTAAAATTGTTGATGTATAAGATTTTTAAAGAAGCGAAATTGAATGATATTTCTTTTGAACTGTCTGTTCATGAGCTTTTACTTAATATTTTCAGTGAGTTATCAGGTAAGGTTCAAAATTCTGATAAAAAACCAGGTTGGGTAAAAAAAATTGATGAAATACTCCATGAACATTTCACGGAAAAGTTGAGTCTGGCAGATCTTTCTAAAACGATTGATATTCATCCGGTTCATTTAAGCCGTGATTTCCAGAAACATTTTCAGTGTAATCTGGGAGATTATATCAGAAAACTGAAGATCAATAAATCTTTAACTCTTATCAATTCCCATCGGTCTTTGGCCGAAGTAGCGCTGGAATGTGGTTTTGCAGATCAAAGTCATTTCATCAGGTCGTTCAGAGAAAATATGGGAATCACTCCTTTGCAGTATAAAAATCTTCTGAAGAAATAAGAATGTTAATTTCATTCTATTTTTTCTAGTAACTACTTTCTATTTTTGTTCATATAAAATATTAAAATGAAATCTATTCTATTATTTATCATACTCTTGGTTTCAGGAATTTCTTTTGGACAGGATAAAAATATTACTGAGCCAGAAGTCATCACAAATCCTGTTCACAAAAAATATGCTAACCAAATTATTTTCCTGGATAAAACTGTTTCTCCGGACCAAATAAAAGAATCGGATTTTCTAAAGCATCTGGTATTTCAGGAGGATAAGGATCTTGACATCCGTATTTTCATGAATAATTCCCTGATTAATTATTTACACCAGATCGATCCGTCATTGTCTGCTGAAGAATTACTTAAAAAAGGAAATTATCAATTCAATTTCTTTGTTGACGAAAAATTAATTTATACTGAAAATTTAAATACAGGAGCTGGAAAACCCGAAGATAAAAAGAGCAAAACAACTTTTAGAATTCCATTATTAAGTTCAAAAAACGAAGATTCCTGGGGAAAATATATGTGGATGAGATTTTACCTGGGCAATGGCGGAATTGATGCATTAGGTGAAGGCAATCATCTTTTAAAGATTGAAATTAAACCTTATCTGCAAACGACATCTTTACAGGTTGGACAGACGATTGCAGCAGGTGAAATTCATTTGACAGTTCCTCACAAAAATATTTCAGAAGAGCAAATTGCTATTCAAAAAACAGCACCCAACAGTGGATGGAAAGTTTCTGATGAAAAATTGAATGAGGAAAAGATCAGGCTTTTAAATAGAAAAATCGCAGAGAACAGATTCAGAGATATTACAAGCATTGTAGTGATCAAAAATAACAAGCTTCTTCTGGAAGAATATTTCAGCCAGTCAGGAAGAGATTCCCTGCAGGATACCCGTTCTGTTGGAAAATCTTTTGCTTCGGCTTTGATGGGCATTGCCATTAAAGATGGATATTTTAAGGGCGAAAATCAGATGCTGAAAGAATTTTATGACCTGAAACAATTTAAAAATTACTCGTCCAGTAAAGATAGTATGACGATTAAAAGCCTGCTGACCATGAGTTCCGGTTTTGACGGAAATGACGCGGATGAAGAATCTCCCGGAAACGAAGAGAATATGTATCCTACTGAGAATTGGGTGAAATTTGTACTGGATTTACCTGCTACAGAAAACAAACCCGGTGAAAAATGGAGCTATTTCACTGCAGGGGTAGTGTTGACAGGAGATATCTTGGATAAAAAGGTTCCTAATGGCCTGGAAAACTATGCCGAAAAAAAGCTGTTTCAACCTCTTGGAATTACGAACTACAAATGGCAGTTTACCCCGCAACAAAAGCCCTCTCTGGCCGGCGGACTTCGTATGAGAACGTTGGATTTTGCAAAATTCGGGCAGCTTTACAAAAATAACGGAACATGGAATGGTCAATCTATTATTGATAAAAATTGGGTAAAGAAATCTTTCACGAATTATTTCACGGATAATACAGATTTTGAAGGATATGGATATCTGTTCTGGAGAAAAATTTATAAAGTTGGAAACCGCAATTTTGAAGCTTATCAGTCCAGCGGAAATGGAGGAAATAAAATCATAATATTCACAGAAATTCGGGTTGTGATCGTAATTACAGCAAAAGCCTACAACAAACCTTACGCTCATCCACAGGCAGATAAGATAGTACAGGAATATCTTTTACCTGCTATTGATGAATAGTGGTATCAGTATAGAATAATAAAGATATTGATTATTGAAATGTACTAAGACAAATCATCAGCTGATTTGCTTTTAGCAAATTACTCGTCTTTTTTAGAGGAAACTAAAAAAACGTCGATAAGTCCTTCAGGAAGCTGCATTTTGATGAATCTTTCATCTCTGTTCACTTCAAGGATCCAGTCTTTGATGATAGGAATCACCACTTCTTTTCCGTCCAGATTGGTTACGAAATAGTTTTGGGCAGTCTGGTCGTTGACAGATCTTATGACCCCACATTCATTACCATTTTCATCAAGGATATCGAAGCCAATGATCTCATGGTAGTAGAATTGTTTCCCGGAAAGTTTGGGAAGTGAGGCAAGCGGTAAGTAGACACTTTTCCCTAAAGACTGGTCTACCAATGCCTCGGAAGAATTTTTAAAGGCCAGGTTAAGCGCATCATTTTTACTCCATGATGTTTTTTCAATAAAAAAAGGAACCAATAATCCGTTGATTTCAACGAATATTGATTCCAATTTATTGTAAAGCTCGGGTTGATCGGTATCCAGTTTAAGGATAACGTTTCCCGCAAGGCCATGTCTGCGTGTGATTTTTCCTAATAAATAGCAATCTTCTTTACGCATACAGGTTTATTAAGCTTCAGTGTTTTCTTCAGTTTCAGCAGCAGGAGCTTCTCCTTCTGTAGCTTCTACAACTTCTTCAGCAGGTGCGTTAGCAGCTTCTTCAGCAGCTTTAGCATCAGCTTCTACTTGTGCAGCAGCAGCGATTCTAGCATCGTTTACTTTAACTTCAGCTTCTAAAGCAGCTTTCTTAGCGTCAGCCTGAGCTTTAGATAAACCTTCTACTTTACCTTGTACTTTTTGTTCTTTAGATTCTAACCAAGCAGCGAATCTTTTTTCAGCTTCAGCTTCATCAAAAGCTCCTTTAGCAACTCCACCTTGTAAGTGTTTTTTGTAAAGTACTCCTTTGTAAGAAAGAATAGCTCTTGCAGTATCAGTCGGTTGAGCTCCGTTGTTTAACCACTTTACAGCAGAATCAACGTTCAAATCGATAGTCGCAGGGTTAGTAATTGGGTTGTAAGTACCTAGCTTTTCGATGAATCTACCATCTCTTCTAGCTCTAGCATCTGCAACCACGATGTGGAAAAAAGGCTTACCTTTTTTACCGTGTCTTTGTAATCTGATTTTTACTGACATAATGTTGTGAATTTTATGGGAACTCGTCCCAGTTAAATATTTAAGAGTGCAAAGATAATACTTTTTCTGATATGTTAATATGCTGATGTGATAATTTGTTGATTTTTCTGTTCCGCATGATCATAGCAACCGATTATTCTGCTACATTACCCATATAGAAAAGTCCCAGACATTTTTGGTTTTCCTCAATAGTCAGCGAATCTTTCAGGTGATTAACAATTGCCGGAGAACTCCAGTAGCAACCTACTTCATTGGCGGTACACGTAAGGTACATATTCTGTACAGCCATTGAAACAGCAGCAATTTCCTCCCATTCCGGAACCATACCGCTGAAATTGACTACAATGGAAATGACAGCATCTGATTTATTGATCTTAAAACCAATATCCTGATACTTTTTTTCTAAAAAGGTCTGTTCCGGTTGGGTAGCTTTATAGATAGCCTGCATTTCTGAAGCTAAGGCTGCTTTTTCTTCCCCTTTGAAAATTTTGAAACGCCAAGGTTTTGTACGCTTGTGATTCGGGGCCAGCGTCGCTGAGTGTAAAATTTCTTCAATGACCTCCTGAGGTATTTCGGTTTCAGAATAATCTTTTGGGAAAATACTTCGTCTTTGTTCTATTATATCTTTTAGAATTTCTGCTTTGTTCATAGGTACAAAATTACGAAAAACTGACCTTTGAAAATTGTGAATTAACAGTTAATTATCAATTAAAAATCTTGTTTTTATTATTAAATCAAAATATCATTTAAAACCCAGTTTCACACCATCAATACATGATACATTTCTACATTATACTTTATACAATACTAAAGCACTTCTACAATCTCCTGATGAATATTGTTTAAGGTAAAAGCATCACCGCCTTTCATTCCCATCATTTTTTTCGCCATCGGACTTTCAGGAGAAATAGCATAAAACCGGTCACCTTCAAAAAAGAATTCTCCCAGAGAAACAGAAATATAGAAACGGGCTTTGTTGGTGATCACCAGTGAACCCAGCTGTATTTTTTCCGTGGATGTATTCAGAACTTTTGACATATTTCTTTTGAGATCATTAAGAGCTCCCAGCTGGCGTTGCATCTGGTAGATTTCTTCCTGCATCTCCTCTCTCATACTGTCATATTTTGGAGTCTTTTTTATATCACGACTGGCTTCCAGAGTAAATTCGATAAAATTTTTAAGCTTTTCTATTTTTTCAGAGATAAGTGTTTTGACATAATCTCTTATATCGCTTTTTACAAATATGATCTTCTCCATAAAATCTAATCTTTACATAAAGATAATAATTTTTTAAAATAATATTGATATTTTCATATTTCATAAAACATACCAATATTGCAAAAATAACCTGCACGATAAAAGAAAATAACTTCTTTGTGGAAACCGGGAATAATGGGAGGGAACTTCAGATCACTTACAGCAAATTCATTTATTTATCAACATTGATTCCTAAGAAAGATACTATAAAAAAGCCTTGTGTTTTTACAAGGCTTATATTTTTTACTGTTCAGAAAGCTTTTTAAGATCTCCCAGTCCCTGATCAAACATTTTTTTCATATTCATGTCCATCATAGGTTTCATAATTTTCATCATCGTATTCAGCTCATTATCTATCGACCAGGTCACTTTTGTTCCGCTTCCTTCAGAAGTCAAAATAAAGTTCGCAACAGCATCCCCTTCAAAAGGTTTGATAAAATGGAGCTTGGTGACTAATTTCTCATTCGGTACAATTTCCGTAATAGACTGTTCGCCCTCTCCTACTTTATCATTGCCTTTCCAGTGATAAGAATCTCCTATTTTGTCGCCGTTCCCGGAATAAGTGATCACAATACCTTTATCAGCCTTGGAAAAAGGATCCCAGACATTATATTCTTTCAAAGAGCCAACATGCTGCCATACTTTTTCTTTTGGAGCATTGATTACTACTGATTTTTCAAAGTGATAGTTTTTACTGAAGGCCAGCATTGCAACAACTGCGTACAATACAGCTAAAAGAATGATTACGCCAAGAATTTTTAAGAGTGTTTTCATAGTTTTTATATTTTGAGTTAATTTTTTAATATTCTTAACCACAAAGTATTTAAGTCCCTAAAAATTCACTTAAGATGAAAATCTGATTTTCAGAGCTAACAGATTGTGGCTTATTGTTTTCAAAATTAGTCATTCCAACTACCTGAGCTCTTTTCATATGACAAGATTAATAAAGATAAAGTATTTTTGTCACATCTTGGCGTCCGGGCATTATTTTTGCCGCTTTCAGCTTTGATTCTCCAATGAATCATTAAATTTACTTATCTAAAAATCGAAATATGAATATTTTAACAGAGAGATTTAATACCCCATATCATGCAGCTCCGTTTACTAGTATCAAAAATGAAGATTTTCTTCCCGCATTCAAAGAACTGATCAAAAGTTCTGAAGCTGAAATTGATGCTATTGTAAATAATTCTGATGCGCCCACTTTCGCAAATGTGATTGAAGCATTAGCTTTTTCCGGAGAACAGCTGGATGTGGTTTCCAATATCTTTTTCAATTTGAATTCTGCGGAAACCAGTGATGAAATCCAGCAGATTGCCCAGGAAGTTTCCCCGATTCTTACTGAGTATTCTTCAAAAATCTCTCAAAACGAAGCTTTATTCAATAAAATCAAAAAAGTATACGACGAAAAAGATCAATATGATCTTAATGAAGAGCAGGAAATGCTGTTGGAAGAAACCTACAAGGGCTTTGTGAGAAGCGGTGCCCTTCTGAATGATGCGGACAAAGAAAAACTACAGAAGATTGACATGGAACTTTCTTTAAAATCTCTGCAGTTCGGGCAGAATGTTTTAGCCTCTACAAATGCTTATTTTAAACATATCACAAATAAGGAAGACCTTGCCGGAATTCCTGATGCTATCCTTGATCAGTATGCAGAGGAAGCGAAGGAGAGGAAGCTGGAAGGCTGGGTAGTTACATTACAGTATCCAAGCTATATCCCTTTCATGACGTATGCTGAAAACCGTGAACTGAGAAAGGAAATTGCTTTGGCAAGCGGCAAAAAATCTTTTGACGGGGGAGAATTTGACAATCAGGAACTGATTAAAGAGCTTCTTAATTTAAAACAACAAAAAGCAGAACTCTTAGGCTATCGAAACTATGCAGACTATGTTCTGGAGGAAAGAATGGCAAAATCCCCGGTAAAAGTTCTTGATTTTTTAAATGAACTTTTAACAAAGGCTAAACCTTATGCAGATCAAGAGATCGAAGAATTAAGATCATTAGCCAGGACAGACGGAATAGAGGAATTGCAGAGCTATGATCATGCTTTCTACGCTGAAAAACTCCGCAAACAGAAATATGATTTTAATGATGAAGAATTGAAGCCATATTTCCCATTGGATCAGGTGCAGGATGCTGTTTTCGGGCTTGCAGGAAAGCTTTTCGGACTTCATTTTAAGGAAAGAAATGATATCCCGAAATACCATGAGGATGTGAAAGTATATGAAGTTTGGGAGACCGGAAGCGGGAAAAATGAAGATGGAAAAGAGCAGTCAGAAGGGAATTTCAAAGCTTTGCTTTATGCAGATTATTTTCCAAGAAAAGGAAAAAGAGCAGGGGCATGGATGACCAGCTATAAAAGCCAGTATAAAAAAGACGGTGAAAATTCCCGTCCGCATATTTCTATTGTCTGTAATTTCAGTAAGCCTACAAAAGATACTCCTAGCCTACTGACATTCCAGGAAGTGACGACCTTATTCCATGAATTCGGTCATGCGCTTCACGGAATGATGGCCGATACGCAATACCCAAACCTTTCAGGAACGTCTGTAAAGTGGGACTTCGTAGAGCTTCCATCACAGTTTCTGGAGAATTTCTGCTATGAACCTGAGTTCCTGAAAACATTTGCCAAACATTATAAAACCGGCGAAGTGCTTCCTGATGAAAAGATCGAAAAGATTGAGCAGTCTAAAAACTTTATGGAAGGTTACCAGACGATGAGACAGCTTGGTTTCGGACTTCTGGATATGAATTACCACACAAAAGTTGCAGAACTGGCGAATGAAAGCGTGAAGGAGTTTGAGGATAAGTATACAAAGGCAACAACGCTTTATCCTATTAATCCTGAAACAGCGATGAGTCCAAGCTTTTCCCATATTTTCCAGGGAGGATATTCTGCAGGCTACTATTCTTACAAATGGGCGGAAGTTCTGGATGCAGATGCTTTCCAGTATTTTAAAGAAACAGGGATCTTCAATCCTGAAACGGCTGCAAAATACAAGATTCTTCTTTCTTCAGGGGGAACAAAAGATCCGATGGAGCTGTATAAAAGCTTCAGAGGGAGGGAGCCGAAAGTGGAAAGTTTACTAAAAAGAGCATTTGGATAATTATCTGAAGATTTCACAGAAAAAACTTATAATAAAAATTATTAAAAGAGCTGCTGATTTGCAGCTTTTTTTAATATAAGCAAATAGGTGTAGATTGGATTTGTTTAATGTGTAAATTTGGCAGGTAAGTGATATTTGGCATTCCACCTTCAAAGTCAAAGCTTATTATTTAATAATGATATATAGAAACAAAAAAATGAAGAAATCACTTTTATATATTCTATTGATTTTGTTTTCAGCACCTGGTATTTTATATTCACAAAATATCAATACTAAAGACAATTTTAATGTTCTCATAAGAGATGAGGAAGGAGACTTAAACCGTGACGGAAAGATGGATAAGGTGATGGTATATATGGATACCGTTAACACTACGAGACCTTTAAAATTACAGATTTTCCTCTCCAAGCCTAATGGAAAACTGGATTTAGCTGTTTCTTCAACGAAAATAATTGAGTCCATGTATCCCCTTGAAAAAAATGGAAAGTACAACGGATTCCAAATTCCGGATTTTTTTATTGAAAACGGGATTTTAACAATGCGGAGTGAAATTAAAGGAGGAAATATTACTTTCGATTTTAAATATCGCAATGGCAATTTTGAATTAATTAATGTAAAAAAGTTGACTAATAATTCGACCAAAGGATATGTTAACGAATATACAGTATTTACAGAAACTAATTTTAACCTAATTACAGGGCTTAGAACGGAAACTGATGATAACTTAGGTTCAAAGAAAATATTAAATAAAAGAAAAAAAACTGTACTGATCAGACCATTGCCTAAAATACAGGATTTCAAATTTTCGGATATGTATTTATATTAAAGAGCAACGTATTGACTGCTTACCAAATTTAAAACAATAGATTATAAAACAGGAATAACCATATAACAGCATTATGAAAAAACATCTTTTCTTTTTAACTTTCTTTCTTATCACAGCCCCTTTTTATGCACAAAAAAAAGGCAAGAGCAAAAATCCACCTCCTCCCCCTAAAGAGCAAATCATTCCGCCATCTATAAGTGAGGAGTCCGGAGCATCCGGCGATAATAATATGTCAGTGGTAATGCCTGCAAGTGATTTAACCAGAATTAATGCAACAAAAACGAATGGGCAAAAAATCAGGATCAACCAAATAAATGAGTTGGAAAATCTTGATTTTTCCCAAGTGAAAGAGCTGTCAATTAGTACAATGATGTCTGATCAATCTCTTGACAACAGAATCTTACAAAAAATACTCAATGAGGCCAATCAGCTGGAAGCTTTAGAAGTTGCTAATTTCAAAATAGAAAAGTTCCCTGAAATTAAAGCCCAGAACCATCACCTGAAAAAAATAGCACTGGATAAAAATGATTTGAGAACTATTCCCGAAAGTATTTCAAATTTAACTGCATTGGAAAATTTCAGTTCTGGTAATCCTTTACGCGAACTCCCAGCTTCTTTTTCCCAACTTAAAAACATCAAAGAATTAAGTTTGAATTACACAGAGTTTTCAGAATTTCCAAAAGTTATTTTCAGCTTAAACAAATTATCTTTTTTATATATTTCAGGAAATTATAAAGGGAATATAAAAATAAAGGAGCTCCCGGATATGTTCCATGAATTACCTGAACTTAAAGAGCTGGGAGTTACCAATGCTTCTCTTTCTAAATTGCCGAAGTCTTTTTTGGGACTCAAAAAATTAAAGAAGGTTAATTTCTCAAACAATCAGTTCACCGAATTTCCAGAAGTTCTGGCTGCCAATCCAAAACTGGAATTTGTACCTTTTACCAATAACCCTCTTGAATGGAGTGTCTTTTTAGCTTCCATTAAAAAAATAAAGTGGAGAGGCTTATTTTTCTTAAACGAAACAGGTTTTACTAAAAAACAGTACGAAGAAATTCAAAAGATTCTTGCCAAAATAGATGTTTATTATGATGGGATGAATGATTAAAAGGAATATCACAAAAAAACTACGCCATAGGACAAACTGTAATTTCTTTTCCTTCAGCATAGGTTTTTCCCCAATCACACAGGCTTTCCAGAATCGGAATTAAGCTTAAACCTTTATTGGTTAAGACATATTTAACGCCGGCAGGAACGGTGTCGGGAATTTCTTTTTTGACAATCACGGCATGAGTTTCCAATTCTTTAAGCTGCCGGCCTAAGACCTGTTCGGAAATATTCGGTAATTCCTTTTTCAGGAGGTGAAAACGGTTGTTTCCCTGTGAAATAGAATATACAATTTGTGACTTCCAACGTCCGCTAATCATAGCAACCGCTGAATTGAGCTCACAAACCTGAAATAAAAACTGTTCGTTCACTGCATTGGTGGAATTTTCTTTGCGCATAGATATCGTTTTAACGGCTCACAATTTTGTTCGTTATTGTATACGATCAGTTGGTTGCCGAATTTTGTAATAAAAATACGAAATATGAACAAAGCCATACTGATAATGATCGGATTATTAACAGCAATTTTATCGAAAGCACAGGAAAAATGGATTATAAAGTCAGACTATTTAGTATCATCAGACCCGGTTTTAGTCTTTAAACCAAAAGCATACAGCAAATCAGAAAAATATCCTCTGGTGTATCTTTTACATGGTTACAGTGAGAATTATAAGCAATGGTCGCAAACTACAGACTTACAAAAGTTAGCTGATCAATATGGTTTTATCATTGTCACACCAGACGGTTTTACTTCCTATTATATTAACAGTCCGGTAAATAAAAAGTCGCAGTATGAGGATTTTTTCTTCAAGGAATTGGTTCCGAAAGTACATCGATCGTTTAATATTGACGATAAAAATATTTTCATCAGCGGATTGAGTATGGGTGGTTACGGAGCCTTGCGGTATTTTATTTCACACCCTGATTATTTTAATACAGCAGGTTCCACAAGTGGAGCGTTAGAGCTTGATTATCCAAATTTTCAGAAAGTCAGTCAGCATTTTTGGCAGACCAACAGACTGATCGATGATCTGACAACAAATATTGGTGATCCCAAAATGGTAAATTGGAATCAATACAGTATATCAACCCTTTTGACACAGCATCCGGATTTTAAGAAAGCATTTATTTTTGATTGTGGTACGGAAGATATTTTATACTCAAATTCCCTAAAATTAAAACATCAGACCGAAAGCCTGAAAATCCCGGTTACTTTTATCAGCCAGCCTGGAGATCATAATACAGAATACTGGAACAGGTCTATTGATCATCATTTTGTATATTTCAAACAACATTTGAAAGAATAAAAAAACTACTGAAAATTATCTGAAATAATAGAAAAAAGTAAAACTTAATTTGACTCTTTTTCAAGTCCATTAATAAATTCTCCATTTTCGGTAACCACCTGATTACCCCATTCCGTGATCGCTTCTAAAACAGGAACAAAAGTTTTTCCAAGGGCAGTTAAGCTGTAAACCACTTTAATCGGTGGTTTTTCACCATGCACTTTTCTTGATACTAAACCGTCTTTTTCTAGTTGCTTCAGCTGTAAACTCAGCGTCATTTCGGTAACTGATGTGAGTTCTTTACGAAGTTCGTTATATCTTTTAGACCCGTCTTTCAGGTGATAAAGAATAACCGCTTTCCATTTTCCGCCTACCAGATCCATTGTAAGGCTTACGGTACAGGGATATGTTTTGCCCTTTAATTTGACATGATCGCCAATACATTCTGTTTTCATTTCAGTTTTATTTAGCCTATCTGTTTAGATAGTTATTGCAAATGTAGTGTACTAAAAATAATTTTGTAACTCAATTAATTATAGTACAAAATTCGAAATTATGAAAATACTGATCATCCTTGCTCATCCTGAAGAAAAAAGTTTCAATGCAGCTATGTTCAACACTGCAATCAAAAGTCTGGAAGAAGCAGGTCACGAAGTGAAAACTACCGATTTATACAAAAAAAATTATCAGCCGGTAAGCGGAAAAGAAAATTTTTCCCAACTCAATAATCCCAATTATTTTAAACAGCAGGATGAGGAGTTATTTGCCGTACAGCAATTTACATTAATGCCGGATATTGTATCGGAACAGGAGAAAGTTGAATGGTGTGACATCCTAATCTGGCAATTCCCTTTATATTGGTTCTCGGCTCCTGCTATTCTGAAAGGTTGGGCGGATAAAGTTTTTACTATGGGCAAATTCTATGATAACGGAAAAATTTTCAGCAATGGTTTTTCTGTTGGAAAACAAGCAATGCTTTCTGTGACAACCGGCGGTCCTGAAAAAAATTATACTGATGACAAATATGGTGATATAGATTCCATTTTATTTCCAATACATCGTGGCATTTTTGAATTTCTCGGCTTTTCAGTTTTGCAGCCGGAAATTGTTTATTCTGTGGAAAGGCTCACTGACGAAGAAAGAAAAACTCATTTAGATAATTGGTCAAAAAGACTGATCAATATTGAGACAGAGATCACAAAAATCAAGATGATCAATTAACCAATGAAAGTATAAATTTTGAAATTTTCACAGCAATTATTACTCTAATTCAATAAAATAACGGTCCGCTCCATTATGTGATAGTGGAGCAACGGCCAATAGTTTTACACTTTCCAATTGACTATTTGAAATTTCGTGCACGGTATATGCCTGAATTGAAAATGTGTCTCCGGCTTTTACAATTTCCTTTTTTATCTTTTCAATTTTTCCGTTGTGGAAATTACCGATCCTAATGACCGCTTCTCCGGAAATAATATAATAAAATTCAATTCCTTCCTTATGATAATGTGCTGGTAAAGTCTGGTCTTCTTCGAGCTCTATGATGAATAATGCCATATCTTCGCCGCCTGTCAGTAAAGCTACTTTCTGCATCATCACTTCATCTTTTGAGATATTCTCTAAAGATTCAAACGCATTTACAATTTTTATCATTTTAAATATGATTAAAGGTTTGCAGTTCACCGTTTCCAAAAGACCAGTTTTCTTTGACGTTCTCAGTTAATACAACAATGATTTCCTGGGGATTTATTTGTGTTGATTTTTCAATATTTAAAGCAATACTTTTATACAAATTCTTTTTTTGCTCAACGCTTCTGCCTATCGATGCAGTGATGTGAACAAAAAGTATGGCTTCTGTATGCTTCACTCCCAGATAGGTTTCAGGATAACGGAGCTGTCCAGGTTTAACGCTTTCAATGATATGAAAATAATCATCTTCAGGAACATTAAATTCCTTTATTAAAGCTTGATGAATTGATTTTGAAATGAGATCCTGAGTCTCTTGATTATATTTTTCGGATAATGTAATTCTTACTAATGGCATTGCAGTATATTTTAAAGGTTCACTGCAAAATTCTGTAAAAACATTGATTATTTATCTTGATGTAGGTCAAGACTTTTTAATCTCGATAGAGTTTCCGGACGGATTTTAAGGAATGAGGCGATAAGATACTGTGGAAAATCCTGTTCAATATTACTCCGTTGAGAAAGCAGTTCCAGATATCGCTCTCTGGCTTTCAGTTTGATAAGAGAAGTTTCTTTAAAACACTTATTGATAAACAGATGGTCTGAAATTTCCTTAAAAACAAAAGCCCATTCCTGCTGTTGCAAAAGTTCATCATATTTCACTTTGTCAATAACATAAAGTACAGCATCTGAATACACTTTAATGGAACCTGGAGACGGAATACCTGTTAAAAAACTTCTGTACGAAGTAATAACGGAGTTTTTGCCATACAGTTCACTCACAATGAAATTACAATCTGCATCTTCAAAATAGCCATATAAAGTACCGCTTTCTACAATTCCGATACAATCGCAGACTTCGCTTTCTTTTATGAAAAAGTCGTTCTTTTTTAGTTCGGTTTTTTGACCAGTCTGTATTATTTTATTGATCAGTTCATTTGTTAGCATGTGACAAATTTAAAGAAGTTGGATCAGAAAAAGATATAACAATCAATTTTACACAATGTTTTTATTTTAACAGCTACAACTCTATAAAACCTTAACGAATATAATTTTTTCGGATATAAGTGAGGTACTTTTTTCAGAATATCAGTTCAATAACAAAAAAATATGATAATTTTGGATTAATATTTTCAAAACTAAGCATCATGTTACTTGCCATTTTACTTCCTTTTCTATCCTTTATACTCCGTGGAAAAATTATTACGGGTATTATCTGTCTGATACTACAAATTACTGTGATCGGTTGGCTTCCAGCAGCAATTTGGGCTGTTCTGTCTCTGAATAATGCAAGGGCCGAACGACGCAATGAAAAACTGATCCGTACCATTAAAGAAAACCGGTACTAGAAAATTTAAAGGCTGTTTAAAGTTCCTATTTAAAATTCCATAAACATATAATTTATTTAATTAAATGTTTTTCCATTATCATTATATTGTATAACATAGTAATGAAAATAAATCATATCTTTGCATAACAAACAACACCATTTTATGCAATCAAAAAATATTTTCTTATGTCTGTTTTTTATTATATTTTCATTCAAAACAGCTGTTGCCCAAACGTATGAAAAGAAAATAGACAGTCTTATTTTCACCGGATTTGGCAACAAAAATGAACCAGGCGGAACTTTTCTGATCGCCAAAAAAGGAAAAATCCTATACCGGAAAGCTTTTGGAAAGGCCAACCTGGAACTGGATATCAATATGACTCCTGAAAATGTTTTCCAGATCGGTTCTATGACTAAGCAGTTCACGGCTGTAGCTGTTTTAATGCTGGAACAACAGGGAAAATTAAGGGTCAATGATCCGGTTTCTAAATATATCAAAGACTATCCTTCGGGAGATAAAATCACAATCCATCATCTGCTGACGCATACTTCCGGCATTAAGGATTTTACGAAGATGAAAGCTTTATCAACTATCGCACAGAAGGAAATGAAACCTGAAATGATGGTCGATTTTTTCAAAAATGAACCTGTGGACTTTGCTCCCGGAGAAAAATTTGAGTACAATAATTCGGGATATGTAGTGTTGGGATATATTATTGAGCTGGTTTCCGGACAGACCTACGAGGATTTCATCAAAAAAAATATTTTCGAAAAAGCAGGAATGGCTCATTCTTATTATGCTAGCGATCGCCAGCTTATTCCTAAGAGAGCTTATGGGTATCACCAGAAAGAGTATGGATTTGTGAACAAAACCGTAATCAGCTTCAGTGTCCCTTTTTCATCAGGTTCCCTGATGTCTACGGTGGATGATATGTTGAAATGGCAGCAGGCTCTGAACCAAAATATACTGCTTAATGAAGTTGAAACTAAAAAAGCTTTTCAGAAATATAAATTGAATAGCGGTGAAGAATTCACCTACGGCTATGGCTGGCATCTGAAAGAGATTGATGGAATTCCGGACAGGGAACATGGCGGTAGTATTTTCGGGTTTAAAAGTATGGGTGTTTATATTCCTTCAGAAGATATTTATGTAATTGGATTGAGCAGCTGCGATTGCCACTCTCCAACAGAGATTGTAAGAAATATGGCAAAGATGACTTTACAAACGGTTAAAAAATAATCACTTGAATAATTACTGAATTATATAGATCTGATAAACAATAAATTTGTCCATCGAAGGATGAAATAATATCTTTATGATCCAATCCATAGATATGAAAAGCATTTCACTGATCGTATTATTTTTAGTAAGTAACTCTGCATTTTCCCAGGAACAATTCAAACTTGAACTGACTGCACCTGTATTTGAAAATGATTCAATACTATTAGCACCGCCACCCACTACCAAAAATATCATCTCACTTTATGATCTCCAACTCAATACAGGCAAAAATGTAAAATCTATCGGAAACTCAAAAGGTGCCCTCTTAAAGATTCAGTCCCAGAATACAATTAACGGAACTGTTCCCTGCCCTTTACCTGTGATGATCATGGGTCCAAAAGAGGACAGGAAAGGTTTCAACCAATCTAAATTATTTTTTATTGAGAATGATTTAAAAATTCATGTTATTGATAAAGAATTAAATTTTACACGATCACCGGATTCGAGGGTTAATAACGATTATAAAAAGCTGAAAGAATATCTTCAGAAAGTGGACGAAAAGCTTAAACCGTTTGAAAAAAATGATCCGGCAGATATTGAAAATAGAGACAAACTGCTAAAAGCCTATATCAGGAAAAATCCGGGATCTTTTCCTGCGTTCTGGGAAATTATAGATAATTTTTCAAAATATGGCTTTCACAAAGGGTACCTGGGAGATCTTCCATTATTTTCCAAAAAGGTAAAAGCATCATCCTGTTTTAAGGATTTTGAAAGAATATTATCTCTTGAAAACTCAACGAATGCGGGAGGAAACTTCCCTGAAATAGATTTTGGGACCGATGGCAAGATCACAAAATCCGGCTTTGAAGGTTATAAAATTACCCTGATCGACTATTGGTCTACCAGCTGTAAACCTTGTATCCAGGAACTGCCCGAGCTTGTGAAATTATATGAAAAGTATAAAGGCAGAGGTGTAAATTTCATAAGTGTTGCCGACGACAGGACTCAGCAAAGGATTGATCTGGCCAATAAAATATTCAAAGAGAACAATGTTAGCTGGAAAAGTTATTTCGACCTTAATAAAGAATTTACCAAAAAGCTTAACGCCGGAGGATATCCTCTTTTTATAATTGTAGACAGGGACGGAAAAATTCTTTCAAAAGAACTTGGTGGACAGGAAACACTGGAAAGTACTCTGGAACAGTATTTAAAGTAACCGCTATATCAATATTCAGACTTTTTAACAGGTAATATATGATCCGGAACTTTTAAAATTGAAAACAGAACAATAAGCAGACAAATTATATCAGCGGTTAAAGCAACTGAAAAAGCCTGGTGGTAATCCTTTGCCGACGGTTTTGTTCCAAGAAAGAAATAAAAAACGCTTCCTACTACAATAATTCCCACTATTGCCGCTGCCTGCTGAAAAGTATTATAAACTCCGGAAGCATTTCCGGCAAGCGTTTCCGAAAGTCCGGACAAGGCAATGTTAGCCAATGAAGGAATGATAGAACCAACCCCGATGCCATGGAAAAACAGCAACAGACAGAGCAGAAAAAAAGGAGTTTCCGCATTAAATAAAAAGATCTGCAGGATGAGAATCATGATGATGAACCCAAGACCGGTAATCAAAAACTTTTTTCCAAACCGTAAAATAATTTTTGAGGAAAACATAGACGCAATAATAAACCCAAGACCCTGAAAAACAATTATTTCTCCTGAATTCATAGGCCCGATATCCAATCCGTTCTGAAAAAACAGTGAAAGAATATAAAAGTAAGAATCCAGCATGATAAAGAAAAAGGAAACGGCGAGAATTCCGAGATTGAAATTTTTGTAGCTGAACAATTTAAAATCGATCAGATAAGGTTTTTGATGTTCTAATCTTCTCTTTTGATCTTTAAAAAAATAGATTAAAATAATTACTGAAACCAGGATAAGTAAAAGACTTTTAATTTGAATTCCCTTATGTTCAGACATAGTAAGCGCATAGGTAAAACAGAAGAGACCGGCAGCAAGCACCAAAACACCAATGAAATCAAAAGTATTTTTTCCACCCGGAATTTTAGAATGAGTTAAAATCTTTAAACTGAAAAAAACAGCGAGAATACATACCGGAATATTAATCAAAAATATCAGTCGCCAGGATTCATCCATTATGGTCACTGATGAAAAATACCCACCTAAAAACTGTCCTAAAATAGTCCCGGCTCCAATAGTAATACCGTACCAGCTCATCGCTTTTATTCTTTCTTGATGTCCGGTAAACAGAATCTGAATTATCGAAAGTACCTGTGGAGACATCATTGCAGCACTGATTCCCTGGATAAACCTGGAAACCACAAGCAAAGCCGCACTGGATGAAAGGCCACAAGCAGCAGAGCTCAGCATGAAAAATACCAGTCCAAAGATAAAAATCCTTTTCCTCCCGTACATATCCCCCAGCCTTCCGCCTGTAATCAGAAATGAAGCAAAGCCGATAAGGTAAGAAGCAATCATCATTTGCATTTCTCCGTTGGACGCATGAAGGTCCCGCTGAATAGAAGGAATGGAGACGTTGATGATAAAGATATCCATGATCGTAAGGAGCTGACCGGATAATATCACTAATAATTTCAAGTATTTAGAGTTCATTTTTATATAGATATATCTATTTTTTATTATATAAAAAAAATTAAGGCAGCTGAACCTCAATCATTTTTTTGATCTGATCAAAAGCATCTGTGCTTTTATTGATTGTGGAAGTAACTACAGCTCCTTCTATCAAAAGGAAAATATTTTCGGTTGAAAGGTTTGCATCAACGTTTTTGATTTTTTCTGCATAATCATTCACGAGCTTTCTAATTATTTCCTTCTGTTTCAATTTGTGCTGTTTTACAAAATCAGAAACTACAGGACTGCTGTCTCCTATTTCCGAAACAATTTTGATGAAATGACAGCCTGCAAATTTTGCGGATTTCTGCAGATATTTGCGGTAATCGATCAGAGAAAGTATCTTTTCTCTGGGATCTGAAATTTTGGAAATGTGTTCTTCAAAACCTTTAAACCATTCAATCTCTTCTTTAATAAGATAGGCCTGAAGCAAATCATTTTTGGATGAAAAGTGATTGTAAAGTGATCCGATAGCAATGTCTGCTTCAGCAATGATCTGATTGATCCCGGTAGAATTAAACCCCTGTCTGTAAAACAGATCTGAAGCCACTCTGATAATCCGTTCCTGTACTTTCTCTTTTTTCATCTGAAAATTTTTACAAATCTACATAAAAAATAGATAAGTCTATCTATTTAAACAAATAAATAAGATGGCAAAAAATTCTAAAATAAGTATGATCTAAAAATTAACAAAAACGATAGATTTATACTATAAAACCCTGAAGAATATTAAAAAAAAGGCATTATACCTAATAAAACTTTAAAGTTAAATAATAATTCACTCCATAACATTTTTTAGGTTGGAGTCAGAACATATTTTGTATCTTTAGTTACCATTTGGAAAAGATCATGTGGTACAAAGCAATGGCAGAAGAACTTTATTTCCTGAAAACCAATCCCAATATTGCAAAGATCAATCTGTACAATAAGCTCTGTCGTGAAGAGGAAAATGTAAAAAAATTCCTTGAGAATGATGTGAATGTGAGTCTTGAGATTATTAAAAATAAAGTAAAAGATTCTGTGGAAAACCTTTCCAAAGAGGAGCTTTCATGTATTTTCAACTGGTTCACCAATGCCTACCCTTCCGACACTGAAGAGATCAAAACCCAGCTTTTCGTCCATGGCATTGATCTTTTTTACAAAATTCCGAAAGCAGAAAGTGTAAAAAATTTTCAGGAGCTTCTTAAAGATTATGAAAATTATTCCAAACAGAATCTGGATTTTATAACGGATGCCCAAAACTTCAACCAGTTCCTTGTTTACGGTTTATTTTTCACAGACATTGCTTTAAAAGAAAAAGGAAACTGTACCATTCTTTCCCATTATTTAAAAACAGATTATCCATCTCTGTATGCTTTTGCAGAAGAACAGTTCCGCTCGAAAAATTATGACCAGAATAATGATATGGAGCTGCAGCATTATTTCGGAGAGCTCTATGACCTGACAAAATTTTATAAAGGATCGATCATCAAGCTTCATACTACATAAAAAAGAGGCTTTTTCAAGCCCCCAGAAGATTTTTATTTTTCATAAGATAATCCATTGCTTCTTTTACCGCGGCCTTTGGATCTTTAGGATTAAATCCTAATTCATTTTTAGCTTTGGAAATATCAAAGTTCTGCTGCAATCCGGAAAACATGGCAATATCCTTCCTTGTCAATAATGGAGGCTTCCCGCTTAATTTGGCTGTCAGTTCCATTAATCCGGCAATCGTGTATAGCAAAGGTTTAGGAACAGCATTAGGGACTTTCAGATTGAGTTCGGGATATAGCTGGCTTGCTAAAATTGTTGTATCCGTGATTGTCATGCATTTTTCATTAGCCAGAATATAGCGTTCCCCGGACCGTCCTTTTTGGGCTGCCAGATAGCATCCTTTTGCAACGTCTTTTACATCGATCCAATTCAATGTAATTTTTGTATCTACAGGAATTTCTTTGTTCAGGATCAGCTTCAGGATATTGTATGAGACATTCAATGGAAAAAATGCCTCACTTCCGATCATGGCAGAAGGCATAACGGCAATCAGCTCAACACCATGTTTCCGAGCCAATTCAAAAGCCAGCCTTTCGCCGTCATTTTTAGAATTGTAATACATATCTCTCCGGTCCGGATTATATCCTCCATCTTCGCTGGCAGGGAGCTTTGTATAATTTAAAGCGGCGATGGAACTTACATAAACAATCTTCTTTACTCCTGCTTCGGCCGCAGCTTCTATGGTATTGCGTGTTCCGTTGATATTGACCTCGTAGATTTCTTTTTTGGGATCTTTTGCCCATAGTTTAAAAGAAGCTCCTACAGCATAAAAAGTTTCCACGCCCTGTAGTGCTTTTACAAAGGAAGTTTTGTCTGTGATATCCGCCTGCACTATTTCACAGTTAAGTCCTTCAAAAGGTTTTGTATTGTTTTTATTTCTTACAGCCGCCCGTACAGGAATACCTTCATTCAATAAAAGTCGTACCAGATTATTTCCCAAATGTCCGTTTGCCCCTGAAACCAGACTCAGATTATTGTTTGTCATTGCATTGATTTTAATGCTGTAAAGTTCATCTTCCAAGCATTAAAACCACTTGACTTTTGTTAGTTAATAATCTTTTTCCGAATCCTGCTGAGACTTTCCGGTTTCATCCCCAAAAATGAAGCGATATATTGAATAGGGACATTCTGAATGATCTCCGGATAATTTTCTATAAGTTTGAGATAGCGCTGCTCTGCATTGAGTACAGACAGTTCTTTGGAACGGTTTTCATTATAAGCAATAGACTGCTGAAATACTGCAATACTAAAATCTTTCATTCCCTGGCTTTTAATCACCAGTTGATCAAGATGTTCTTTGGTAATCCTTAAAAGGCTACAGTCTGTAATGCATTCTACACAATCTTCTGAACGGGTTTGATTGATAAAATGAGTATAAGAAGTAAAAAAACCGGGTGGGCAGTTGATATGCGTTGTTACTTCATTACCGTTCTCATCCATATAAAACAGCCTGAGGTACCCTGAAACAATATAATAAAGATATTGAGGAACCTGTCCAGCCTCTTCCAATATTGTATTTTTTGAATAACTGACAGGCTCAAAGTACTTTTTAACCGTTTCAATTTCATCGGAATTAAAATTAAATTCTGAACTTATATACTGTAAAAGCTTGTCGTGCATGAAGAAAACATTTTCGGGTACTTTACAAAAATAGCCAAAAGATTAAACTTTATTTTATAATTTAGGATAAACTAATTATTGAATATTTCACGCTCAGAAATATACTAAATTCGATTACTTTTGAAAAAATCCCATAAAATGATTTTCAAAAAATAATATAATATTCCTCCGGCAAAATAAGCTGCAATATCCAGAATATCTCCTGTAAATCTTTCCGAAAATATAGGACAGATCACTTCAAACAAGATTGACAAATACATTATGGAGGATAAAATAAATTTGAGATCAGGTTTCCAGTAATAACCAAGAACATCATTCATTATATATTCTATCAGATAAGTATACATCGGAACAGTGATAAAATCTGTAAAATAGTTGCTGAAAACAGGAATAATAATTCCTTTCTTTCTTAGGAAAATAATAATTGTCCAAACTACCAAACCCAGAAAAAACCAATATGAAATTTTCGTTTTCATTACATGTGAAGTATCGCCATAATCAGCCCAATAATAATTTGCAGGACTTTTACTAAAGTTTCCTGTACTTCTTTTCCCTTCCGGGAAGCCTTGTTTCTGGCGGTTTCGTAATTGAATATTTTCTTTCCTTCCATCCTGATAGATTTTCGGTTGCAAATATAACAAAATTAGAACAATTGTTCTAATTTTGAAATATGATTTAAAGTCTCTTATATTTGGACTATGAAAACGAAGGATAAAATTTTATCAAAAGCAATGGAGCTGTTCAATAAAAACGGCTACAACAATATCACAACAAGGCACATTGCAGCTGATCTGAACATTAGTCCTGGAAACCTGCATTACCATTTCAAACATTCAGAAGATATTATCAAGATTCTTTTTTCTGAACTGGTCCTTAAAATGGATGATCTTCTGAACAACCTGCAGAAAATAGAGAATAAAACACTGGAAGACCTGTATCATTTTACTTTCTCCACCTATGAAGTTTTTTATTCCTTTCGATTTCTCTTCATGAATTTCTTTGATATTTTGAAACATATTCCGGCAATAGAAGCCCAGTATGAATCCATTAATATCAGCAGAAAGGATGAATTTCAAATGATTTTCAAAGGCTTCCAGAAAAATAATATCTTCAGAAGCAATATTCCTGATTTTATACTGAAAAGCCTGACCACACAGATATTCATTATTGCAGACAACTGGATCATTCATAACAGCCTTGCTTTCAAAATGAACGGAGATGAAGCCATAAAACATTATGCTTTAATACAGATGAATCTGTTTTATCCATTACTTACTGAAGAACAGCAGAAACTCTATGAATTAAAATATATAAGCGAGCTATGATCATCAGAAAAGGAAATACCGGTGACCTGCCTGAAATGCGCAGGCTTTTCACAGAAACCATTACTTCTGTCTGTAAAAACGATTATGACAGAAACCAAATTGATGCCTGGAAATCGGGATCTGAAAATAACGAAAGATGGCTCGAGGTAATCGAAAACCAGATGGTTATCATCTCAAAATTCAATGGAGAAATGACCGGATTCTGTACTCTTGATAAAGGAAGTTATATTGATCTGCTTTTCGTTCACAAAGATTTTCAGCAGCAGGGAATCGCCCGTAGACTGTATATGTTTATTGAGCAGGAAGCCAGGGTGCGCAATGAAAAAAAACTCACTGCTGATGTAAGCAAAACAGCCAGACCTTTCTTTGAAAAAATGGGTTTCAGAATAATCACAGAACAGAAGGTGAATGTAAAAGGCATTGATCTCGCCAACTATAAAATGGAGAAAGAGCTGACTTAAGGATTAGATAATGCAGGAATTACAGCCGGAATATCATCAGTTTAAAATTTCAATTCCCGAAGAATTTGAGACGGTATTCACGCATTTCTATTACGCAGAAAATCGCTCGTCCCACTCGGTCACCAAAACCCTGCTTCCCTCCTACCAGACAATTCTATTATTCTGTTTTGGAGAAAACGCTTTTATGATCACTCAGGAAAAAAATATTGTTGAAGTAAACAAATGTATCGTTCTGGGTCCCATACGTCAGACCTTTGATTATACACTGCCTGCAGGAAGCTCTATTTTAGTGGCTAATTTTAAAGACGATGCTTTTTACCGTTTCTTTGGAAAAGCTATGGTTTCCAACCAAGGTACACATCCTGATAAGCTTTTACAGGACAATTGTTTTACAGAACTCTGGCATCATATCTCAGCTTTGTCTTCAGCGGAAGAAAAGACATCTTATATCCTTGAATTCTGCAGACCCTATCTTCGGGATCAGGATAAAATAAGCAAGCTTTTGAGTGCTTTTGAAAGCAGCAATATGAATCCTGTCAAAGCCATCGCAGAACAAACCAGTCAGAGCGAAAGAAACATCCAGCTGAAACAGAAGGAACAGTTCGGATATTCTTCTAAAGAAATTGCCAGATACAGCCGTTTTCTTAAAGCAATTACCCTCATTGAAAAAGAACAGGAAAGTGGCAGAAAGATCGAATGGTTCAATATTATTGATGAGTGCGGATACTATGACCAGAGCCAACTTATTCATGACTTTAAGCATTTCATCAATATTACGCCTTCCAAATATGTAAAATTCCAGAAAGATATCTGCCGTTCAGGAACAGAATAATTCCATTTCGTTTTCTTACAATTTCCACCCATTTAACTCCTCTACATTTGTCTTATTAATTTAAAAAATAAAAACGATGAGACATTTAATCATTTACGCACATCCCAATGAAAATAGCTTGAATAACAACCTACTTCAAACCGTTATTGAAAGCCTGGAAAAAGACCACCATGAAATAGAAGTAAGAGACCTGAATAAAATAGGATTTAATCCTGTTCTCTCATTGGAAGATATGCAGGGACAGTTGGCAGGCCAACTTTCAGAAGATGTAAAAACGGAACAGGATTATATTTCCCGGGCGGAACAGATCACCTTTATTTATCCTATCTGGTGGACAGGTATGCCTGCTATTATGAAAGGATATATTGACAGAGTCTTTAGTTATGGTTTTGCTTACCGCTACGATCAGGGCGTACAGAAAGGGCTTTTAAAGGGCAAAAAGGCAGTCATTATCAATACCCACGGAAAATCTCACGAAGAATATGAGCGTATGGGAATGGACAAAGCGCTTACCCTAACCTCGGACAACGGCATTTTTCTGTATAGTGGGTTTGAAATTGTTCAGCATTTCTTTTTTGACAAAGCTGATAAAGCATCTGCTGAAGAAATGGATATTTGGAAAGAACAGATCAGAAATACGTATTCACAGCCGGTTTTTAACCTTTAAAATTTCTACGGATTACTTTTCTCGCTCTTCAGCCTCGGAAGCTTGAGCGTTAAAAAAATTAAAATTTGATTCTTTAAAAAATCCTCACTGTCTGAGTGCGGGTAGCATATCGAACTGAAACTGCTACAGCAAATCTGCACGGGTTTTGGGGGATTTTAGGATCAATTTTTAATTTTTAGTGAAAGATTCCAGCCTTGAATTTTTGGTTAATTTTGTTGACTACGTCGAATCTTTGATTTCAAGACAAAAGAATTTATGAAATAATAAATCATTAAATACACATTATTTATAACGATTTTTTATTTTGCTTATGAAGGATTTATGGCATGGAATTAGCTTCAAGAGCGGTAAGTAAAATTGTTTTGAAACCTTTATTTTAAACCATTAGGACTGATAAACTGTTAAGAACAGTAAGTTTTTTTATAAACCTTAACTGATATGGAACTTTACAGCGGGTCTTAATGGTTTAGATATTGGATTATCATCAAAAAGCTTTTATATTTACATTATTAATGAAACATTTAAACAGCATATTGCGTCTTCCTTTTTTCAGTGAGTATTACTCCCCGACGAACCGTTCGGGAAGACTTTCTATATCTGTACTATAATAAGAATAATCTAATTTATATATAGAGCCCGGACAGCATTGTCCGGGCTTTTTTGTTTTAAAAACCTAATTATTATGATCAATACATTACAAGAAAATGCAGCCATCATCCTGCCGAAAAATGGTCTGGAACAAAAAATTAAACAGGCTGAACAGGAAAACAGAAAATTAATTATCAAACTGGGATTTGATCCTACGGCTCCGGATTTACATCTGGGTCACGCTGTCGTGCTCAAAAAACTGAAACAGTTTCAGGAACTGGGACACCAAATTGTGATTGTAGTTGGAAGTTTTACGGCCAGAATTGGTGATCCAACAGGAAAAAACAAGGCGAGAAAACCGTTAAGTGTTGAAGATGTGAATCACAATGCACAGACCTACATCAATCAGCTTTCGAAGATTATTGATGTGGAAAAAACCAAAATTGTTTTTAATTCTGACTGGCTGGATGCATTGAGTTTTTCAAAGGTCATTCAGCTGATGTCAAAGGTAACGGTAGCCCAACTGATGCACAGAAAGGATTTCAATAAAAGATTTACAGAAAACACACCGATTGCGATGCATGAGCTTGTGTACCCTATCCTTCAGGGTTTCGATTCTGTTAAGATTGAATGTGATATTGAGATGGGCGGAACGGATCAGCTTTTCAACTGCACCATGGGAAGGCAGCTTCAGGAGGCTCATCAGATGTCAGCACAGGTGGTGATGTGTATGCCTCTGCTCAAAGGTCTTGACGGCAAAGAAAAAATGAGCAAATCCCTGAATAATATTATCGGACTGACGGATGAACCTAATGATATGTTTGGAAATACCATGTCGATCCCCGACAGTCTTATCGATGAATTTATTGATCTTGCTTCTGATTTTTCTGCTGAGGAAAAGGCCGGTTTACAATTAAAACTACAAAACGGGGAAAACCCAATGAACATTAAAAAGCTTATCGCTAAAAATATCATTACCCAATATCATGATCATGCAGCGGCAGAGCTTGCAGAAGAATTTTTCAGCAGCCAGTTTCAGAGCAAAAATTCCGAAGAGAAAGTCTATGAACCTATTTCTTTAGTTTCACTTCAACATAAAGAAAGCCTGATCACACTGGTGGAACTCTGCAGCGCACTTAAAAGTGACCTCAGCAAATCGGCGGTCCGAAGAATGATCGAAAGCGGAGGCATTCAGATTAATCATATCAAAATAACGGATCCTGATAAAAAAATTGAATTATTACCAGAAACAAAGGTAAAAATCGGGAAAAGAGATTTTTTTGAACTCGTTTAAATCTTAAGACTCGTGAGGTAATTTTCAATATATTCGTTTCATTAAATAAAAGTGATGAGCTATATCATGGTCGATATTGAATCGGACGGCCCGATTCCCGGAGATTTTTCGATGATCTGTTTTGGGGCAGTCCTTGTGAATGAGGAACTGAATACCAATTTCTATGGAAAACTGAAACCTATTTCGGAGAAATTCAATCCGGATGCTTTGGCTGTTTCAGGCTTCAGCAGAGAAGAAACGATGCAATTTGATGATCCAAAAAATGTCATGCTGGCTTTTGAGGAATGGATTGAGAAAAATTCTAAAGGAAGACCTATTTTCATCAGTGACAATAATGGCTTCGACTGGATGTTCATCTGCTGGTACTTTCATCATTTTATCGGAAAAAATCCTTTCGGTTATTCATCAAGAAGACTGTCTGATCTATATTGCGGGCTGGAAAAAGATACTTTCGCGCAATGGAAACATCTCCGTAAAACAGAACACACACATCATCCTGTAGACGACGCCAGAGGAAATGCAGAAGTTTTGCTGTATATGAAAAAAGAAATGGGTCTGAAAATAGGTTTGAAATAATTTACAGATACAGTTACGTGGGAAGAAATACTGAAATTTATATGTTCGATAAGGAGAAGGCGTCTGTTCGTCTTTATGAGGATCTGCAGCACAAAAAATTCCACACCAGAACATTTAAAACCTTTTTGGAAGACAGAAAAAAAGAAATTGGCACCTATGATATTACCCTTGAAAAAGTACTGGAAAAGGTCAAAAGTGACATCAACACTATCACGGCTGATGAACTGTTTAAAATCAATCTTTTTCTCAGTGAAGAGGTATATTCAGAATCTACAATAAGCGATTATTCCGCAATGAAAAAACATCTTGGGGATTTGTATGACTGGTATGGAATTATTCTGCTTTATGAACTTCCTACCTCAACAGTTTGCACAAGCTATATGTTTCAATATGGAAACTACACGCATTATTTTCCCATCTACGAACTGGAGAATGATAAATTAGGAAATAGTGAAGGCGGCATTAATATGGATTCAACAGATTTTTTAAAATTTAATGATTATATGATTCTGTTGGTGAAAATGATTCTTGATAAAAAGATGGACGGGTATGAATATGAATTTACAAAAAAAGAAGAGGACATCATCCGGCAGATAACTGCAGATCATCAAAACAATCTGATCCTGTTTAAAGAAATTGAAAGGGAATGTGATTTTATAAAGGAGTCTTCTGCTGATGGAAAAGGCCCTTATGCACAGACCATCTACTATGCCTATTCGTTTTTTAAACAGTCCATCGAAATGAAACTGAGAATTAATGTAGAAAAAAATCCAAGAATCGTTATCTTAGATTCCTATTAATTCCAGACGGTTACCAACAATCCGGTTCAAAATCGGATCTCAACAACAACTTATGAATACTATCATCACCTACAGAAAAGCTTCGGAAAATGATATGGATTATCTTCTTGATCTAAGAACGAAAACCATGAATCCGCATTATGCAGATTCCAATCTTCCAACAGATAAGGAAACAACTTTACAGAGAATTCTTTACCAGTTCGACAAAGCGCATATCATCTTATTAAACAATGAACCTGTAGGATTACTGAAGATTGATAAAGTCGAGAACAAAACAGAGGTTATGCAGCTTCAGATCGATCCCAGCCAACAGGGAAAAGGTCTTGGAAAAATGATTTTAACTGATATTCTTGAGGAAGCTTCCAAGGATAAAAAAACAGTAACATTAAGTGTCTTGAAAACCAACAAAGCTCAAAATTTATATGCAAGTTTAGGCTTTAAAATTGTGGGTGAAGATGAACATTCTTTTTTTATGGAGTTTCAAGGTGGCTTCGAGAACTTCAGTCAACTTTAAAGGATACTTACTTCATTGCAGCAGCCTATCATTAATGACAAACATTTCTGAGGGCTGAGGCTCGAAGCCCCACCCACCTAATTATTTTATGACTGATTCGCCAAAGTAACAAAACTCAGTCTTCCTCCTTCTTCTGAAGACAAAAGTATTTTTTTGCCATCCGTCAGCTCCACCATAGAGCCAGGTTGAATTTCTTTCTGTTCGGTAACGTCTTTCATCGAGGTCAGGCTTTGGTTTACAAATACCCATTTTTCATTATGAAAAGTGAAATATCCGACAGGCATTTTATCCTGCATCGTAAGATTTTCATTTCTGATGACCTTTCTTGACACATGCCATTTGAATAGATATTGGTTGTTATAAACCATCAGTCGGTGATTTTCAGGTTTCCAGACCTCATCATCAAATTTAAAGTACAGATCCAGAACAGGAAGGGTTCCTTTGTGCGGAGTTCCACAGAATGGACATTTCGGATGGCTGGTATTGTCAAAGACATACCATTTTTCAGTACATTCCGGATTATAACAAGGCTGTATAAGATCTGCGGTCTTCAGCAGAGCGGTTTCCCACTCATTAGCCATAGGCCGTCTGATCGGATCATGAAGACCGTCTATAAATGCTTTTTTAAACAGTTCGGATAGATAAGGACCCGCAGCTGTAAAAGGAATTTTTTGAGGATCGCCCCAGAAAGCATCCCATTTTCTTAAGTGATCGGCTTTTACCTGATTGGAAGGATCTTGAGGATGTTCTATAAACAATGCTTTTTCACCCATAGAAATCACCTCATCTTTTTCAGCATCCAGATCCCAGATCTTTCCGCCTCGCAACGGATGTCTTCTGAACAGGTACATATAGATCAATACTGCCAGTGCATGAAGATCTGTCTTCTGGTTCGGCAAATGCCTACCGGGATCCTGCATGCTCAGATGCTTGGTTTTTAAAACTTCCGGAGCAATAAAATCTGCAGTTCCGATGACTTCCGGCGGGAAGAGTTTTGGAACCACCAATCCGTCTATATCAATAATACAGGCAGATTTCGTCACCGGATCTATCAGAATATTGTTGTAGGAAAGGTCGGAGTGCGCCAGTCCCATCTGGTGAAGCTTTTTCACACCCCTGCTGATATTGATGGTAATCTGGAAATAACTGAGCCAGTCCCCCAATTCTGAGTGATCCAATCTTAGCGGATACTGCTTATTTCTAAACATGGGAGCCGTGAACCATTTTCCTACTTTATCCTGCCCCTGAATATTATCTGATCCAATATATCCTTTGGCAAAGAAGAACTTTTTATGGTAAACAGGAACCACAATTCCTGTCAGTTTATTTTTTTCTACAATATCATAAGGCCATCTGAATATTTCGTTCAGAAAGTAATCTGATGAATTTCCATTTTTTATATTCCCTAGATAAGTGGAGACAATTCTCATGATACGCTCTTTCTGTCCGGCATCCAAAGGAGTTCGGTAAAAAGCCACCACATATTCCCTGTCCGGCGAAAAATAGACATCTTTCACTCCGCCCCGGATCGGACTTTCATCTACGTATTCATAAGATTTTGCAGTGTCCAAAATGGAAACAACTTTAACAGTTTTTTTCATGTTTAATAGATTATGGCTAGTGTTCTGTCGTCATGATTTCCTCTGCTCCAGAAATCGGTCCAGGTAAGAAGCTGTTGATCAATATGGCTGTCGTTGATAAAATCTACTTTCAATCGGTCATCATTATTTCCAGCCAGATCATTAAAAAATGTTTTCCAACTGTCGATATTTTCAAGCTTACTTTCCGTCATGAATTTTGGATCGTAAATCCCATCTGTCATCAGTACGAGGTAGGAAAAATCATTGACGCAGGTCATTCCGAATCGTGAAGCAGGATCATCACTAAAGATTTCTTTCATGGTGATAAAACGGGTTCCGCCACCAAATTCTCCCACATCCATCTGATTCAGAAGTTTTACTTCAGAAAAATCCTGACTGATCAGGTTGATCGGGCAGTCTCCTACTCCAAAGGTAAGAATGACATAACCGAAATCAAACTTTTTTATTAATGCAAAAATCAGTGTCGTGTGAAAATCTTTTATCGAAAACGAATGCTCTGTTGCCGCTTGATCCAAAGTATGATATACATACAGCACTCCTTCATACAAAAGTCTTATGATATTTTCCCTGGCTTCAGATTGCTTTGATAACTCAGAAGTATTGTAAACCGTTTCAATATTCTTTTCGATTCCTTTTAAAATTTCTTCAGAGCTGAAAAATCGGTTCACTGAAATAGTTGCCAGTCTGGATCCTTCTCTTGCCATAATCGCAGACCCGGCACCGTCTGCCACTGAAACGATGCTCCAGCCTCCGGAAAGTTCATCTACTGCAAAATCATCATCCCTGAATTTTCCTTCATGAGCATGTGAACGTCCTCTTTTAGAGACAACGGTAATTTTTTTGCCTGAGAATTTTCCTTTGTAAGATGCTTCATCGGGTTTATAATAATCATTGTTGATATCGGATGGAATATTTTTCCAGAGATCTTTCGGATCAGCATTAACAAGCAAGTGTACTTTTTTGATTTCCGTACTGTTTTCATCATGGATGTGAAAGAATTCAATGTCAAGATCATGAATGCTGTTTGCGTGAGGAATCCCTGATAATTTATTGTTTTCAAATGTAAGACCTGTTTCCTGAAGGTTGCCGATGCTTTTAATCTTTATGTTCGGAAAATCATCCATCTCAAAAATGAATTCGTAAAACTGTTTTGAAATGGCATTTTTAAGCACCAGATGGACTTCTTTAAACTCTTCTTTTTCCCTGTAAATAACAGTTTTTTCCATTGTTTTGTGTTTGGTCTTAGAAACAGGACTTCATTCTGCTATCCCAGAGTCCGGTTAATATCAAATCCTTCACTTGAAAATCCGTAATAATCTGAAGTTCCGCACCATGGGCATTTGTTATAACCTTCTCCCTTCAGACAGTGAATTCCACCACATGAACAGCTCGCCAGAGCAACAGGATTGGCACAGTGAGGACAGGACGTACCTCCTTGAAGTTCTTCAATCGATATTGTAAGATGAGTTTTCCGGGAGGATGAAAGTCTCAGATATGATTTTTCATCAATTTTATAGGCTCCATCCAGTCTGTAATACCTTGTCGACATTCCCGGTATGCTTGATTCGGCGAATGTTTTTTTAAACTTCATTAAATACAGCTTTTCTGTTTCAGAACATTTACCGTTCAGAACAACAAAATTATTGTCTGGAAATTTCTGTTCCAGCGTGGGATCTACTTTTTCCAGAATAATGGAATCGATTTTTGAAAGATTAATTCCTTCTTTATTGGCTTCGGTAACACTCTGGCTGGTTGTTTTAATGGAATCTGTCACCCATTTGAAGAATTCTTTATAGGAATTTTCATCTGAGTTATTGAACAGTAAAACATTGTCTGATAAAGTACCCAACAGCTTATAATTGGTATTTTCGCCAATAGATATGGCAATTGTATTGGATTTTCCGTGGTATTTATTGTTCCATCTTTCAATAGCTTTTGTAGCATCATCGGTAGGAACACCGTCGGTAAAAAGAAAAACGATAGGTTTCCAGTCGCCTTTTCTGTCGTAAGTTGTTTTTACAATATCCCGGTCTATGCAATCCATTACTTTAATAAGACCCTGAGACAGGGATGTCCCGCTTCCAATAGGAATTTTCGGAGGATAAAAACTGATGATATCCTGAAGCGGGGTAATAACCTCAGCTTCTCCTGCAAAACCTACAATGGAGATATAGACCGTTTCCAGTGAATACGGATCTTTCTTCAAATCTCTGATGATATTGGCGATACCTTCCTGTACCTGCTCAATGGGCTCTCCAACCATAGATTCGGAGACATCAACTAAAAAATAAATGGGAAGTCTTCTCATGATGTATAGTAAAGACAAATGATTTAAATAATAATATTAAGCTCGGAAGGTGGCGGTGGCAGCGGTGTGCTTTCCCCAGTTCCTTGTGACTTTCCGCCCATCGTGATGGATGAACTTACCCATTTGAAAAATGAGGAAAGCGTGATTGCATCAGTAGTATCCAGCTTTACTACATGGTCTGTAAGCTCTTTCAGGAACTGTTCATCTGCTTTCGGACCTGCGGCACAGCCAACAATAGCCCCGAATTCCAGATTTCTGATTACAGGGATCATCTGTCTGTATTTCTGAATATCAGATGGTTTTCCGTCCGTAAATATAAACAGCAGTGGCCGCCAGTCTTCTTTTTCATCCGAAGATCCTTTGACCAGTTCTTTTTTCACCAGTTCTGAAACCATTTCCAAAGCCGCCCCGGTATGGGTAGGACCACTGTCCGGACAGGTGATTTCCATAGGATAAAAACTGGCAAGATCGGTCAGAGGAATAATATTTTTAACCTCGCGGTCAAAAGTGATCACACTCAGATGGAGACTGTCCATCGCCTGTGGATCTGCCCGGAGCATGCTTATCAGCCCGTTAAATCCATTATTGAGTGCCTGGATAGGTTCTCCGTTCATAGAACCCGAGGTATCCAGTAAAAAGTATGCTAATAATCTCCTGCTCATGGTAAGATGATTGTATTTCTGAAGCCGGCAGGAAAGTTGAAAACTTTCGCTGCCGGCTTTTCATTTGATAAAAATTCAGATTTAATTGCTGTATGAATATTGCTTCAGAATTTCGATAAAGTTATCGGTCTGATGTGGATCGCCGATAGCGCGGAATTTCCAGTCGCCGTTGTGACGATAGGCTTCAGCAAAAACCATCGCACATTTTCCGTTCATACTGGCATCTCCAGACAGGCTGTATTTTGTAATCTCTTTTCCTTTGGCATCTACTGCCCTGATAAAAGCATTTTCTATCATTCCGAAGTGCTGGTTATTCTGTTTTCCCTGATAAATGGTCACCAGGAATAATATTTTCTGATAGCGCTCGTCCAACTGATCAAGTTTAACGATGATCTGCTCATCATCCCCATCTCCGGCACCGGTTCTATTGTCTCCCGTAAGCCATATATTTCCACTCGGATGCTGCATAGAATTAAAGAAAACCACATCGCCCTGATACAGTGCGATCTGCCTTCCTTCATTCGTCTGTACCGTTTTTCCCAGGTTGGCCACTTTACCGTTTCCATCCAAAAGAAATGCAACAGCATCGAGATCGTATTCTGCTTCTTTACTGAACAGCTTTCCAAAGAAACCACCTTGTTTTCTTACATCCCATCCTAAACCTATCGTCACTTGTGAAAGATCATAAACACTTTCTCCGCGGTCATTCTTCCTTAAATCAATGGTCTGACCTTTCTGTAAATTAATTGCCATAGTTATAGTTTTGTGTATTTGATAAAATAATTATTTAATGATCTGTCCTTTATAGTATTTCTCAAGGAAGAAGGCCAGGTCTGCTCTGTAACCGATTCCTGAAGCTTCAAATTTCCAGCTTCCGTTCCTTTTGTAAAGTCTTCCGAATTCTACCCCGGTTTCAATAGAGAAATCTTCATCCAGCTCATATTTTGCGATCTCCTGGTTGGTACTGTTATCTACAATTCTGATATATGAATTTCGCACCTGCCCGAAGTTCTGCTTTCTTCTTTCAAAATCTTCAATAGTGACTACGAAAAGAATTTCTTCTGCTTTAGGATCTACTTTTTCAAGATCTACAATAATTGCTTCATCATCGTCTCCGTCGCTGTTTTTGCCGCTTGGATCATCTCCGGTGTGTGTGAGTGCGCCATCGGGAGACTGAAGGTTATTATAAAAAACAAAACATTCCTCATTTATTAATTTTCTGTCGAAATCAATCATGATGGCAGAAGCGTCCAGATCGAAGTCAAAGCCTGTCCCTTCATTAGGGTCCCAGCCCAATCCTATCGTCATTTTAGTTAATCCTATATCGATCTTTTGTCCTTTCTGTAAATTAATTGCCATAGTGCTTAGATTATTAATTATTTTTTGTTTAAGATAAATGTGATTTGTGAGCTGACCAAATTTATTGATAAAAAAATGAATAGCATACGGTAATCCTCAATTTTAATAAGGCTTTAACATAATACAAAAACGGGCAAAATGAATCTTATGGATTTTAGAAACGATAAGGTTCCGAGTATTCAAAATAAAAAAGTCCAATTAAAAAATTGGACTTGTATCGATTAAAAGCTATTGTTGATTAATTATTAAATTCCTTATGAGAAACTGTTTTTTCTCTTGCCTTAGCCAGCATAGGAATTGAAATAAGTCCCATCACCAGCATAATAGTGATTTGCAGCGGAAGTGAAATAAATGAATACGTCAAGCCCATTTCTCCACCAAGCTCAGCACTTTTCCCCATTGAGATAAAAAGGGCCATAAAGCCGAACTTCATCGCCAGATTAAAAGCACCGATTCCACCACTGGCAGGAATGATCATTCCCAAGGTACCGACAACAATGATAAAAAAGCCGTCAGCAATAGTAAAATTTGAGGTTTCAGGAAGCGCAAAACAGACAAGATAAGCTGCAAAGTAATAGCATATCCATATTCCTAAGGTATAAAAGATAAATTTTCCTTTTTCTTTTAATTTGAATATGGTTGTCAAGCCCTGAAAAATTCCGTCAATAAAATTAACAATCTTTCCTAAAAAAGGGACATCAGCAAGTCTCTTTTTGAATACAAAAAACAGAACAGTTCCTGCTGCCAATATCAGAAGACCAAACAGAATCTTATTAGGATTAATATTAACGCCTGAGTTTTGATAAAAGGCAAGAATTGCTTCGTATTTAAAAATCAACGTAAGCCCCAGGAATCCCAGCATACATATAAGGTCTACTACTCTTTCCAGAATAATTGTTCCAAAGGATTTATCGACCGGAACTTTTTCCACTCCATACAAAGCGGTAGCTCTTGCCACTTCACCACTTCTCGGAATCGTCAGGTTCATCAGGTATCCGAAAGATATGGACCAGAGTGAATTGGAATTTGAAATTTTATGCCCCATGGGTTCCAGCATAAGATTCCAGCGTATGGCCCTAAACCAGTAAGCCAGAATACCAAAAACAGAAGCAAAAAGCACCCAGAGATAATTGGCCTTTGCCAAAGATGCCTTGATCACCTTAAAATCTAGTCCTTTTAAAGCTAGCCATAAAAAAAAGCCTGCAAAAGCAAGCGATATTACTATTGTCAGTATTGATTTTAAAGGATTCTTTGATTTTTTATCCATGGATCAGGTCAGAAGGTTTGTTTTTTCATCAGGGAAAACAATCTTCGGCTGGAAAACTTTTGCTTCTTCAGGAGTCATCTGTGCATAAGCAATAATGATAATGATATCATCTCTCTGTACTTTTCTTGCTGCAGGACCGTTCAGGCATACTTCCCCGGATTTCCTCTTCCCTTTGATAACGTAGGTATCAAAACGCTCTCCATTGTTCACATTGACGATATACACTCTCTCTCCCACTACCAGACCGGCAGCTTCTATAAGATCTTCGTCGATCGTTATACTCCCAATATAATTAAGGTCAGAGGCCGTAACCCGCACCCTATGGATCTTAGACTTGAAAACTTCTATTAACATGCTGCAAATTTATTAATAAAAATTAATAAAACAGGCTTTTGAAATCAATTTAAAACATCCACAAACTCAGCTATTTATTTTTATACAATACAAGCTTTCAAGCCATTATTTAGAAAATCAGCAAACATATTATTAAAAACATCAATAGTTTTCACGAAATTCAGAATTTAATAAACACAGGAAATAATATTAATTTTTTGCTAAAGTCAATACACATAAGCATTTGGCATGATTTTAGTAAGCCGTAACGTAGATTTTATGTAAAAAGTCAAATTATCATATTTTAACTGTTTTAGCTAAAAAGAGAAAAAATTATATAATTTTTTATAAAATAATTGCACAATTAGAAAATAGTATTATATTTGCTATAATTACGAACTAACTTAATATTAAAAATTATGAACAAGTCTGAATTAATCGACGCAATCGCAAAAGATGCAGGAATCACTAAAGTTGCAGCTAAAGCTGCTTTAGAGTCATTCATCGGTAATGTAACAACTACTTTAAAGAAAAAAGACGGAAAAGTTTCTTTAGTAGGTTTCGGCACTTTCTCAGTAGCTGAGAGAGCAGCTAGACAAGGTATCAACCCTGCTACTAAAAAGCCAATCAAAATTGCTGCTAAAAAAGTTGCTAAATTTAAAGCAGGAGCTGATTTATCAAATGCAGTTTCTGGAGTTAAGAAAAAATAATCATTCAGATTAAAAAATTCAAAGGCTGTTTCTCAGGAAGTGGCCTTTTTTTTGTGATTTTAAGTGGCTTCGGGAGCCTCAACCTTACAAGAATTATACAATCAGTAAAATGCTAAAATCATTTCATATTTACTTATTACCTATTCTTAAGTTTTGGCTAAAGCCATTATTAAATGCTATAAATTGAAAGCGGGCTAAAGCCCGCTCCTATTGAATTTTAAATGATATCTTTTATACTATAAAATTAGGTTAGTCTAATGCATCTTTGAATTAAAAAGGTCGTGATCTTCTAATATTCCTAATTACAACTCCGATTTTCCAGCATCCATCTTCTAACCTTTAAATTCTAATTTCTAGCTTCTAAATACTATGGTGCCAGTCGGGAAATCTTCCAGTCCAGGTCTTCCAGCTGATAAATAATTCTGTCGTGGAGACGGTTGGGTCTTCCCTGCCAGAACTCAATTTCGTAAGGTTTTGCGATATATCCACCCCAATTGGCGGGTCTTGGCACTTCGCTGTTTTCGTATTGTTTTTCCAGTTCTTTTAGTTTTTTTTCAAGGAACTCTTTATTTGGAATAACCTGGCTTTGCGGTGAAACAGCAGCTCCGAGCTGGCTTCCTTTAGGCCTTGAATGAAAATATCCATCACTTAGGTTTTCAGCTATTTTTTCAAGTTCAGCTTTAATAATGATTTGTCTTTCCAGATTGGGCCAAAAAAAATGAAGGCAGGCTTTATGGGTGCTTTCTATTGCTTTTCCCTTTCTGCTGTCATAGTTGGTATAGAAAATAAATCCTTCGTGTGTATAAGCCTTAAGAAGCACCATTCTGGTTCTGGGACAACCGTCTTCTTCTACTGTAGAAACCGCCATGGCATTGGCTTCAGAGACCTCAGAACTCTCACTGGCGTCCAAAAACCAGTCCCTGAACTGTTCGATGGGATTCTGTTTTATCTCACTTTCAATAAGTTGGGATTTCTCATACACTTTTCTCTTGTCGTGCAGGTTTTCCATAAAATATTTTTATTAAATTTGAGTATGAATTACTCATACAAAGGTAAAATATTAATTTCCACACCCGATATTTCCGGCGATATTTTTTCGAGATCGGTAGTACTGATCATTGAGCATAATGAAAGCGGTGCATTTGGTTTGATATTGAATAAAAAGAACGGCCAGATGAGTAGTAAGTTCAAAAACTTTTTTGACTTCAAAATAGAGGTGTATGATGGTGGTCCTGTGGAAAATGATAAGGTCTTCTTTATCGTAAAAGAAAAAAAGGTAACAGAGGTATTTTCTGAGATCAACAAAGATTTTTATCTGACGGAAGATATCGAAAGTATCATTAGTGCTGTGCTTAATAAGGAACTGGATATTAACGATGTGAAAATCTTCTCAGGCTATTCGGGATGGTCTGCGGAGCAGCTGGATGATGAAGTACATAGAAAGCTATGGACGGTAGTAGATGTCTATAATCTAGACTATACTCTTCCCAATGACCAAACGCTCTGGAAATCTATTATGCAGAATCTTGGAGGGGAGTATCTCCTTTGGGCCAACTCTCCTGAGGACATTTCTCTTAACTAACTGAATTCCCATCTGATACACTTTGAAAACATTAACAAACTTTTAAGATTATGTTAACCAATTTTAAAGAAAGATTTTCCGTTATTTGACAAACCAAAATCACTGAAATGAAAGGACTCAAATTACTCGCTTTATCAGCTTTTTCTGCGTCATTCTTATCTTTTACCCCTATTCATAAAAAATACATCGTTGTAGATGCCGGACACGGCGGAAATGATATGGGAACGGTTTATGGAAAATTCTCAGAAAAGGAGATCACTGTCAATATTGCTAAAGAGATCCAGAAACTGAATGAAAATCAGGATAAGTATGAAGTGATTCTAACCCGGGATTCTGATTCCTATCCTACTCTTCAGGAGAGAACAGCTATGATTAATAAGCTGAATCCGGAGATGGTTATTTCTCTTCATATGAATATGGGTCCTGAGAAAGAAACCTCAAAGCAGGGAACTGAAGTATATATTCAGAATACAGAAAATTCAAAAAAGCTTGCTGAAAAAATTTCTAAAAAATTTGATGTCCATAAAATTGAGGAACGTAATCTGCATATGCTAAGGGAAACAAAAGCTCCTGCAGTATTGGTAGAACTTGGCTTTATGAATAATACAAAAGACAGGGATTATGTCACCAGTGAACAGGGACAGAAAGAGATCGCACAAAAATTCACAGAGATTATCCGTGAATACTAAATAAAGAAACAATTTCTGATTTATTCAGAATAAAACCCGGTAAAGGACTTGGGTACTTTGTTGTTTACCGGGTTTGTCAATTTTAAAAACTATTTTTCCAGCTTTCGACCATTTCTATAAAACGGGAGCTTTCAAAAGTTTTATTTCTTATTTTACCTACAGAAAATATGCCTTTTTCATCGGAGATCATTAAAATCTCTTCAGCTTTCTGAGATTCAAAGGCTATAATTTCATGTTCCTGAATATCTGCCAGATTATTTTTATGTAAAAAAGTGACAAAATTTTCCATTAAAGGAGAGATGTATGCACCTTCTGTCTGTTTGGCTACTTTGATTACATTTCCTTCGAGAAACAACAGGTTTCCGGAAGTGGTACGGGCAATTCTTTTATTAGGATTGAGCAGGATCACATCATCCAGATCATTTTCTTCAGCATAGATCCCTCCGTAGATATTTTCCGGACTATGAACCCTGATATTGCTTAATAAATTATTATTGACATTGATTTCCTTGGTGAGATCCATTTCCAAAAGTCTCTGATGAACAGCAAGTACATCATCCAATTCCGTCACTTCATAAAAATAGGATACTGAGGATTTTGAAACCGTTACAGCATCATTATTTCTAAAAACCTGGAAGTTGATGATCCCATTTTTTATTCCTTTACCATCGATAACCTCTTTTTGAAAAAGGTTCTGAAAAAACTCCAGGGTATAAGTGAGCGGAATATTCATTCTCATTTTTCTCATAGAAGCCATCAGGAAGAAATAACATTCTTCATCCATGATCAATCCTCCGTTTCTGATGAAGAATGAAACTTTAACTGCGTCACCCAAAAGAAACGCTCTATTCTTTACATTTAACCCGTCTGATGTAAAATATTGATTTTCCAATTTTTGATGTGATTTATTTATAAAAAAATAATGAACGATAAATCGTTCATCAGTTTTACCATTTAATTTTGTTCAGCCTATGCTGCACCTAATTTTATTCTAAGGTTTTCTATAAGGTTTTCCCAATATAATGCATTTTCTTCTTCATCGCCTTCCTCACAGAAATCTGTAATGTTCAGAGCCAAATCTTCAGTAATATCGTCTATAGTGATTGTCATTTCAAAGAAATTTTTAGTCCCTTCATCTTCTTCCCATCTAAAACGTACGAAACCTTCAGGCTTGTATCTTATCAAAGTCGCCTTTTCGGCAGGACCTCCGCCCCAGCTAAAAAAGAAATCATCACCTTTCTCTGTCACATCATCCGCAAACCATTCAGACAGTCCCTCCGCCGTTGCCAGATATTCGTATAAAATCTCTGATAAACAATGCATTGGAAATTCGTAATGGACTTTATGTTTCGCCATATAATCTTTGTTTTTATCGTCCCGCAATATATAAATTAATTTTTTTATTACACAAAAAAGCAATTACTTTTTTAAAGAATCTTCATGATATTTATCACGGGTTTAATATCTATATTGAATATTTTTCGGACCGCAAAAAGCACCATGCAACGCATAAAAAAATCTCTCCCTTTGGGAAAGATTTTATGGTTAATTATCATTCAAAACATCTAAAATGATCTGGCATCCCAGTCGGATTTCCTCAAGTGAGATGGTAAGCGGCGGCGAGATCCTCATATATTCGTTTCTATAAAGCTGCCAGAACACAATAAGACCCTTTTCCATGCATTTTTTTGCTACATTAAGGGTATAATCGGGTGTACCAAGATTCACGGCCAGCATGAGCCCTTTTCCGTTGATGTTTTTAATTTTAGGGTGTACAAGAAGTTCTCTGAACAGTTTTTCTTTTTCAATAGTCTCATCCATCAGACCGCTTTCTAAAACTTCTTTCAGAGTAGCATGGCTGGCTGCTGCGATTAACGGATTTCCTCCAAATGTTGTAATATGGCCCAGCTTTGGGGAATGTGAGAGTGTTTCCATAATTTTCCTTGAACTCATAAAAGCACCTACCGGCACTCCTCCCCCCATTCCTTTCCCCATCACAAGGATGTCCGGAACAATTCCAAAATGTTCAAACGAGAATAATTTACCGGTTCTGCCAAAGCCGGGTTGGATTTCATCAAGAATCAGAAGGGCTCCTACTTCTTCACACCTTTTTTTAAGTTTGATTAAATAATCACCTTCCGGCACTAAAAACCCTGCTGCTCCCTGAATGGTTTCCAGAATCACACAAGCTGTCTTTTCTGTAATTTGATCCAGATCATTTTCATTGTTGAATTCAATAAAACTGATCATAGGTAATAACGGTCGAAATTCTCTTTTATGGCTTTCGTTACCGGATACACTTAATGCACCGTGTGTGTTGCCGTGGTATGAATTTTTAAAAGAAACAATTTCTTCTCTTCCGGTATAACGTTTGGCCAGTTTCAGACTTCCGTCAATAGCTTCTGCTCCACTATTCACCAGATAGGTAATTTCCAAAGGATCCGGAGTAGCCTCGGCCAATAGCTTACACAATGCAATCGGTTTTTCCTGTGCATATTCTCCGTATACCATTACATGAAGGTATTTGTCTGCCTGTTCTTTGATGGCCTGCACCACTTTAGGATGTGAATGCCCTAATGTATTGGCAGAAACACCTGCTACGAAATCCAGATATTTTTTTCCGTCTGTTCCGTAAATATAGCTTCCTTCTGCTTTTTCAACTTCAAAACCTGCTGCGAATTTTGTGGTTTGTGCCTGATATATAAAAAAGTCTTTATGCATTTCCATTGATGAGAAAATTTTCAGCAAAGCTAAAAAAGATTCATCACATGCAGAAATTATCAATGAGGAATAAAAAATTACCCTTAGAAATCCAAGGGTAATATTTATTAAAGAGGGTTATTATTATAGTACTTTCTCGACTGTTACATAACTGTTATTGGTTACTGTATAGGAAGTGGTACCTCCAACTTCAGAAACAGCTTCCAAAGTAATGTACTGTCCCTGTATTGCATAAACGGAGAAATCCAGATTGATCTTTCTATTGGTTCCATCAAAGTTCACTGTATTTTCAAGCAGCTGAAATCTTTGGGTATCATTGACATAGATCCCTGCTCCTAATCTGCTGCTAAATGAGCCTGCGGGACCAGTAAAGGTGATATTTAAATTAATCCTGTATAAACCTGTCTGACGAATATACAATCTGTTAAGATTTGCACCGCTCGTTGGAACATTCGTTTTAAGTTTTAATGGATCGGCCAAAAAATTAGGCTTATCAATCAAAGAATTGATTGGAAGCAGTATGTTTCCTGATGTAGTGGAAACTGAGTTGAGCTGAAATCTGGAAATATTATCGGACTCCACTTCAAAAGCTTTACTCCATACAAGTCCGTTGAAAACCATAGCCTGTCCTGTGCTTTTAACAAAGAGAAGCATTCCTTTCAACTCTTCTATAACCGTTGCCGGAGCACTTGCTCCTGTAAAAGGCAGTAATGCTTCCGTATCAACAGCCGGAAGACCAAATCCTTTTACTCCGGCAGCCTCATTTGTATTGGTAATGTATAACATAACCTGATCATTGCCGCTTGCATTGGAATCGGGATTGGGAATATTAGTAAAATTAACTTGTGCGCTGTATATATTGGCTATCAATATCAAACAGCAGAAGATATATTTTTTCATGATTAGTAAGCTTTAATTAAACGTGCTGCAAGATATGAACTGGCCGAATTTGTATCTGTTCCGTAAGCTGCCAGAGCGCCACCAGAAATGGCAGTGGAACTGATTGCTGGAACCACTCTAAGCTCAGTTCCTGCCGGAAGAGAAATAGTTTGTGCAAAACTTGATGTTTTATTGCCCTGTGTATCTATAATAAAAACAATGGAATAATTTGTTTTTGACACCACTGTTTCCCAATCTGGAGATGATGGATATTTAACCTGTAGTGTAAGTTTAAATTCAGTAACCCCGGCTACCGCTCCAAAACTACCGCCTGTAAAAACAAGCGCAACACCCACGTCATACACTCCTGATACTTTTATCGTTACATTGGTTGCATTTTTAAGAGTCAGATTATCAACAAGGACCTGGCTTTTATTGTCAGGGGCCAGATAAGTAGGCGAACCTCCTGCGAAGCAAAATCCTATTCCAAATGAAATACATGGAATGGATATTCCTGAAGATATTCCAAGTCTTGATGTTTTTAGCTGGTATATCCCTTGAATCTGTCTTGCCGGATTCCAAGCATAGCCATCATATTTGTAATACTGTTCATCATTCTTGTTGTAAATTAGGCTTCCCACAAGATTGGCATAGTCATCAAACACATCAGGTGCCGAAGCGTTATATCTTGGAAAGGAAGTATAGATATTTGCATAGGGAAGTATAACTCCTTTTACACCGTCCTGAATTTTCAATATATTCTGATTACTGGGTGTACTGCTGCCGATAGTAACCTGTGCCATTAATGCATAATGAAAAATGAGCACCATAAGTAGTATAGTCTTTTTCATGTTATTGCATATTTATTTTTTCAACAATAATTTCTGAAACAGCATTTCCCGTTTTTGACATTGCAAAAAACATGTTATTTCCTCCCAATGCTCCTGTACAGACTCCTGTACCAATATCCTGAGTTCCACCCATGGTGAGCCTTAGTTTATCTCCTGCATTAAAGACGCCCACATAGGTAAATGCCAGAGACTGTCCCACATCTATAGATCCGGGAAGAAGAGTCGTAACGGACAAAGCTCCTGCTGTGGAACTGCTTGTAGTGTCATTAATAGGTCTCCAGGTAGCATCCAGTGCCGTACTCAGCTCTAGATCAAGTTTCGATTTGAGGTTAATGATCACCCCTATACAAAGCGGTGTACTAATGTCCAGCGCCCCACTTTTGAATGAAACCTTATATAATCCTTTTGTATTGATATTGATCACATTACTAGTAGCTGCAGCTAATGAAACGTCTGTCGTAATTTCATTAAAACTTGGTGTAGCAGTTGTAAAATTAACACTGGCTGCTGTACAGGTTCTAACAGTGAGAGCACAGGCCAGTCCGCAGGTTCCGCAGCTGGTAGTAACCGTTCCGGATCGTATGAAACGAGCCATTTTATTGTTTTTCATGGTCGTTACAATAGGATCTGATATTTTCCAGGTTGTACCGTCGTTCTGTACTATACTTCCGGTTTCTCTATTGAAAATGATTGAGCCTTGGGTTCCGGTTCCTGTGGTACCAACTGCAGAAGTGGGAAGTATTGAAGCAGTATTGGATCTGGGCATACGTGCTGCATTGTTGTCCTGTTTTACATGCAGAAGTGTTCTTGTATCAGGTTGGAAGCCGGGAATTTTAGCAATCCCAACCTGGGCATTGACCCTTATAAAGCAAAGTATAAAGGCCAAGAGGAAATAATAGATTTTCATTTTTGTTTTTTTTTATCATTCTTGGTGTATTAAATTTATGAAATATTATGATTTAAATGATATCAATCCTCAAAAAGTAGTGTTAAATAAAAAGAAAAAAAGAAAAAGCTAGATTTATAAAGGAATTCAAAGACTAAGCAACTAATTTAAAATTGAAAAAAAGAAACTATTTTACATCATATTGGAGCATTTTTCTACTTTATAAAAAAAATAAATCACCATTTCTTATTAAAAAATGGTGATTTATTGTTCCACTGAAAAAATATTCATCTATTTTCTTACCCTTTTGGGTTTTTTGGCTTCTTCTTTGGCTTTCTCTTTGTCTATAGCTTGTTGCGCCTGATCAAACAGCTCATTATCAGAAGAATATTTTATTTCTTCGTAATTAGGGCTATCTACAAGAATATCCTGCCATTTTCTGATCCGGTCTTTCGTATTCCAGTTGAAATCCGGAAATTTTCTTTTATCCGGTTCAATTTTACTCATAGGATAGGTATCTGAATTTGCTCCTATACTACATGAAATAATCTGTAATGCTCTTTCTTCAAACAAAGCGCCTATAATACCACAGGTAGAAAGGGTGATCCCTATTCTCTGAGGCTTCTTGGTTTCCTGATCAACATCATCAACATAGGCTATCGATTGAGCATTTCCAACAACCCGGGCTTCTTTAATGTCGTTCTTCTCATAATAAACGGTCATGAACTTTCCTTTCACCTGGTTAAATTCATCTTTCAGATTTAAAGAATCTACTTTGCTGATGGCAAATGCATTTCCTATTACTTTAAGTGAATCAATGTTTTCATTTTTTGTATTGAAATAGGCCTCCACTTTGTCACCAGTCACCTGTTTTTCACCACTCCAAAGAATGGGACTGGTGTACATATGCATTATTCCGTCTGTTTCATTGAAGGCAATTGAATCTGCCCTTCCCTGTGCGTTTGATTTGAAAATACGTGCTTTTTTAAAGGCTCTTAAAAAGCTTTTCTTCAGGGTGATATCTGCTGAGTCAGGTCTTTGGTAAGAGAGAATCTTTTCTGCTGCAAAGTAAATGGAATCTTTCTCCATGATTTTCACGGCATAGGGCCCTTTGGTCATCATTGCAGAATCTTTCTTCTGGAAAACCTCACCGTAACCTCCTTTTATGTATCTTCTTTCGATGGGATCATCCAAGGTAACATTCCCTGTCGCTTTACCAAAACCGGTTATATTATTGAAATACATATCGTCACCGGTAAGAATTTTGTCGTTATAAAATATCTTGGAGTTTTTATTAAGGAAAGCTTCCTTAGTCTCCATTTTGTAGGTTCCTCTTTCGGTGTAGATCCGGTTTTTAGGATTCGCACGATTGGTGATGGTTGTAGGTCCGAAGAATTCGGCAACTTTTGTATTCTGATTCTGTTTAATATTAGGACCTTCTATAATATAATCAGGACTGTCTATTTTCACATTTCCAACAAAATCGATCATTTTGGTGTTTAGAAAATAGGTCGCAGATTTCGTGTACATCACATTTTGTGCATCACTGATTGTACCTCCTGTATTAAAATAGGCCTGATTGGCAAGTCTGTCATAATAAAGAATATCTGTTTTAATAGTCTGTTTCGGGTCGGTAAGAACAACATCTTTTTTAGCAACTCCTTTTTGAGTAACTCCGTTATACTCCATTTCATGGGCTGTAATCACAGAACCGTCTGCATTCTGAAGCTTTGCGTTACCGATAGCTTTTACAAGACTCTGATCATTATAAATAATAACTTCATCCGCAAAGAGAACAGATCCCTGGTGCTCTATCTGAACATGACCTACGAGATATTGGTTACCTTCATATTTGGTATCTTTTTTAAACTCATCGGTATGGATGATCTTCACCTTATCTTCCGGTCTTACAACAGGCGAAGTTTTTCCTTTATTTTGAATATAAGGATCCATCTGCGTGGTTTTATTGTCCTGTGCGGAGCTGAACGCAGAAATAAAAATAAACAGAAAAAGGATTATTCTCATTAATTAATCATTCTTGGTGCCATAGAAATACAGCGAATGCGAATCAATATTTACGCCAAATGCTTCTTCAATTGCTTCTTTAATTCCCTGAATTCTTGGGTCACAGAATTCGATGATTTCTTCAATTTCTTTATCAGAGCCTTTTTTGTAGATCACCAAGTGGTCATGCTGCTTGTCAAAATAAGACTTCTCATAAGAGGAAGAGGTTAATGTTTTTTCTCCAAACTGATGCTTACGGATCAATCCGGCATCAAGGAAAATTTCAATAGTGTTGTAAATCGTTGCTTTTGAAACATGATATTTCTTCTGCATCATCAGAAGATACAGATCATCCACATTGAAGTGATGATCCATACTATAAATCTCCTCTAATATCGTATATCGTTCAGGCGTGTTTCTGAAACCCTTTTCTAATAAGTAGTTTCTCAAAACATCCTTGATCAAAGCAATATTTTTTTCTTTTTGTACTGTATCCATCAAAAAAATTATCTACAAATTTATTGATTTTTATTTAAATAGACCTTATGGTTTGGTACCCGACCTTTTAGGAATTATGACGAAAGAATCCGGATTGTTCAATCTTACTGTCGTAAACCGTAAGTTCAGTAATCGGTGCAGATTCTACTTCTACGTTATGCGAAGATACTCCCCAGGCTTTGAAATCATCACTTCCTATGTACTTCACAAAGTTGTATATATTAAGCGTAATCTTCTGTTTAACAGTTAAAAGTATATCGTTAATATATGTATTATCTATAATTACATATTTCAAATCCGGCGGAATATTATGAGCTCTAAGAGACGGATGGCTGCTTCTTGAAGGAATAGTTCCATCTGCCATAAGGTCTTTCAATACCATACTGAAATAATCGTTGATCCTTCGGTCTACTTTAAATCCTAAAAGGAAATTAACTTTATATACTGTTCCCGGAAGAATTTCATCCACCGTATATTTAAATGTATATGGATCTTCCTGATTGACAATACTTAATATAAAATAATGATCTGCTCTTTTCGGTTGTTTCTTGATAATGGAATAGATAATTTTTGATTCTACTTCATCATTTCTTTTAGCTCTGCTCAGATAGGCAAGATTGGTTGCATATTTAGGAATGCTTTCATCCAGCTTCATGTCTTTTATGATGGCTACATATTTTTCTATTTTTACAAACTGGATAAATCGTGTTTTTATCAGTCTGCCATTATACCATGCGTACATAGAAATTCCGATAGACCCGGCCAGGACTACCGTGATCCAGCCACCTTCCATAAACTTGATAATATTGGCACTGAAGAATCCTAATTCAATGGCCATATATACCATGGCAAAAAGTACAATTAATACTTTGCTTACTCTATGTTTTAATAACCAGAAAACCAACAGAATTGTTGTCATCAACATCGTTACTGTAATGGAAAGTCCATAGGCGGCTTCCATTTTTCCTGATTCTCTAAAATGAAGCACTACAATAATACACAGAATCAGAAGTCCCCAATTGATTCTGGGAATATACATTTGTCCTTTGACTCCGGAAGGATAATCAATTTTTTGATTAGGCCATAAGTTAAGAGACATTGCTTCAGAGAAAATAGTAAAAGAACCTGTAATTAGGGCCTGACTTGCAATAATTGCTGCTGCAGTTGCCAAAATTACTCCCGGTACAATCATCCATTCTTCCATGATTCCAAAAAATGGATTGACTACTGAAAATCCTGGTTTTGCATGATTGGTTAAGAGCCAAGCTCCCTGGCCGAGATAATTTAAAATAAGCATAATCTTAACAAATCCCCAGCTTACTCTTATATTTTTAGCACCACAATGTCCTAAGTCTGAGTAAAGCGCTTCTGCCCCTGTTGTACAAAGGAAAACAGCACCAAGAATAACAATGGCACTAGGAGAGTTCGCAATAAGCTTGTATGCGTAATAAGGGTTGAAAGACCTCAAGATCTCGAAGTTTTCGCTTAAATGCATTATTCCCAAACCACCTAATACTAAAAACCAGACAACCATTACCGGTCCGAAAAACCTCCCGATAAAACTGGTCCCAAATTGCTGAACTACGAAAATGACAATCAGAATTCCAATAGTAATAGGAACTACAGGGGTATGAGGATTATATATCTCAAGACCTTCAATAGCCGACATTACTGTAAGCGAAGGGGTAATCACACCATCTGCAACTAAGGCTGCTGCACCTATGATAGCAATGAGATACAGCCATCCTTTCTTAAGGTTTTTAACTAATGAGAATAAAGCTAAAATACCACCTTCTCCTTTGTTGTCTGCCCTTAAAGCGATGATCACATATTTTATTGTCGTCTGAAGAGTAAGTGTCCAAATAATACAGGAAAGAGCTCCTTCTATATATTCGTTGAAAGGCATATTGCTACCACCATCTCTTGCATTTACGATCGCTTTCATTACGTAAAGCGGCGATGTTCCGATATCTCCAAAAACAATTCCGAGAGAAACTAAAACTCCAATAAAAGAAAGCTTTTTTATATCAAAATGATAACCTTCTTCTGTAACGTCTGCCATATCAGCTTATTTTTTTAAACGCGCAAATTTATACTAATTTTATGACGTCATGAACTATTCTTCATGCATAGAATAAATGAAAAAACTTCCTTTCGGAAGTTTTTCTCTATAACAGTTATTTTACGTACATCGCTTTTTTAATTTCCTCTTTCACTTTTTCAAGCTTAGGGAACCATTCTGCAAATAATGCAGCGGAATATGGTGCAGGAGCATCAGGCGTTGTAATTCTCTTGATAGGAGCATCAAGGTAGTCAAATGCTTTTTGCTGTACCATATAGGTAATTTCAGAAGATACTGAACCAAATGGCCACGCTTCTTCTAAGATCACGAGTCTGTTTGTTTTTTTAACAGAAGCCAAAACGGTGTCAAAATCAAGAGGACGAACTGTTCTAAGGTCAATCACTTCTACAGAGATCCCTTCTTTAGCCATATCTTCAGCAGCCTGAATAGCCAGCTTCATGATTTTCCCGAAAGAAACTAAAGTTACATCCGTACCTTCTCTTTTGATATCTGCTTTACCTATCGGCAGGTAATATTCTTCTTCTGGAATTTCCATTTTATCACCATACATCTGCTCAGATTCCATGAAAATAACCGGGTCATTGTCCTGGATAGCCGTTTTTAATAATCCTTTTGCATCATATGGATTGGAAGGAACCACTACTTTAAGGCCCGGAATATTAGCAAACCAGTTTTCAAAAGCCTGAGAGTGGGTAGCTCCTAATTGACCTGCAGAAGCAGTAGGACCACGGAAAACGATTGGACAATTCCACTGACCACCGCTCATCTGGCGGATTTTCGCAGCATTATTAATAATCTGATCAATACCTACCAACGCAAAATTGAAGGTCATATACTCTACAATGGGTCTGTTACCATTCATCGCAGCTCCTACAGCAATCCCTGTAAAACCAAGTTCTGCAATAGGTGTATCGATTACTCTTTTGGCGCCAAACTCATCCAGCATTCCTTTTGAAGCTTTGTATGCACCATTGTATTCTGCAACTTCCTCCCCCATTAAAAAGATGGATTCGTCTTTACGCATTTCCTCGCTCATTGCCTGTGCAATTACCTCACGAAAAGTATATTCTGCCATATTTATTTGAAAAATTTAGACTACAAAAATAGTGTTTTTTTATTATACACATAACAAAAAAGGCATCACATTGTGTGACACCTCATATTAATTATATCAAAAAAGCTTTTCTTCTGCCTGGCTAAGTTCTCTGTAGTTTTTTCGCAGATCAGACAGGATTTTACCATAAGTCCTTTTATAGATCAGGTATACAATATAAAAGCTGAGCAGCATAATAAAACCAAATACAGCATAATTTCCCCAGCCGGGCGCCATACTCTCAGGGTTAGTATGCACGATGATATCCTGACCTCTATTCCAGCCATCTCTGGCACCTGCCATAAAATCTTTTGTATAGAGGTCAAAATGAATCAGATTATCCAAAATAACCATAAAAAAAGAAATCGCTGCGTACCCGAAGATCAGCTTTCGCAGATTCAGAATATTTTTCATTAATGATAAAGAATTTTGTCCGGTCTTCAATCTTCTGAACAGCAATACGGCCAGCATAATAAATCCAAAAAACAAGATTATTCTCAAATAGGGAAACTCACTGTTGATATAGCCATAAAGTGACCAGAGTATCATTTCTATCAATCCAACTACGAATAAAATTTTCGCCACTGAAATTGATTTTTGTTTGATCATGGAATAGATTTCATTTTCTGAATACTCTTTAAATTGCACTTTTTCTCTATTCCAGTCTTTTTTCAAAAGTTCTAATTCTTCCATATTATTTTATGCTTATTTTGGCTTTTAAATTATTCTTCGCCCTGTTCATCTTTACTCTTGCATTTCCTTCAGTTATTCCGAGAACTTCTCCGATTTCTCTATAGGATTTATCTTCCAGGTACATCATGATCAGAGCTTTTTCTACATCAGACAGCTCATAGATGGCTTTATACATTTTTTTCAGCTTGTACTCATCATCTTCATACACTTCATATTCCATTTTCAAAGAAGAAACATCTACATCAGTATGTTGCAAACCTCTTTTCTGAGGTTTTCTAAACAGGGTCATTGCCGTATTGAGCGCTACTTTATACATCCATGTTGAAAATTTAGCCTCTCCTTTAAATCCCGGGAAGGATCTCCAAAGCTGAACCGTAATTTCCTGAAACAAATCCTGATGATCTTCTGTATTATCTGTATATATCCTGCATATTTTGTGAATAAGCCTTTGATTAGGCTTAAAAAATTCAACAAAGGTTTTCTCCAGTTCTGTGCTCATACCTTATGAGTGGGAAGTTTTAATTTTCGTTACACTTTTTTTGAAAAATAATAAAAAAACGGCATCTCATTTCTGAAATGCCGTGTTATCATTTTATTTAAACCTGGTTAATTTACTTTATCCCAGGTCTGGGTTCTTCCTAATATAGATACTCCCATGTATCCTCTTACATTTAGTTTGTCACCGCTTTTTGTGATGGTACATTTGTAAGTTTTACCTGTTTTAGGGTCTGTAATAGTTCCTCCAGTGAATTCATTCCCTTCTTTTTTCAGTCCTCTGATGATCTCCAGTCCTAAGATTGGCTTCCCTTTTCTGTCATCTTTACATGAACTGCAGTTTGGGTCTGCTGGCTTTATAAGCAGCTGTGAAACTTTTCCGTAATACTTTCCGTCAGTCTTTTTATAGATCTCAACAACAGATTTGGCCTGCTTGGTTTCATCATCTATGGTTTTCCACTTTCCTTCGATCTGTGCAAACGATAATACGCCAAACAGAGAAAGCACGAATGTCAATAATACTTTTTTCATATTTTTTATAGTTTTAATTCTGATATACGTTTTTTGTTGTCTATCTATTGATAAAAATATAAATTAAATTTTAAACAGACAAAAACTTTTACTATCCTTAGCATTATATAACAACACTTATACCAAAATTAAGAATTTAAACACTGCTACGCATCAATACAGCTTCCTGTTGATCACCCTGTCCATATAATCCTGATACCAGGCTTTTGCAGTTTGCATTCCCATTTCTATTTCAGGCGTTTTTACTTTACCCAACAGGTTTTTTTCAAATCCAAGATCATTTTTATCATATACTCCTGTAATCTCCTTTCCATCAAAACGGTACATATGGTTTCCTATGATGAATTGTTCCGAAGCTCCATCTGAATTCACTACGATGGATGGATATTTGTTATCGCTTACAAGACTCCTGCCCCAGCTTCGGATCTGCTTATGATATCCGATAAGATCTGCCAGTGTAGGATAGATATCTATCTGCTGAGCCACTTCAGGATTTACTCCTTTAAGATTGTATTCAGGATTTGGGGAATACAGGATAAGCGGAACAGCAAAACGGTTCATTGCTTTCTCATATTCACCGTAAGCAACCTGATTGGTATGATCTCCCGTGAAAACAAAGATGGTATTGTTGAACCAAGGTTCTTTTTTAGCAGTTTCAAAATATTTTTTGATGGCATAATCCGTATACTGGATAGGCTCATGCATTTCTATGGTTCCTTTTTTGAATTTGCCATTGTATTTTTCAGGAATTTTAAACGGGTGGTGTGAAGAGGCCGTAAATACTGTGGTCATAAACGGCTGCTTCTTTCCTACATTTTTAGCAAAATACTGAAGAAACGGTTCGTCCCATATTGCCCACATTCCGTCAAAATCTTCATCATGATTGTATTCATTTTTCCCGAAATAATGCTTAAATCCTAATATATTTCCAAATCCGAGAAAACCCATCGATCCGTTCGGAGCTCCGTGATAAAAAGAGGTATCATAGCCCAGATCATTGCAAACTGAAACAATAGACTGGATTTTCTGATTGGAATAGGGTGAGCTGGTAAAAGCATCGGTAAGGCTTGGAATTCCTGCCAGTACGCTGCTCATCCCATGAATAGACTGTCTTCCATTGGCAAAGGTATTCGGAAAAATCAAGCTCTGGCCCGCAAGGCTGTCTATAAAAGGGGTGTAAGAAACGTAACCTTTTATATTTTTATCTTTATTAAAAGCTCCTGAATATTCTCTACCAAAAGATTCTACAATAAAAATGACAACATTGGGACGGTTCTCTACTTTCCTATCGTATATTTTATAAGGCTGAACATGATCAGCAATATATTTTTCATCTACAAAATGAACTTCTTTAAAATTATTGGTTCCCAGAGTTCTGAAAAATGAAAATGTACTGTTTAAAACTATATTTCCCTGAAGCGGGTTAACGACAAAACGATTGGCATCCACTAAATTGATTGGTCTTGTGCTGTGCTTGAAATCACCACGGATTCCTCCCACAACTAAAACCGCTGTGCCACATAGGGTAAGCACAGACCAGATAAAGTACGGAATAAGGTGTTTCGGTTTCTGTTCTGTGATCTTCACTTTTTTATAGAGGAAAACCCAAACTGCCATTAAAACAACAAACCAGATCAGAACAAAAGGATGTTGGCCTAAAGAAACTGTAAAGACTTTAAAAACATTGGATTCATGCTTGGCAACGTCCAAAGCTGTAGAGGTCAGTCTTGCTTGTGAAAACTTGTAATAGATAAAATCACCAAAATTCATAGCATAGGCAATGCCATTGGTTACAAAATACAGCCAAAACAAAACGGTTTGATACGTTTTTTTTGTATTGATAATGATTGGAACAAGACTCAACAAAATAAACAGGGCATTAACGTATAAAATGGCCGTAGTATCAAAGGCGGTTCCATGAAATGCCAGACTGAAATAATCTGAAACAGAATCCACTTTGATGAGTTCTTTATTGAAATACCAAAACAAAAGACGGGCAATCTGATAAAAAACATATGCTAAGAAAATCCGGTACACAAGGACCAGAACTTCTTGTTTTCTAAATTCTTTAAAAAATTTCATTCGGCAAATTTACATCAAAATCATATTCATATATTTTTTCCTTCATAATATTTCAGGTTAAAATTATGAAAAACCCTATTTTTGCCAGTATGAATTTCATAAAAAATAATCTGGCCAATTTGCTGACGCTTGCTAATTTATTTGCAGGCTGTATTGGAGCAATACATCTTATTTTAGGAGATTATCAGACTACAGCAATCTGTCTGGTTCTTTCTTCTATCTTTGATTTCTTTGACGGGTTTGTTGCCCGGGCCTTAAAATCAAACTCCAATATGGGTCTTCAGCTGGATTCTCTTGCGGATATGGTGAGCTTCGGACTGATTCCGGGACTTACAATGTACAAAGCTCTTGAGCCTTTTGGAAATGAAATTTTAGGATTACACCTTCCTTTTGACATTAGCTACATCGGCCTTTTGGTGACGGTTTTCTCATGTCTTAGATTGGCAATATTTAATCTTGATGAGGAACAGCGTTATTATTTTAAAGGACTGAATACGCCAACCAATACTGTATTGCTTTTTGGTTTGTATTATGCCTTTAAAGAAACGGGAACCTTTGGCTTTCTATTTGACAATTCATTGTTGCTGATCCTGCTTACCATTATTACATCATGGCTTCTGATTAGCCCGATCAAGATGATGGCCATGAAATTCAAATCGAAAAAGCTGCAGGACAATTATCCGAAAGTTATTTTATTAGGCGGCGGAATTGCCATTCTGATTCTATTTCAGACCGTTGGTATTCCCATGCTTGTTATTTATTATATAATAGTATCACTGGTTTTTCAGAGACAGTTGAAGTAGATTTCAGAATCAGACAGTAGATGTTTGAGACGGTACATTTTCAAATTAATAGATTTTTCAAATTATCAAATTATAGACATGAATTTAAAACTCCATAAACCTCTTTGCATTTTTGATCTTGAAACTACAGGAACCAATATTGGAAAAGACAAAATTGTAGAGATCTGTATTTTAAAAGTAAATCCGGACGCATCGAGGGAAAGCAAAACCTGGCGTGTAAACCCGGAAATGCCCATTCCTAAAGAATCCAGCGAGATCCATGGAATTTATGATGAAGACATAAAAGATGCCCCTACATTCAGAGACATTGCGGCGAAAGTGATGGAAATGATTTCAGGAAGTGATTTGGGAGGCTTCAATTCAAACCGTTTCGATGTTCCTCTTTTGGCGGAAGAACTTTTAAGAGTAGACATTGATTTTGACCTGAATAAGTTCAAACTGGTGGATGCACAGACAATTTTCCACAAAAAAGAACCGAGAAACTTAGGAGCAGCTTACCAGTTTTACTGTGGAAAAGTTCTTGAGAATGCCCACTCTGCAGAAGCAGATGTAATGGCTACTTTTGAAGTCCTGGATGCGCAGGTCGGGAAGTATGACGATATCCCGAATGAAATTGCTCCTCTAAGTGAATTTACATTCCATAACAAGAATGCTGATCTTGCAGGATTTATCGGATACAATGATAAAACGGAAGCTGTTTTCAACTTCGGAAAATATAAAGGACAGGTAGTGAAAGCTGTATTCCAAAAGGATTTAGGCTATTACGGATGGCTTCAGAATGCAGATTTCCCACTTTACACGAAGAAAGTCTTCACTAAAATTCAACTATCAAGCAAATTTTAATACATGTCAAACCTGGTCCGTTTTAAATTCTACGAAACAGCCCTTGAAGCCAACAGGGACAAACAAATCCTTGCCGAAAACGGAGTGAATGGTTTCATTGCCAACGAACAGCTGATCCAGTCGGACTGGTTGCTTTCACAAGCTGTAGGCGGTATTCAGCTACAGGTTTTTGAGGAAGATCTGGAGAAGGCCAAGCAGATTCTGAAGGACTACAACGACAATGAAGCGTATTCACTGGAAGTGGAACATACCATTGAGAATCCCGGTTTTGACTTTGTATGTCCGAAATGCGGCTCAAACCATATTTATAGAGATGACAGAGCCACGAGCTTTTTTGGAATTTCTATTTTGTCAAGCCAGAAATTTGTTTGCTATTACTGTGGGAATGAGTTTACGCACTAAAATTGAATATTATTTAAGCCGATATAGACCCTGTTTATAATAAGAGATTGCTTCGTCATTCCATTCCTCGCAATGACGAACATATAAAACATAAATAAAAAAGTTATGAAAATCATTTGTATAGGAAGAAACTACAGCGAACATGCAAAAGAATTAGGAAATGAAATTCCTGAAAAGCCGGTTATTTTCATGAAACCTGACACCGCGGTTTTAAAAGGAAATGATTTTTATATTCCTGAATTTTCCAATGACGTACACTATGAGCTGGAAGTTGTTGTAAAGATTTCAAAAGGAGGAAAATATATTCAGAAAGAAGTGGCCCACAAACATTATGAGGAGATTAGTTTAGGAATAGACTTTACGGCAAGAGATCTTCAGAGTGAGCTTAAATCCAAAGGTCTTCCATGGGAGCTTGCCAAAGGTTTTGACGGCTCTGCGGTAGTGGGAAATTTCTTCAATAAAGAGAGCTATGATCTTGAAGATCTTCAGTTTTCGTTACTGCAAAACAAAGAAAAAGTTCAGGACGGCAATACAAAAGATATGATCTTTTCTTTTGATGATATTATCGCTTTTGCTTCCCAGTATTTTACATTGAGAGTAGGTGATCTTATTTATACCGGAACTCCAAAAGGGGTAGGAAAGGTGAATGAAAATGATGTGCTTGAAGCCTATCTGAAAGATGATAAAATTCTTGATATCCGAATATTATAAGTATTTAACATAAAAAACTGGGCAATTTTTCTTATCTTTAAATAACAAAATTAAAGGTCATGATAAATATTGTACTACCCGTAGATTTTGGGGACAAAACAGAGCAGCTTGTAGAAGGTGCCGTAAAATTTGCAAAACAGCTTAACGGAAGGATCTTTCTGATTCACGTGGCGCCATCGGATATTGGTTTTGCTATCGGTGATATGGGATATCAATATTTTCCTGAGGTGGAAGCCAATGAGATCAAGGAGGAGCTCGTACAGCTTAACAAGATCGAGCAGAGAATCATTGCACAGGGTGTAGACTGCGAACATCTTTTGAAACAGGGGATCGCTAAAGATATTATCCTGGAATACGCAAAGATTAACCATGCAGATTATATCGTAATGGGATCACACGGAAGAAGTGGAATCTACGATGTTTTCGTAGGAAGTTTAACGAAAGGGCTTACGAAGGACTCCCCGGTTCCCGTATTGGTACTTCCTATCCACGACTAAAGAAAATTAAATTTTAATCATTAATAAAAAAACCGATCAGAACATAGTTCCAATCGGTTTTTTACTATATAACCAATTAATTAACCTTCTTTTTTATAGATCTTTGGATCGTAGTAAGGGTTTTTACCCTCAGTTGGAGAATAATAGTCTTTGTCTTTATCACCGCTCAGTTTTACTACCAGTACATAGCACCAGTAAGTAAACAAGGTACAGCAAACGATAAATAAAATCCAGTTTAGAACATTTCCAAATGTATCAAAAAAACCAAATGTAAATTTGAAAACTTTACTTAAGAATAACCAGAAAGACGTCATTATTTTCCTTTTTTAAATTAACTTTGTACAAATTTATAAAAAATGTTTAAATTACTTTCAAAAGAAAGCAATATTTTTTCAATCCCTGTTTATATTGGTTTTCTTCTTTTAGTAGTTATAATATTTAACATACTGAATTTCAATACATATGAAGCTATTATTGCCGGAATAACTTTCCTGGGAATTGCTTTGGGATATTTTTGTTTTCACAGTATTGCTCTTAATTACCAGACGCATCTGCCGTTATTTTTATATACATTTTTTATTTTTGGGCTGTACCCCGGAAAACTGGATATTGGAATTGCCGTATCGCTGCTTACGAACTCTTTCCTGCTTTTGCTGCTTACCAGCGCAGATGAGGATATCAGGAAAAAATCTTACGTTTTGGTAGGAGCCATCGTTGCACTGAATTTTATTTTCCTGCCTACGACATGGCCAATGGCAGTTTTCGTGATTGTTCACGTTATTGCCACTTCACAAAAAATAAGTCTCAATCTCTTCAGGTTTCTTCTGGGAATTGTAATGATTGTATTCAGTTATTTTTCTATCATGTTCTTTTTCAATTTTACGACATGGAATATAGATTATTTCCCTTTCGGAAAAATGAAACCAATGACAGATTATACTGATCTGGTTCCTCTGATTCCTATTTTCCTGATGCTTATTTATGCAGTATATGACCACTTTAAGAACTATAATAAGAAAAGCCCGATAAGCCGATATAAGTATACTTTCCTGCTTGTTTTTTCGGTGGCTCAGCTGATTACTATTATTCTGTATATGAATAAAAACTACGAATATTTACTGCTTCTGGCTTTTCCGTCAAGTATTATCCTTAGCAGGATGATAAGATTTCTTCCTAAATACTGGATGCAGGAGATAGGCTTATGGCTTATCATTATAAGCTTGATTGCTTTTAAAGCAGGTACTTATTTTAATTTATTTTAAAGATTATGATTCAGATAGACGATAAATTGATTTCAGAGGATATATTTTCCGAAGAATTTGTTTGTAACCTTACGAAATGTAAGGGTGCATGCTGTGTGGAGGGGGATGTAGGTGCTCCTCTGGATAAGGATGAACTTGAGATTTTAGACAATATTTTTGATAAAATAAAGCCTTATCTTACACAGGAAGGTATCAAAGCTCTTGAAGAGCAAGGCACCTGGACAACAGATCCTGCAGATGGAATGTATGTAACCCCTATGGTGGAAGACCGCGAATGTGCGTACGTTACTTTTGATGAAAAAGGAATTACAAAATGTGGTATTGAAAAGGCCTATGAAGATGGCGCTATAGACTGGCAAAAACCGATCTCATGCCACCTCTACCCGATCCGTATCACGGAATATTCTACGTTCACTGCCCTGAACTATCATGAATGGAGTGTTTGCAGTGATGCATGTGCTCTGGGAAAAGAACTTCAGGTTCCTATCTATAAGTTCCTGAAAACTCCACTGACCAGAAAATATGGTACAGATTTCTACGATGTTTTATGTGAGGCTGCCGATGAATGGAAAGCGGCTTATGGCTCTTAAAAAAATAAAAACCGCAGACTGGTCTGCGGTTTTCTTTTTATATCAATTCTTCTAAGAATTACTGTTTTACTACAGACACTCCTGCTGTTTCAGGTTTTGCCTCTTCTTTTTTAGCTTTTTCCCATCCGTCTTCCGGCATCAGGGTTGCTGTGATCTTTCCTTTGGCAAGGTATTTTTTTGCTACATCCTGAAGATCTTTTACAGTAAGTGCTTTCACTTTTTCCTGATAATTCAGGATATCATATTTATCACTTCCGTCCAGCTGGTTTTTGGCAATAGCACCCATCCAGAACATATTATCCTTTAGATCTGTTTTGTTGTCGTTGTACTCTCCTTCTTTGTACTTATCAAGATCTTTTTGCTCAGGACCTTTGTCAATCATTTTCTGAAGCTCAGTAACAGCACTTTTTGTCAGTTTTTCTGCATTTTCAGGTCCGCAAGGGAAGCTGATGCTGAAATTGTAGGCACTGTAAGGAATTTTGTTCATACTTCCTCTGGCACCACCGCCATAGATTCCGCTTTCATCTTCTCTAAGCTTCTCGATTACTTTAATGGTAGCTACTTCTCCCAAGGCTGCAAGTGCAAGAGCTTCATTTTCATTGTAAGGTGTTTCTCCACTGTAGGAGATCGTCACCATACTTTTAGGATCTTTTCCTTTTTTGTATACTTTGGTATAATCACCAGTCATCGGCCTATAGCCTGTATCTTTGAACGTAGCGGTCTTTCCTGCTGCAGGCAGACCACCAATGTACTGAAGTACCTGTTCTTTAAACTTAGCTTCATCTATATTTCCTACGAAATAGAACTGGAAGTTGCCGGTGTTTGCAAATTTCTCTTTATAGATATCGTATGCTTTTTTATAATCCGTATTGGCCCAGTCCTTTTCCATTGGGAACAGTCCGATAAATCTCGGATTCTTCTGATTCATGAATTTTGCATGCTCATTGGAGAAATAAGCCTGAGGATTGGACAGCAGATTGTCCAGCATAGCAGACTGCTTTTCTTTATAAGCATTGAATGCTGCAGGATTGTAATTTAAGCCTGTAAAATAAGCATAGGTAAGCTCCATAGCGGTTCCTAAATCTTTCTGGGTAGTTCTTCCTGAAATTCCTTCATAATAAGGCCCAATCATTGGATTTACACTCACCTGCTTTCCTGCTAGGTAGTTGGTAAGATCTGCTTTGGACAATCCACTTACTCCTGCTTCCGATAATGCTGCGAAAGCGAATTGGGTTTTAACGAAATCCGCATCTGAGATCAGAGAGTTTCCCCCTAAGCTTCTTGCTGAGAAAACAATTTCATCATCTTTGAAATCGGTCTTTTTGAACGTTACTTTAGCACCGTTGTTCAGCGTCCAGGTTGTTGTTCCCAGTTTCTCATCTGTTTCTGTTTTGGTAATTTTACCTTCAGATTTGAATGGTTTTACTAAATTTTTGATCGTTGCTTTTTCTTCGTAAGGCTTAAGATCTGCCATTTTTACAGTTTCAAATGTATTGAGAACCATTGCTTCCGTAGGCATAGTAACATTGTCTTTTTTAGGCCCTGTTATCACAATTACCCTGCTGTCGTCTTTCACCATTTTCTTGATTACGTCATTGGTCTGCGCCAGCGTTACGTTTGGCAGGAAGGTCTTTGTATCTTCATACTCCCAGGCAATTCCCGGCATAGGTTCCTGCTCCAGGAAATTTCTTACATATTCATCTACCAGCATATCACTTTCCGTTTTGTCACGGTTGTTGTAAGATCTTTCAAGATTGGAAATTACCTGCGCTTTTGCTCTGTCCAGCTCAGATTGGGTAAATCCAAATCTTTTGGCTCTTTCTACTTCTTCTAAAAGTACCTTCAGGGCATTCAGCTGGTTTCCTTCTTTTACCATGGCAAATCCCTGGAAAGCTTCTTTACTTCTCGCATAGGTTCCACCATGATATACCGATCCGAAAGTGAAAGGCGGGTTGTTTGAGTTGATCAATTCTTTCAGCCTATTGTTCAGCATTGTGGTAGAAAGACCTTCAATAATGCTTTGATTGTACTGCTGAACGGTAACATCCGGCTTGTAAGCTTCAGCGTCTTTCATAATGAACTGAACCATAGAATTGGTAGCATCAGGATCTGTCTCTATGGCAACTAAAGTCTCTTTATGGTTTGGTAAGTCAAATACCTTTCTTTCTCTTGGCTTGGAAGGGTTTTTATATTTGCTGAAATTGTCTTTGATCTTTTTTTCAACTTCATCTACATTGATATCTCCCACTACCACGATCGCCATCAGATCCGGTCTGTACCATTCCTGATGAAATTTTCTGATCACATCAGGCTTGAAGTTTTCCAGCACCTCTTTTTTACCGATCGGAAGCCTGTCTGCGTACTGAGATTTGTACAATAATTTAGGAAGATACTTATCTGCCATTCTCTTGTCGGCACCAAGGCCCAGCCTCAGCTCTTCCAGAACGACTCCTCTTTCTTTATTGATCTGCTCATCAGAAAGTGTCGCGTTAAATGCCCAGTCTTCCATTACTTTCAGTCCTGCATCAAGATTTCCTGCTTTATCCAAAGGAACAGGGAGCATATATACGGTTTCATCAAAGCTGGTGTAAGCGTTAAGGTGCTGGCCGAATTTCACCCCGATAGACTGTAGAAAATCTACCAGTTTGTTGTCCGGAAAATTCTTTGTTCCGTTGAAGTTCATATGCTCCATAAAGTGAGCAAGCCCTCTCTGGTTTTCATCTTCAAGAATAGATCCGGCATTAATGGCCAGACGGAAATCTACTTTCTTTTCAGGTAATGTGTTTTTTTTGATATAGTACTTCATTCCGTTGGAAAGGGTACCGATTCTCACAGAAGGATCCACAGGGATATTCTGCCCGAAAACATTTGAAGACATCAGGAAGATGACGGCAAATGAGGATAAAACTTTCTTCATATAATTTGAATTTATTTTCGGTTTAAAAGTATCAATTATTCACAATATGAGGAAATGTTAAAATTTGCTTTATAGTTAAATTTGAGTTAAAGTTAATCAGGCAGCAAAAAAGCCGGAAAAAATCCGGCTTTTGTATGGTAAAATAAACAGTTGTTATTTAAAATCGGCATCAGTGACACCGGCATTCAGGACAACTTTTGTAGTTTTAATACTTAATTTCTGTCCTTTTCCTTCAATATTTACTTCAGAAGGGAATTTCAATCCTTCTACAGTCATATAATTGGCTACTACCACGCTACCTTCTCCTACAGAAGATTTGTATAAAAGTCCCGTAGCATTATCAAAATAGAATTTTCCTTTTTCTGAAGAAAGTACATTATAATCTTTGCCATCGACTTTTTCTACGGTCACAGTCTGAAAGTTGGAAGGATTGAAAGCAAGTGCCTCAATAGTAGTTCCTTTTTTAAGTTCTGCAATATTATCAGCCGGGAAATCTGTTTTCTGCCCTGCTCTTTCTATATATCCTTTTTCTCCGTCAAAAACCTGATTAACCTGCTGTCCCATGGCATTTTGCGTAGATCTGAATTTATTTCCCTGCTTTTTGGTACTCATGGTGACATCCATCCCCTGGACGTTGAGTGTATTATCAATAACTGTAGACTTTACGGCTTCCAATTTAGATTTTCCTCCCAGAGCTTTAAAATAATTATCTATCACTTCTTTTGGTGTAAGTTTAGATTTCACGACTTCCGTCTTTGCGGGAGCTGCGCTGGTCTGCTGAGCTGCTGCCGGTACTGAAAAAAGTACGGCACAGAAAAACGGAATGATGATCTTTTTCATATCTATAATAAATTTAAGGTGTAAATATATGAATAATGACTACAACAAGTAAAACAAAGATTATTTATCAGGAAAACCTTATAATTTCAGCTGTAATACATTAAGATTTTTTAAGAAAACAGGGTATTGAAAAGATTATTTTGGAAATAGAGAATCAGATTGGAAGTTGAGAGAAGACAGTATGCTTATTTTTCACGCAAGTCTGATTGTAATGCCGCAATATATAAGGAATGCAAAGAGGGAATCAATTGAATTGATTCAAATAAGCAAGTATTAAACAAAAAACCTCCGAATGGTCGGAGGTTTTGAAATATTTATATAGGAATAAACTACTTTTTAAGTTCTTCTAAAAATTCGTCGTGAGAAATTTTAGTTTCCTTTTTAGTAGCTTTTTCAAGAATTACATCTTTCAGTTTAGCCATAGCCACTTCAGAAGAAATTTGTCTTACCTGCTCCTGGTCTTTCAACATTTCAACAGCATATTTCTGGATTTCTTCATCACCTAAATGGTGAATTCCGTAGATTGCTAACTGGTTTCTTACCAACTGCTCAGCCTGTGCCAATACATCAGCATAGTCTAACTTGATATCGTTATCAGTCATTAATTTACCTTCAATAATCTGGTATCTTAACTGACTTTTTTCTGCTTCAAGAATTCCTTTTGCCTGCTCTTCAGACTGGATATTCTGGTTAGAGAATAACAACCATTTTACTAAGAAATCTTCCGGAAGTTTTACTTCTTCTTTTTCAGTAACCTGCTCCAATACTTTATTCACATAGTGAACATCAGCATTTTGCTGGAAATACTCATCCAGTTCAGATTTTACTTTTTCTTTAAGCTCTTCTTCAGAAGTGATTGTCCCTTCTCCGTAAACTTTGTCGAATAACTCCTGGTTAAGTTCAGCTAAGTTCAGTGAATAGAAATCTTTTACTTTAACTTCTACTTCAGCGTGGTGCAGGTGCTCTACTTCTTCCTTGGTGAATCCTAATTCTTTAGCTAATTCTTCGTCAGATGCAAGAGTTTCTTTAGATACTTTTACAGAACCATCCATTTTCAAAGCTTTTACCAATTTGAAAGCTTCTTTGTTTTCAGCAGTAATGGTAGTATTCTTTGGGTGGTGGTGGTGCTCTCCTTCAGCATCTTCTTCTACAACCTGAGAAATTTCTAAAGCGATATAAGAATCTTTAGTGATTTTATCCTGAGGAACCTGCTCTGCAAAACGCTTCTGCATGTTCTCAATGCTCTTTGTGATTTCTTTGTCAGAAGCTTCTACTTTGTAATGAGGCGCTTCATATTTAGCTAAATCTATAGTGAATTCAGGCTCATATCCTACTTCAAAAGCAACTTCAACTTTGTCAGCGTTGTAATCCAATTGATTTACTGGCTGAGGAACAGGCTGTCCAACTAATCTTAACTTGTTTTCGTTAACATAATTGTTCAATGCGTCAGAAACCTGTTTGTTGATTTCCTCGAATGCAATACCTGCTTCATATTGTTTTTTAACCATACTTAAAGGCACTTTTCCTTTTCTGAAACCAGGAACTTGCGCATTTTTAGCATAATTAATCAACTGCTTGTCTACTTTTTCTTTGTAGTCAGATTTTTCCAATGTCACTGTAAGTAATGCACTTACGTCATCATGGTTTTGTGCGGTAACCTTCATTATTGATTAAAATTTTAGGTTGCAAAAATATGAAAATTTTATGAGAATTACCCACTTATAATCAATTCTTAGTCGTCAAATATGTATAAATAAAAAACCACTGAAAAAATCAGTGGTTTATATCTATATGGAGTATTTCTAATTACTTAGGTTATATGTAGCTTCTGCATCTGTTTCTCCACCTACTACACTTCCCCAGGCAGTGCCGGCCTTGGCATCATTTACACTTTGAGGTTCGTGGATAAGAGTCATTTTCAGGAAAGGAGCAGTTCCACCAACAGTTTGTGCCACATCCCATTTTGTTTTCAGCCCGACTCTTTTCCCGTCTTTTCTTAGATCGTTTCCATCTAATCTGGTAACGGCGATATTAGATTTTGGAAAATCGAAAATAAGGAAATGCTCATCTTTAGCATCAATAATTTCTTGGGTAGCATCCTCATTTCCGTTTCTGAATTTAGCTTCAACGGTATAAGACTTTCCATCTTTTAAAGGAATTGTAGGTATCCCTCCTGCCCCGATGCTGTAATTATACTCTATGGCAGTTGATCCGGGAGTATCCTCTTTCACCAATAAAATAATATTGGTAAGCTCTTCCTGAGGAAGATCATCTTCTGCTACAGACCCATCTCTCTGGCAAGAAATAACAGTAATGGTAATGAATAAAACAGCTAATAGTCTGATAATATTTTTAGTATTGAATAGTTTGTTCATTTTTTAGAATTTTAAAATTGTGAAATTTAATTTAATGTTTTTCTGAAATCTTTAGAATCTGTATCTAAAGTTTAAAATAAAGTTTCTTCCTGCCTCATCTGCAAAGAACCTCAAACGGTTCAGATAATCTCTGTATGAAGTGTTGAAGAGATTATTTACGATAAGTCCCGCCGAAAGATTTTTGCTGATATTGATGCCCGTTTGGATATTCCAAAGAGAATAAGTGTTGGGCGGTGTACTCAGGTCTATTGTTTTATTCGTCAATTCACCGTTCACATACACTTCCAACTCAACATTTCTTACAGGGAATCTGTTTTGTTTTAAAAACGTCTGGTTTTCAACAGTAAAATAGAAGTTATTCCATTTTTCTTTTTTAAACTGAAGTGCATTGGAAAAATTCGGCGGCATCATTAAGATCAAAGGTTCGTTGTGCGTATCATCCTGTCCATATACATAACTTCCTTTTCCAACGTAGGCAAGGTCATTTGTAAGTTTCCAGTTGATATCCAGATCTACTCCATACATTTTAGCATCGATCTGCTGATATTCCCACTCTGGAAATACCCCTCTGATAGTCCCTTTAATCCCTACAGGAACCTGATTGATGAAGTTTTTCGTGATGAATGCATATGGATTTACAGAAATATTCAGTCCCTTCAGTACATTGAATTTTGAATCTACCGTAAGGTTAAACTGATGTCCCTGTTCATTTTTCAATGCCATATCTCCTGTCTCGATCACGCCTGCGGAATGATGCAGTCCGTCTGAAAACAATTCTGCAATATTCGGAGATCTTCCCACTCTTGCATAATTGAATTTCAAATCAAAATTGGCATTTGGACGGTATTCCAGACCTGCATTGAAGGAAACGTTATTATAATTAAGCTTAGGACGCGTCAGAATCCTGTTTTTATCTTTCTTCACGTAAAACTGAGGAAATGCATCTGCATATAATTTATCCCAGTCCGCCTGATCATACCATTTGGTGACATCATACCGGGTAAAATCATATCTCGCTCCTGCTTCAAAATTAAAATCATGGGAAATTTTATATTTTAAAACAGAATATACCCCTGCAGAATATTTATCATAATTAGGGATCAGGCGTCTTGCTTTTGTAGCCGGATCTGAATAATTGTTTTGAAAACTGGCATCAATTCCCGTTTCCAGAGACCATTTTCCTCTTTCCAGCAAATCATTAAGGTTAAACTGATGCGTCATGAGTTCCAAATCCAGAGAAGGCGTATCATTCAGCTCTCCTCTTCTGATGTCATATTCCTGCCTGTGATTGTATTGGTAACTGTACGTTGCGGAAAGTTTTCCAATATTTTCAAATCTTTTAAAAGCTGACACTTTTGCGATATGATGCTCAATAACCTGTCTTGGATTATCTATATCATAACTGAATTTGCCGGAATAAATAGGTGGACTAGCCGTCATTGCCCTGTCATAATCTCCTGAACTTGAAACATGTGAATCTCTTAAAATTCCAATATTCTGGTTCGTCAGATAATAATCAAAGGAGATTCCTTTTTCGTAACTGTTATTCTGGACCGTGAAATTAAAAGAAGAAAAATCCATTCCCGTATTCTTCAGATTATAATCAGGAGCACTCTGATCTCCTAATTTTTTGATGCTTCCCCGGGTTTTTACAGCCCATCCGTTTTTCCAGATCTTGGCAACATCCACATCCAATCCAAGACCTCGGCCATTGGAAATTCCTGTAAGCCCTACCGACCCTTTTATCGTGTCTTTTTTAGGGAAAATTTCAGGCTCCAGCACCACGACTCCTCCAATGGCATCGCTTCCATATTTTAATGCAGAAGCTCCTTTGATGACATCGATATGCTGAAAATTATTAATATCCACATTGGGAGCATGCTCTACGCCCCATTCCTGCTCTGCAAGCTTTACTCCATTATTTAAGATAGAAATTCTGCTTCCGTAAAGCCCATGAATAATAGGTTTTGAGATATTATTCCCTGTTTTTAAAGTCGCTACTCCGGAAATTTTAGATAATAAATTCCCCAGGTTATCTGTAGAATTTCTTTCAATTTCTGACTTATCTAAGGTTTTGATGATTAAAGAACCATTAGATTTATGGCTCCCGTGGATGGTAACGGTCTCAATATCATGACTATGATGCTCCAGTGTAATTACCAAATGTAGATCCTGATCAACTCCTATATTTTCAGTATAATCATTACAATCAGGATGTTTGGCAATGAGTGTATACTTTCCCGCAGGAATTTTATTAAATGTAAACTTACCTTTAGCGTTGGTTTTCGCTGTGAATCCACCGATATTTACTACAGCATTTTCCAGCATGGTTTTGTCATGAAAATCCTGAACGGTTCCTTCCACCGAGTACGTTTTCTGTGCACTTATTGATGCCAGTCCACAAAAGACCAACATCAGGCTATATATCAATTTCATTGTCTATAGATTGATTGCGTACCTTTTAACAGGTACATTTTTCGTAAAAATTTTGTTGAAGGGGAATTTAGATTGTAAAAAGTACAATGTAAAATGTATTAATGACTAATGCGATAGATGCCAGATTTCAGACGTCAGATGTCAGATTGTAAGTTTATAATTTTAAAACTATAATCTTTAATTCTAAAACCTGAATCCCGAAACTGAATAGCCAAGTGTAAAGTATTTCTACTGAAGCTTTCAGAGACTCGCATCTCCCAACTTCCGTTTACATATCTTAAACATTGAACCTGAATTCCATATTACGAAACTCATATCCGGCCATTATCCAATAGCATTAAACCCCCAAATATTGAACTTAAAATGAATTAAAGTCAATAAAAAATCTATGATTTATGAAACTGCGGGAGGCCCCCGAAGCTGAAAAGTGAATTTGGTCTGAGACCATATTTTTTCCTGAACAGTAATTACCTGCTTTACTTCATGAGTAAAATATCCGAAGGTAAAACCGAATTCCTCAGGAACGAGTGTATGTCCGGTAGCTAAGAAATGACAAGCCAGACAGTCGCCGGGCTTTTCTTTAGCTGAAGTTTTGGACATTGTATTTTCTGTCTTTTTAAGATTAAAATTCTTAAAATAATCAGCAGGATCGTGATGGTGAAAACTTTGAGAAAACAGCGCAATGAAGTATATCCCAAACAAAAGTTTGGCGATAAAGCTCTTCAGATTTCTGCTTTCTTTAAAAATCATGCTGTAAAATTATAAAAATTATTTAAGTTTTAAATTAAGTTTTATTAAAAGACGGTGTAAAACTATTCAATACGTCGGTGAAAGTAATTTATTGTTACAAAAATCCTTCTACGCATATCTTATGGGAAGGATTTTAGATTTCAGACAACAGATATGAGATTCTTAGACATGAGATGAGAGATATGAGATATGGTATAAGATTCTAAAGATTAAATATCAATACTATTCAGTAGTGATACTTATCAACTCTAATACACTCAAACACTCAAACCTCACAAGTCCTAGTCCAGCTGAGTTCCCAAATGCTCCCATTCCTGTAAAGCAACGTCTAATTCTTCTTTAGTTTTATTGTATTTTTCTAAAGTTTCCTCAGAAGGATTTTCTTTTGTAAAGGTAGCTTCCATTTTTTCAATTTCTGTTTCCAGCTCTGAAATTTTTTCTTCTATTTTTTTTAATTTATTCTGAATATTTTTTTGTTCTTTGCTTACAATGGTTGATTTGTCTTCAACTTTCACCTCTTTCGGAGCAGGTTTTACCTCAACTTTTACCTCTTCACCGTGAAGCTTTGCCTTTTCAGCAGAAATTTCTCTAAGGGTTTCTTTCTGCCTGTATTCAAGATATTCTCCAACGCTTCCCAGGAATTCTTTCATTCTTCCGTCTCGGAATTCATAGATCTTATCACAAAGTCCATCCAGGAATTCTCTGTCGTGAGAAATCACGATCAATGTTCCCTGAAAATTCTGTAGAGCCAGCTTGATAATTTCTTTAGACTGAATATCCAAGTGGTTCGTAGGCTCATCCATGATCAGCGTGTTGAAAGGACGAAGCAACAATTTACAAAGCGCCAGACGGTTTCTTTCTCCTCCGGACAGTACTTTTGTTTTTTTGGAAACTGCTTCCCCCTGAAAAAGGAAAGATCCCAAAAGGTCTCTTACTCTCGGTCTTGTTTCTTCTGTTGCAGCATCTTCTGCTTCCTCTAAAACGGTTTTATTCGGGGTCAGTACTTCTTCCTGGTTTTGGGCAAAGTATCCGATGTTTACATTGTGTCCTAAATTCCAGGTTCCTGAATAATCTTTGATCTCACCGGCAAGGATCTTCGCTAAAGTGGTTTTTCCTTGTCCGTTCTGTCCTAAAAGGGCAATTCTGTCTCCTCTCTGAACGATAAAGTCTACGTCATCAAAAATCTGTTTTTTCCCGTATGCTTTTCCTAAATTCTCAGCTTCAAAAATAACTTTTCCGGGAACCATAGACTGCACGAAACGGATATTGAATTTTGAAACATCTTCGTTGTCCACTTCAATACGCTCTATCTTATCCAATTTCTTAATAAGTGACTGTGCAAAAGATGCTTTGGTAGCACTGGCACGGAACTTATTAATGTTATCTTCCATCTGCTTGATCTCTGCATCCTGGTTCTTTTTAGCTCCGATAAGTTTTTCACGGCGCTCTTCACGCATAATCAGGTATTTGGAGTAGTTGGCTTTATAGTCGTCAACTTTTTTATTATTGATATCAAAAGTTCTGTTGCACACAGCGGTCATAAACTGCTTATCGTGACTTACAAGAACGATAGCTCCGGGATAGTCTTTCAGGAAGTTTTCCAGCCAGATAATGGATTCCATATCGAGGTGGTTGGTCGGCTCATCGAGAAGCATGATGTCATTTTTCTGAAGCAGCAGTTTCGCCAGCTCAATTCTCATTCTCCAGCCTCCGGAAAATTCGTCAGTGATTTTCTGAAAATCATCTGCTTTAAATCCTAAACCAAACAATACTTTCTCCATATCGCCTTCCAGATTGTAGGCGTCATGATTCATCAGAAGGTCATTCAGTTCCGTCATTTTATTAATCAGATCCGTGTAAGCGTCGCTTTCATAGTCGGTTCTTACGGTCATCTGATGGTTCACTTCTTCCAGTTCATTTTTCCAGGCATTGATCTGTTCAAAGGCCTGCATGGTTTCAGCCCAGACTGTTCTTCCTTTTACGAAATCCAGATCCTGTTTCAGGAACCCGATGGTGGCACCACCTTCACGAACTACAGTTCCTTCGTAGAAATTAATTTCTCCGGAAAGCATTTTCAATAAAGTAGATTTTCCTGCTCCATTTTTTCCTACGAGACCAACTTTATCATCCTTTTTAATGGTGAAATTTGTATTTTGAAACAGATAGTTTCCCGAATGATGTAATCCTAAACCTTGAACCGAAAGCATTTTGTTAAATAAAAATTAGTGATGAGTAATGAATTTTCGGGTGCAAAAGTACGGAAAAAGAAATGAATAGCCCAGAAATAAAAGTATGCTCCTGTAACACGGATATTTACCACAGCAAAAAGGGACGCCCTGCCGGACATCCCCTCGTAACCTAAATTTAAAACTGAAAAGTATTGATAGCATTAATTTAATTCTGTTCTGGTGCTAAAGACCGCATCTCAATGGTACGGCTCCAGATATCGTTATTGGGTACATTGGTTCCATATAAAAAATCTGCAACGAAACTGTCTTCGGGAAGATGTAGATTGGTGACCAGCCCGGTATGAATTCCCTGGTCTACAGAGTTGCTGCTGGGTACATTCAGGCCGTTGTTGATCAGTTCTGCTTCAATCTCTTCTGCTGATCTTTGCAATACATGATCGCTGTAGAGACCAAAGTTGGCTGAAATATGGGTATAATCTGCAAACCCCGAATAATCATACTTTGGCTTCAGGGCTGGTGAAAAATTTTTGACGTATGTGGCAAGATCTGTATGAAAATAAGTCAGAAAGGTATCATCTGCGATCTCAAGGCCTGAATTGGTAAGATCTGTACTGAAAATCCCAGGTAAAACAGTATTGCTTTCCCCGAGCATTATTCTTCCGTATACTATTGAAAGGGTATTAAAAATCATTTCCCTGGAAACATAGGCCTGGGAAAGAACAACTCCTCTTTCGATCTGAAAAGTAGAGAGAAGTGAATCCCATATTTTATTTCCCTCAGCATCAGTTTTTGCATTTCTTACATCGGAAACATAATCCTGCAAGTCATTGACATTAATAAAATCTGTAGAAATATATACGGAATGCGGCGCCTTTAGATATCCACCTCCTACATCAGCATGGGCTCCGGGAACGAAAATTTCTTTCCATACGGAACCTGAAGTTTCAATTTTGGTGTCCTGCATATTCTTTGAATTTTCAAAAAAACCGGTAAGTGGAAAAAAGAACCGGCATTCATTTATTGCACAGATATGAAGAGCATTTTCCACTTCCTCAGGCAGGCTCATGTCATAGGTATTGAAGGGTTTGGATTCCACGGTATCAAAAACACCGAGGAATTTTATCTTAACATTTCCCGAGGAATATTTTGAGACAAGCTGGTTGCAGAATTCTCTTGCAAGCATACTCCCCCTGCTGAATCCGTAGATATAAAAATGGCATTCAGTATTTCTATCGTACGCAATGCTCTGTACAAAGGTATCTGCTTTCTGCAGTTTATCATCGGAAGAATATCCGTTCCCGTCCGGAGGATTGGCACATGTAGCCATGGCAAAATTACTGTCTTCGCCGCCAGTCACTGTTCCTATCCCTTCTATATATATTTTTTGGTTTCCGTTAAATAAACTGAATAGTTTGTAAATATTGGTAGGAGCTCCTTTGTAGCTTTCATTACTTCCCGGTGGCCTGTCACCGGAAACTGCATTGATCCCGTTGTTTCCTGTTCCGTCAAAAAAAATTCCGACAGATAGTATTGTATCATTTCCCATCGTTGTGTTTGCCTTAATTATTTATATATTTTTTTACAACATCTTCATTGTGTAATCTTACTTTTAAGCTTTTAAGACTTATTTTTCAAATTAACGGAAGAAGGAAAAGCAATACTAGCGTGAAAAATACCAAATAAAAAATTCCGTATTTCTACGGAATCAGATTTTATTAAGAGAATATATATTGTTGACAATGGCATACACCACAATACCTACTGTATTCTTGGCTCCTATCTTTTCGAGGATGCGCTGGCGATGGCTTTCTACTGTTCTGGGGCTGATGAAGAGCTTTTCTCCGATCTCATTATTGGTATATTCCTGACAGATCAGCTTTACAACATCTTTTTCCCGTTCAGAGAGTTCGTCTTCCATTTCGAAGAGGGATTTCTTTTTTGCAGAACTGTTCATATAGGTAAAAAGCATCTGATGATCTTCAGCAGTAAAGAACACTCCGTTTTTATGAACCATTGTAATGGCGTCAATAAATGTTTTCTTATCAGAGTTTTTAGGAAGAAAAGCAGAAACACCTAACTTAACCATATAACCCAAAATAGAAGTTTTGTAATGAGAAGACAGGATAATAATCTTAAGATCAGGATATTTTTCTTTGAGAGCTTCTACCAATTCAAAACCGTTCATAGGCTGCATCTGTACATCTATGAGTGCGATGTGAGGAAATTCATCTTCGGAAAGTATTCCCAGTTTCTCAATAAAGTCCGGGCCATTATTGGAGGTAAGACATACGGATATATTTTTTTCATTGGAAAGCAGCATTTTTACCCCTTCCAGGATCAGCTGCTCATCGTCAATTAAGGCTATTTTGATTTGGGAATTCATGACTTTTTGGAATTATAATGATTAAACGGGTTCCTTTATTTAAGGTGCTTTTCCATTTGTGGACGGCATTCATTGATTTTATCCTGGATTCGATGTTTTTTATTCCCATCCCTTTTTTCACTTTATCATAATCAAATCCCTGTCCGTTGTCTGAAATAATGACTACCATATCCCGGGGATAATCTCTGATATAGATCCACACGTCCGTAGCTGATGAATGCTTGATAACATTGGTAGTAAATTCCTGGATAATCCGGTACAGCTGGACTTCTACAAAGATATCTTTTTTCTCATAGCCGGGCATGACCTGCATGAAAATATTGATTTTGTGTGAAAGATTGGCAATCAACTCTTCCACATAAAGAACAAATCCTACGGATTCAAGGTTGACAGGATACAATGAATGAGAAATACTTCTGGCGGCATCGATCAGGGATGACATCTGACCGTAAATATTTTTTTTGATCAGCTCATCGCCTTTTGTATCGAGGTTATTAAGCCACAATGAAAGGATATTAAGCCTGTTCCCGATATCGTCATGAATCATCACAGCTATTCTTTTTCTTTCTTCTTCCTGGGCTTTGATGTTTTCAAGCACAAGTTTTTTCTGATGCTGAACTTCTGTCTGATGCTGAACGTTCTTTTCTTTAATGATCCGGCTGATGAAAGATCTGTAGGCAAGGAGAATGAAGGATACGATAACTGCTATGGTAACAATTATAAGAATGAGAAGGCTGATATTTAGTGTTACTTCTTTAATTTGATGAAGGTATATAAAAATGAACAGTATAAAATGCTTGACAGAATATTATTGACACTGAGGATAATATAATAATCATGTTCAGACAGGTTAGCAATCTGATGCTGAATAATAAAAATAAACACAGAAACAGAATAATAGAAAAAAATACACGCATCTGCCAGTAAAAACCGATTCTGTACTGGAACTCCATTGATCTCCCGAAGCAGGGCAAATCCTGAAAGACAGATAATAGCTATATTAGAAATCACTTTCACAGTATCGCTATTGGAAGGGAAATCATAGACATATTTCGCAACCATAAATCCACAAGCCAGCAATGCAGTAATGCCCAGAAAGTATTTCGGAAGCTCCAGTTTCCTGATAAACAAAGTGGTAAGCAGGAAAAATTCACCGGCTATGTACAGAGGATAGAGAAACGAAGTATCATTAAGATTAAAAATATAAGGCAGAACCAGGTTCAGGAGTTCAATAAAAAAAAGAAAAGCAATACAGTGAAAATATTGCTTTTCTTTATTATTGAGGATACGGTATTTTGCTGCTCCCAAAATTATGATGGATAGAAGCAGACCATAATTTAGGAATAAAATTACTTTGAAAAAATCTGTCATTCCTGTCTCTCCTATATATTTAAAATCCAAGTTCAGGGATACGGCAGACAGGAGGACATGGTTTTGCCCAGTCGTAAGTATTTGAAATAACGCTCATACTGTCATCCCCCTGAAGAAGTTCGTGGAAAGAAATAAAGATCAGTGTTACCAGCATTCTCTGGTAAATATCATTATATCTAAGCCCGAATGAGCATTTGATCCCGGCAATCTTCGGTTCCGGGTGACAAAGGTCATCCATTGGAATATAGAATCTTTTAAAAATTCTTTCTCCCCTGAATTCATTACATTCACGGAAAAACCAATCCATTCCTTCATTTCTCCAACGTTCAATAGCATCTACAGCAATATCCTGATCAAGGATCGGCTGTTCAGATACCGGAAGAGTTGTATTGGTATTATCATCTATTTTTGTAAGATTGCTGGAAAGAACCGCATTTTTAACGACTATAAATTCTTTTGATTCTTGCAGTCTCAGATCATATTTAAGGGGTTCGAGAGTAGTGTACTGGTATTCTGAAACTCTTTTATCAATGTGCCCTTTTTCATCTAACGGAAGAAAAATAAGTACTAACTTCCCTCCGAATATACCTACTTCTGCACAGGCATCTACATATTTATTTGCTTCTTTGATTTTCTCAATCTTCTCTGCAGTCAGATCAAAAATGTAATTGGTAGGAATCAGGTTTGAGATTAAGTAATAATCCGACAGGCACCTGCTCCACTCAGCAATCGCCAGTTTGTAATCGTTCTCGTTCATAAGTTCATGGTTTGTTTAGTTTTGTATAAAATTATGTAAACTAAACATCCTGCACAAATAATCGTATTATAATTTTATTATTTATGAAATAAATTTAATTTTAGACTTCAAAAAGCCCGATATAGCTTAAAAAATCAGGTTTTTAATTAATACTAATACTTCACAGAAAGGAGAACAGATCAGGTTTATAAAGATTAATAATTCCTTACCGTAATATGATAACAGCTCTGCTGTCTTTCTTTAATGTAATAGATCCTGCCAGCGGCTGCATAGTACTTTAAAACCTTTTCCAGAGCCGCTTCCATCTTCGGATTGTATTTCAGGACATCATTGAATCTTATATAAGAAATATCAAAAGAGTTCCCATAATTGTGGGAGCTGATTCCCAGCGATGCATTGGAGTTCACTCTTCTCAGTCTGCACTGATCTTCCAGCGTTCTGGTCATTGAGGAAACGGTAAAGGTATGCCCTTTTGTTTCTTTGCTGAATTTGGCTGCCATCTTTTCCAATGTGCTTTTTGCCTTGGCAACCATATAGCCCCGGCTATAATCAAGCTTCTGAACCCGGTATCCTTTTCCTGTCTTTTTTATTTTATGGAATTTTCCACTGCTGATGTATTTCTGTACGGCTTTGGAATCTTTAAGCAGCTTTACTCCAAAACTTTTTGAAGCATCAAGATGCGGCTTGTACAGAGCAGTAGGTTCTACTTTTAAAACTGTTGTAAGATCATAACAGGGAAGCGCTTTCTTGGCAGCCTGTGAATAATAAAAGCTATACATAAAGGGTACAAAGACCACACAAAAATACTTTTTCATTAACCATGCTTTAAATTACTATCGAAAGATAAACATTTATGCCATATTATTCAATTCCAGCATACTGTCATTACTTTAAAATTCCCAACAAACTTTAAACCAAATTATTAAATCATCAATTTTTCTTCCCTAAAATTTGAAATATTTTTTAAGATTTATCTTTTTATTTTAAGATTTAAATTTTACATTTGAGATAACATTTAAATAAACAACATGATAAAAAAACTTTTTGCTGAATTTTTCGGCACATTTTGGCTTGTTTTCGGTGGCTGTGGAAGTGCAGTTTTTGCCGCCGGAGTTCCCGATATTGGAATTGGTCTTTTAGGCGTAGCTTTAGCCTTTGGACTTACAGTTCTTACGATGGCTTACGCTGTCGGTCACATTTCCGGTGGACATTTTAATCCAGCGGTTTCTTTTGGGCTTTTGGCAGGTGGAAGATTCCCGGCAAAAGACCTTATTCCTTACATCGTAGCGCAGTGTCTTGGTGCTTTAGTGGCAGCAGGATGTCTGTATGTGATTCTTAACGGTTCCGGTGCAGTAGATTTTTCAAAACCGGGAGCCTTTGCTACCAATTTCTATGGAGAGGCAGTCTATAACGGGAAAGCATTCAGTATGGGTGCAGCGTTCCTTGCAGAATTTTTGTTAACGGCTTTCTTCCTTATTGTGATCATGGGAGCTACAGACAAATGGGCTAACGGTAAATTTGCTGGTATTGCTATCGGACTTGCTTTGACACTGATTCATTTAATTTCTATTCCAATCACCAATACTTCAGTGAATCCGGCAAGATCGCTTTCACAGGCAGTGTTTACAGGCGGACTTGCGATGTCTCAGCTTTGGCTGTTCTGGGCAGCTCCTATTTTGGGAGGAGTCGTAGGTGGATTGATCTACAAGTTTCTGCTTCAGAGAGATACCGCTGAAGTTACCGACTAATATAAATCATTGATTTCAATACAAAATCCTGTCACCTGGCAGGATTTTTTCTGTTATGTATACAGATCTGTTTTCATTCCGATATGGTTTTAGGAATTTTCAACCTTAATTTACAGTACTCTTTCATTTAGAGAGAAATTTCACATTTATACAAAAAGAATAAGCAGTTATTGGATAATCTTCCACATTTACCAATTCCCTTTTTGATACGTTGATAATAAGTTTCAATTTTAGAGGACAGAATAAACTAAAATTATTAACTTAAAATTTAACAAAAATGAAAAAACTTCTCTTATTGCTGTCTTTTGTATTGATTTGCCAAGATCAATTGAATGCACAAAAAAACACAGTCCCTGGACCCACCTACAATATTGTTGTTATCAGAGATGATCTTTTTCAACACACTATACCTGGCCATGCTCATACCAGCATCACGGTTGATCTGAAAATTGGGTCTACTGAGCGTACCAATACTCCTTTTCTTCCTGATGTTGCTACATCTAAAGTATATAATTTCCCTGTAGTTTTTGTATTGCCAGGAAATTCTCCTCCCACCAGATATGCCAAAGTAACCTTTAGTAATACTCCTCCATTGTTTAGTGGCTATTATCCTCTTACCACAGTAGTTGGAGATCATACTACAATTGCTTCAGATCCTACAATGATTGATTATACAGGACAATTTGGATATGGAGTAGATATTACCTGCACAGGTCCGAACCAATACACCATAAGCGCAGCCAGATTTGAGTGTTACAGATGTGTTCCTCCTATTGGAAAAAACACTATAGCTGGAAAAATAAATACCCCTGCTACAGCTTTAGTAGATAATCCAGCATTAGGAATCAGTGAGATATATTATACAGCTTCTGATAAGGAAACTATTTCAGTAAATGTAGTAGACCTACATGGAAAAACAGTCAGATCTTATACTACAGATATACCAGCTGGGCTTAACAAACTTCCGGTTGATCTTCAAAATAACCTGAGTGGTGTTTACCTTGTTAAATGGAAATCCAGCAACGGAACAAACGGAACTTTGAAAATGGTGAAAAAGTAATATTTTCCAGTTTATTTTTTATACTGAACTCCTGTAAAAACTGCAGGAGTTTTTTTGTTTATTTTTTTCTGATATCAAAAGGATTTCTGAAAATAAGTTCTTCCTGCTTACCTTTGATCTCCATTTTACGCTGCAATAAATTTAAGGCCATTTTCCGGATAAAAAGATCTTTGTCATTTAGTTTCCAGTAAGGATCTTCGTGTACTCTTTTAGGCTTGCGTATGAGATAGAATTCTGTTTCCCAGGTGTCTGCATTATGGTAAAATTCAATAATTCCGCAGTGTTCGGGAATTAAGGCATGATCTATCATTCCCATCGGAAGCAGAAAACTAAACGCATTGCAAACGTAGTCACCGCAGGAAATCTTATCATGTTTCAGGAATTTTTCACCGGTATCTTTATTAAAGTATGATTTTTTGAAATCATTTTTAAAATCACTTTTGGAAAGTTTGATCTCAATTTCATGACTGAATCCTTCAGAATCTATGAACAGCATATCCGCTTCCCAGTCGGCCTGGAAATAATTCGTCAGTACAATTTCTTTTTCAAAATCGCAGTGAGTATGGATGTAAGCATGAACAAGCTCTTCTATTTTCAGCATAAAAATTTAAGTTTAGAGTAAGATTATTTCTTCTGCAATTCCACAACACCGTAATGCAGCCAGATTCCGAAAACACCTGTTTTGGTAAAATATTTTTCATCTTTCCCGAAAGTGACGGTTGTATTTGGTAATGTCTGGCAAATAAAGAAATGTCCACCATCAATACAGCTTATTTTTCCCTTTTTATGAAGATCTGTCCAGCCGAATTCCTTATAAGCATCTTTATTATTTTTAACATCAAATAAAAAGCGTTTAACACTTATTTTATCTTTACCTCCGTCTCTTTTTGAAGTCATTGACCATCGGGCTAAATCTGATTCTTCCTTAGCCGGAATTTTATCAGGATCAGCATCCGGAATTCTGGCAATAACCAAAGTATCCGTAGTCGTGGTTTGTGTCCCTTCTTTATTGGTCTCATTAACGAAATAAGTTCCTGGCCAGATATCCTTTTCTGTCTTTTTCTGTGCAGATAAAAAAGATGAAATTCCAATCAGAATTAAAAATAAACTTTTCTTAAGATTCATATCCGGAAGTGGTATTTGCTTAATTGAATTTTTAAGAAACCAATAAACTGCATCCTCGGATATCAGAGTGATCAATTCTTCCCAACACCTGAAACCGGTCTCCCGGAAGAGTTTTACCCAAATCCTGAGTGGCAATAAAGGAACATGAATGAGTATTGGCCAGATCTATAATATTAACTGCTCCGGTTCTCCCCTCTTGTTCATAGGAAAAAGGATCTTCTGCATTCCGGATCATAATTTTCATCCAGTTTGGACATTGATATTCATTATTTCCAAGGGAATAAGCCTGCGAAAGCAGTTCCGTCATAGAATATTCTGAATAGATTTTCTCAGTTTTAAAACCGTTCTGAAGAATTTTCAGGAGCTCATCTTTGGTCATTTCCTCTTTTCTTCCTTTCATTCCACCGGTTTCAATGACGGTAAGACTTTGGGATTCAGAAACAGACAGCTTAAGAGATTCAACGGAATCCAGAAAGTCAAGCAGGGCAAAAGACACTCCGAAAAGAATGACTTTTTTATTTTTTAATTGATTTAAAAGCTCAAACAGCTCGGAATGATTGTACAGAAAATACCCGTTCTCCGGTTTGGCGGATTTTTTCATCAAATAATCCACCATATAGATCAGGGATGAATTCTGTTTTTCCAGATAACTTGGCAGCAATCCAAGGAAAATAAAATCTTCAGGCTTTCCTATAAACTGCTCAAAACTTTTATAGATACTTTCTTCATAAAGATTGGTATCTGCAATATAATGTTTTGAAAGATTCATCTGTGTGGTTCCTGAACTCTGAAAAAAAAGATCAGCATTGGCATTTTTGTCCAGGATCTGATGGTTTTTAAACATTTCTATCGGCAGGAAGGGAATATTTATCAGGCTGTTAACTTGGTCCGGATTTACATTTAAAAAATCCACGAACTTTCTATATATCTCAACATTTTCATACTGATAACGAAAAGTTGCCAACGCTGCACTCAGGAAATCCTGATTGGTCTGTATGCTGAATATATTTTCCAATTTTTCTAAAACTATTTTAGACTTCTTTTTATAATGTTCTGAACAATAATGTAAAAAAAGTATGTTTTTTTAATATTTTTTAATTGAAGAAATAGACTTTGGTAAACTTCTTGCAATTATTTAACCGGAATATGGATTAAAAACAAGAGTAGATTTTGGTCTATTCGGAATTACCTCTCTCTCAGGGGTAATTTTTTTTTGTGCCGTCTGCAAATGTTTTCAACTCAAAATCTTTTTCAAAAACACCGTAGGTAAAATAAGAAATCCAGTCTCCGAGGTTGATGTATTTTGAATCCTGACCCATTTCCAGCACCATAGGAAGGTGGCGGTGGCCGTAGATAAAATAATCTATCTCCTGGGTTTTCAGTTTTTCTTTTGAGTAGATGATGAGAAACTCTTTATCTTCTCCTAAAAAAGCTTTGTCCTCATCCCCGGAAATCATCTTGTTTTTCTGGGAAAGATAAAGTGCCACTTTCATGGCAATATCGGGATGAAGCCACTTAAAAAACCACTGTGCTACAGGATTGGTAAAGAGTTTTTTCATTCTCTTGTAGCCTTTATCACCAGGTCCGAGACCGTCTCCGTGCGCTAACAGAAACTGTTTTCCGCCCATTTCGAAATACTGCTTTTTGTAAAAAACGGTGCAGCCTATTTCTTCTTCAAGATAGTCCTTCATCCACAGATCATGATTTCCAACAAAAAAATAGATGTGAATTCCCCGGTCTTTCAGTTCTGCTATTTTCCCTAGAACACGTACATATCCTTTAGGAATGACGTGTTTCCATTCATGCCAGAAATCAAAAAGGTCACCCATTAAAAACAATACCTGGGCGTCTTCCTTGATCTCGTCCATCCAGCGGATAAATTTCTCTTCCCGCACCTTGCTCTCCTTAGGAGTAGGAGCTCCAAAATGCTGGTCTGAAGCGAAATATACTTTTTTTCCAGGTTCTAAATTAATGATTGTTTTTAACACCAGTCTGAATTTTTATTGGAAAATTACTGTTATTTATTATCTTCTGCGAACCATTCTCCATAGGAATTTTCCGTTTCGTGAAGCTTTAAATAGGCCAGCGAAACCTCAGCCGGAAGTTTTGATTTTATTTTTGCAGCAATAGCATACAGCATATTTTCGCAGGTTGGCTGGAAGCTGCAGTAGATCACTTTGTGTCCTTTATTTTCCAGGTCTTCACCCAGTTCCTTATGAGGAGATAACGCATTTACAAGAACTGCATGATCCCAAAGGTCTACAATTTCAGATTTTACGATACTTTTTATATCTCCAAAATCCACTACCATCCCGTTTTTGGAATTCTCCAAATCATTAATCACTTTTCCTTTTACCGTTACAAACAGTTTATAGGAATGCCCGTGCATATTTTTACATTTTCCATCATAGTTGTACAGCACGTGGGCTGTCTCGAATGTGAAAATTTTTGTAATACGTATCATACTAATGTATTATTTTTTAAATACCTGGTTTTCATTATATTAAATTTACAATAAACTTAATCGTGTCAAAATGTGTATCAACAATTAGAAAAACCATCAAATAATGTTCAAATTTAAAATAAAAAAGAGCAGGAAAAAAACCTACTCTTAATTTTGTTTGTATTTTGTCGGGAATGCTCTTGAGTCTTTACAAATCTTTTATATGTGTTGTCTAAATATTTTGCTGATTATATTTAAGCGTTTCTCATCTTTCTTTGATAATCTTTTACTGTTCAACTATCGTAAGTGCGTTGTATACTCCACTTCCTGAAACATCAAACTGGCTGACTGTACCATCGAATGCCACCGTAATCCACGTAAAAGGTCTTAATTTGTCACCTTTGTTTAAATATACACTTACTGTACAGGCTGAGCCTACTGGTACTGCATTAGGGCTTCCTCCGGTGTCAGAAGCATATCCGTTATTTGTTTTTATTCTTTGAGTAATTGCGTTGGTCGAATTTCTGACTTCCCATATTGCTTCAGTCTGATTATTAGCACCTGTATTCACCTGGCTGGACTGTAGCGCAAAAGTAAAAGTTGCAAAGTATACACCGTCTCTTGGAGCTACGAATTCACCTGTAGCCGGGCTGAAATTTGAGGTTGGGACACCTGAATCAGAGTCTAAATTTTCCGTCCAGTTAGTCAGATAAGAGGATCTTCTTTGAACAATACCGGTCTTAGGTCCTATCTCTGAAGGTGTACCACTTTCAAATACATAGGTATCCTGAGTGGTTTTACTTGCCATTACTACAATACGGGGCTTTCCTTTAGGGAAAAAGCTGACCCAGTTTGTACCGTCGGAAAATTCTAAATATCCTTTTACTCCAATGGCAGGGCTTGCAACATATCGTAATGCACCTGCACCAGCCTGAACAGCTGTTTTCGTAGTATTTCCGATAGCTATGGAACCATTTGCAGCACTGCGCAGATCCAAAGCTACTTTTGGATTAGTAATCAGAGTCCCTATTTTGCCTGAATTGTCAATTATAATATTACCGGCATCTGTTTTAACTTCAACGGGGTTTGTTGGGTTTGGTATTCCTATTCCTATTTGAGCATTGATATATGTTACTTTAAGTGAAAAAGCAATAACAGTATAAATCAATCTTTTTATTTTATTTTTTGGTCCCATCATTATATATTTTTACAATTCGCTGATACTTAAATTATTTAATTTACTGTCATTGAGAGTGTTTCGTGCACTGCCTATATTATGTTTTACACTAAATTTTATAGTATCATCTTTTTTAAGATTGAAAATAGCATTACAGTTACCACCTATATAATTACTGACTGCGCCTGCCTGAAAAGCAGGATAGGAATTTACCGTTTTAAATACCGGGATATTATTGGTACTTTGATTACTTTCTATGGCAGTTTCTATAAATGTGTTTTTGGGTATATTTCCGGTAGCCAAGGTAATATTGAATGAAACAAGATAAAATCCATCACGCGGAGCTTTAAAAACTCCGTTTACAGGATCGAAATCTCCATTGGCACCGGCACCTAAATCAACTGTTTCTGTCCAGCCGGTAATGACTGTTGAAGCTGCAGTTGCAATACTTTGTGCAGAGCCTTTACTGGCATTCACCAATGCTTTGGTCGGAGCTGTAAGTGGCAGTGCTATCCATTGTTCGCCATCGGAATATTCTAAAAACCCACTGGCATTATAACGGATGGCTCCTCCACCTGCTGCAGAAGGACTTTGGGTATTGGTCCCCAACCCGATGATTCTTTGGTCGTTCGCAGACCTGAGATCAACTTTAGTAATTGGGTTTAAAATTCCAACCCCTATTTGTCCCGCTGACGTAATAACAACATCATTGGATATTTTTGTCGCATCAGGAGCGGAACCGTTGTCTTTTCCTGCATCTATATGTAAGGGTTGTGCAGGTGTAGCTGTGTAAAACCCTATTTGTGCGGTCGTTTTAATTGCAGAAAAAACTAAAATACCAGCGAATAGTTTATAAGCTATATTGATTTTCTTTTTCATAATATCTTAATGTTCTATTATGGTTAAATTATTAAACCCATCATCCGGATTTGCCGGATCTGAAGGGTTAGTGGTAACCCTGAGCGGAATAGCACCTGTACTGAGATTCTGATACAGTCTGACGCTTATTCTAGTCCCTGCAGTCAAAGTAAGGGTAACGGTACTTGATCCTCCAGCCTGTGTGGAGCGTGTAGAATTTGCATCATCGGCTGTACCTGTCATAGACTGACCGAAAGTTTTATAAACACTCGCAAGAACGGTACTGGTAGCAGGATTATAGAATTGTGATTCAACTCTGGAGCCGTCAGCAATAACGGTCCCGCTAAAATTAAATGTTAGTAAAAAAGTATAGGTTCCATTACGAGGCGCTGTAAATTCGCCAGAAGTATAATCAAAGCTATTGCTCATGTCCCGCACTTCGCTCCAGTTAGTAATAGTTGTTGCAGCAGCTGTTGGAACTGACTGGCTTGTAATTTTACGAACAACAACTACTGCCTTTTGAGGGGCAATATATGCTTTGTTCCATACCGCACCATCGGATACTTCAATTTTAGCGCCTACCGGTACATTGTTTACATCATATCGTGTAGCGCCTGCCCCTGCTGCCGCTGCCGACATACTGGTGGTCCCTAAACCAAGGGCATTTTCATTTGCTGCCGATCTCATATCTAACTGTACCTGAGGACTAAGAACTCCAGCACCAATAAAACCTGTTGCTTTATTTATAATAACGTCATTAGAAATTTGCGCTGCTGTAGGTACTCCCGAAACAGGATTGTCTTTAGCACCATCTATGTGCAAAGCTCCTAGTGGGTTGTTGGTTCCAATTCCAACTTGCGCGTTAAATAAATTGATAATGAAACAAAGTGGGAGTATCAATATTTTGTGTATTTCTTTTCTCATATTCTCATTTGAAATTTAAAGTTGTGTTTAAAATTGTGAGCTGTACATTCTTAAATGATAGATAGTATATTTGCTTTAACCAGGAGGAATCCAGACAATTTTAAAATTTGCATCCAGGAAATGAGCAAAATTTAAAATTTATAAATTTTCATACATATCATACGCTTAAGCAGATACAACTGTCTTGATCTAATTTAATTTCTTATAATGTGTTTTCAGAATCTTTTATTCAGCTGAAATAGATACTACTGATTGATAATTTTCTTGCAAAATTCATAGTTTTTTGTGAGCAAGCAAAAGAAAACACATCGATATACTTCGATATACTTAACGATTTTTTCCGTTTTAAGGTTTTTAGATGTGGGATATTACCAAATTGGGTATTCCAATGTAAAATATTTGGTATAAGGCTGAAGTTTCATACAATGTGTTTTTTTGTAAAGCTACACAATTTTTATAAGAATATGAGGTAAAATTTCTTCATAATGCAATAAGAAATTATAATTTAATATCTCTTTAATGAATTATTTCCCAAGTATTTAAAGATACCCGGAAATAAATACTGAGTAAGTTTAATATAGACTCACCTACTATGATTCAGTAAAATAAAACATATGATTATTCCGTAAGTTTATCCAGCCAGTCACTATCCAGTCTTTTAATCTTCTGAGTTTTCAAATCAACCAAAACCCAAAGCGTACTTGAATCTACTACAAGTTTGTCATTACAGTAAAACTCTACTTTCCTTGGTTGCTTTATACCTTCAGGTGCTTTCGGATAGGTCTTGACGGTAATAATATCTCCAAGATAGACCTGTTTTTTATATTGGATATGATGGTCAACGAGCATCCAGATATCGTCCGGATAATCCGTTTTCTCCTTAACAAGTTCCCAGTGCTCAGTTGCCATTTCTTCTACCCAATGTACGTACTGAACATTGTTGACATGATTATTCTGGTCGATGTGTGCTTCTGTAACCTGGATTTGTTTCTGGTAAGTTAAATTCATTATTCTTTCGGCTTCATTAATAATCAAATATATGAAGTTTAAGGTTTTATTCTTTATTCCCAACTAAAAAACCTTCTCAAAACTGAGAAGGTTCACATCTAAAAATTTTATATAACATGGAAAATGATCAATGAAACTGTGCCGTTTCCGTAGAGTCTTTCATGGCAACCGTTGCGGAAGAACCATTGGTCACCACATTCTGAACCTCATCAAAATATCCTGTTCCTACAAACGACTGGTGTTTTACCGCTCTGAATCCTTTCTGCTGAAGGGCAAACTCACGCTCCTGAAGCTCAGAATATCCCGCCATGCCTCTTTCTTTATAAGCTAAAGCAAGCTCGAACATAGCCGTATTTAATGCATGGAAACCGGCCAGTGTTATGAATTGGAATTTATAGCCCATTTTGGCAAGCTCTTCACGGAAATTAGCCATTTCTTCAACACTTAGTCTTGCCGCCCAGTTGAAGGAAGGTGAACAGTTGTAAGCCAGCATCTTTCCCGGAAATTTCGCATGAATCCCCTCTGCAAATCTTTTCGCCTGTTCAAGATCAGGGTTAGAAGTTTCCATCCAGATCAGGTCTGCGTAAGGTGCATAGGAAAGACCACGATCTATTCCCTGCTCTACTCCGTTATTTACAACGTAGAAACCTTCGGAAGTTCTTTCTCCGGTTACAAATTTCTTATCTCTGTCATCAATATCCGAAGTTAAAAGATCTGCAGCATCGGCATCCGTTCTAGCAATAATAATACTCGGAACACCCAATACATCTGAAGCCAGACGGGCTGCCACCAGTTTATTAATCGCTTCCTGGGTCGGTACCAAAACCTTTCCTCCCAAATGGCCGCATTTTTTAGCCGAAGAAAGCTGATCTTCGAAGTGTACCGCTGCTGCTCCGGCTTCAATCATCTGTTTCATCAGTTCAAAAGCATTCAGGTTTCCTCCAAATCCGGCTTCAGCATCTGCAATAATGGGAACCAGATATTCTTTATCTCCCTTTCCGCTCACGGATTGTACCTGATCTGCCCTTAATAAAGCATTATTAATTTTTTTCACCACGGAAGGCACCGAGTTCGCAGGATACAGTGATTGATCAGGATACATTTCACCGGACAAATTAGCATCCGCAGCCACCTGCCATCCTGAAAGATAAATGGCTTCCAGACCTGCATCCACTTCCTGAACCGCCTGGTTTCCTGTAAGGGCACCCAAACCGGCTACATAATCCTGATTATTCAGTTTGTCCCAGAATTTTTTGGACATTTCTGTTGCAATGGTATAGTCAATTGTATAAGAACCTCGCAGCTTCAATACTTCTTCAGCCGTATAGGTTCTTTTTATTCCGTTCCAGCGGGGATTGTTCAGCCAATCCTGTTCTATAGCCTGGATCTGCTCTTGTCTTGTTTTCATAATACTATTTGGATTTTTTGTTAGATTTTAGGAATTAGGTGAGAGGGTTTTAGAGTGGAAGAGTTTTAGAGTACCTGAGTCATAATTTTATCACCCTAAAACTCTCCCACTCTAAAACTCTCCTACTCAATAAATGGATAAGCTTTCAAAGTCAGGAATTCTTCAAATTTTTCCGAGAACACCAGTTCATTAAAAATCTCTTTGGCCAAATTGAATTTTCCGTTTTTGAAACGTTGTTCGCCTACATATTTCTCAATGTGTTCTATTTCTTCTGCTTCCCACTGGAGAATCATTTCACGGGTCAAGGTAAGACCAGTGTCAAGCTTGGCTTCATTTTTTAGCCATTGCCACAATTGCGTTCTTGAGATCTCTGCGGTGGCAGCATCTTCCATCAGGTTATAAATAGCTGCTGCACCTGTACCCATCAGCCAGCTTTCCAGATAGAGAATTCCAACATTGATATTCTTTCTTACACCTTTTTGTGTGATCTCACCTTTCGGAACTTCAAGAAGATCTGCTTCTTTAATATGATATTCAAATTTTTTATCGATTTGATTGTCTGTCGGCATATACTGGTCAAAAATATCTTTCGCTACAGAAACCAATGCCGGATGTGCCACCCAGGTTCCATCATGGCCGTTTTTTACCTCCCGCTTCTTGTCATTACGTACTTTTTCAAAAGCAATACTGTTGGCTTCATAGTTGTCCTTCACGGGAATTTGAGCTGCCATACCTCCAATTGCATGAACGTTTCTTTTATGACAGAGCTCAATCACTCTTTTTGAATAGGCACTCATAAATGGTGATGCCATTGTCACCTGATCTCTGTCCGGCACCATAAACTCGGGAAGGTTTCTGAATTTTTTGATGAAGGAGAAAATATAATCCCATCTTCCGCAGTTCAGCCCGGCACTGTGCTCTCTTAGTTCATATAAAATTTCATCAATCTGAAATGAAGCGGTGATAGTTTCGATCAACACTGTGGCTTTAATTGTTCCTGCAGGAATGCCAAGATAGTTTTGGGCAAAAACAAAAACATCATTCCACCAACGGGCTTCCTTATAGTGTTCTAATTTCGGAAGGTAAAAGTAAGGACCGCTTCCGTTTTTAAGAAGCTGCTCTGCATTGGTGAAAAAATAAATTCCAAAATCAATCAGTGAACCTGATGTTTCTTCACCGTTGATCTCAACATGCTTTTCCGAAAGGTGTAAACCTCTTGGCCGCACCTGAAGAACAGCTGTCTTTTCATTAAGGTGATAAAATTTTCCATTTTCAGCAGTAAAATCAATATTCCGATTTATAGCATCTGCAAGATTGATCTGTCCCTGAATACAGTTTTCCCACGTGGGCGAATTGCTGTCTTCAAAATCAGCCATAAAAGTAAGAGCTCCTGAATTCAATGCATTGATGATCATTTTACGGTCTACGGGACCTGTGATCTCCACCCTTCTGTCTAAAAGATCAGCAGGAAGTGATGCACATATCCAGTTTCCATTTCTGACTCCTTCAGTTTCCGGCAAAAATCCGGGAAGATTTCCCTGATCAAACTGCAGCTGTATTTTTTTTCTTTCTTCTAAAAGTTCAAGTCTTTTATGATTGAAGTTCTGATGAAGTGCAACCAGAAAATCGGTCAATTCAGGACTAAAAACTGCTTCAAACTGCTTCTGTGCCTTTATTTTTAATTGAGTCTGAGTTTCCATAACGTGTTGATTTTGAGATTTGATGTTACAAACATAAATAAAAATATTCACAATTAGCGAACGTTCGCTAAATAATTTTTAAAATTTATTATGCTGAAAATCGCATTCAATTTTTTATATTTGGGTATGAATTCAGAAAGTGATTATATTAAAACGGTGTTCGGACTCAAGCTGAAACAGCTCAGACAAAAGAAAAACTGGTCTCTGCAGGATCTTGCCTTAAAGACCGGTTTATCAAAATCTTACCTCAATGAAATTGAAAACGGAAAAAAATATCCGAAACACGATAAGATCATCCTTCTTTCTGAGTCGCTGAGCAGCACTTTTGATGAGCTGGTTTCTACGAAGCTTGACAAAGGTTTGGCTCCGTTTAATGAAATCCTGCAGTCTGATTTTTTTAAAGAAATTCCACTGGACCTTTTTGGAATCAACAAAAATAATCTAATCAGCATTATCAGTGACGCTCCCAAAAAAGTAACGGCTTTTATAAATGCGCTGATCGAGATCTCACAGAATTATAATTTAGGAAAGGAGCGTTTTTACTTTGCTGTACTGCGGTCTTTTCAGGAGCTCTATGATAATTATTTTCCTGAAATTGAGGAGAAAGCAATGGAATTCATCAGGGAAAACGGAATAGACATCAATGAAGATCTTCAGGCTTCGGTTTTGGAGAATATTCTTGCTGAAAAGTTTAAATACAATATCAGATCTGATGATTTTGAACAGTTCGGAACTCTTGATAATCTCCGCTCACTGTTTATTCCTGAACAGAAACTGCTGCTGCTGAACAGGAAGCTTGAAAAAGACCAGCGAACCTTTATTTTAGCAAAGGAAATAGGATTTAATGTCCTGGAACTGAAAGTACGTCCGAATACCTATTCATGGCTGGATTTTGGAAGTTTTGAAGAAATTCTGAATAATTTTTATGCTTCGTATTTTGCAGGCGCTTTACTGATCTCAAAGAAAAGGACTGTTGAAAAAACCTCAGAATTTTTCCTACAGCATACCTGGGAACCAAAAGGTTTTGAAGCATTGATCGAGAGTTTTACAGATTCTCCTGAAACGTTTTATTACAGGCTTACAAATCTTCTTTCTTCGGAAATGGGTATCCGGGATCTTTTTTATCTGTGTCTGGTGAAGAAAAAAGGCTCGGACAAGATTCAGATCTTAAAGGAGCTTCACCTGAACCATCAGCAGGCACCACATGCGAATGCCATGAACGAGCATTACTGCCGGAGATGGATTGCAGTGAAAAACCTGCATCATCTAAAAGAAAACGAAACGCTGACTGATGCCCAGATCTCTCATTATAAAGATCAGGGAGTGAGTTATCTTGTGATCTCCACTTCTCAGAAAAACCCGTTTTCGGATGGCAGCAACAGAAGCTACTGTCTTGGGATCCTGCTCAACTCACAGACGATCAAGAAAATCGGCTTTATAAAATCTCCAACAATAAAAACAATCAATGTAGGAGTGACCTGCGAATCCTGCAGTATTGCAGACTGTGAAGTAAGGCAGGCTCCGCCGGTAAGGCTGGAAAAGGAATATTTTAACCTTAGCATGAAGAATGCTGTTGAGAAGATCAGGAAACAGGTGAATAATGAATAGTGAATAGTGAATAGTGAATAGTGAATAGTGAATAGTGAAAAATTAAAGATTCTCTCTAACTTCTAAACTCTAGTTTGTAACTTTTAATAAAAAAACACACCGATGATATTAGATTTATTTTTTCCGAACCGCTGCATTGAGTGCAACCGGATCATAGACCCGGATCTTTTGGTTTGTGGCTTATGTTTTGAACAGATCCATTTTACTCATTTTGAGTATTCCAGTGATGATGTCATCAAAGAAAAATGCAGACTCTTCTTTCCTGTTGAAAATACTTTTGGACTAATGAAGTTCGAACAGGATGGGTTAAGCCGCAAACTCATTCATGAACTGAAATATAAAAATAGGGAAAATGTAGGTAAGACTCTTGCCAACTGGACGATTGAAAGGCTGGATTTTAAGGATGAAAGTCCCGACATATTGGTCTCTGTTCCGCTTCATCCTAAAAAATTAAAAGAAAGAGGTTATAATCAGCTCCATTTATTTACGGAAACCTTATCAAAGTTTTATGAAATTCCTTTTGATCATGATTTAATTCAAAGAAACCATTACTCAAAAGCGCAGGCCTTAAAAGATAAGAAGCACCGCCTGGAAGCAGTCAACCCTTTTTCTCTTTCAAAACCGATTTCGGGAAAGCATATTTTATTGATTGATGATGTTTTCACAACAGGAAATACAGTTTCATCTATTGCCTGGGAAATTTTAAATGCAGGAAACAATAAGGTGAGTGTGATGGTGATGGCGGTGGATGTGTAGGTCTTGTGTTTGAGGGTTTTTAGAGTTTTAGAGTTTTAGAGTTTTAGAGTTTTAGAGTTTTAGAGTTTTAGAGTTTTAGAGTTTTAGAGTAAAATATAGTTTGTTCAGCAATGATTAAACGATAATGTCAATTATAAATTTTGTTTTACAAGTAAATAATAAAATATTAAATAACTAATAACCATCAACCAACAACCAGCAGCTAACAACCCATTCAACGCAAAAACTCTAAAACCCTCAAACTCCCCTTTCCTTTTCCGATTCTTTTTACTAATTTTCCTGTAAACTATTGATCATGAAAAATCTGCTGTTGCTGCACGGTGCATTGGGACACAGTGATATTTTTAAGCCTTATGAAAAGGAGCTTTCAAAACACTTTAGTATTCATACGCTTTTATTTTCAGGACATGGAAATACCGAGGTGCCGGAAAGTGGCATCAGCATTGAAAAATACACTAATGAATTAAGAGATTACATCCATAAGGAAGATTTAAAAGATGTTTATATTTTCGGTCACAGCATGGGTGGTTATGTGGCACTATGCTGTGCTTTGCAGAATCCTGAAAACATTTATTCTGTCATGACACTGGGAACGAAATTCGACTGGACTGAGGAACAAGCCTTAAAGGAAAGCAAAATGCTGGATCCTGAATCTATTCTTTTGAAAGTACCCAAATATGCTGAACAATTGGAAAAGCAACATGGCAAGAAATGGAAACAGCTTCTTCCGGCTATTGCTAATATGATGGTTTCTTTAGGCAAAAATCCAGTGTTGAATGAAAGCAATCTTTGGGCAGTCAATCTTCCGGTACAGATTATGACGGGAGATAAAGACAATATGGTGAGTATTGAAGAAAGCATCAATGCATACCGCAGTATTCCGAATGCAAAATTGGCCATACTTCCGGATACAAAACATCCTTTGGAAAAAGTACGGCCAAATTTATTATTTGATCTGATGAAAGATTTCTGGAATCTTCCTTAGTATTTATCGTTGAAGTTTTTCACCATAGCTAAGATCTCCGGCATCACCAAGTCCTGGTGTGATGTATCCTTTTGAGGTCAGTCCCTCATCGATGGCTCCTACCCATATTTTTGCATCCGGATACGCTTTTTCAATAGTTTCCACGCCTTGTCTGGAAGCAATTGCCGCAACAATATGCAGCTGAGTTGGCGTTCCGTTGGTCAGAAGATCTTTGATAGCTTCGATTAACGATGCACCTGTTGCCAGCATCGGATCAGCTACAATTAATGGTCTGCCTTCAATATTCGGACAGGTAAGATAATCCTGTTTGATGGAGAAATAATCATTGGCATCATGCTTTCTGTAAGCTGCTACGAAACCGCAGTCGGCTCTGTCAAGGTAACTTAAAATTCCTTCAAACAAAGGTACTCCTGCTCTCAAAATAGTGGTTATCACGGGCTGAACTGCTATTTCCTGAACTTTTATCTTATCTAACGGAGTCTGGATCTCTACTTCTTTATATTCTAATCCTTTACTGATCTCAAAAGCAGCAATCTCTCCAATACGTTCCATATTTCTACGGAATCTCATTCTGTCATGCTGGATGTCTATATTCCTAAGCTCATTGATCCAGGAGTTTATTAAAGAAACTTGTTCTGACAATACAACTGTATTCATTATTCTGAAAAAACTTTTATTTAAACGATTAAATTTCATATGAACAAAATCCCTCTTAGAAAAATCTAAAAGGGATTATTTTTTATTTCTGTCTGAAATACACTTCAATAGGAACTCCGGTAAATCCGAATTGTTTCCTCAATTGGTTTTCAGTAAATCTTTTGTAAGGTTCTTTTACGTACTGAGGCAGGTTACAGAAAAATACAAACTGTGGTGAAGGTGTCGGAAGCTGTACACAGTATTTGATTTTAATATACTTTCCTTTGTTGGCTGGTGGTGGAGTCTGCTCAAAAATAGGAAGCATCACTTCATTTAATTTTGAAGTTTTGATCTTTTTCTTACGGTCTTCATACACAACCATTGCCATTTCTACTGCCTTCAGAATTCTTTGCTTCGTTAATGCTGAAACAAAAAGAATTGGAATATCACTGAACTGACCAATCTTTTCTTTAATTGAATTCTCAAAATCTCTTACGGTGTTGGTTTTCTTATCTTCAATAAGATCCCATTTATTTACAACAATGACAATTCCTTTTCTATTTTTTTGCGCAAGACCGAAGATATTCATATCCTGAGATTCCCAGCCCAGCGTAGCATCAACCATGATGATCACAACATCTGAAAATTCAATAGAACGGATAGATCTCATTACAGAATAGAATTCCAAATCTTCATTTACTTTAGATTTTCTTCTCATTCCTGCAGTATCTACCAAAACAAACTCGTGCCCGAATTTATTATAAAGGGTTTGGATACTGTCTCTTGTTGTACCTGCAACATCCGTTACGATATTTCTTTCAACATCAAGTAAGGCATTTGTCAATGTAGATTTTCCTACATTTGGACGACCTGCAATTGTAATTTTAGGCAACCCTTCAAATGGGTCTTTATAATCTGTTGTAGGAAAGTCTTTAACGATATCATCTAAAACTTCTCCGGTTCCGGAACCTGTAGCAGAAGATAAAGTGTAATATTTTTCAATACCTAACTGATAGAATTCAGTAGCATTTATTTCTTCTTTAGCAGAATCTACTTTATTGATAACGATATAAACGGGCTTGTTTGCTCTTCTAAGAAGTTCATAAATCTCGTAATCTGTATCGGTAAGGCCTTCTTCCACATTCATCATAAAAATGATAGAAGTAGCTTCATCTATTGCCAGCTGTACTTGTTTACGGATCTCTTCTTCAAAAATATCATCCGTTCCTACATCATATCCGCCGGTATCTATAACGGTAAAATCTACCCCGTTCCAGTCAGATTTCCCGTAATGACGGTCTCTGGTAACCCCAGCCGTAGAATCTACGATGGCTTCTCTTCTTTCTAGTAAACGGTTAAAAAGTGTGGATTTTCCTACGTTGGGACGCCCAACGATTGCAACAATATTTGACATAAAAATGTTTAATAAATGAAATTATTAATGGGTTTCTCCAACTTTTGGAGCCCAATTTTTTGCAAAGATAAGATTTTATTATTTAGTCACTGAAAAAGAACAGTTCTTCTAATGACCTATGATTAATTTTTTCGCAAACTTATACTACTAATAATCATCGAATTATGTTTAAACACTATAATTTCTGACACTAACCAGCGAAAATTATTTTTTCAATTAAATATTTTTTTATAGTTTTGCGCCACCAAAATAAACAGACCCATGGTGTAACGGTAGCACTCTGGTTTTTGGTACCATCAGTTGGGGTTCGAATCCCTGTGGGTCTACAAACCATCCTTTTTTAAGGGTGGTTTTTTTATTTACGTCAAATAAGTTAATTGCTGAGATCTTCATATATAAACTGCTCTTCATTCAAAAATATTATTTCCACCAAAATCTATATATATCACATATCCTATATTACGAAATCACCAACATTTATCAATAATTTCAAACTAATTAATCACCAAACAGTGTTTTTTTATTTGGGCTATTACATATTTTATTTATATTAGCATAACAAAATAATATCCGAAAACCGGATAGAGTAAAAAATTAAGCCAAAATTATCATGAAAAATCTAAAAAAACTTTCAAGAGAGAATTTAAAATCTGTAAAAGGAGGAATTACACCAGAATGTGCAGTGTATTGGAGTTCAGGTCAACCTTATTATAAAACTGAAGCTGCTTGTATTCAAGCGTCTACAATAAATAATCCTGATGATTTTGCATTATGTCACAATGCCTGTGGACGTTGGTATGCTTTTTAAATTCCTGAAAAAATAAATTAAAGTGGCTGTTTTCTCGTAAAACAGTCATTTTTTTATTGAGAATCTTTAAATATCAAACCAATCATGGTTCTTTATTTTGAAATAGGATAAATATTTTTTGTTGCCAAGTCAATTTATTTTTAAGTTTTTTTGTAACAATTTATTAACCTTATCGAAAAAGCCATCCTATTTTTATTTTAGGATGACTTTTATTATATCTGATTACATCAAAATCTAATACCTGGAAATCAAAACCCATGCAGATCCGGTACTTTGTACTGAAATGGCCCTTCCAAAATTACTGTTATTTAAATCATAATTGGTAAAATTCCCTCCATTGATCCGGAATGTTCCGCTCACCGTAACGGTAGCAGCAGTATCATTAACCAGATTATAAATTTTCCCCTGATTGGCTGTACTTGCAGCAGGAAGAGAAATATTTCCTGTTACGAGAACTGTATAATCATCGGCGGCAACAGTTCCTGAAGCTACGGTTCTTATTTTTGCATTCAAAGATGAAGTGTCTTTCCAGGAGAGAGTTCCGGCGCCATCCGTTACCAAAGCCTGATTGGACTGGCCATTTGTTCTCGGAAAAGTATATGACCCCTGAGGATTCCCGGATGTATCTTTATAGGAAAAGGTAACCCCTTTATTTTTTTCAAGAGTAACATTGGTTACCCCCGTTGTTCCTCCATCGTGACTCAGAATTAAACTATTACCGGTTCCATTACTTATTCCCCATATAGAGGCATTTACACTTTGATCCTGATTAACAGCTACCATACCAAAAGATCCGCCCGTAGACTGTGAATAGGTTGCTATGGAGCCCCCACTATCTCCATAATTTGATTGTAAGGTGGTTAAACCCGGTCTTGCCATAACCACACCTAAACTTGTAGCAGCTGACAGATCACTATTATCTGAATAATAGATACCACTGCCTGCTCCTAAAAGGTTAGTATCTACACCAAAGTAATTGCTTCCGGTTCCATATTGAGCTTTCATATCACCTTTCACTTCAAACTGTCTGCCAGATACGGCATCAGCAGCCGTAAATCCAATCCCTACTTTACCATTCTGGTAAATATTTTGAGTATTAGCAGTGGAAGGGTTTGCTGTATTTTGAATATTCCATGGTGATGTAATAATTCCTGAATTAAGTTTTACCCATTTATTCAGATCCCCGTTAAAATAATAATACCCCTCAGAATTTACATCAGCTGTTTGCCCTGTTAAAGCTCCGGCAGCAGTTACATAAACCAATGCTCCCGTTTGTAAAGCAGTATAATTTTTTGCATTTAACTGATCTCCGGTAATTCTGGGAGCAATCATTCCGTCAAATTTTGAAGTATCGTCCGGATTTCCAACTACATCGAAAGTAGCATTGGGAGTTGATGTATTAACTCCAACCTGGGCAAAGCCAAAAGAGCCTACCAATAAGAAGGCAGGAAATAATTTTTTAAGCATGTTTTATTTGTTTGTTTTTCAACAAATATATGATTAATTTAAATAATCGATCATTTTTTTAAATAATTTAAGTTAAAATAAATAAAAAAAGGCAGCTTTTTCAGCCACCTCTGCAATATTATGTTAAATTAATTATTATTTCAAATCAAACCTGTCAGCATTCATTACTTTCGTCCATGCTGCAACAAAATCTTTCACAAATTTTTCTTGGGCATCAGAACTTGCATATACTTCTGCAATAGCTCTCAACTCGGAGTTTGAACCAAAGACAAGATCCGCCCGGGTTGCTGTCCATTTTGGCTGACCCGTTGAACGGTCTGTACCCATATACAATTCATTATCTTCTGAAATAGCTTTCCATTGGGTATTCATATCAAGAAGACTGACAAAGAAATCATTCGTAAGTATTCCTGGACGGTTAGTAAATACACCATGCTTGGATCCATCAGAATTTGTATCCAGAGCACGCATTCCTCCTATTAAAACAGTTAGCTCAGGAGCGGTAAGCGTTAGTAGCTGTGCCCTATCAATCAGCAAAGATTCTGTAGATACTGTGAATTTTTTCTTCAGATAATTACGGAATCCATCTGCCGCAGGTTCCAGGTAGCCCATAGATTCTATATCCGTTTGTGCCTGTGAAGCGTCCATTCTTCCCGGAGAAAAAGGTACATTTATATAATTTCCGGCATCTTTTGCTGCTTTTTCTACCGCAGCATTTCCTGCCAGAACAATAAGATCTGCTATTGAAATCTTTTTACCATTGCTTTGAGAATCATTGAACTCTTTCTGAATTTTTTCTAATTCACCCAAAACTTTCTGAAGCTGTGAAGGATTGTTTACCTCCCAATCTTTCTGGGGAACCAGTCTGATTCTTGCTCCATTTGCTCCCCCTCTCTTATCACTTCCTCTGAATGTTGAAGCAGAAGCCCAGGCAGTAGATACCAACTCAGGAACACTTAATCCTGAGTTAAGTATTTTTTGCTTTAATACATCAATATCTGTATCATTTACCAGTTCATGATCTACTTCAGGAATTGGATCCTGCCAGATCAGTTCTTCCTGTGGTACATCCGGTCCTAAATATCTTGCTTTAGGTCCCATATCTCTGTGTGTAAGCTTAAACCATGCTCTGGAGAAAGCATCAGCAAAAGCATCCGGATTTTCATAAAAATGTCTTGATATTTTTTCATACACAGGATCCAGTCTTAATGAAAGGTCTGTCGTCAGCATCGTAGGCCTGTGTTTTTTATTGGGATCAAATGCATCAGGAATAATCTCTGCTCCGTCTTTGGCTACCCACTGATGAGCTCCTGCAGGGCTTTTCGTAAGTTCCCATTCATTTTCAAATAAATTTTTAAAGAAATAATTACTCCATTCCGTAGGAGTTTCCGTCCAGGTTACTTCCAAACCACTGGAAATGGCATCCTTTCCTTTTCCTGACTGATAAGTACTGCTCCATCCCAGCCCTTGAAGTTCAATTCCGGCTGCTTCAGGTTCTTTTCCCACATGATCTGCCGGACCGGCACCGTGCGTTTTTCCAAAAGTATGTCCACCGGCAATCAAAGCAACGGTTTCTTCATCATTCATCGCCATACGTCCGAAAGTATCCCTGATATCTTTAGCGGCGGCAACCGGGTCAGGATTTCCGTCCGGACCTTCCGGATTTACATAAATAAGTCCCATCTGTACAGCTGCCAGAGGCTTTTCAAGATTTCTGGAATGAATGTCACCATCCGCATCATCATCGGTTGGAAGTACACCCCGCCCTTCCACTACTCCTTCAGATCCATGGGCATACCGAAGATCACCTCCCAGCCAGGTTTTTTCCGAGCCCCAGTAAATATCCATATCCGGTTCCCATACATCTTCACGTCCTCCTGCGAACCCGAATGTTTTAAAGCCCATAGACTCTAAAGCAACATTTCCGGTAAGGATCAAAAGATCTGCCCAGGAGATTTTTTTACCATATTTCTGTTTGATAGGCCACACTAGCCTTCTGGCTTTATCTAAACTAACATTATCCGGCCAGCTGTTCAAAGGTGCAAAACGCTGCTGTCCGGCTCCTGCTCCACCTCTCCCATCACCTACACGGTAGGTTCCGGCACTGTGCCATGCCATACGGATAAACAAGGGACCATAATGACCAAAATCAGCGGGCCACCAATCCTGAGAATCTGTCATCAATGCATGAAGATCCCTTTTCACGGCTTCAAGATCAAGGCTTTTAAATGCTTCAGCGTAATCAAAATCCTTATCCATAGGATCAGAAAGTGACGAGTGCTGACGCAGAATATCTACCCTCAACTGTTCAGGCCACCAGTCTAGATTTTTGGTTCCTCCGCCTGCAACGGCTTCCTTTTTCATGGTTCCGCTATGAAAAGGGCATTTACTGATGTCATTCAGATCGTTTTCCATTATCGTTTATTTTTTTATGTTGATTAAATACAATTTTATTTTTTTAAGACATGACAAACTTACAAAGCCTACTTAATAAATACAATCTATTAATTTTAATTTAAATGATAGTCAAAAACTATAATTAATTAAATTTTATAAATTCAGTCGTTGCATGAGGCCAAAAACCATAATAATGCAATTAAGTTAGTAAAAATTCAATAACATCTATACAAAAAGCATGATCAAAACAGCATATTTAGAATGATTCAAATAAGTATCCTACAAATTGATAATCAGATTATTTCGATTTAATAAATTTTGATTATTTTTATATTTAAAAGCAATTATTTGATATGAAAAAAGTATTGGTTATCCTTCTTGTAGCATTTATTATCATACAGTTTTTTCCAATCGATAAAACTAATCCGCCCCCTACACCCGGTATGGATTTTCTGAAGATTAAAAATACTCCGGAACCTGTTGCAAAGATCATCAGTACCTCCTGTTATGACTGCCATTCCAATGAAACTGAATATCCTTGGTATTCCAGTATTTCTCCGGCCTCATGGTTTGTTAAAAATCATATCGATGAAGGCCGAAAGCATCTTAATTTCTCTACCTTTGCCATGTACGAGCCTAAACAACAGGCTCATAAGCTTGAAGAATGTATTGAGATGGTAGAAAAAGAGGAAATGCCTCTGGAATCTTATTATGTAGGGCATCAGGATGCAAAACTGACTGCTGACCAACGTAAAGAATTAATCAAATACTTCAAAAAAGTAAAAGAAGATACCGAAAGGAAAATGTTATTTTAAAATAAAATATCATGCAGGAGAAATGGGAAGATAAACATATTGTTTTTTTTGACGGGGAATGTGGTGTATGCAATTTTTGGGTGCAATGGATTTTAGAACGGGATAAAAATGACAGATTCATGTTCGCTTCCCTACAGTCTGAGTTTGGGCAGAAATTTTTATATGAGAGAGGTCTGGAAACAAAAATATTCAATACACTGTATCTCTGGAAGCCCCGCCATTACTATTATACAAAATCACGGGCAGTGTTACAAATTGCTCATATCCTGGGTGGTATTTATAAATTATCTGCTGTCGGAAAAATATTTCCCACATTCTTAAGTGATCAGGTTTATGACCTTATTTCCAGAAACAGGATGAAAATGACCAACCAGAAGTGCTTTCTTCCGGATCAGGAGCAGAAGAAAAAATTTATTGACATTTAAATTTTTAACCCCGGATTGCACAGATTTTTCACAGATCTAATATTATGGAAATTCTGATTTTAAGATTTGGCTAAGCCAATGATTTTATTAATGATAAAGGCAGAATCTTTATTGATTGAAATAAGAGCTTAGATAAAGATTTGTTATTCTAAAAGAATCTATGGCTTTTAGCTTTTGACAGAAACCCCTGTTGATATTATTTCTATAGTGTTCAACATAAAGCAAAGATGAAACACCTTTGCTTTCTTAAATAATTAATATCTTTTTATTGGTTCAGTGACCATATTGAGTAACTGTTTGGTGGTGCCTGGATCTTTACCCATTTATCTCCCTGGGTCGTTGGATACCAGCTTGAATTACCCGTAAAATCTTTAATTTGCTGACTGCTCCAATTCGTTTCCACCCATCTTTCCTGCCAGCTTGACGAATTATTGATATAAACGACCAGCCCGGGATTTCCGTTGTAGCCGTTTCTTCTAGCAATATATTCATCATTGTCTGTATACAGGATTGAAGTTGTTCCGGTAGCTTTATTATTATGGATCCAAATCAGGTTGTTCAACCTTTCTTTGTTTAACCATTCTTCATAGTCACGGTAGAAAATAGTTGGATAGCCCTCATGAGTCAGGATATAGGCATAAGCCGGCATTTTGTTGTTGATAATATCGGTATCATGATTGGCTACGAAAGTCACGGCTTTGTAAGGATTTCTTTTCCACATCATATCGTCATTCAGAACATTTAAATTTCCGTTGTCAAAAGCTTCATCCATTTTATAATAAGCCGCAAAATCAAATACGGAACTGTTGGCATTATTCGCCCAATATTCCAAGGTATTGACATTTGAATCCCATAATTCACCTACTGAAAATCCACCTACATTAGCATTCCAGGTATTGACCACCCAAGGTCCAAAACCTTTTACATAATCAAATCTCCATCCGTCAAACTTCATGACATTTTTATAGTATTTTCCAACAGAATCATCCCTTCCCCAAAGCCAGTCCTGAACATAGGGATTAGCATGACAAAGATCCGGGAAACCGCCAAAAGCACCTTCATCATTATTTCCGTAAGAGTTTTTATAGAAGTCATTGTAGCTTCTCTGAAATTTCCCGGAAGCGACCCCTGAGAAATCTGTCCAGGTATTTGTTCCGGTAAAAGGATTTGCATGAGATTGTCCTCCACTGTTATGATTGATGACAATATCTGCATAGACCTGCATATTTTCAGCATGAGCTTTTGTAATTAAAGCCTCAAGCTCAGTTCTTGACCCAAAGCGGGTTTCCACACTTCCATTCTGGTTAAAATTTCCGAAATCATAATAATCTGTAGGATCATACCCCATGGAATAGGCTCCGTTCTGAGCTTTTGAAGCAGGGGGAAGCCATACCGCTCCAATCCCGGAATCTGACCATGCCGTTAATTTATCTTTTACGGTATTCCACCAATTACCGCCTTCCGGAACATCCCAATAGAAACCCTGCATAAGCACTCCTCCTCCAGGACCGGAAACAAATTTCCCAGATACAGAGGTACTTCCTGTACTGAAGGGGCGGCCGTCATGATTGGTGACATTTACGGTTTTGTTGTGAGATTCCTGCTGCTGGATATTCTCATTATCATTTTCATCATTGCTCTGACAGGAATTAAAAAATATCAAAACCAGCGTAGAAACTAAGAAATGTGTTTTTTTCATACTTGTATTTTAATTGTTAATCTATTAACTAAATTACAATTTTATTGAAATAAATACTGTAAAACATGGAACATTTTAATTTCAATTATTAAATTACAGAGAAAGGGTATATAAAATTTTCATTAAAAAATCATAAACTTTTAATATTTTCAAAACAATTTTCTTTTAATCCATATATTTGCATATTATGGAATACAATACCCAAAAAACCCAGCTTCATATGCCGGAATACGGCAGAATCATACAGCAGTTGGTTGAACGCTGCAAAGAACTCCCTACCAAAGAGGAAAAGAGTGAAATGGCCATGGCCATTATTGATTTTATGGGTCAAAGAAACCCTCAGCTCCGCGACGAAGAAAATTATAAACATAAACTATGGGATCATCTTTTTATTTTAGCAGAATATGATCTTGATGTAGACTCACCATATCCTTTCCCTACCAGAGAAGAGCTGGCAGAAAAACCTAAAAGAATGGAATACCCTAAACTTCAGGGAGATTTTAAATTCTATGGAAAAAGTATTCTTCAGCTGATAGAAAAAGCAATAGAACTGGAACCTGGTGACGAAAAGGAAGCTTTGATCGAGGTGATCGCCAACAACATGAAGAAGTCTTATAATGTATATAATAAGGAGCATGTAACGGATGATGTTATATTTCGCCATCTGAAAGAGTTGTCTGAAAATAGGCTGGATCTCACAGGAATAGAATCTCTGGAAAAAAGTAAAATCTACTATACCAGCAATAACAATAACCGAAATAACAACAGTAGCAGAAGCAATAGCAATAACAGCAACAATAATAAGAGCCAGACCAATAAAAGAAGGCACAATAATAACAACAACCATAAAAACAGAAAGTAAATGAGTGGAACATTTCAAATACGAGGAGGAAAAAGGCTGCATGGAGAAATAACTCCACAAGGGGCAAAAAATGAAGCTTTGCAAATTTTATGCGCCGTTTTATTAACTGATGAAGAGGTAAGGATTAAAAATATTCCGGACATTCATGATGTCAACAGGCTTATTGAAATCCTTGGAGATTTTGGAGTGAAGGTAACTAAAAATGGTCATGGTGATTTCACTTTCAAAGCTGATAAGGTAAACTTTGATTATATTAAATCAAATGAATTCAAAAAAGACGGTGCTAAACTGAGAGGTTCCATTATGCTGATGGGTCCTATGCTAGCCCGTTATGGTGAAGCTTATATGCCAACTCCGGGAGGTGATAAGATCGGAAGAAGAAGACTGGATACGCATTTTCAAGGGTTAGTAGAACTTGGTGCCGAATTCAATTATGATGAAGATGAATATTTCTATTCATTAAAAGCCAAAGAACTGAGAGGAAAATTCATCCTGTTGGAAGAAGCTTCTGTAACCGGAACTGCAAATATTGTAATGGCTGCCACTCTTGCCAAAGGAAAAACAAGAATTTATAATGCCGCCTGCGAGCCTTATCTTCAGCAATTGTGTAAAATGCTGAACAGAATGGGTGCCAATATTTCAGGAATCGGTTCTAATCTGGTTACGATTGAAGGAGTAGAATATCTTCACGGTACGGAACACACGATGCTTCCGGATATGGTAGAAATAGGATCATGGATAGGTCTTGCTGCCATGACAAAATCTGAAATCACCATTAAAAATGTAAACTGGAGCCAGCTTGGCGTTATCCCAAATACATTCAGAAAATTAGGAATTCAGCTTGAACAGAGTAATGATGATATCTTCATTCCTGCTCAGGAAAATTATAAGATCCAGAAATTTATTGACGGATCTATCCTTACGATTTCAGATGCTCCATGGCCGGGATTCACACCGGATCTATTGTCTATCATTTTAGTGGTAGCTACTCAGGCTAAAGGAAGTCTCTTGGTTCATCAGAAAATGTTTGAATCCAGATTATTCTTTGTAGATAAACTGATTGATATGGGTGCCCAGATTATTTTATGTGATCCGCACAGAGCTACGGTAATCGGCTTGAATCAGGAAGCTCCTTTGAGAGGAACAACTATGGTTTCTCCGGATATCAGAGCTGGAAATGCACTTCTTATTGCAGCCCTTTCTGCGGAAGGAAAATCCATCATTCACAATATTGAACAGATCGACAGGGGTTATGAGAATATTGACGGAAGACTGAAAGCGATTGGAGCTGACATTGAAAGAATTTAGAAATACATTATATTCCAATAAAAAAGCGTTCAAAATAATTTTTGAACGCTTTTATTTTTTAGAGGTCTATGGCTTACCACCCACCGCCTCCGCCACCGCCACCGCCTCCTCCGGAGAATCCACCACCTCCGGAACCGCTGCTTGAGCTGGACGGCTGTGTAGATGCAGATTGTATGGACTGAGTAAGACTTGAATTCAGGGTATTGGCAAAGGCATAGTGATTCATCACTCCTCCATAGTACCACGTATTATGATATTCCGTTGATGTTCTTTTCAGCAAATCATCAAATTTCTGTCCCCAGATCTGATCCACATCCATTACCATAGCAAACGGAAGAAGTGTTTCGAAGACCTGTGGAGTCATCTGAGGAGGGTTATGGAATTTCAGCTGCTCGTTTTCTGCAGCTCCCATATACATTTTGAAACCCTCTATCAGTGATTTTTTTCTCAGCTTTTCTTTGGATGGCTGCTTAATTAAATACTGATAAAGCACCATTGCCGAAAATGCCAGCGCAAGGAAAATATAGCAAGCACTGAAGTTTACAGTTTGAGCATTTGTCCCTTCCTGAGAAATGACTCCGCCTATTCCCAAAACAATACTGAGTGGAATAGGAACCAGGAACAGAAGTTTCCAGGATAGTTTTTTCGTTAAAAATGCGATTAAGACAAATGCAATGAAAAGAATGATATATAAAAGTACTCCGGCAAATACTCTTTCAAATTCAGGCAGTATAGTGTAGCTTATAAATAGGCCAAAGCCGTACAGTAAACTGATCACAAGCCATGGGAATAATAACTTCTTTGTATTATTTCCTTCATTTAAAAATTCTTCATGCTGAAACCTCAGCGTTTCCTTGAAATTACGAACTGCCGTTTCAATTTTTGAGTCATACTTTCCATCGAACTTTACAGTATTTTCATGGCCTGAAAAAAGACTGTTGATCAGATTGATCTCTTCTTTCGGTAAAGATTCATCTGCTTCTTTTAATTTTTCTAACGTAAAAGTCTTGGTATTGAAAAATCCAAGCAACCCGGAATCTTCCCCTTCAACAATCTTGATATACCCTTTTACGGCAAGGCTGACAACAGCTGCCGTAAGATATTTATTTTTAAAACTTTCAGAATTAATATATCCCAGGGAAGCCGGCGAAAGGTTTTCAGGAACATTGAACTGCGGGTAAACGGTAGGGGTTTCAGGATCTATCCCGTATTTTCTCCACGTTGAATAAAGATACATGATCAAACCTAAAAACAGGATGCATCCACCTACTAGAATTCCGTATTTTTCAAGCGTAGTTGGAGGCGGCGGCGGTACCATAATTCCTTTTTTGAAACCAACTGCAACGGTAAGACCTTCATTAGCCCTAAGTCCTGAAGCACTCCATTCTATAGAATGATCCGAAAGTATATGCACTGTGCAATTCTGAGCATTGCTGCCATATTCTCCGGTATAGCAGGAGTTCTGAATGATTCCGGCATTCTCGGGAAGAGTTACTTTTGTAGAAATAGAATCTACATCAAAATCCCAGTAAGTTCCGTTCACGTTCCAGTAGAATTCATCATGCTTTGGGAAAAAACCAATCTGGTTTTCTGCCTTGTATTTTATTTCATAATCATAGGTTCCGGGATCCAGAATAACGTCTTTATTCCCGGCGTAGATTTTTAAATAGCCGTCTTCCTTTTTTTCATGATAGTCTTCATCTGATCCGTTCTTTTTAACAGAAATAATATCATACTTTACTTTCTGCGTTTTATTATTAAGGTTCCTGGATAAAGGGAGCGCTCTGAAGATCCCCCGTTTAATATTATTTCCAAGGCTGTATACTTTTATGTTTTCTGTAACGGTAATTCCCGAATTTTTATCCACCTCAATATCGGAATGAAAGGAAATAATCTTTTCTGATCCGATAATAGAAAGCTGATCTGCCCGCTCGCCTTCATTTTGAGCAAAGGCCATGAAAAAAAACTGAAGAAGGAAAAGCTGCAACCACTTTTTCATCTGTTAGAATTTTACGGTTGGAACTTCCCTTTCGGCGATATTATCCAGTTCAAAGAACGGCGATTTCTCAAATTTGTACATATTCGCCACAATATTGCTTGGGAAAGACTCTACCAGAGTATTGTTCTCGCGAACAGTCCCGTTATAATATCTTCTTGATTTTTCAACATCATTTTCTATAGAAGTAAGCTCGCTCTGCAACTGTTGAAAGTTGGTATTGGCTTTCAGATCGGGATATTGTTCTGCCACAGCAAATAAATTCATCATTGCCTGATTCAGATTTTTCTCTGCAGCTTCTTTAGCCTGAACCGAATCTGCATCTACAGCCTGAGTTCTGGCTCTGATCACACTGTCAAGGGTGTCACGTTCGTGAGTGGCATATCCTTTTACTGTTTCTACAAGATTAGGAATAAGGTCATGCCTTTTTTTAAGCATCACATCAATACTGCTCCACGCTTCCTGAACAAGATTTCTCAGTTTTACCAGGCGGTTGTAGATAGAAACTCCGTAAAGGAGACATGCTGCGATTAAAACAATAATAACTATGGTCATAATTTTTAAATTTTGTTCATTAAAAGTACTGTTTTTTTGCTAAAATTATTCTTTTATTAAGGAAATCAGAAATCTGCTGTAATTGCATACTACAAAGGGAAGTTTAAGATTTCTAACTTCCATTAAGAATGAACTTAAAAATGCTAAACCAATTTAATACAATAAAAAAAGTACCCGATGAAAACCGGATACTTTCTGTAATTAAAACTATATGAATCTCCCCTAAAAATACTTCCGGCAGTTGTATTCCACCATGGTACTTAAAAGTTTATTTTTATTCAGATAAAACTCCAGGTTCTGATAGTCTTCTGAACTGACATTAATGTATAACTGTATTGAACCAAAACTGTTCCCGTTCACATATTCCACATTAGCAGACAACACCTTGTGGCAGATCCCAAACTGATTGTAAATAGCATTCATTATATGCTCAAATTTCATTTTGCCATTTAATTCTATTTCCAGTATCAGTTCTTTTTTAGGCAGGCTCATCTTATTATTGGGGATGACCTGCAAAGTTGGATTAGGTGTAATCATCACTAAACAATTTTTTGGTTAAACATTTTCTAGATCATGGTTGCTTTCTTGCGTTAAATCTTTGACAAAAGTATAAAAAAATATTAGTCCACCAAATTAGTAGACTATTATTTTCAAATTTTAACATAATTTCTTTTGCTAAAATGGTAATGGCAAAATTAATGCTGACAAACTTTTTATTTTTTCACCTCTAGCAGATAATGCAGATTTCTTTAAATAATTTTAACCCTAAAAAAAATACCCCCGAAACAGCTTTATTTCAGGGGCATATTTTCATCTACAACTCTCCTAGTTTTTCTAATTTTTCGGAGGCAGCCAGTCCGTTGGGATTACATCCGGGTTTTCCTTCCGGAACTTCCAGGTTTTTCTTTTTGTAAAATTCTGTCCAGAATTCATTGATTTTACCTGTTTTGGGATCTACGAATGTCATAGGTTCCAGCTTGAAAATATTGTATTCCCTGAATGCTCTTTCAATATAATCTGAACAGTAGTATGAATTTTCTTCTAAAATATAATTGAAATTATAAGGCTTCCCAACCATTGATTCAGCTTTTTTCAGAGCTTCAGGAATCGCTTTCTGAAATTTAGGTTTTAAGCGGTAAACAACCACTTTCTGTCCTTCATCAGACTGATCTTTAATAAAAGATGCGAGATTCTGTTTTTGGGAACCTCCTTTGGGTGCAGCATGAAGAACATACCATTGCTTATCCTGTTCTTCCACAATTCCAATATGATCAAATGAGGCTTCTTTCTTTTTCTGAGTTACATTATTGATCGCTCCGGAAAGTCCGGTTTCTTTTGCCGTCACGAAAAGAAGATCTCCATTCTTTAGCCGCACTCCTTTAGAACGTGAAGTACAATATTGCAGCAGCAGAATTATAACAAGGAAAAAAGTATAGAGTATTGCTTTTCCAGTTTTTTGAAGAGGCTTTTTTTTAAATTTAATCATAAGGTGGATGTGAAGGAATAATGAGAATTTGATTCTATGCTGATCAAATTATTTTTTCTTTTTAAACTGAGCTTCATAAATATTAATCCAGTCTTCTACGGTCATTTTTTTACTAACCTCAGCAATGAGCTCAAAAGGAATGTCATCCATTTTTTTGAATCGTACACAGGATTTTCCCATATCCAGTTTTCTTTTTGAATATTTAGGATATTCGGCAACAAACCAGTTCAGTAATTCAGGATCTGCATACATTCCCATATGATAGAATGCAATAAAGTTCTTCTGAGAAGCCAGCCCCATAAAAGGCAGCGGAGAACCCGGCGCACAGTGATACCCTGCTGGATAAGTTTCTAGAGGAACTGCCCAGCCTACCATTCCATAGCTGACATTTTCTTTGAAACCTTGGGGTAGATTTTCGTTTACGGTATCAAATATTTTTTTGAAAACTTCCTGTCTTTCTTCAGGAATTTTTGAAATATAATCGGTTACAGAATCCGCCAGAATTTGCATTTTCAGTTAAGTTTTAAGATACTTCCAAAATAACAAAATTTATGGATATTCTGCATCAAATTTAATTCATAAAAAAGCAGCAGTACATCAATGTACTGCCGCTGAATTTTATTGACATTAAAAAAATTATTTTTTGATCGTTTTCACAGTAGACTGTGATCCGTCTTTAAAATAGATCGTTACAAAATACAACCCTGTGTTCAGTGTGCTCAGATCAAGCTCTTTTACAGGACCGGTAAAGGTTTTCAGTGTTCGGCCTGAAGCATCACCTACTGCTACAGATTTTACTTCTCTGCTATCCGAAATATACAGGATATCTCTGAATGGATTAGGATGAACTGACGCTTTCTTTACCTCCCCTTTTACTTCTGAAGTACTCAGCTGGGCACTTTCTACAGTAAAATTGTCAACATAAAAATTGTAGTCCGGAGCATCATTCACTGTTCCGTCCGTTGCATAAAAAGCAAATACAGTATTGGCACTGCTATATCCTGTTAACGTATAAACATACTGGGTAGAGGTATTGGTTGGTGCGTTAGCTGCGTTCCATGTTTCCAGGGTCGTCCATGTAGTTCCTCCGTCGTTTGAAGCTAAAAACTGCACCACATCATCGGATCCCATTGGTGAAGAACTCGTACTAAGATAAGCAGCTACACCATAGTCAAATTTAACCTTATATGAGCCAGCTGAAAGATTAAAAGGTACGGTCTTCAGCCAGCCTGCTCTTCCTGTACTATATAAATTGATGGTTGCTGATCCTCCAGACCCTGTTCCTAAGAATCCGCCAGATCCCCAATAAGCTGTTGTTCCTGTAGGTCCAGTATCAGGACTTCCTCCGGAAAGACCGGCTGCCCAGCATGTTCCCGGGAAGCTGCTGAAATCGTTGGTATATGACGGCATCACAGCACCGCATAAAGTAGTAAATGTTCCGCCAAGTGACCAGCTGCTTTGAGCCGTTGCCGTACTGCAATTGCTTCTTACCCAATAATAATACACTGTACTTGGTGATAAAGACGGAATAGTAAATGTATTTCCTGTAACTCCCGGATGACTAGGTGCTGTAGCACTTGTAGGAGCCGTATTGGTGGTACTGTAATAAATATCATAACTTACAGCCTGAACACTGCCAGGTATTGTCCATAACACCTGGGCTGAGTTTGAAGTAAGAGTTCCGACAGGCTGAAGTGTAGGAGCCACACAATCTGTGTAGGCATCCGCTGAAAAAGCAAAAACATTGGCAATTCCGGTACCGCTGACTTTCGTTACAGTAACACTTTGAACAGGCTTTGTCTGATTGGCCGCATCAATCGTTAATGCCGTCTGATAAAGTCTCGGATTTGAAGAATTCGGTTCCAAAACATTATTTGTTCTGTTGATTCTTCCAATTCCCTGGATCGCATAATTTGATCCGCCATACCAGTCAGAGATAGCTATTCCTGAAAATATCTGGGAAGTATTATCCGTAAAATTAACAGTCACATTAACTGTGCAGGTTCCACTTCCACCGGTAGAGAGCATATACACTTTAAAGGCTGGAACAGGCGTGACAAATGCCAGTGTTCCACTGTTGCTTCCCGTTGCGCTACTGGAAATTTTCAAGGAATTGTTCCCATAAAGGTCTCCCAGTTGAAAACTTAATCCCGGTGTAGAAGCTGCCACAGAATTAATCAATCCATTGACGGGAAGTCCATAGGTAATTGGCGTGCTGCTTGAGGTAAGCTTAAAATCTCTTGCCACAAAGGCAAACGATACTCCATCAACATCTTCTGTAGTACTTCCTGTAGCCGGACCTACATCATTAGCAATAACGTCTGCCGTGTATCCTGAGGAGACAGGCATGGTCTGAAAATTTTGGGCGTTCACGGTAGATATTGCAAAAAGAGCTACTGCCGGTAAAAGTTTAATTGGTAAATGTATTTTCATAATTATTTTTAATTAGCGCCTGAAATCAACAAAAACATCAATACAAAATCAATATTTTTATTAAATAACCAGACATTTGTTAATAAGTTTAAAATATTAATATAAAATACCAAATAAAAACATTTAATTATTTTCCAACCAATACTTTATTCACATTTTAATGTACTATTTTAACAATTCCGCTCTTTTTTGACATCCAATCAATCTCAGTGAACTTATTTTTTCAACAAACTGACAGCCAGTATCAATAATAAACAGACAGGAATAGAATTATAGACCAAAGAGCAGACAATAATCAAATTCAATTCATTGATTTTCAGAACAATTAAAAACTAATCAAAATGAATAGCGGGTTATTTTATTATTGAGAAATTAAATCTTATTTTTGCCATACAAATTTTTTGAACAATGCCAAATATTTCAAACAGAGCACAGCATATGCCGCCATCGCCGGTAAGAAAACTGGTTCCTTACGCTTTAAAAGCTAAACAGCAGGGAATAAAAGTATATCACCTTAATATCGGACAGCCTGATATTGAAACACCGGAAACAGCTCTAAATGCTTTAAAGAATATTGATCTTAAAGTCTTAGAATATGCACTTTCTGAAGGTAATATAGAATACAGAAAAGCTCTTACGGAGTATTATCACAGTTTAGGTTTTGCAGATCTTACCCCAGATAATTTCATTGTTACCAATGGAGGTTCTGAAGCGTTGAACTTTGCCATATCTACTTTATGTGACGATGGTGATGAGGTTATCATTCCTGAGCCTTACTATGCTAATTATAATGGTTTCACAAGTACATTCAATGTGAATGTAGTGGCTGTGCCTTCTACTATTGATACCGGTTTTGCCCTTCCTCCGATCGAAGAATTTGAGAAAAAAATCACAGATAAAACAAGAGCCATCGTTATCTGCAATCCGGGAAACCCTACAGGATATCTTTATACCCGTGAGGAGCTTCGCCAACTGGCAGAAATTGCGTTGAAATATGACATCGTTATTATCTCAGACGAGGTATACAGAGAATATGTATATGACGGAAAACAGCAAATATCTATGCTTGATTTCCCGGAACTTAGTGAAAACTGCATTATCATTGATTCGGAATCTAAACGTTATTCTATGTGTGGCGTAAGAATCGGATGTATGCTTACCCGTTCTAAAAAGATCCGTGATGCAGCAATGCTTTTTGCACAGGCAAGATTAAGCCCGGTACTTTTGGGACAGATTGCAGCAACAGCAGCTCACCAGAACGATGGAGCCTATATCAGGGCGGTAAGAGAAGAATATACCCACAGAAGAAATATCCTGGTAGACCTCCTGAATGCTATTCCTGGAGTAATTTGTCCTAAACCGAGAGGAGCATTTTACTGTGTAGCAGAGCTTCCGGTAGATGATACTGAGAAATTTGCACAATGGCTTTTAGAAAAATATTCCCTTAATAAGGAAACGATCATGGTAGCGCCTGCGGGAGGTTTCTACAGCGATCCTGAATTGGGAAAAAAACAGGTAAGAATAGCTTACGTCTTGAAAGAGGAAGATCTAAAGAAAAGTGCTGAAATCCTTAAGCAGGCCTTAAAGAAATACAGAGAAGAATTTAGTCTTTAAAATATAATCTATAATGCCGGCAATAAAAAATATCCATCTGAAACTTCTGTTTTCAAGTTTTTTGCTGCCGGCATTTTTTTCCTGTGACAAGAGCAAGGAACAATCTCCTACCGATTCTCAGAATCCTAATGAAATAACATTTATCGGCCTGTCCAATATTGGTGGGGATCAGGGAGATTACAAGATCATTAAAGTTACCAAAGAATCAATTCGGGCAGAACAGGGAACTACAGCCCTCCGGACTCATAAAGAATGGGATTCTGTCATGAGTGCAGAAACCTGGAAACATCTGATCTCTTCGATCAATACGAAAGACCTTGATGAGATAGAAAGTTCTCCCAGCAAACAGTCTGTGGACGGTATTGACGAAACTTTTCAGATCAGGACTCCCAAAAAGTCTCATATTTATGTCAATTCTTATGCAGATACACTGCACTACAAACAGCTGAAGCAGTTTAAAGAACACCTCAACCTCATTCTTCCAAAAGAATACAGATAAATCATGCAAGAAAATTTTTCCTTAAAATCCTACAATACATTTGGCGTTGACGTCAAAGCAAAATATTTTACTGAAGCAGAAACTATTGAAGAACTGAAGAACGCAGTCAATTACTCAAAAGATCATGGACTTTCTGTTCTGTTTTTGGGTGGCGGAAGCAATATTCTTTTCACAAAGGATTTTAACGGTCTTGCTATTAAGCTCAGTTTAAAAGGAATTTCTGAAGAACACCTTAATGAAAATGAAGTTCTGGTAACGGCAAAAGCAGGGGAAAACTGGCATGAATTCGTAATGTACAGCCTTGAACACAATTATGGCGGACTGGAAAATCTTTCTTTGATCCCCGGAAATGTAGGCACTTCACCGATGCAGAATATCGGAGCTTACGGAACGGAAATAAAAGATGTTTTTGTAAGCTGTATGGTTTTGGATCTTGAAAACCTTGAGCTTAGGATTTTTGATCTCGGGGAATGCAGATTCGGTTATAGGGATTCTATCTTTAAGCAGGAAGGAAAAGGCAGATATGTGATTCTGGAAGTTACTTTTAAATTGACGAAGAAAGATCACCACATCAAAACAGAATACGGAGCAATAAAAACTGAACTGGAAAATTTAGGAATTACTCATCCTACGATTCAGGATATCTCTAAAGCAGTGATCAATATCAGGCAGAGCAAACTGCCAGATCCTAAGGTAACTGGAAATGCGGGAAGCTTCTTTAAAAATCCGACTATTCCCCTTACCCAGTTTGAAGGTTTAAAACAAAATTTTGAAAATATCCCAGGTTATCCGAATGGAGACTCCGTAAAAGTACCGGCTGGCTGGCTGATCGAACAATGCGGATGGAAGGGAAAACAGATTGGAAATGTAGCTTCCCATCAGCTTCAGGCACTGGTAATCGTGAATGCTACCGGAAATGCTACCGGAAAAGAAATTTATGATTTTTCTACAGAAATTATCAGTTCCGTAAAAGAAAAGTTCGGTATAGATCTGGAAAGGGAGGTAAATATTATATAAATTCTTCCGATACAACACCAATTTTTATAGTTTATAATATGATGTTTCGTTAATACACTACCTTTAGAAGATAAATAGGCTTATCTTTAAATCTTATTCAACGAGTTTTTTAAGGTATTGTGAGTATCTGCAAAAAGAAACAGACTCTCGTCTTTAAGTCATTTTCTGAAACAGAATACAAAATGAAACATCCGGAATTTCCATTGGAACAAGAATAATTCTCTATTTTAGCTAAAATTATTTTTCATTAAAACACGAAAATATGAAAATCGCTATTCTGGGTGCCGGCAATATGGGCCTTTCCTTTTCAAAATCATTTTTAAAATATGAGCTGATCAAGCCGGAACATCTTCACCTCATCATAAGAAATCAGTCTAAGATCTCTAAAATAGCCGAAGACTTTCCAAAATCTAAAATTTCTACTTTTGAAGAAACGAAGGAGCTGGATGCCGATCTTATTATCATTGCTGTAAAGCCTCAGGATTTTCAGCATGTTGCCCAGAGCTTCCAATTTATATTGAAAGAGAATCAGATGATCCTATCTATCATGGCAGGGATCAATATCGGAAAGATTCAAAATTTATTAAATCATCGTCTGGTTGTAAGAGCTATGCCGAACTCTCCTACCCTTCTGGGAATGGGAATCACCGGTTATACGGCTGCAGAAGGTATTTCTTTCAGCCAGCTTATTAATATTGAAAGACTCCTGAACAGCACCGGAAGATCTGTATATCTGGAGGATGAAAATCTTCTGGATGGCGTTACCGCACTTTCAGGAAGCGGACCGGCTTATTTTTATTATATTATTGATGCTATGATCAAGGCAGGTGTTGAAATGGGCATCGAGGAAAATCTTTCACAACTTTTTGTAAAACAGACAATGCTGGGCGCTTACCATCTCATTAACAATTCGGACAAAAGTCTTGAGGAACTCATTAAAGATGTTGCATCCAAAGGAGGAACCACTGAAGCTGCCTTAAAAACATTTGAAGATCAAAATTTTAAAGAAATTTTAAAAAACGGAATTTTAAATGCTGAAAAAAGAGCTAAAGAACTAAATGGCTAATTTTTTTTCGGTAAATCTCCGCATCAGCCATCCAAGATAAACCCCGAAAGTATTAAGAATAATATCATCTACCTCAAATATTCCCATTCTGGTAAAGTACTGGAGCGCTTCAACGATGATTATAGCAGAAACAAAAGCATATAAAAGCTTTTTCAGATCTTTAAGCTGAGGAAATACCCAACCCAAAAAACCGAATGGAAGAAACATCACGATATTACCCAGTACAATTATGATGATTACCCTCCAGTCAATAGTATTGCGGATAAATTGAATAGTAGAAAAAACAGGTTCCACCGTGATGAGGTTATCTTCATACTGAAACCTGCCCATTCCTAAAAACATAAGATAAAGCAGGAATACTGTATACGGACCAATAATGATTTTATAAAATTTCTTTAACATCAGATGCAAATTTATTCATTTCAAAAAGATTAAATTTGTGTATTAAATTAATTTAATGAAATACCTTTTACTTACGCTCATTTCAGCGATGCTGCTGTCTGTTTCGTGGCCTACTTACGGAGTTCCGTTCTTTATATTCTTTGCCCTTGTTCCTCTTCTGATGATGGAACACGGAATATCAAAGTTTTCAACTTACCAAAGGAAAAGCTGGATGGTTTTCGGACTCTCCTATCTTTGTTTTGTCATATGGAATATAGTGACCACGGGTTGGCTGTACGGTTCAAAAAATCCGGACGGAAGCCATTCGATGATGGCAGTGGTGTTTCCGGTTCTGGTGAACTCTTTTCTGTATTCGCTTGTTTTCCAATGTTATCATTGGTACAAAAATGCACAGGGAACTTATTGGGGATTGGGATTTCTGATCGCCATCTGGATGAGCTTTGAAAAATTCCACCTGAACTGGGAACTGACATGGCCGTGGCTGAATTTAGGAAATGTATTTTCAGATTATCCCAAGCTGATCCAATGGTATGATACTTTGGGAGCGACTGGCGGAAGTTTTTGGATTTTAGGCGTTAATGTTTTAATATTCTACACTTTAAGAACCTGGGAGGCAGGAAGAAAGAGAAAGGATCTGATCAGAAACGTATCTATTGTAGCTGCTTTGATCATTCTTCCGATGATTATTTCATTGGTAAAATATAACAGTTTTGATGATAAACCATCCGGACAAGTGAATGTACTGATGTTGCAGCCGGACCTGGATCCTTATGCTGAAAAATATTCCAAAGACAGCATTACCATTGCCAACGACCTGTTGACTTTGGCAGAAAACAATTCAAAAGGAAAAATAGATTATTATATTGCTCCCGAAACAGCTCTTCCGGGCAGAGGCTCTATTTCTGAGACTGCTTTTGATAAGAGTGTGCTTTTAAATAATGTCAAAGGCTTTTTATCAAATCATCCGGGTGCTGTATTTGCAACGGGAATCTCATCCCACCGTTTTTATAAAAGCCAGGAAAACCTGCCGAAAGAAGCTTATGAAATCAATCCGGGACTTTGGGTAGAAAGTTATAATACAGCGATTCAGATTGCACCGCAAGAGCAGATCCAGGTCTATCATAAAGGAAAATTGGTGCCTGGGGTTGAGATCTTCCCGTATATGAGTGTTTTAAAACCTCTTCTTGGTGATGCTATGATCAACCTGGGCGGAACCGTTGCCTCTCTTGGTATAGACAAGGAGAGAAAAGCTTTTTCTAATCCTTACAACAAAGGAAGAATGGCACCTATCATCTGCTACGAAAGCATCTATGGTGAATTTACAACAGATTATGTGAAAAAAGGAGCCAATTTCCTGGGCATCATGACGAACGATTCCTGGTGGGGCGTTACGGAAGGCCATAAGCAGCTACTTTCTTATGCAAAACTGAGGGCTATTGAAACCAGAAGGGAGATTGTACGTGCAGCCAACAGTGGAATATCAGCTCATATCAATACAAAAGGAGAAGTGACTGCTGACACCTTTTATGGTGATCAGACCACCCTGTTTGCAAAGGTAAACCTGTATGAAACAATGACTTTTTATACAAGAGCCGGAGACTTGCTGTCTAGATTTTCCATATTTGCGTTAGGCTTTTTACTGTTTTACTTTTTGATTGAAAAATTCAGGAGTAAAACTAAGAAAGCATAAAATTCTTTTAAATAATAAAAATATAACCTATTAGATATGCTCAGCCCTGTAGACTAAAGGCGGTACACCAATATTTTTACGAAAAGTATAAATAAATCTTGACGGTGTTTCATAACCTAATGAATAAGCAATTTCTGAAACTGACCAATCAGTAATTTTCAGTAATATTTTAGCTTCCTGCAACACCCTCTCGGTAAGGATTTCTGAAGTCGTTTGATTACGGATATGTTTAACGGCCTTATTTAAATGATTAATTGATATCGAAAGCTGCTCCGCAAAATCTTTTGGCTTTTTAAGTTTAATATGATCAGAAGTTGAGTGCAAGGGAAATTGCAGGGCCAGCAATTCTTCAAAAAGCAACGTTATTCTTTTATCGGCACCAGATACCCTGGGAATTTTAGAGTGGCTGCCTCTCATTTTCATTGCTTTATGAATAAGCTCATAAACCAGATTCCGAACAGCATCAAATTTATATTCATAGTTTGAAGAAAGTTCTTTTTTCATCCGGTCCAGAATTGCTGTAAACTCATCATACACTTCTTCTGGCAGCTTAAATACATTATTCTCGTGGTTTTGAAAAACAGAATAATCTCTGATATTTCCAAAATTATTAAAGAAATCGTCATTAAAAATACAGAAGTATTCTTTTACGGGCTCTTGCATTTCTTCAAGTAAAAAAAGAATCATAGGATTAACAAAAATCAAAGCATAGTTATCAATTTCAATTGTTCTATCTGCATAATGGCATTTGCATTTTCCCTTTACCAATTTTATTTTGTAGAGGCTTTTCCTGGAAAATGACAGCAAGGAAATAGCTTCATCCCTTTTGGCTATGGTATCAATTTTCATTACATCAAAATACCCTGTTCCCCATTGAAAAAGATCAGGAATATTCAGATTTTTCTTTTTGTAAAAGTCAATTACTTCATTCAGGTTTTTCACAATACCAATGTACTGAACTTGTTAGAAAAAAACTAATATTGATTGATTTTAGATAGAGTCTGTTTGATTGCGGATATCCATCTGCTACTGTTATTTCTAATTTTGCTGTAGTTAATATTAAAGATGATCTTATGAGTTTATCAGATTACAGAACATTAGGAAAGTCAGGGCTGCGTATCAGCCCACTTACATTAGGAACAATGACCTTTGGAGAAGATTGGGGCTGGGGAACCCACCCTGCCGATGCTCACAAAATACTGAACACATATATAGAGAACGGTGGAAATGTGATAGACACAGCCAACATTTACACCAAAGGCCATTCTGAAAAGATTATTGGAGATTTTTTATCAGGGAAATCTGTCCGCAGGGATTCGTTGGTTATTTCTACAAAGTTTTGGGGAAATATGTATCCTTATGACGCCAACGGTGGAGGCGCAGGCAGAAAAAGCATCATTCAGTCACTGGAAAATTCTTTAAAGAGATTACAAACCGATTATATTGATGTCTATTGGCTTCATGCCTTTGACCCCCACACCCCGATAGAGGAAACTCTTTCTGCTTTAAAGGATATGGTAAGCACCGGAAAAGTAAGATATATCGCTGTCTCCGATGTTCCGGCATGGAAAATTGCACAAGCCCAAATGCTTTCAGAATTTCACCACTGGCCCGCATTTATAGGTTTGCAATTAGAATATTCATTACTGGAAAGATCGGTAGAAATGGAATTGATCCCCATGGCTTTGGAGATGGGGCTGGGTGTAATACCCTGGTCACCTTTAAAAGAAGGGGTATTGAGCGGTAAATATACAAGAAAAAATAAGGGGGAAAAGTTAAGTGCCAGAAACGAAACCAGGAACGGCCGGGAACTTTCTGAAAAAGCATACGAAATTATCGATCAATTAACGCTCATTGCAAAAGACCGAAACGTCCCGGTTTCAGCAGTCGCTATTTCATGGGTAATGCAGCAGAAAGGAGTTACATCCACTTTGGTTGGAGCACGAACATTAGAACAATTACAACAGAATATAAAGGCTACAAAACTGGAACTTTACCCTGAAGAAATACAGCTATTGAATGAATTATCTGCTCCTCAGCTCATATTTCCGTACAGCTTATTAAATGGTTCGGAAGATCTCCTCCAGGCCGGAACTATAGTGAATGGTGTAAGGTCTAATATCTCACCTTTACTTCCTCAGAATGAAAATGAACACTACTAATTGTAACCATTTATTTCGCCTACATTGCAAAAAAAATAGAAAAGCCAGCTGGACGACTGGCTTTTCTCATTAAATGAACTATCAATTATTTAATAATGAGTTTTTTGGTGGTTATTTCGTTTTTTATTTTCAGTTTTAAAAGATAGGTTCCTTTTGTAAGATGTGAGATATTGATAGATTGGTCGCTATTAAGACTGATATTCATCTTTCTTCCGTCTGCCGCATACATTTCAGCATCTGAAACTTTTTCGCCCCTGATGAAGACTTTTTCTGAGGCCGGATTCGGATAAACCGACAGCTGGCTGTCTATGCGCACGTCATGTGTTCCCAATGTGCTTTGTATGGAAGCATCAGAATACACCTTTGAAGCATCTATGGACCTTACACTCCAGTAAACATTCTGAACAGAGGAATCAAGGTCCAGGAACCATGATGGAGTCGTTACAATATATTTAGCAATATTACCGGATCCGGGGGAAGATCCTACATTGATCTCATAACGCAGGGCATTCACAGGTGTTTTATCATCAGAAGCACCGCTCCATGAGAAATTAAATCGGTTTCCTGATTTTGTTACATTAAGAACTGCAGGAGGTACAGGTTTCAGATTAACTTCAGTAGAAGTATTTTTGAAAATTTTGGTAAGTGAAGGCATATCCGGATCTGCCCAATCAAATCCGGCCAATAGAACATCCAGACGGTTGTCATTGTCAAAGTCAAGTAAATTCACAAAACCCGGACCTCCTAAAGTATGCAGTCCTGTTGGTATATTTTCAGTAAAATTTTGAGTCGAAGGATTATATAGGAATGTTTTTACTACCGCGTCATTATTATCATCGTTTCCGGAAATCATAAAATCATAGTATCCGTCATTATTCACATCACCGGTAGCTACCGAGGAATCTGCAATTTCCGAAACGTTGATCTGTTGTACGGTCAGGTGTCCGGTTCCGTCATTCATAAGAACCGCAAGATATCCTGAATAGCTGTCATCCTGGCCTGTAACCACGATATCCTGGTAACCATCTGCATTAAAGTCTGCAAAATCAATTTTTCCACTTGTCAATGCAGTAAAATCCTGTGAAAGCGTAAGCGTTCCGGTCTGGTTCAGATAAACCTTAAAAATTGGAATATCACCTTGGGCAACTCCTAAAATAATAAGATCCAATAGATTATCATTATTAAGGTCTACGAATTTGAAACTTCCGTTTTGAGTTCCCGGCTGCCAACCTTTAAAAATATCGAAGTCGGCGCCTGTATTCTTGTAAAAATCGAGGTTATTCCAGAAACCAACTCCTTCTATGTATTGCGTTCCATTGACCGCATAATCTATTTTACCATCATTATTAAAATCAAAAGCTTCCAGAGATCCGTAAATCTTTCCGGCAAGATCAGCTTCTTTCACAAAGCCCGTTCCTGTATTACGAAACCGGTAATGTTTGTAGTTGACAATATCATTATAACTCAACCCGGTAGAAATAATATCCAGAAGGCCATCATTATTAAAATCCATGAATTTAATATCTCCAAGGTGGGTCGCATCTACTCCAAGATTAGCATACGGGACCAGTGAAGTTCCTTCATTTCTGTATACTTCATTAAAAGAGGTATCTACGCTTCCATCATTATCCGCATCAACAGCTCCGTTGATTACCACATCCGGTTTTCCGTCGTTATCCATATCCGCAACATGGGCTGCTCCGTAATAGAAATTCTTGATATCTGACTGAACTTCAATATAGTCCTGAGCCGACAACGTAACGGGAACCATAGATAAAAGAATACAGATTTTCTTCATGTTATTTTTATTTAGATTAATTAAAAACAAAGATAGAATATTCAAATCTCCTTTTGAAAGAAAGCTTGCATGAAATATATCAGTCACTTGCCTCAGCCTGTTTCGGAATTTATTTTATTTTAAAAATCATGATTATTAATCAGTCAGTTATTTGTAAATATTTTCCAAAAGATTTGCCTATATAAAAAATTCTTTGTTATTTTGCACTCTCAAATATTATACAAATAAGAACATCGAGATATGTCAAGAATTTGCCAAATAACAGGAAAGCGTGCAATGGTTGGTAACAACGTTTCTCACGCTAATAACAAAACGAAGCGTCGTTTTGAAATTAACTTATTAGAGAAGAAATTTTACCTTCCGGAGCAAGATAAGCACGTAACACTGAAAGTATCAGCTCATGGATTGAGAGTGATTAACAAGATTGGAATCGAGGAAGCTATTGAAAGAGCTACTAGAAACGGATTGATTAAAAAGAATTAATAAATCATGGCAAAAAAAGGAAACAGAGTTCAAGTAATCCTTGAATGTACAGAGCACAAAGAAAGTGGTATGCCGGGAATGTCTAGATACATTTCTACTAAAAATAAAAAGAACACTACAGAGAGATTAGAGCTTAAAAAGTATAATCCTGTTCTTAAAAGATCTACCCTTCACAAAGAAATCAAGTAATTTATAAAATATAATTTACCATGGCAAAGAAAGTAGTAGCAACCCTACAAAGCGGTCAGTCAAAAAAAATGACAAAAGTTGTGAAAATGGTTAAGTCATCTAAGTCAGGTGCTTACGTTTTCGAAGAAAAAGTAATGAATGCAGACGAAGTAGACGGTTATTTGAAGAAATAATCTCCACTTTATTTACAATATAAAAAACTACTCATATTTTGGGTAGTTTTTTTGTTATCTTTGTTCACCAGTTTATTAATCAATAAAATATACACAAATATGAAAAAGATTCTTATTCTGGTTTTCACAGAAATTTTTCTATTTTCATTCGGTCAGAAAAAGATGAGCAATGCAGAATATAAAAACTCCGCAGAAGTTTTTACCATCAAAGGACTTTCACAATCAACAAGTATTGATTGTGGAAATTCCCGAATGATTCTTCTGTCTGGACAGGTTCCGCTGGATGCTGCCGGAAATCTGGTAGGAAACAATGTGGAAAAGCAATCGCAGCAGGTTTTTAAAAATATAGAAAGTATCCTAAAAGAATATGGGGCTACAGGAAAAGATATTATAAAACTGGTGATCTATATTACTGATATTTCCAAAACACCGGACTTTAGAAAAATCCGTGACTTATATATCAACCTTGAAAATCCTCCCGTGAGCAGCCTCGTGGAAGTTAGCCGTCTTTTCCGAGATGACGTACTGATAGAAGTGGAAGCTACGGCAGTTATAAAAAACAAATAGAATAAACTATGAGCTGGTTTAAAAATATTTTCAAAAAAGAAGAAAAGGAAACCTTAGATAAAGGTCTGGAAAAATCCAGCCAGGGTTTCTTTGAAAAAATGACGAAAGCCGTAGTCGGCAAAAGCAAAGTAGATGATGAGGTACTGGATAATCTTGAAGAAATACTGATTGCTTCTGACGTAGGCGCTTCCACAACCATTAAAATCATAGAGCGGATCGAAGAGCGTGTTGCCCGTGATAAATATGTAAATGTAAGTGAACTTGACGGTATCCTTCGTGAAGAGATCTCAGGACTTCTTCTTGAAAACCCTCACGCAGGAACAGGAAATATAGACGCCTCAAAAAAACCGTATGTCATCATGGTAGTCGGAGTAAATGGTGTAGGAAAAACCACAACCATTGGAAAATTAGCCCACCAGTTTAAATCGGAGGGTAAAAATGTGGTTCTTGGAGCAGCTGACACCTTCAGGGCAGCAGCGGTAGACCAGTTGGTCATCTGGAGCCAAAGAGTAGGTGTTCCCATCGTAAAACAGGAAATGGGTTCAGATCCGGCTTCTGTAGCTTTTGATACGGTACAGAGCGCCGTTGCGCAGAATGCAGATGTAGTGATCATAGATACGGCAGGAAGGCTTCATAACAAGATCAACCTGATGAATGAGCTGTCCAAGATCAAAAGGGTGATGCAGAAAGTGATTCCTGATGCACCTCATGAGATCCTGCTGGTTCTTGACGGTTCTACAGGGCAGAATGCCTTTGAGCAGGCAAAACAGTTTACAGCAGCCACAGAAGTGAATGCTTTAGCAGTAACAAAACTAGACGGAACCGCCAAAGGAGGCGTTGTTATAGGAATATCAGATCAGTTCCAGATTCCGGTAAAATATATCGGTGTAGGTGAAAAGATGCAGGACCTTCAATTGTTTAATGGTACAGAATTTGTAGACTCTTTTTTCAAGAAAAGATGATTTTTATCATATTTATCTTTAAATTAGTATAACAATTTCAAACATTATTAACAATTAAAAATTTAAAACTATGGGAATTTTAACTTGGATCATATTTGGTCTTATCGCAGGTGCAATTGCAAAACTTATTATGCCGGGAACACAAGGCGGCGGTTGGCTGATGACGATCATCTTAGGTATTGTTGGAGCTTTCGTAGGAGGATTTGTAGGCAGTCTTCTTCACTGGGGAACCGTAGACAGTTTCGATTTCAGAAGTATGCTATTAGCCATAGGAGGAGCATTAATTGTTCTTTGGATATATGGTATGGCTACAAGGAAAAGCTGATACTCCAGATAAAAAACAAAATCCCGGATCTGAAATTCAGATCCGGGATTTTTTGTACAATATAATTTAATTTAGTCGATTTTAATTTGGTAAGGCATTTCCATTTTCACTTCAGACTGCAGCTTTTTATCTGTGATCTGCTGAAGAATTTCATAATTGGATTTCCCTATTTTATTTTTAATGATTCTTGCTGAAATATCATCTTCATTAAGGTCTTTGAAGAATTGCTCAAAAGGAGTCATCCTTTTTGGATATGAACTTGTATGGTAAGATTTTAAGCCCGCTTTCTGTGCGGCAAACTTCACTGCATCATTTAATGTCCCCAGTTCGTCTACCAGTCCTATCTGCTTGGCACGTACCCCACTCCATACTCTTCCACCTCCGATATTATCAATCTGCTCGAAAGTTTGTTTTCTGTTTTGAGTAACAAAATGTACAAATCTTTTATAAGTACCTTCCACACTTCTGGTGATCATATTTACCCCGTAAGGTGAAACGCCATTTAAAGCTGAATAATACTGGGAATTGGCATTAGTAGCAACAATATCTGATCGTATTCCGTTTTTGTTTGCTATATCCTTATAATAAGGTATCACTCCGAATACTCCGATAGAACCTGTAAGGGTATTCGGTTCTGAGTAGATCTTATCTGCTGCCATCGCAATATAATACCCTCCGGAAGCTGCATAATCCCCAAAAGAAACCACTAAAGGTTTTTTCTTTTTCAGCTGCTGCAGTTCAAATAAAATTTCATCTGAAGCATTCGCACTTCCACCCGGAGAATTGATTCTGAATACTACGGCTTTCACTTTATCATCATTCTGAAGGTCTTTGATATATTTTACATATTTTTCAGAATAGATCTCATTGTAACCGTCACCATTATTGATTCCTCCTGAAGCATAGAGTATCGCCACTTTCTCTCCGGATTTGTCTTCGTCAGCATAAGAACTGATATATCCTGCCAATGATACTTTATTAAGCTTTTCCTTTTCTTCAAGTTTCAGCTTGGATTTGATCATCTCATCGTATTCTGTTTTCTGGATCAGCTTGTCGGCAAGTTTATATTTTAGCCCCAATTCAGGAATCATCCCGTATAAACTGTCTACAGCAGTTCTGAACTGCGCGGTATCAATTTTTCTTGATACAGCCATTTTCGTCGAAGTATTTTTCCAGATGTCATTCAAAAGAGTACTTAGCTGCTCTTTATTTTCAGGAGAAATATCATTTCTTAAAAACGGTTCCACTGCAGATTTGAATTTCCCGTGACGAATCACTTCTATACCGATACCATATTTATCTGCAAAATCTTTAAAAAATGTCACTTCAGTAGCTAAGCCCTTCAGTTCTATCATTCCAGATGGATTAAGATAATACTGATCGGCAACAGATCCTAAATAATAAGAGGCCTGTGATACAGCATTTCCGTAAGCATATACAAATTTCCCACTCTTCTTAAAATCTTCAATCGCATTCCTGATATCATCAATCTGAGTCATTCCGGCATGCAGATCATCAGCTTCAATACTTATCCCTTTAATGTTATCATCCGTCTTTGCTTTATTGATAGCTTCCAAAACGTCATACAGCATAACGCTCTTGCTCTTATTATTGATATTGAACAGTCCCATTTCTTCTTCTGTAGGGCTGTCAATAATATTGGTTTTTAAATTTATTGTAAGAACAGAATTCTTTTTCACAACGGCAGATTTATCATTTCCCATGGAACTAAACACAAGCATCATAATGAAAAAGATGAAAAATACAGCACATAATAGGACAATAGCCACTATATTTGCCAATACATTTTTAAAGAAACTTCTCATATATTCAATCAATTTTCTAATATGTCGCAGCATAGGGTAGTTTTGTTACTAGGAAGTAACCTGGGAGATCAAAAAAAAAATTTAGAGCTCGCCTTAGAGAAGATCGGGGATCGCGGAAATAAGATATCACAAATAAGCGAATTTTTAATAACCGAACCTGTAGAATTTGTTAGTTCCAATATTTTTTGTAATATTGCATCAGTAATATTCACGCATCTTTCGCCTATTCAATTGCTTGATTTTGTTAAAGGTATTGAAGTGGGGATGGGAAGAATTAATGATTCATCAACATCTGAAAGCTATAGCGATAGAATAATAGATATTGATATCATTACATATAATGATTTGAAATTCAAATCTGAAAGATTGGAGATACCCCATCAAAAACATTTGTTTGAAAGGGAATTTTCTAAAATATTATTGAAAGATTTTATCTAAATAAAACATAAAACATACAGTATGAAATTAGGTTTATTATTATTGGCCGCACTTCCTATCACAGCTTATGCTCAGGACAGTACCACAGTAAACTCATCAACCGAGTATCCTAATACCTTTTCTTCAGGTTCCGCTAACGTACAGCCATTCAACAATAAGTCCAGACGTTTCAACGATTGGTCTATTTCCGTTGGTGGAGGTGCAGCATTTATGGCACATTCCGATCTTACCTCTTTTTATGACAAAAAGGTGAATTGGGGATATAATGCCTATGTAAGTGTCGACAAGCAGATCACGCATGCTTTTGGATTGAGCCTTATCTATCAGAGAGGTGAAACAAAACAAAAAGCAAAGCTAGGAGGTGCAGCGGGAGCAGCAGCAGGCGTTGGAACAGCAACTACGAAATTTGACCAGGTTGCTTTGATGGGAGACGTCAACTTTTCTAATTTATTGAGAAGAGTTGACAATCATTCTCCTTACAGATGGGCTTTACACGGATATGCAGGAATTGGATTCCAAGGGTACAATACTTCTCTGCATGACGGAAATGAGTACAGATGGAGTGACAGCCCTAAAAGAGTACCTTTATTTATCAAAAAGGATTTCGATATTAACTCTCTATTCTACCAGTTCGGAGTAGGAATGAAGTACAACGTTTCCAGACTTATTGACATCGAAGCCAGAACAATGTATATCATAAGCGGCGATGATGAATTTGACGGAGGCGGATGGGCCGATCCAAACGACTACGACCCAGCTACTCCAGGCTCAAAGTACAACATGATCAGCGATTCAAGATCTGATAATGCATGGACTGTGACGTTAGGAGTTTCTTTCAAATTAGGAAAACAATTATCTCACCTGGCATGGCATGACCCGCTTCAGGAAGCATATTACAGAACCAGCGTTTTAGAAAACGCATCTCAGGATCTGGTTGTATGTGAAAAAGGCGACGCAGATAATGACGGCGTATGTGATGACTGGGACAGACAGCTAGATACTCCTGCAGGAGCAAGAGTGGATGGTGCCGGTGTAGCTCTGGATATGGATCTTGACGGTGTTATAGATTTATATGACAAGTGTGTAACGGTTCCCGGGCCTGTTGAAAACAACGGTTGTCCTACAAAATAGTAAACAGCCTAAAACTGTTTATTACAAATAACAAATCATTTAATTAACTAAAATAAAAAAATACACTATGAAATTAAGTTTAGCAATTGTTGCATTAGCAATGGCAATTCCTACCGCCAGCTACGCACAAGACTCAACAGCAGTTTCAACTGGAGAATATCCAAACACATTTTCTTCTGGTTCTGCCAACGTTTCTCCGTTTACTAATCAGTCTAAAAGATTTAACGATTGGTCTATTTCAGCAGGTGCTGGTGTACCATTGATCCAATCGGCTGATTTAACTTCTATCAAAAACGGTAACGGGAAGAACCTTTTTGGATACTCAGCCTATGTAAGTATTGATAAAGCGATCACACATGCGTTCGGTTTAAAATTACAATATGACAGAGGTGAAACTAGACAAGGATGGTTTAATACCAAAGATGCTGCTCCTGATGCTACTGCCGTAGGTGCAAGAACTCAGTATGATGCGATCTCATTATTAGGAGATATCAATTTCTCTAATCTATTAAGAAGAGTTGACAACCATTCTCCTTACAGATGGGCACTTCATGGGTATGCAGGTGTAGGTACTATTGCTTACAGAGCATACCAGAAAGACATTAAAGGACAGAGACTGGCTACTGAAGTTAAGCCATTCAAGTTAGGATCAATGTTTATGCAGGCTGGTGCCGGTTTAAAATATAAGATCAACAGAAGATTAGATCTTGAAGGTAGACTAATGTATGTAGTAACCGGTGACGATGAATTCGACGGTGGAGGTGACAAATACAGTGCGATCAACAAACGTGAAGAGCAGGTATCTGACAACTTCTTCAATGCTACTTTAGGTATTACATTGAAATTAGGAAAACACGAATCTCACCTAATGTGGCATGACCCACTTCAGGAAATCTATTACAAACTTGATGTTTTGGCTAACAAAAACCAGGATATTGAAGTATGTAAAAAAGGTGATGCTGATAACGATGGAGTTTGTGACGATTGGGACAGACAGCTTGATACTCCTGCTGGTGCAAGAGTGGATGGTGCTGGTGTTGCTCTTGATACTGACCTTGATGGTGTAATCGACCTTTACGACAAGTGTGTAACTGTTCCTGGACCTGTTGAAAACAACGGATGTCCTACAACAACTACAGGACCTGTAGTAGAAACAGAAACTAAACTTGAAGGAATTGAGTTTGATTTAAATTCTGACAGAATTTTACCTTCAAACACTCCAATCTTGAATAACGCTGTTAACTATATTAATTCTTCAACAGGTTCTTATAGCGTAATTGGTGCTACTGATACAAGAGGTACTGATGCTTATAACCAGAAACTTTCTGAAAGAAGAGCAAATAATGTTAAGAGCTACCTGATCAAAAACGGAGTTCAGACTGGAAAAATCAATGCAATAGGAAAAGGTGAAAAAGACCTTAAATATCCTGAATGTGAACCAGCTACTAAGTGCCCTGAATGGAAAAACAGAGCCAACAGAAGAGTATACTTCGAAGCTAAATAATAACTTTTTAGTAAATATATCAAAGCCGTGCCCAGCACGGCTTTTTTTGTTGTAATACTTTTATTACTTTTACCCTATGATTTCTCAACAGGATTTTCAGAAATTAAAATATGATACCCTAAAATATTTTTGGGGCTATGATCATTTCAGAGATTCTCAGGAAGAAATCATTAATGCTGTTATCAATGAAAATGACAGCCTTGTCCTGTTGCCAACCGGTGCCGGAAAATCACTCTGTTACCAGCTTCCTGCCTTACTGAAGGAAGGAACCTGTCTCGTAATCTCACCTCTTCTTGCTTTAATGAAAGATCAGGTAAGCCAGCTTAAACACCGGGGGATAGAAGCAGAATATCTCTCTTCCGAACTGGATGAGTATGATGCTGAATCCATCTATGACCGTTGCAAGGATGGTCTTACCAAGCTCCTCTATGTATCGCCGGAAAGATTAACCAACAGCCAGTTTTTACAGAATATTGAAGAAATTCAACTCTCCTTTATTGCCGTAGATGAGGCGCATTGTATTTCAGAATGGGGACAGGATTTCAGACCAAGTTATCAAAACATCAAAGAATTCCGAAAAAACCATCCGAAGATTCCATGTTTAGCCTTAACGGCAACGGCGACTCCCAAAGTGCTGGAAGAGATTAAAAATAAACTGGAGCTGAAAAAACCTACCGTCTTTCAAAAAAGTTTTAAGAGAGAAAATATCAGGATGTTTATGGACGAAGTTTCCGATAAATTCCAACGTGTATTGGATATTTTAAAACACAATAATGATTCCGGGATTGTTTACGTAAGAACCAGGAAAGATGCAGAAATGCTGGCAGAATTCCTCAAAAAAAATCACGTCGACAACGTAGATTATTTTCATGCAGGTTTAACCACGAAGGAAAAAAATACCAGGCAGTCTATCTGGAATAAAAGTGACAGCCATGTTCTGATCTCAACCAACGCTTTTGGTATGGGGATAGACAAGGACAATGTTCGTTTTGTGATCCACTATTCTCCTGCACCATCACTGGAAAACTATTATCAGGAAATCGGACGGGCGGGAAGAGATGGAAAAGACAGTTTTGCATTCCTTCTCTGGAATAAGCAGGAACTTCTTAATTTTGACGAAATCTTAAAAAACCAGATTCCCAATAAAGTTGAATTTTTAAAGATCATTACTTACCTCTACTCTATTTTCCAGGTGGCAGAATATGAGCTGCCGGAAAAAGTATTCCAACTGAATGTTCAGGGAATACAGAATTTCACCAGACTGTCAAAAGCAAAGATCAGCAATGTGCTCAACTTTCTCCACAATCAGGAAATCATCTATCATAGCGACAACAAAAGCCTGTCCTCACTGGAATTACTTTTTAATGCTGATGAAATAGACCAGCTGCCACAGAAAGATGCTTATTTCATAGAGCTTCTGCTTCGTACCATATCAGGAATTACCACACACAAGGTAATGTTCAGCGAACAGCAGGTAAGCAATAAGATCGGGATAAGTGTTCCTCTTATCAAAGAACGGCTGAAAGAACTTCAGCAGAAAAATTATCTGGAATATGTAGACGGAGCACTCTCAAGCATTAAGTTCCTGAAACCGCGTGATGAAAGAGTGATCAATTCAGCCTACTGGAAACTTTTCGAACATATCCAAAAGAATAAGATCCAGAAATGGGAAGAGATGAAGTTTTTTATAGAAAATAATGATTACTGTAAAATGAAACTTGTCCTCGCCTACTTTGGGGAAAAGAATACAAAAAACTGTGGTCAGTGTTCAGTTTGTGAAAAGAATAAACAGTCGATTTTCGGAAAAAATATTTCCCAACAGATTATTAATCTATTGGCAAAAAAATCATCAACGATCGAAGAGCTTTCTGTACAGCTCAACTACCATTCTAAAAACAATATTTTAGAAAATCTGATTTTTCTTTTAGATTCAGGAAAAGTAAAAATGCTGAATTTCAGAACGTATGCGCTGAATAATGAGCAATTGTAGCCAATCGTCAATGGTAGAATTTTAGATTTTAGACATCAGATACCAGACTTTAAAATCAAGAGTTTTACACTCATACAATCTAAAACGCTCTCACTCAAATCTTACCTTCTCTAAAATCCTAAAACTCTCAAACACTCTTACTCCCAACCCCTAAAAACCCTTATCTTTGCATTATGAAATCATTGAAAGTTGTTTTTTTAGGAACCCCGGAATTTGCAAAAACTTCTTTGGAGGCTATCCATCAGTCCAGTCATGAAGTAGTAGGCGTAGTAACCGTTGCAGACAAAGCCAGTGGCCGTGGGCAGAAGATCAATCAGTCCCCTGTAAAAGTATATGCTTCGGAAAATAATATTCCTGTTTTCCAGCCGGAAAAACTGAGAAATCCTGAATTTTTAGAGAATCTTAGAAAACTTGATGCTGATGTTTTTGTGGTAGTTGCTTTCAGAATGATGCCCAAAGTCCTTTTTGAAATGCCTAGAATGGGAACTTTCAACCTTCATGCTTCCCTTCTCCCTGATTACAGAGGAGCAGCACCTATTAATTATGCTGTGATCAACGGTGAAGAAAAAACCGGAGCCACCACATTTTTTATCAATGAAAAAATAGACGAAGGAAATATTCTTCTGCAGGAGGAACTGACCATTTTACCAGATGAAAATGCAGGAAGCCTTCATGACCGGTTAATGGAGATGGGATCAAAATTAGTGGTCAAAACACTTGACGGCCTTGCAGAAAATTCTATTGTGGAAAAACCGCAGCCCAAAGTAGAGCATCCTAAAAATGCTTATAAAATTTTCAAAGAAGACACTAAAATAGACTGGACTAAAAGTTCAAAGGAAGTGCATCAGTTTGTTTTAGGAATGTCTCCTTATCCTGCAGCTTTTACTACTTTAAAAATTGGAAGTGAAGAAAAGACCTTGAAGATATTCCTTGGTAAATATGAAGTTTCCAATCATGACAAAACACCTGGAACACTTGATATTTCAAAAAACACTTTTAAAATTTATACTAAAGATGGTATTTATGAACCTTTAGAACTTCAATTGGAAGGAAAGAAAAGGATGGGCATTAAGGATCTCCTCAATGGCTTTAAAGATTTTACAGACTGCGAAATTAAATAATCAACAATACAATAAAACTCAAGCAAAAGCTTGAGTTTTATCATTTTTGAAAAACATATTTATTTAATATTACTTCATCGCATTGTTTACAGTCTGGCTGTCTACAAACTGTTCAAAGCTGATTATTTTTCCGTTTTCTAATTTCCAGATATGGGCTGCTCTGGCTTCGAAATATTGATTCGTGATTTTATAAGTCCCCTTATAAGTCCCATAAGCAACTACGGTATTTCCATCAGCAACATAGTTTTCAGGAACAAATTTATAATCGATCCATTCGTCTGCTAGTCTGTTAAAAACACCTTTAGCAATATTATCTAATCCAATGTAGGTTCCTGCGTAAGGAAAGCCGGCAGCTTCTGTCCAGGAAATACTTTCAGACGCATAGTTCGCTAAGTTTCTCCCGTTTTCTTCTGAAGTTTTACCCTCGTAAGTACTTTTTATAATTTCCAGATTGGTCATACCTTCTTTTTTTTAAAACAGCTTGACAATATACTGAGCATCATCAGGCTTAAGATTATTCTTACCATTTCATTTCTCCTGTATTCACTTTTGCGCCTATCTGAAGGGCAGTTTCAAAAGTAAGAGCAGGGTATTTTACTTTTAATGCTTTGATTAATTCTTCAGAACTTTTATTTGTTTTCAAAGCCTCTTCATAAAACTGAAGGTAATTTTTAGTGTGCGTTACTGCTTTTAAATTAAAATCAGAATCAGAGTTTGCATGGGCAGGAATTACAATTTCAGGATGCAAAGATTCGATCCTATCTAAAATCTTGATCCATTCATTTCTGGATTCCCTGGTTTGAGAATCTGCAGTCCAAAGATGAAAACCGGTTCCAAAAACATTGATTCCACCTAGAACTGTTTTTGCAGCAGGTATCCAGACAAAAGTTCTTGCAGGAAACTCTTCCAATCCTACAACTTCAAGCTTTTCTCCTTCTAATTCAATAGTATTACCTATCAAAACCTGTGGTAAAACAACATTATTGGTAATGGCATTTCCAAGTCTACCGCCCCAAACCTCCAGCTTTTTCTGTGATGTCTTTTGGATATGCTCTACCGTTGCAGGAGATGCATAAACTGTAACTTCCGGAAAGTATTTTTTGAAAACCTGTAATCCAAAATAAAAATCAGGATCACCATGAGAAACATAGATAGTGGTTAATTTTTTACCGGAATTTTTAATTTCCTGTGCTACATTTTCTGCGTCAGCCAAAGTAAACTGAGCATCGATTAAAACAGCATCTCCTTTTCCTGATATAAGAACCGATGCAACGCCGAAGCTGTTTTCATCAGCATTATAAATACTGTAAGTAAACCCGTTATCTGCTTTGATTGTTCTGAATTTTTGTTGTGCTTCCATTTTTTTTAATAATAAAGTTGTGATTAGTATTAATATGCTTTAAGCCTTTTGTACTTAAAATGAGTACTGCAAAGATGCATAGAAGGGACTCTTCAAAACATTGAACTAGGTCAATAAATGGAAATAACTAATTTTTCGTAACGATCTTTCTTCTAATTCTGCTCACGAACTCATGGCTTATTCCTAAATAAGCACCAATCTGGATATTGGTAAGGCGGCCTGCTATCTGTGGATATTTCGTAATAAAATCAACATAGCGCTGATCTGCCGTTTTACTTAGATTCTCTATAATTCTTCGCTGCAGGGCAATCAGTGTTTTTTGAGACATAATTCTGAAAAGTTTTTCAATTTCAGGAATCTTCTGATATAATGCTTCTTTATCCGCTTTTGAAATAAGAAGCACTTCGCTGTTTTCCAACGCTTGAATATTAAGCTGTGAAGGTTTTAAAGTAGTAAAACTATCCACATCAGTGATCCACCAATCTTCAATTGCGAAATATAAAATTTGTTCTGTTCCCTTCTGATCAGAATGATATACCTTAAAACAGCCATTGATCACAAAGCCTTCAAACTTACAATGCTCCCCTTCTTTAAGTAAAAATTCTTTTTTTATGATTTTTTGAAAGGTAAAGGCATTACAAAATTCTTCTAAGTGTTCATCAGAGATTTGAATATGTTTTAAAATATGTTCTTTAAGGGAAGCTGTCATTCCCTAAAATTAAAAAAAGGTTTAGAAAAATCCTAAACCTTTTTTATTGAATTGAATATTATAAAATTCACAATAGCATTAATCTACTACTGATCATTTACAGTTGATTATTAAAGCTGAACCAGTTCCGTCACCTCAACATCATATCCGCCAACCTGCGGCTTGATATTAGGATTCTGTGTGATCACTTTGAATTTATTGATTCCCAGATTTTTCAGGATCTGTGTTCCGATCCCATAATCTCTGTAATTGTATGCTAATGTAGGATGCTGCTCCTGTCCGTCCTGATAATTTAGGAACTGTTGAAGTTTTCTCAGTGTATTTTCAGAATTTGAAACGTTATTGATGAAAATTACGGCTCCTTTTCCTGCTTCATTCACCATATTGGTTACTTTTTCCAATAAGGGCTTTTCCCCGTTATTCAGTCTTGTCAGTACATCAAAATAGGAATCTGAAGACTGAACTCTCACCAAAACAGGCTCATCAACCGTCCATGCACCTTTAGTCAAAGCAAAATGGATCTGGTCGTTAGAAGTTTCTCTGAAAGCATAAAAATCAAACTCCCCATAAGCAGTTTTTACTTTTCTTTCTTCCAGTCTTTCGATAAGGTTTCCTTTTTTAAGCTGGTAATGGATCAGATCCTCAATAGACACGATCTTCATATCATGTTTCTGAGCGAAAGCGTGAAGTTCAGGAAGACGAGACATCGTACCATCATCATTCATAATCTCACAGATCACACCACCTTCTTTTAATCCCGCTAAATTTGTCAGATCAATGGCTGCTTCAGTATGTCCGGCTCTTTTCAGAACACCTCCTTTTCTTGCACGAAGCGGGAAAATGTGTCCCGGTCTCATAAAGTCGGTCGGCTTGGATTTTTCATCCATTAAAGCTAAAATCGTTTTTGCTCTGTCTCCTGCAGAAATACCTGTAGAAGTTCCGTTACCAAGAAGGTCAACAGATACGGTAAAAGCGGTTTCCTTAGGGTCACTGCTTCTGCTTACCATCACTTCAAGACCCAGCTCGTCACATCTTTTTTCAGGAAGCGGCATACAGATCAGCCCTCTTCCGTGAAATGCCATGAAATTGATAATTTCCGGCGTTGTCAATTCTGCAGCGCAAAGAAAATCTCCTTCGTTTTCTCTGTCTTCATCATCTACTACTATGATTATTTTACCATTTTTAAGGTCTTCAATAGCCTCTGGAATAGTATTTAATTTAATATCAGACATGTTTACTTTTTATTTGTGCAAAGATACTTATAAAAATAAGCATCTGCCAATTAATATGAATGGTTTGTTAGGCTTTGGATAAAGAGTCTGCCGCCTCTCTGAAAATTTCATAAGATCTCAGTCTTTTCTGATGATCGTAGATATGTGAATTGATAATTAATTCATCCACATTGAATTTTTCCTGGAAATCTTTCAGTTTTTCTTCAATTTCTGCCTGATCTCCAATGAAGGTATATCTCAGTTTCTGAAGCACCATTGATTTTTCCATTGGTGACCAGATATCGTCCATATCATCTACCGGCGGGGCAAAAGGTTTGCGGTCATTTCTTACAATATTGATAAACGCCTGAAATAAAGTCGTGGATATTTTATGAGCTTCCTCGGTAGTTTCTGCAGCTACCCCATTCACACAAGCCATAATGTAAGGCTTATCCAGCTGTTTTGATGGCTGAAAATGTTCTCTGTAAATCTTAAAAGCCATTTCCATCTGCTCCGGAGCGAAATGTCCCGCAAAGGCATAAGGAAGTCCAAGCTCTGCAGCCAGCCAGGCACTGTCTGTACTGGATCCCAACATATAAAGCGGAATATCCAGACCCTCACCCGGAATGGCACGAACCAAAGCATCAGAATTTTCTTTTGAAAAATAAGTCTGCAGTTCTAAGATCTGTCTTGGAAACTGCTGGTTGATGATCGCAGGATTTCTTCCAAGAGCCTGAGCCGTAAGACCGTCAGTTCCGGGAGCCCTTCCTAATCCAAGATCTATTCTTCCCGGAAAAAGGGATTCCAGGGTTCCGAACTGTTCAGCGATGATCAGAGAACTGTGATTGGGAAGCATAATTCCTCCGGATCCTACTCTGATTGTTTTTGTTCCGTTGGCAATAAAACCAATCAGAACTGAAGTCGCTGAGCTGGCAATACTTTCCATATTGTGATGCTCGGCCAGCCAGAATCTTTTATAATTTAAATTTTCAGTATGGTTCGCTAAAGACAAACTGTCCTGAAACGTATCGTGAATGCTTTTCCCCTGCTTTACGGGAGCAAGATCCAGCACCGATATTTCAAAATTTTTCATATTTTAAATTTTAGGTCTCAAAAAACCAAACAAATTTAAACCAATAAAATCGCATTAGTTACTTTTTGTAATTGATAGGTTAGATTGGTTAGTTCAGGCAAAAACTATTGGAAAGTTTTGATTTACGACTTAAGAAATTGTATATATTTGTTTAAAATAAAAACTAATTATATGAATCCATTAAACAATCCTATACTAAAAGGAATGCATGCAATCTTTAATAATATCACTAGAAATGCTGTCTTCTATTCATCTGACATGATTCCTATTGACCATAAAAACAGAATATTTCCTTCTGATCTAAAAACTAGCTTAGGAATTCCTGAAAATATCAACAATTGGTTTGATTACACCATTTCATTGGGAACAAATTATTCAAGATTAAAAATGTTGACAATTATTTCTGCATGTAGTGATGTGGAGTTCTTATTAAAAAAATTCATCGAAGAATATTACGATACAAATGCAAATATGAATAAAAATTTTTATCAACTACTTGACGATGTTAATAAAGAAATATTTATCCCAAAGGGAATAAATTTAAATAATGAATCGTTTTTTGAAAAAATAAAAATAGCTTTCCAAGTAAGACATATTTCTATTCACAATATGGGTTTTGTTGATGAAACTTTTAATCAAAAAACAAACTTGAATTTACCTTTAGATACTGAATTTGAAATAGATAATGTATTCATAAATGATACATTTGATGCAATTGAACAACTAATTCAATTTTTAGATAATCTATAAAACTAAGCAATAAATTCTCATGTTTAATTATTAAATTCAAATTCGAAGAATTGCTTTATTAAAGGGAAAAAGAAATAATCTTATTATAATTATTTTCCTTTCTCCTTCTTAAAAGTATAATGATTGATCAAAATCCTGATCTCATTAAATTCAAAATCATTCGGTAAAGCATTCTTCCATTCCGTTAAGGTTTCATGAGGATTTTTGTAGAATTCATTTTCAAAGGCTTTGATTTTATCTGAAGTGATGACTCTTGAAATATCCAGCAATCCCTGCTCAGCAAATTTCGCCAGATGACCGATTACGGTTTCTTTTACCAGACCTCTTTCCATAGCGATCTCACCAATGGTTTTTCCCTGCTCAAACAACTGGAAGGTCAGAACCTGGGAAGGAACTTTTGCAATCTTTAAATTAATTTCTTTATCATTTTTTTCATCTAAAAGTTTCGTTTCCAGCAGATGAACTTCTTTCAGGCTGTTCAGATATTCTTCTGTATCTTCCAACCAGTCTCTGAATACTTCATTGTACTGCTTTAGACCTTTTGTTCCTTTTATTTCAGCATAAAATTCTTTCAATGGATTAAAAACTTTATCCTTGATTTCTGTAAAGAAAAAATTAACCGCCCCTTTGGTTTTACTTTCAATCTCAGACCATTCTTCTTTATTCTCGATGAAGTTATTCACCTTCTGAGAAATGACTCTTTCCAGCTTTTCAAAGATCTTTCCAAGATTGACAATTTCATGTTTCAGCTGAAGATAAAGCTGGTTGGTTTTTACATGATCTATACTTTTTGTGGTGATGGAAAGCTTATTCCATTCTTCTACCTCGTTTAGGAACCACAAGCAATTGACGGTACGGAGCACTTTTTTGATGCTGTAGTCATATTTTTCACGGTTCAGAATAGCTTCTACATTATCATTCGCAAAAGTATTTCCCTGGAACTGCAGAATCCTGTTGTCCTTAAAAATAACTTCAGGTGTAATTTTGGATTTTAAAACAATACCTTCCAATGTTCGGCATCTCGACAAAGCTACATAAACCTGTCCCGCCGTAAAGCTTTTTCCGGCATCAATAATTACATTATCAAACGTTAATCCCTGACTTTTGTGAATGGTAACGGCCCACGCCAATTTGATCGGGAACTGTTCGAAGCTTCCCAGAACTTCTTCTTTGATATTTTTTTCAGTGTCCAGGAAATATTTTTTCTGTTCCCAAACTTCTCTTTTTACGACAATTTCTCTTTCACTTCCATCGAGAACCACTTTGATCTCGTTATCATCAAGTGAAGTGATTTCACCCAATTTTCCATTGAAATATTTTTTTTCCCCGGTGATATCATTTCTGATGAACATCACCTGAGCCCCGACTTTTAATTCTAAAAACTGCTCGTTGGGAAACTGGTTTTCCTTGAAATCTCCAAAAAGTTTGGCTTCATAGGTTTTCACCGTCAGATCAATTTCTGCCAGCTTTTCCTGGTTGATCTCATCAGCCATTCTGTTGTGTGAACACAAATAAACGTAAGATTCAGTTCCCGCCTTAAAATCAGGATCATACCTTTCATTAAGAACATCAAAATTGATATTGGCCACATCGCCATCACGAATTGCATTCAGAATATCCAGAAATTTTTCATCCGACTGTCGGTAAACTTTCGTTAGCTCAATAGTCAGAAGCGGAATATCTTTCACTGCATGGCTGTCGAAAAAGAAAGGCGACTGATAGCAGATCTTTAAAATATGCTCATCCCTCACCACCGGAGGAAGCTGATAAAGATCTCCAATGAACAGCATCTGCACGCCACCGAACCGCTGATTGTTCCTTCTGATGAACCTCAGAGAGAAATCCATCATATCGAGAACATCCGCTCTGAGCATGGAAACCTCATCAATAATAAGAACCTCCACTTCCCTTAAAAGTTTAAGTTTATCCTTTCGGTATTTGAAATGAGGCATCAGGTCGGCAATATTATTCGCCAAGCTTCCATCAATACGGTCAGTAGTCGGTAAAAAAGTTCTTAATGGCAGCCCAAACATGGAATGGATGGTTACACCACCGGCATTGATCGCTGCAATTCCAGTGGGCGCTACTACGATATACTTCTTCCTGGTCTTCTTTACAAAGTCATTAAGGAAGGTCGTTTTTCCGGTTCCGGCTTTTCCTGTAAGAAAAACACTTCTGTTGGTATGCTCTATTAAGTCAAAAAAATGATTGTTCACGCTTCAAAATTACGGAAATGAATTTGATTTTCTTACCTTGGCATAACTTTTGAAAATTCTTTAACAGAAAAGAAATTTATAATGAAAAAAAGTTTCATATATCCTCTACTATTAGCATTATGCACTACATTTACCTTAGTTTCATGCAATACATCCAAGAATATCAATACCAATCTACCTAAAGATATTTCGGAAAGACCTGCTGATGAAGACAGCCAGAAATATGAACAGGCACAACTGGATAAACTGAAAGCATCTATAGAATCTGAAGCTTCAGAAAAATGTACGGATGCCTCAGAATGGGCATTTGCTCCAATGGGAGCCAAAGCTTGTGGAGGACCTCAGCAATATATCGCCTATCCTAAAAAGATAGAAAATACAATTCTGCCAAGAATCAATCAGTATACGGATAAGGTAAAAGCGTTCAATGAAAAATACAATATCGTCTCTGACTGTATGATGATCATGCCCCCAAAATCCATTAAGTGTATCAATGGTAAAGTACAGCTGATAGCAGCTGAGCAGTAAAATAAAAATCAAAGCAAAGGTTATATATTCTGTTGAATAATCAACAAAAACTCACTCAGGAGTTTATACTAAGGATTTAAAGAAAGCTCTATCAGTAATGATGGAGCTTTTGTTTTCCTTTTTTGTAAAATGTAAAAAAGTATGATGTATTAGTGGTTTTGGGAAAAGGATTTTAGATATCAGATGTCCGACATCAGGCAAGAGCGAAAAAAGATTTACATTAATTCAGTAACTCATAAAAAAACAGCCGCTCTCTTATTCAAATGCTCCCCAACTCTCCAACTCAAAACTAACTTCCCACTTCCAGGTTTTCTTTATACCACGAAGAATATTTTACATAATTATCTGCGATCCTGTTTACTTCTCCTTCTAATAACTGGGCAGAAATATCTTTAATTTTTTTTGCCGGAACTCCACCCCAAACTTCTCCTGACTTGATGTGGGTTCCCTGGGTAACCACTGAACCTGCTCCTACGATAGAATTCTCCTCAACCAGACAGTCATCCATCACAATAGCTCCCATTCCAATTAAAACATTATCTTGAATGGTGCACCCGTGAACGATTGCATTGTGGCCTATTGACACATTATTTCCGATATTTAAAGGATGCTTCTGATAAGTACAATGCAGCATAGCATTATCCTGAACATTTACTTTGTCGCCCATTTTGATGTAATGTACATCTCCTCTGATTACTGCATTATACCAGATACTACAATTCTTACCCATGGTAACGTCGCCAATAATAGTTGCCGTTTCTGCCAAAAATGTGCCTTCCCCTATCTGAGGTACTTTTCCTAAAAGCGCTTTTACAATTGCCATAATTTTAATTTGATGATTTGAAAATAAGTTAATTCGAAATAATATTTTTTAACTCCTGCTTCTAAGTCTTAGCTTTCATCTCTGACTTTTAATTTTAAATGACTATGATAGCAAAAATCTAATTTCTATTCTATAACTTCTAATTTCTAATTGCGTATTTTTGTATCTCAAATTTAACGAAAAAATGCGTACGATATTTATAGAACCAACCGAAAACCCGAAAGTGATGAAATTTGTCACGGATTATAACCTGATTCCGGGATCTTTGGAGTTGGACAGAACTTCAGATATTTCAGAAATTCCTTTAGCTCAGGAACTTTTCAATTATCCTTTTGTAGAAAGAATTTTTATTACTGCCAATTTTGTAGCGGTAGCGAAACAGGATACTGTAGAATGGGAACATGTAGCTGAAAACCTGAAGAATATCATTGAAGATGAATTATTGGCTAATCCTAGAATTTATCTTCAAAAAAAGAAGGAAATGTATCAGATCTATGCGGAGATGACTCCCAATCCTAATGCCATGAAGTTTGTTTCCAGCAAGCTCCTTTTAGAAGGTTTTGTGGAAGTGAAATCCAGGGATCAAGCAGAGGGCGTTCCTTTGGCACAAGCTATTTTGAAGGAATTTGATTTTGCAAAAGAAATTTTTATTTCTGACAATTTTGTTGCCGTAACCAGAGATGACTCTGTGGAATGGCATCAGGTAATGATGGCCGTACGCGGATTCATTGCAGAATATCTTCAGAATGGAGGTGTAATTTCAAATCTTGAGCCTCAGAAACATGAAAATCCTGTTGAAAAGATTATCAACAGAGAATATACAGACGATGAGCAGAAAATTTCAGATATTTTAAATGAATATGTAGCTCCTGCCGTAGAAAATGACGGTGGAAAAATTTCATTGATGGAATATGATCAGGAGAATAAAACTGCCAAAATGCTTTTACAAGGAGCCTGTTCAGGATGTCCAAGCTCTACGGCCACTTTGAAAAACGGAATTGAAAATATCTTAAAACAGTTCGTTCCGGATTTAGTAGAACGAGTAGAAGCTGTCAACGGATAACCAACAGAACCAATGCCCAGAAAGAAGATCATCGTAATTATCGGGAGTGCCTCTAAAAATTCCAGCAATCAGCAATTAATAGAACAGGTACTGGAAAAACATCCGGATACTGACTTTCAAATATATGATGATCTTTCTGTTCTTCCGCATTTTGACACCTCTGTAACAGATGTTGATACACCGGCTGAAGTTGTAAAGATCAGGGAAGCTATCAATCATTCTGCAGGTATTTTATTTTGTACACCGGAATATATTTTCAGTATTCCTGCAAGGTTAAAAAACTTATTGGAATGGTGTGTTTCTACCACTGTTTTTTCTGATAAGCCGGCTGCTGTGATTACAGCATCTGCCAGCGGAGAGAAAGGTCATGAAGAATTGATATTGATATTAAAAACTCTTGGAGCAAAAACAGAAGACCGTCACCAGCTGCTAATAAAAGGAATAAAGGGGAAATTTAACGATGACAAACAGGTTGAAAGTGATACCTTTGCAAACGTATCAGAACTGGTAACAGATTTCAAAAAAACTGTTCTATAATTAAAATTAAAAATATTGGATAATAAAGGAATTTTACTGGTCAATCTTGGTTCTCCAAGATCTACCGAGGTAAATGATGTAAAGGAATATCTTGACGAATTTTTGATGGATGAAAAGGTAATTGATTACCGCTGGATCTTCCGTGCACTTTTAGTTCAGGGAATTATCCTTAAAACAAGACCTGCAAAATCTGCTGAAGCCTATAAAACAGTCTGGACAGATGAAGGCTCTCCTTTAATTGTTATCACAGAAAAGATCCGGAAAAAACTTCAAAAAATAGTTGATGTTCCTGTGGAAATCGGAATGAGATATGCCCAGCCGAGCATTGAAGCGGGAATTCAAAAACTGGTTGATCAGGGAGTTTCTGAGATCGTACTTTTCCCACTGTACCCGCAATATGCGATGAGCACTACTGAAACGGTGATTGAAAAAGCAGAGGAGGTACGTAAAAAGAAGTTTCCAAAGGTAAAGATCAATTATATACAGCCTTTCTATAACAGAGATATTTATATTAACTGCCTGGCAGAAAGCATCAGGGAAAAGCTTCCTGAAAATTTTGATGCCTTACAGTTCTCTTATCACGGAGTTCCCGAAAGACATATTTACAAGACTGATCCTACGAAAACATGTAATTTAAACGATTGCTGTTCGCGTGAAAATAATCCTAGTCACCAGTTCTGCTACCGCCATCAATGTTTTGATGTGACTAATTCTGTCATTAAAAAATTGGGATTACCCAAGGAAAAAGTAATGGTTACGTTTCAGTCAAGATTAGGTAAAGATAAATGGATGGAACCTTATACAGATGAAACTCTTGAAAGTATAGGCAAAAAAGGAGTGAAAAATCTGGCTATTGTTTGCCCTGCCTTCGTTTCAGATTGTTTGGAAACACTGGAAGAAATTTCAGTCGAAGGAAAAGAACAGTTTTTGCATGGAGGCGGAGAAAATTTCCATTATATCCCATGTCTGAATGACGAAGACCGCTGGATAGATGTAGTGAAGATACTTTGCGAAGAAAAACTGAATGATTTTTACTTAGTATAATATTTCATCAATACATAAAAACAAAAGGGTCACAAAATTTACTTTGTGACCCCTTTTTTTGAAAATATATTAAAGCTTATTTTTTGATAAGGTTTCCTGCTTTCTGTCCGTTAACCGTTACGATATATACTCCGGAAAGAATATTAGACGGAAGCTGAATGTTTACTTTATTTGTACCAGTAGTAACTTTGATCTTTTCAGAAATTTCTTTTTTCCCTGTAAGACTTACTAATTCAACAATTCCGTTTCCTTCTTTTCCTTCAAACTCAACAGTAAATTTGTCAGTTGCGGGATTTGGACTGATTGTGTAAAGGGAAGTACCCGGCGCTGCTATTTTTCCTGCCGCAGAAGTTCCTCCTCCTACACCTACTGCATTCCATGCATTGGTAACCTGAGTTACTTCATTACTTCCGGCTCCATATAAATCTGCTGCTGCCTGAAGTGAATAAGTTCTAGCATTAGCATATGTAGATGAAGAAATAAGATAGGTTGTTAGCGTTCTGTAAGCAATTGCGGCTGCCTTATCTAATCCTATTCCTGTAACATTATAAGCAAATCCTTTATCATTAGTTCCAGATCCTCCGGTTACCAGTAAATAGTACCAGAAATTCAGAACTCCTGAATTGGTATGCACCCAGCAGCTGTCATTATATCCCGGCAGATTAGGGTTTCCTTGAGGAGTACAAGTACTGCTTGCATCTTTCCAATAAGTTCCTTTATAAGTATCAGGCTGTTGATAAGCGTTAGGATTGGCCATATCTCTGATCACATAACTGAAGTCTTCACCCAGTTTCCAGCTTGCCTGTGTTGGTCTGGCCCAAAGCTCTATACTGTTCCCAAAAACATCAGAAAAGCCTTCATTTAACGCTCCTGATTCTCTTTGATAAGCAAGATTGGCTGTTTTTGAAGTCATGCCGTGGGTAATCTCATGACCGCAGACATCTAATGCCGTTAGCGGCTTGTTCCCATTTGTTGAACTTCCATCTCCATAAGTCATTCTGGAACCATCCCAAAAAGCATTAAAATAATTGGTTGAATAATGTACGTAAGATTTTATAGCAAAATTATTATTGTCTATACTTTTTCTTCCAAACTTGGCATAATAATAATCCAGAGTCATTTCAGCTCCCCAGTGGGCATCAGTAGCATACTGATCTTTATTGGTATTTACATTGTTCCAATTGTTATCAGTATCTGTAAAGTCCACTGCAGAAGAATAGTTGGTTCCTTTTTTCAGATTGTATGTTTCTACAGCTGTTCCGCCATTTCTTCCTGCTTCTCTTAATCTGTAACTTCCGTTGTATGCATCAGCAACAATAGACCTGTTTCCACTATAAACCGTTGTAGCGGTTCCAGGAGCATTGGTTTCGTGAATTAATGCATTGGTTCCCAAAACTTCCCCGTTTTTAGCATCTACAAAAACATATTGTCTGCTTAATGGCTTTTCCGCATAAATATCAAATTTGTAAGCAAGCTTCAGATCAGCTATCTTTTCGTCGGAAGGCTCTGAATAGTATACCAATTCACCCTTTGGAGTAAATGTTGCATTGGCATTTTTAGATTCGTTTTTAATAAATTCTTCTTCTTCTTTGTTCTGCCATTTATAAGAGTCTGCCCCTACAAAAGCCAGAGCAATCTGCAATGCATTACTTTCAGAAATACCCGCTTTCTTTTCCGCAGCTGCAGGTTCTTTAAGAATCCATTTCCCGGTTTCACCTACAACTTTTCCTCCTTTGGTCTGTACAGCCATCATCCCGTATTCTACAGGAATACCGTTGATGGTCTGCTGGAATCTGTGAGTTTCAAAACCAAGCGCATCTTTTTCTGAACCTAATCTTAAACCCTGCCCTTGCGAAACTCTCTTAGAGGTTTCATCAAATAAAACAGGTTTTCCCTGAAAATCAGGACCATTTTTATCGAATCTGATAAGTTCTGCATGAAGTCCGTTTTTACCGGAAATTAATTTTGATGGATTTTCTTGCCCAAAAACAAAGGCGGAGGCAGCAATGCTTACTGCGAAAATAAATTTCGTTTTCATAAAGATTTTTGTTTAATGTGAAACGAATTTATATTTTTTTGACAATAAAACAACGAAACCAATGAATAAAATTCAAAAAATAAATAGAACAAATGTTTTAAATTTAAAATATTTTTAAAAACATTACAAATAATTGAAAATATTTTAAATTCTACAAAAACTATAGACTAATAATTTTTACATAATTCAATATTTTATGAAATATTTTTTTCAATATGCAAAGCATAACATGATAGTCCCTTAAAAATCATTCTTTTCTTTATTCATCAAGTTTTTTAAAAAAACTATCTCTTATGAAACAGTTTTCTTATTGAGTATTTTGCAGCTGATAACTGCAATTTTGTTAAATTTTTATGAAGAAAAGCTGCTGGTTTATATTAATTGATCTCCTAATAGAGGTTCTGAACTCGCTTTACCCCCATCAAAACTATCATAATTACATTCAAAAAGTGCCTGATACAGTTTTTCAGTTGTCAGAAATACCGTTCACTTTTCACAAAATTTAATGATTAATTCATTTATAGTGAGAATATAGCTATAGACCGGTATAATTTAAAGAAATGCCATTGAGTGGAAATAAATCTGGTTGACACTGTATTTTTTAATTCTTCAGTTATTCACATTACCCCCCCAATTTATTTAACTGTAAATAAAAAATATGCAATAATTAAAATAACACCCCTATTATTTTCAAATAAAAATACAAATTTTAAATATTTTTATTAACTTTACCCCATAAAAATAACATCATTAATCTTAAAAATTAAAAAATGATGAATGCAACTGCCGAAATTTTAAAACACAAGATTGAAAGTTTCACTCCTGAATTGCTTCAAACTTTGGCAAGAATGGTAGAAAAGTTAGAAATGCAGAATAAATTTCCTGTTCCTCAGTTTCAGACGGATGAAGTTTTATACAGAATTCAGTTTCACAGCGAGAATCCGAAGACTAAACTTGATTTTTATGAAAATATTTCTGAGCTTGAAAAGAATTTTGCCTGATGAAAGTATTTTTGTCCTCTATTGCAAAGAATGATATAAGACTTCTTATGAGAGTTTTCAATGCAGAAAAAGAACATAAAGGAGCTTATTTTCTGGAAGATCTTAAAGAATCAATCCAACAAATTATAGAAAATTCTGAAAATCCGGAAACAGAACCTCAACAAATGAGCATGCAAAACTTTCCCGTTCACATTCATTATATTTTTGAAGATGAACAGAGCTTATTTATTACTGCAATCTTTAAGGAGATCAAATAATATCAGTCCATTTTTCAGGACTATTTTATATTCGCGGTCATATAGAAACTGACATCTATCATTTTTATTTCCCAATAGGAGTTCGGAACTCACCATATCCCATCAGGCCATCATAATTACGTCCGAAAGGTGCATAATATAAAAATGCCTGATAAAGGTTTTCCGTCTGCCAGAAGTTACCATTCACTTCTCCAAAGTTCAGTGATCCATCACTTTCTTTTGTAGCGAGAACATAGTTGTAGAAACCTTGTTTCAGAAATATTTTGGCTACATATTTTTTATTGGCGGTATCATACTGCATCTGGTTTTCTTTGCTCGGTTTAAAATTATTAAAACCTCCCAGCACATAGAGCTCCTTATCTACAGGGTCAGAATCCAGAGAAAAATATACCCATGAATAATCCGCTTCTCTTTCCGCATTCCTTTCCAGTCCTAAGTCATTTCTTCTGTAATACCACGCTCCGTTTACATCAGGCTGGTATTGATAATTTAAAGGAAAAGCCCATACCGGGTGCAGGTAGGTTTGGTTGACTCCATCTTTTAATTCTGTGGCTCTTACCATATCAGCAGCCATATTCATATTCTTGTTATCGAAATAATAGAATTCATTATTTCCGGGAAACGTTAAATTCATCTGTTGAAAAAGCAGCTGATTACCTAAAGTAGCACTCGGTTTCAGGTTATTGACAACAACGTTAGGATTATTGTTTTGCATCACATTCAACGTCATTGAATTTACATTGGAAGATAGATCCCCTGCTTTTGAAGTAGCTTTCACCTCTACTCTTTGGTTGACATTCGGGTTTTTGGCATCTGCGATCCTTGAAATATTTAAAGCTACAGTTGCGGCATCTTCCACCAGATAAAAACGTCTTTTGAAAAGGGGCTTATCAGCAGAATCCTTATAAACGATCAGTTCAAAATTTCCTGAGATCTTCGGCTGTATTTTATCATTCGGAAAAGTGAGCTTATAGTGGGTATAAGCCTGAATGGTATTAAAAGAATATTGGAACTGATCCAAAAGCCCGTTTAAACTTCCGTTGGCGATTTCTGTAAAAAACAGATTATCGTCATTCCAGTTTCTGTCGTAATGCTTTATTGTATATCTGTAAATCTCGCTGGCATTGGTAAGGTCATCGAAGCTTAAAACCAGCTGCTCACCGAATTTGATGACAGGTGTTTCATCGTTTGTCTGTGGATTAAAAAGCTGGATGCTCTGGATATTCTGTCCAAAGACCAATCCGCCCAAAGAGAGTAAAAGTATGCGCAAAGTTTTCATTATGACGAAGATAACGAAAAATCGGGATTTTCTTAATAATATCGTATTTTTGAAATAAAAAATATCAGTTATGCTTCAGATTCAAGGCTTCGTATTCAATTTTGCCAGTGAAAACACTTATATTCTTTACAACGAAAATAAAAACGCCTGGCTGATTGATCCGGGAAATATGAATGAGCAGGAAACCAAAGCGATCGAAAGCTTTATTTCTGAAAACGACTTAAAGATTGAAAAGATTCTTTTAACGCACGCTCATATTGACCACGTACTTGGTCTTCAGTGGGCTTTTGACACTTTTAAAATTCCTGTCTATATGCATCAGGACGATCAGGAGGTTCTGGATATGCTTCAGGCAAGCGGAATGAGATTTGGGTTTTCTGTTGATCCGGTAAAAGTAGAAACAGTCTACGTGAATGAAGGTGAAGAACTTGACCTGGGTGGAGAAAAATTTAAAATCTATCACGTTCCGGGACACTCTCCGGGAAGTGTAGTTTACCATAATGAAGATCAGAAATTTATGATTTCAGGAGATGTGCTTTTTGAAGGAAGCATCGGAAGAACCGATCTTTACAAAGGAAATCACGAGCAGCTCATCAGCGGTATTACCAACAAATTATTTATTCTTGATGACGAAACACAGGTTTTCTCAGGTCATGGTAATCCAACGTCTATTGGTTTTGAGAAGCAGTATAATCCGTTTTTCAAGTAGTTTCGAGATACGGGATACGTGGTGCGGATTTTTCGAGTTGGAGAGCTGCAGGTTGCTAGTTCGAAACCTGAAAACCCTGCGCCTCAAATCACGAAATCCACATCCCGAAACTTTATGAGTTATTAAATTAACTTTTCACTTGCAAAGCAAAATTCACCATTGACATTTTCTAATCTCAGTCTGATTCTAGTATCTGACATCTCCCCACACAAAAAATCAAAACCGTCAGAAAAGATCCTGACGGTTTTTTTATGAAGAAAATATAAGTTTAAAAGTCTAGGGTGATAGAAGCTCTTGCGGCTGCTCCCATGATAGGTCTAGCCATTCTGATATTCGTTCCTGCTGTAGTCTGGGATCTTGGATCTCCTTCTGTAATTCCTATGGTATTGAAGATGTTGGTTCCATCTACTGCAAAACGTATTTTTCCTAACTGGTAAGACATTCCCGCCCCTACTTCAGAGAATGAAGGCAAAATATTATCATCTGTATTTCCTTCGTTCTGGAAACGTTTTCCATAATAATTCATGCTTACATAAGCCCTCCATTCTTTTGTAATGTTCACTGCCGGAGAAATATTAAAGTAGAATTTAGGCATTCTTCTTACTGTATTTCCATCATAATCAAAAGGAGTTCCGTCCGCATTTTTTCCGGTAAAATCTTTGTATTTCGGATTCTGGATCGTTCCGTTAAAGGTCACTTCCAGAACATTGTTGAACAATCTTGTATATCCTTCAATCTCTACCCCGAAATTGGTAGTATTAGCAAATTTATTTTCTGAGGTTCCGTCTGAAAATACATCGGTGAATGAAAGGTTTTTAAGTGTAGAATAAAAAGGAATAATTCCGATATCGAAAGTACGGGAATAATATTTGTAACCCACTTCGAGCTGATTGGTATCCACCGCTTTGATTGCGCTCAGGTCTGACATATTATTATAGTAGGCTTCTTCATTTGGAGATCTGAACCCGTGAGAGAAACGTGCATATACCGCATTTTCTCTATTGATCTTATAATTCGCTGCCAATGTATAAGACACTTTGTTGATATCATAATACCAATAGTTATATTTATTACCCAGCACCGCCATATTATCATCTGCAGTCGTGGTAGCAAAACTGTGTGTACCATCAGTCGTCAAACCTGAATTATCAAGGTTGGCCGTTGTTGTATTGACTCCATATCCTTTATAGAAATCACGGCTGTAACGCATTCCTCCATTCAGGCTTAAAGCATCTGTTACATTATAATCAACATTTAAATAAACGTCATTCAGGCTTCCCTGGATCTGTGAATCCCTGATCAGGAAGGACATATTGGTAACACCATTATATGTTTTAGAGTATCCTGTATCTGAAGGATTAAGAGAGGTATCAACCAAATTTAAAAGTTGCGGTCTGTCTGTCGCTGTTGTTAAAATATTACTCCAGTTCCAGTTCTGATGGGATTTCCAGTTTGATTTATAAAAACCTGCGGTCACACTTCCTTTATCAAATTTATAATTCAACTGAAAGTCATTCACAAAATTATTCATCTCTTTATCAATGGCCCAGAACCCTAATTTTTGTACGTCACCCGGATTTACAATAGCGCCGTTGCTTACTAATGAATATTGAGGTGCTATAGCATGAACAAGTACCGGGGGCGTTGCAGGATTATTATCTGTGTCCTGATACTTATCATAATTGTCATGGGCAAACTTATTAGCAGCCACTGGAGCTCCGGCCGGGAACATTCCCGTATACTCCATATTGATATTGGTGTATCTTGTCTTATTCAGAACTGTGAAATTATGGCCAAGATCATATTTAAATTCTGCACCTACTACATCTACCTTAGGATGAATTCCGTTTTCAAGGTTTCTTTTAAAAAATCCTCCGCCAGCCTGTGGAATATTCAGCTGGCTGATCGCCCGGTAGCTGTAGGTTCCGTAGTTTGCATCAAAACCGGGGAATTCTTTCAGGTCATTTCCGTCCTGAAGTAAAGGGATCGGAAGATAGAATGTATTCCTGTCATCCAGTTTTTTATAATACACTTTAGCATAGCCTTTATCAAAAACATATTTCAGATTCATTCTGATCTGTCCGCCATTATTGGCTTTAAAACCAGTCTTTCTGATTCCATCATCAGTTCTGTAGAATCCGCCAACGTTAAAGAAAAGCTTATCCTGAACCAGGGCACCACCTACATTAATATCGGTACGCATCAAGCCATAGGTGCTGGTTTCCAGTTTGGCAGTTCCTTTAAAATCGTTGCTTCCTTCTTTTGTAATAAAGTTGATAAGACCTCCCGGGGAATTATTGGCATAAATGGAACCTGAACCTCCTCTCAGAGCTTCCAGACGGCTTACCGAATTATCTACACGGAAAAAATTATCTGCATTGGCAAACTGAAGCGCTCCGTCTTCAAAAACCGGAAGTCCGTCTTCCTGAACCTGTACGAATTCATACGCTCCCGCAGAAGGAATACCTCTTGCGAAAAGGTTATTTCCCACTTCACCTCCTGAAGTTTCCACAGCAAATCCCGGAACTCTCTGCAAAAGTGCAGCCGCACTGATCGGGTTTTGTTTCTGGATCTCTTTGGCCGTAAACGTGGAAATAGCCGTACTTGATTCTATTTTCTTTTTCGGGCCGGAGTTCCCGGTAATAACAATCTGGTCTATTGAGGATGTTTTGATAGTATCCTGTGGAGTTTCCTGCGCATACGCATTGTTAAAGTAAAGCGTTGCGGTGGCAGCCATTAAAAATATCGATCTTTTTTTCATAGCATGATTTTTATATAGTTAGTTTTGTTTTAATTTGAGATAGACCCCATTTGTCCACCCGAATCCGTCCTGATTCGGATATTCTCCGCCTCCCGCAATTGTTTCAGTGTCTACCGCATTGTATTTTTCCATTAATTTTCCGGTGTTCTTATATACTCTTTCTACATTTTTGCACCAGTTATTTTTTATTTCCTCAGCCAGTTCATCATATCCATAATTCTTCATTGCTTTAAAACCCAACCACTGATAAGGAGCCCATGCATTCGGAAGATCCCACTGCTGCCCGCTATTTTTTGTGGTAGTAACAAGTCCCCCTTGATAAAGAAACTTTTCTGCAATATGTTTAGCAACGGATTCTGCCTGTTCTTTATCTGCCAATCCGAGGAATAAAGGGTAAAGAGCAGCAATATGTTCAGACGGTGTGTTTTTGTGTTTTTTTAAGTGATAATCTTTATAACATTCAGTGTTTTCATCCCAAAAGTAAGTGTTGATTATCTGTCTGCGTCTTGCTGCTCTTTGAGTAAAATAATTCTCTTTCTCTGTCAGTTCCTGAAGCGCTGAAGATTTTGCAAGTGTTTTTTCCAAATGCCATAAAAGGCTGTTCAGATCCACTTCCGCAAGGCTCAGAGTTTCTATCGTCTGTATATGTTCTCCGTCTGCAAACCATCTGCTGGAAAAATCCCAGCCGGATTCACAGGCACTTCTTATATTTCTGTAAAATTCATCATCCCCATTTTCGCTGTCTTCAATATCGATCAGGTAGCTTTCAGGGCGCGGTGTATTTTCAGTATCATAATAACGGTTCAGAATATCTCCGTCTTTAGTTTTTGCAACTCTTTTCACATTTGAATCATTCCCCAGCCCTTCTTCTCCATTCATCCAGAAAGTATATTCTTTCTCTAAAGTATCATGATATTGAATGTAAATATTTTCATCATCCGTGGTTTCAAAAAGCAGATCCAGCATCAGCGAAAAATAGGGTGGCTGGGAACGGCTAAGAAAGTGTGTTCTGCTTGCATTGGGAACAAATCCAACATTTTGAATCAGATAAGAACAGTTCTCTATAATGTTTTCCATCATTTCTGTTCTTCCGGAAACCTGAAGTCCAAGCATAATAAAATAGCTGTCCCAATAGAAAAATTCATTGAAACGGCCTCCCGGGACAACATACGGCTTCGGAAGCTTTAATAATGTTCCTTTTTCTTCATACGCCGTACGGGTCAGTTCATCCCAAAGTTTTTCAATATGCTGCTCAATCGGCAGATGATCTTCTCTTTGTATTAAAATTTTTGCTCCCAGAAAATCAAAATTGGCCATTACAAAATTTTTCAGATCAAATCCTTCATTCCTTTTCTCTTTTTCATATTCTGCATTGATTTCCGAAACAGGAAACAAGGGAACGGCATCGGTCATCATCTTTTGGTCTCCAAAGATCTGCGCTCTCTGTACCTCATCAAAAAGAGCCTGAATTTCATTGATGTAAAGCTGTTTATTCATTATGATTTCTTAGGATTTATTTTTAATTTATTCATGAAAATAGCTGAAATGATCAGTAGTGAAAGCGGGATCAGTGAAAGATAAAATGCCTGTTGTCCACTGAATTCCTGAAAAACAAAGCCGGTAATCATGGAACCTATTGTTCCTCCGATCGCAGAAAAAACCACGATAAGCCCGGACATTGCACTGTGCAAATATTTTGGAATGGATGCCAGAATCACAGAATTGATGCTTGGATAAATCGGTGCCAGCAAACCTCCCATTAGTGGAAACAAATACACAACAAGTGGAGCATTAAACCAACCTGTTCCTGCATCGATCTGGATATTGTGCGTTAAAGGCAGAACTAGGACAATACTTAATGCAAAACCAATCACACAGAAAGAAACCACATAGATCCAGCTGAATTTCTTTGAAAAATAGCCTGATAAGAACCTTCCCAGTGCAAAAGCTCCGGCCAAAACTGCTCCGGCCTGAATGCTCATAGAAGTGGGAAGCTTTAAAATTTCTTTATAAAAAGTAGGCGTCCAAGTCTGGAAACTCTGTTCTACTAAGACAAACAGGAAGGCGCATAAAAGGAAAAACAATACTTTTTTGTAACTGAATAAACTGATGCTGTTTTTTAAATCTCCCAGCAAATCAGTTTTCTCGCTTCTGGCTTCCTTTTCATTTAATTTTGAAAAGAATAAGAATAAAAATGATAATGCAGAAACAGCTCCCAAGACCCAGTATACATTGAGCCATTGGGTAGATTTCGGATTGTGATCATCAATAAACAGACTGAAAAGTACGTTTCCGGCCAATACACCAATCATAAAAAACCCTTCCAGAAAGCCCATGAAACTCGAATGTTCCTTATCTGTACTGGTTACCAGACCAATTGAGGTAAAAACGGAAATCTTTATAAGGGCAAATGAAACTCCTACAATAGTAAACAATAATTTGAAAAACCAGAAATCATTGGCAAAAGGCATTACAAAACACATACAGCTTACCAGAAAAAGAGCAATCAGCATTGAATTCTTGATTCCTATTTTGGGTAAAAATGATGCCAGAATAAAAGAACATATGGCAATCGGCAGATCTTTAAAACCTTCCAGCACACTTGCTGAAGATTTCGAGATTCCGAAGTTTTGCTGTACCTGCAAAATAACGGTTCCCACAGAATTCAGAAGAATTGCGAAAACGAAATAATTTAAAAACAATACAGCTTTAATGTTGAAATTTTTCATGGAGATCATTTCTTGTCGGCTAAGATAGAAGCATTTCGCTTAACATTAATTTAACACAATAAATCAATATTTGAACTATATTAATATAATTAGTATTTTTATTGGATAAATACGATTAATTTAGATGAAAGTCAGTTTTGAAAGAATAATTCCGGATGAAAAGAGTTCCTTCCGTACTCTGCACAACAATTCGCCGATCTCAGAATTCAAATGGGAATATCATTACCACCCTGAAATCGAGCTGGTCTGCGTTATTTCAGGGAATGGAACCCGTCACGTTGGCTATCATAAAAGCAACTATACGAACGGTGACCTGGTATTGATTGGTTCTAATATTCCGCATTCAGGGTTTGGTTTGCACTCAACAGATCCGCATGAAGAAATTGTACTTCAGTTCAGCGAGGAAATTCTTCAGTTTCCGGAACAGGAAGTTGAAGCCAGATCGATCAAAAATCTGTTGGAACTTTCTAAATACGGCATTCATTTTCATCATAAGATCAAAAAAATAATGCTTCCCAAACTTAAATTAATGCTGGAATCGGAAGGGTACAAAAGATATCTGCTGCTTCTGGAGATTTTGTTTGAACTCTCACAATGTAAAGATTATGATCTTCTGAACAAAGAAATTATGCCTTATACCATTATATCGAAAAATAAAATGAGGCTGGAAAACATCTTTACGTATGTAGAACATAACTACGATAAGGAAATCAATATTGAAGAGGTAGCAAAACTTGCCAATCTTACGCTGCCAGCTTTCTGTAACTTTTTCAAAAAAGCAACCCAGATTACCTTTACAGAATTTGTAAATCGGTACCGCATCAATAAAGCTTGTTTGCTGATGGCTCAGGATATGAGTATTTCAGAATGCAGCTACAGTTGCGGGTTTAATAATGTAACTTATTTTAACCGGATGTTTAAAAAATATACGGAAAAAACACCTTCTGAGTTCATAAAGAATTTCTCGCATAATAAAGTGAATGTGGATCTAAAAGTTGAAAAAGAGGTTACATTAAAGGCTAGCTTTTAAAAATTATCCTTGCTAAGGTTTTGAACCTGCCAAGGATAAAAAAAGCTGCTCTTAAAAAAGAACAGCTTATATATATATGACGGTTAAAAATATTCAACCGTTCATCGTATTATTTCCATTTGATATTACAACCCATACTTGGTTTCTGGATGTCTTCCTGTGGTTCACCCAAAAGAAGGTTTTCAAAAGCAATGATCAGATCTTCTCCGGTTACATCTTTATTGTTTCCCGGTCTTGAATCATCCATTTGTCCTCTGTAGATAAGATCCAATTTATCATCAAAGAAATAAAAATCTGGTGTACAGGCTGCATCATAAGCTTTAGCTATTGCCTGGCTTTCGTCATACAGATACGGGAAATCAAAATTTCTTTCGATTTGGAATTCTATCATTTTATCCGGAGCATCGGCCGGATATTTTTCTACGTTATTGGCATTGATCGCTATGAATTCAATTCCTTTCTCATTGTAGTCTTCGTATAATTCATTGATCTTGTCGATTACATGCAGAACGAATGGGCAATGGTTGCACATAAAGATCACCAGTGTTCCTTTCTCACCTTTCAGGTCGTCCAGAGATTGGATCTCATTAGTTTTGGAAGGGTTCGGAAGCTCAAAAAAAGGAGCTTTAGTTCCTAGAGCCAGCATATTGGATGGAGTATTCATAATCTTTATTTTCTTTGTGGACAAAGATAAAGTTTCTTTTAATATAAGCCAATTCAGGAATTTATAAACTTGCGTTAAATGTTAATTATCAAATATTATTTGGTTGATATATATAAAAGTTTGTAGTTTTGCTAACACTGTTAGTAAATAAATATCATGGGCCTACATGAACGTCGTCAAAGAGAGAAAGAATCCATCCGTGCAAATATTTTGCAGGCGGCTTTCGGTTTGGCTAAAACAGAGGGCTGGGCATCACTTTCGATGCGGAAGATTGCAGATGCCATTGAGTACAGTGCTCCTGTAGTCTATGATTATTTTGAAAACAAGGAAGCTATTTTATACGAAATTTCAATCAACGGTTTTCATTGTCTTCACATAGAATTACTAAAAGCTCAGCAAAAATTTGAAACTCCGGAAGAGCAGCTTATTGCTATAGTAGATGCTTACTGGGATTTTGCGTTTAAAAATAAAGAATACTACCAGCTGATGTTCGGTTTGGGAATGCAGTGTAGTGGTAAGGGCCAGATGAAAGAAGAATTTTCGTCATTCCAGGACCTGATCTATGAATGTACCTACAACATTATTAAAAAAAACGGATCTAATCCGGACAATGCGTGTCATATGTCTCACGCCTTATTTTCAGCGGTGCATGGTTTGATCTCTATTATGATGATGCGAAACACAGATATTCCTTCTACGATGAACAAAACGACTTTGGACGAAACAGTTTCAGCTTTCGTTAAGTCTTTGTAAATTTTTTTTAAACTAATAATTAACACCGTTAGGAAAAATACCATCTGATTTTCGATGTAAATTCAGTAAAAACTAAAAAATAACTATTAAAACTATATTACAATTGCAGGATGCTTTTACTATTAAGCTTAACACTGTTAGATAAATTAACACACAATTAATACACCTCATTCTATATACATATCAACATTAAAAAACGGACAGCTATTATGAAAATGACGATCTGACGCACCTATTAAAAATTCTGAAATTTTTTTTGAACTAATTATTAACACCGTTAGGAAAAATAACGGAATTTGTTAAAAGAACACTATTACTTAAATCTAACACTTCATTAAAAAAATTAAACCAACAATGAAAATACCTGGAAAAATAAGGTTTATCGTACTTATATCAAGTATTATCCTTCTACAGAACTGCACCAAAGCAGCAGAAGGTTCCAACGCAGCACCACCTGCCCCGGAACTGCCGGTTTACACCGTGATTTTCTTCTCCAGCCACCACATATCAGGAATTTCCAACCGCATTGGAAGGGAAAAATAACGTAGAGATCAGATCTCAGGTAGATGGTTACCTCGATAGGATCTATGTGGAAGAAGGCGCATACGTAAGAGCCGGACAGCCATTATTTAAAATAGATTCAAGAGCATATGGTGAGCAGGTGAACATGGCGCAGGCCAATCTTCAGGTTGCCAATGCCAATATTGAAAAAGCTAAAGTGGAAGTTGACAGACTTCAGCCCTTAGTAGCAGCCAAAGTGGTTTCTGATGTACAGCTTAAAACAGCCAAAGCCAATTATGCAGCCGCAGTTGCCGCCTCATCACAAGCCAGAGCTTCAGTAGGAAATGCAAGGATCAATGTAGGATTTACAACGATCACAGCACCGGTAAGCGGATACATCGGAAGAATTCCTTACAAAAAAGGAAGCCTGATCTCAAGAACAGATCCCAATCCTTTGACACTACTATCTGATATCAGCGAAATTTATGCATACTTCTCTTTAAGCGAGCTTGATTTCATTGCATTTCAAAATAAATATCCAGGTGCAAGCCTAGACGAAAAACTGAAGAATATGCCAATGGTAGACCTGATTATCGCAGACAACAGTACTTATCCTGAAAAAGGAAAAATGAGCATTGTGGACGGACAGTTTGATAAAACTACAGGTGCCATTAGTGTACGTGCGGTTTTTCCAAATGCACAGGGAACGCTTAGAACCGGAAATACGGGAAGAGTACGCCTGCCTCAGATGCTTTCCAATGCAGTAGTCATTCCACAGGAATCTACTTTTGAAATTCAGGACAAAACCTATGTATATATCTTAGGAAAAGACAACAAAGTAACCAGCAAACCAATCAAGATTTCAGGAAAAACCGAAAACTACTACTTTATTTCTGAAGGAATTTCTCCGGGAGAAAAAATCGTGTACACGGGAATTGGCGCTTTAAAGGATGGTGCATCCATCAAGCCGAAAGCGATTTCATCTGACAGCTTATTGAGAGCTAAACCTTTGTAATCTACTCCGAATACAGAAGACTTAAAAAAATAAACTTCTTATGTTAAAACAATTTATAGAAAGACCGGTACTTTCAACGGTCATCTCCATTATACTGCTATTGCTGGGAGCACTTTCGGTTTTCAATTTACCGATCACGCTGTTTCCAGACATCGCACCACCTAGTGTTCAGGTAACAGCGTTTTACCCTGGAGCGAATGCAGAAGTTGTCGCCCGTTCCGTTGCTGTTCCTATTGAAGAAGCGGTAAACGGTGTTGAGAACATGACCTACATGACCTCCAACTCAAGTAACGACGGATCAATGACCCTGAGCGTATTTTTCAAACAAGGCTCTGACCCGGATAATGCTGCAGTAAACGTTCAGAACCGTGTATCTAAAGCCATGAGCCAGCTTCCTCAAGAAGTAGTTCAGGCCGGAATCTCGACGCAGAAAGTACAAAACAGTATGATTATGTTCATGGGACTGTCAAGTGATGATCCAAAACAATATGATGAATTATTCCTTCAAAACTACCTTAAAATCAACGTAATTCCGCAGATACAGCGTATTCCGGGAGTTGCACAGGCTCAGGTTTTCGGAACAAGGGATTATTCCATGAGAATATGGTTAAAACCCGACAGGTTAGCAGCTAATAATCTTTCTCCACAGGAAGTGATGGCCGCCATCAAAGATCATAACCTTGAAGCTGCACCTGGACGTTTAGGACAGGGAAGTAAAGAAACTTACGAATATATTCTAAAGTATAAAGGTAAATTAAACAAGAACGAAGACTACGAAAACATTGCGATTAAAGCCAATAATGACGGTTCATTTTTAAGATTAAAAGATATAGCAAGAGTAGAATTCGGTTCCTATACGTATACAGCAGCCAACAGAGTAGACGGTAAGCCGGTAGCAGGTTTCGCTATTTTACAAACAGCAGGTTCCAATGCAAACGAAATTCTGACTGAAATTGAAAAACAGGTAGATCAGTTCTCCACTACCCTTCCAAAAGGAGTGAAGCCGATCATCATGTACAACTCCAAAGACTTCCTTGATGCTTCTATTCATCAGGTAGTTGAAACTTTGGTGATTGCATTTATCCTGGTATTTATTGTGGTGTATATCTTCCTTCAGGATTTTAGATCTACCTTAATTCCAGCGATTGCTGTTCCGGTTGCCATTATCGGTACCTTCTTCTTCCTGCAGCTGTTTGGATTCAGTATCAATATGCTGACGTTGTTTGCATTAGTACTCGCCATCGGTATTGTTGTGGATGATGCCATTGTCGTGGTAGAAGCCGTACATTCCAAAATGGAACAAACAGGAATGCCCGTAGAGCAGGCTACCACCAACTCTATGAGTGAAATTTCCGGAGCGATTATCTCAATTACATTGGTAATGTGTGCCGTGTTTATTCCGGTTGGTTTCATGCAGGGACCCGCGGGAGTTTTCTACAGACAATTTGCCTTCACATTGGTAATTGCCATCATGATTTCAGCAGTAAACGCATTAACATTGAGCCCGGCTTTATGTGCTTTATTCCTGAATGATCCTCAGGGAGAACATGGGGATCACGGTCACAAAAAAGGTTTTGGAGCAAAGTTTTTCAATGCATTCAATGTAGCCTTCAATAATATGACCAAAAAATACATCTACAGCCTTAAGTTTTTAATCAAAAACAAATGGGTTGCAGTTGGAGGTCTTGCGCTTATTATTGCATCAAGTGTATTCTTAATCAATAAAGCTCCTACCGGATTTATCCCAACGGAAGACCAGGGATTTGTTTTATACGCAGTCAATACGCCTCCGGGAAGTTCACTGGACAGAACCAACAAAGCTACTGAGCAGATTGATAAGATTGTAAATTCTGAAAAGGCAATGAATCACCTTTGGGTAGCGGATGGGATGAACTTTATCAGTAATGCCAATGCCTCTCCTTATTCTGCAGGTTTTATTAAGCTTAAAGATTATAAAGACCGTGGTGATATGAAAGATCCGGATCAGATTGCAGCAACATTGACGGGAAAGGTTGCACAGGTGAAAGATGCGAATGCATTCTTCTTCAACTTCCCTACTGTTCAAGGTTTTGGTAACGTTTCTGGTTTTGAATTTATGCTTCAGGATAAAACCAACGGTTCTTTTGAGCAATTAGGAACAACCACCCAGGCCTTCATCGGAGAACTGATGAAACGTCCGGAAATTGCATTTGCCTTTACAACTTATGCAGCGGGAAATCCACAATACACTATTGATGTAGATTCTGATAAGGCCAATCAACTTGGTGTTTCTGTCACAGAATTGATGCAGACCATGCAGATCTATTACGGAAGTAGCTTTGTTTCAGATTTCAACAGATTCGGAAAATATTACAGAGTAATGGCTCAGGCAGATATTCCTTACCGTACGGATGCCAATTCTCTGGAAGGAATTTATGTTAAAAATAAATCTGGCGAAATGGTTCCTGTAAAGACTTTGGTTACTTTAAAAAGAACTTTCGGACCTGAAACGGTAACCAGAAACAACCTTTTCAATGCAGTAACGATTAACGGAACGCCAAAACCAGGCTACAGTACCGGAGATGCCATTAAAGCAGTAGAAGAAGTAGCTCAGAAGTCACTGCCGAGAGGTTTCGGATATGAGTGGACAGGAATTACCCGTGAGGAAATCAAAACAGGCGGTCAGACAGCATTTGTCTTTCTTTTAAGTATACTGTTTGTCTATTTCTTACTCGCAGCTCAGTATGAAAGCTACATTCTTCCGTTTGCTGTTATTCTTACAGTTCCTACAGGGATTTTCGGGGTATTTGCTTTCACGGGATTAGCTGGAATTGATAATAATATTTATGTACAGGTAGGATTGATCATGCTGGTCGGATTGCTGGCGAAGAATGCAATCCTGATTGTAGAGTTTGCAGTTCAGCGAAGAAAGGCAGGAAGAACATTGATTGAATCTGCACTTCAGGCTTCAAGATTACGTCTGAGACCAATTCTGATGACCTCATTTGCCTTCATCATCGGTATGCTTCCGTTGGTTTGGACTCAGGGAGCTGCTGCAAAAGGTAACCATTCCATCGGGATCAGTACCGTAGGAGGAATGTTTACAGGAGTGGTATTCGGAATTTTCATTATTCCGGTAATGTATGTTATCTTCCAGTATCTGCATGAAAAAATGCCAAGCAGAAAAAAGAGAAGAGCACTAAAAAAACAGCAGGAAGAACTTTTGGCAACTGCTCATTAATAAATAAAATGATTTACAAAACTTTGAGAAACACTTTTAATCACAAAAGTCACAAAAATTTTTAAACACTTAAATTATTTGAAGTTTAACCTTCGAAAATAGAAGCCCATAAGTTTAAAGAATCAGAGGTTTTATGCATAAATAATACATCTGTGAAAATCCGTATAATCTGTGGTTAAAATAAAGCAAAGTACTCTCCTACTAAAGACATCTTTGCAACCGACATCTCAAAGTTTTGTATTCAATTAAAAGTTTATTTAAAAACTATGAAAAGAATAAAGAATATTTTTCTAACATTTATATTGGCTATGGCTGCGGCTTCATGCGTGTCTAAACTGGCATACACGGAGCCAGACCTCCAGCTTCCGGAAAAATTCCAGTACACCGCTACTGCTGATACAGCAAGCATCGCCAATCTGGAATGGAAACAGTTTTTCAGCGATCCTATTTTACAGGGACTGATTGAAAAAGGAATTAAAAATAACTATGATCTTCAGATTGCTTTGAAACAGGTAGCTTCATCACAGGAGAAACTGAAGCAAGCAAAATATCTTCAATATCCTGATGTAGGTTTCGCCGTTTCAGCGCAAATTTCAAAACCTTCAGAAAACAGCATGAACGGGAAAAGTTTAAATTCATTTTTAGGTCAGAATCATGTTGAAGATTATAATGCTGCCTTCAACCTTTCATGGGAAGCAGACATCTGGGGCAAGATCAAAAATCAGCAGGAAGTTTCAAGAATGCAGTATCTGCAAACTTACGAGGCAACAAAAGCAGTGCAGACACAGGTTGTAGCAGCTATTGCCCAGGGATATTACAATCTATTGATGCTTGATAAACAGATTCAGATTGCAAAATCAAACCTGGAATTAAGTACCAATACCCTTTCTATCACTGAAAAAATGTGGCAAAGTGGTGATACAACTTCTTTAGGTGTTCAGCAGGCAACTGCTCAGAAACAATCTACAGAACTTCTGATCACACAATTGGAACAAACTATTGCAATCCAGGAAAATGCTTTAAGCATTCTTGTGGGCGAAAATCCAACAAAGATCAGCAGAACGATTGAAATGTCGGATACTTCTTTACCACAGGATATTTCAGCAGGCCTTCCGGCAGCAATGGTGAGCCGTCGTCCGGATGTCCGTCAGCAAGAACTGGTTCTGTTGGAATCCAATTCAATGGTGGGAATTGCTCAGGCGAATATGTATCCTGCGTTGAAAATTACAGCCAACGGAGGGGTAAATTCATTCAAAATTGACAACTGGTTTCAGATTCCAGCTTCATTGTTCGGGTCTGTATTGGGAGGAATTACCCAGCCAATTTTCCAGAAAAGACAGTTGAAAACTGATCTTAATGTAGCTAAAATCCAAAGAGAGAAAAATGTACTGGCTTTCCGTCAGTCAGTTTTAAATGCAGTGGGTGAAGTTTCCGATGCCTTGGTCTCTAATGAAAGTTTAAAAGTTCAGGAACAGAAAGCAACAGAACAGGTAACAACCTTGAAAAACGGAATAAAAAGTGCCGAAATGCTTTACAAAGGCGGTATGGCCAATTATTTAGAAGTGATAACAGCTCAGGGAAATTCTCTGCAGGCTGAACTGAATCTTGCGTCTGTAAAAAGACAGAGACTGAGCAGCATTGTAGATCTTTACCGAGCTCTTGGTGGCGGTTGGAAGTAGTAAATTTAATTATATTGTTTTTAATGCGGTCTCTAATTCAGGGGCCGTATTTTTTATTCTCTTCTAATTTAACGATTTAAATGATTATGAATTGGCAATTGGAACCATTAAGAATAGGAAGAAATGAAGTTTTATTAAGAAATCAAATGGATTTATATGCATAAACTAAAAGCGAAGCTTCTTAATATTCTTAACACTTAAACCAATCTTAATGGTAAAAACATTTTGAAAAGTTTAGAATTTGGATCAGAATTATCCTTGTCCCTGTTCAGAGATCCACTGAAGCAGATCCTCAAAATCTTTCTGTGAATACCCCAATGGCAAATAATGAATATCATCCGCTTTTCTATACCACGTCAGCTGTCGTTTTGCATATCTCCGGCTGTTTTTCTTAATTTCAGAAACAGCAAAATCCAAATCCCATTCGCCATCGAAATATTTGAATAACTCCGCATAGCCAACTGTATTTAAAGCAGTTAGGCTCTTAAATTTCTCTAAACCTTTTGCTTCATCCAACAGACCCTTCTCCATCATGATATCTACCCGTCTGTTGATTCTGTCATACAGATCTTCTCTTGGAGCTTCAATTCCGATGCGGATCACGTTAAAATCTCTTGAATCCTGAGAAACAGCAATAAGTTCAGAATATTTTTTATCCGTTTGCCAGATTACGTCAATTGCCCGTAACAGTCTTCTGTGATTATGAAAATCCACTATTTCAAAATACTCAGGATCGAGCTCTTTCAATATTTCCTGAAGTTTTTCTATTCCTTCCTTATCAAAGACTTCCTGAAGCTTTTTCTGATTATCTTCATTAGCTTCCGGTAAATCATTCAGACCTTCAATCACTGCTTTTTCATACATCATACTTCCACCGACCAAAATGACGGTATCATGACTGACGAAAAGTTCATTGAGTTTTTTTAAAGCATCTTCTTCATACTGCCCGATAGAATAATATTCCTGAACTGAAAGATTCCCGATAAAATGATGAGGTGCCTCCGCCAGTTCTTCTGCGGAAGGTGAAGCAGTACCGATTTTCATTTCCCGAAAAAACTGACGCGAATCACAAGAAATAATCTCAGTATTGAAATGAGCCGCGAGATCAATAGCCAGTCTCGTTTTTCCAATTCCAGTGGGTCCTACTACAGAAATCAAATTTTTCACAGTGCTAATTTAAATGTTTATCTTTGTACAACAATAAAAAACTATGATTTTATCAATGACCGGATTCGGCCGAGCCGAAGGTGTTTTTGAAGGGAAAAAGATTTCGATAGATATTAAATCACTGAACAGCAAAAGCTTTGATTTAAATATCAAAGTTCCTTTGCGTTATAAAGAGAAAGAATTCGAGATCAGAAAAATCCTTAACGACAGAATTATCCGTGGGAAAGTAGACTGCTATATCAACCTGGAGAATCTTGAAGAGACAAATGATGTGAAGATCAACAGGAGTTTAATAGATTCTTATATGAACGAACTTCGTACGATTGCTTCCGACGGACCTGATTTTGAGTACCTGAAAATGGCGGTAAGACTTCCTGATGCTATTTCTTCGAGACCCGATGAACTTACAGAAGGTGAATGGGAATCTTTAGCAAAAATAGTTCACGCAGCTGTAGACCGATTCATGGAATTCAGAAAAACCGAAGGTGGTATTCTACACGAAGAACTGGAAAGAAATATCCAGAATATTGATAAATATCTTTCAGAAGTGATTCCTTTTGAAGAAGAAAGAATCATTGCAGTAAAAGAACGTTATCAAAAATCGTTAAAAGAATTCGAGAATGTAGACGAAACCCGTTTCTACCAGGAAATGGCGTATTTTACAGAGAAACTTGATATTGCTGAAGAAAAAGTGAGACTTACCCAGCATTTGAAATACTACAAAGAAGTAATGGATAATGAAGATTTCAACGGGAAAAAACTTGGTTTTATTTCTCAGGAAATTGGAAGAGAGATCAATACTTTAGGTTCAAAAGCCAATCATGCAGAGATCCAGAAACTGGTGGTTATGATGAAGGATGATTTGGAAAAAATAAAAGAACAGACGTTAAACGTATTATAGACCATAGACCTATAGACAAGAGATCCATCTCGTATCTCTGATCTAAAAATCTCTAATCTGAATGAATAAAGTTATCATATTTTCAGCACCATCGGGGAGCGGAAAAACTACATTAGTAAAACATTCTCTGGAAACATTTCCTCAACTGGCATTTTCTATCTCCTGCACTACAAGGCAGCCAAGAGGAAGTGAAGCCCATGCAGTAGATTATCATTTTTTAAGTCCGGATGAATTCAGACAGAAAATAAAGGAAGATGCTTTTGTAGAATATGAAGAAGTATATACTGACAAATATTACGGTACTTTAAAATCTGAAGTGGAAAAAATCTGGAATCAGGAAAAAGTAGTTATTTTTGATGTGGATGTAAAAGGGGGAATTTCTTTAAAAAAATATTTTGGAGAAAAAGCATTGTCCATTTTCATTGAACCTCCTTCCATAGAAGAATTGGAACGAAGATTGATTACCAGAAACACGGATGATGCAGAAACCATAAAAACCCGTGTAGCAAAGGCTGAAGAAGAAATGACCTTTGCGAAAGAGTTTGACAGGATCGTCATTAATACCGATCTTGATGAAGCAAAAAAAGAAATAGAAAGTTTAATAAAAAATTTTATAGAAAGAAACTAGAAGCTATAAATGTGAAGTTAGTTCCCATTATACCATTTGAGTCGTATCGAAACTCTAACTTCTCATTTCTAATCTCTAACTTCTATAATCAAAAATTGAGGTTGATATGAGTACCGAAACATTAGAAAAAGCTAAATCTGCGATTCCTGTAAGAGGATTTCTGGATATTAAAGACATAGCAATCCCTCAAGGAGAAGAATTGGTGAAAGCTATTCTGAAACTTAAAGAAGAAAAAAATGCGGTGATCCTTGCCCATTATTACCAGCCGGGAGAAATTCAGGATATCGCTGATTTCCTTGGAGATTCTCTGCAGCTGGCAAGACAGGCCAAAGATACCAATGCGGACATGATCGTATTCTGCGGGGTACATTTTATGGCTGAAGCCGCTAAGATTCTGAACCCGACTAAAAAAGTAGTTCTTCCGGATACCATGGCTGGATGCTCTCTGGCAGACGGATGTTCAGGAGAAGGGTTAAGAAAAATGCGTGAACAGCACCCAAACGCTTTGATTGCCACTTACATCAACTGTAATGCAGAAACTAAAGCAGAAAGTGATATCATAGTGACCAGTTCAAATGCTGAAACCGTCATTGAAGCCTTACCAAAAGACAGGCCTATTATCTTTGCACCGGATAAAAACTTAGGAAGGTATCTCTCTAAGAAAACAGGTCGTGATATGATCCTTTGGGACGGAAGCTGTATTGTACACGAAGCATTTTCTATGGAAAGAATTGCACAACAGCTTGCAGACAATCCGGATGCTAAACTTATTGCACACCCTGAAAGTGAGGAAGCCGTTTTAAAACTGGCTCACTTTATCGGCTCTACTTCTGCCCTGTTGAATTTTGTAGAAAAAGACGACTGTCAGAAATTCATTATCGCCACCGAAGAAGGAATTCTTCACGAAATGAGAAAACGTGCACCGCACAAGGAACTTATTCCCGCTCTTGTTTTTGATGAAAGCTGTAACTGTTCGGAATGTTTCTATATGAAACGCAACACCATGGAGAAATTATACCTGTGTATGAAATATGAGCTTCCGGAAATCCTTATTGACGAGGAGCTTCGTCTAAGAGCGCTGAAGCCAATTGAAGCTATGCTGGATCTTTCGAAAAGCATAAAATAATTTATCACCATGTACTGAATATTTATTATATTTGAATTTAAACTCATAAAATATTCAACATGAAAAATTTGAAAAAGCTAGATCGGAAGGTATTAAAAAATGTAAACGGCGGAGGTGGAATTTGCAATCTGAATTGTGAAATTCATGAAACTTGCGGAGTCGGTTGCATTGGTGAACTTATTTGCGTTCCAAGAGGACAATACATTCCAGATAATTGTTAAAATAAAAGCACTGTTTTCACAGTGCTTTTTCATTTCTTAAAAAGGATCCGAACAACGATAATCTACTAAAACCCGTAATTTACAACAAGCCGGCAAAGCATTATAGTCATCACATGATCTTGGATAATCCGGTGCCGGTCCGTAAGGGCCCGGAGGACAGTTTTCATAACAGACATTTCCCCCGTTAATAGACTTCAGGTTTTCTCTGTTTAATTTTTTCAAATTTTTCATATTAATTTTATTTTGATCTATCAAATATAACATTTTCAATCAAAATATAAACAGTTGTACCTGAAAGCTAAAACAAATGACTGATTACTGAACCTCCGAAAACCTTCATTAATTTTTGTAAGCATTACACCATCGGAGGATAGCAAGTGCCTCCCGGAGTTCTCCAGCAGCCCCAGGCACCACCGCCACGGAAGCATACATACGCAGCACCACCACATGTTTCAATCTGAAACTCGGTAAATCCGCCACTGATTTTACTTTTTTCTTCTCTGGATAGATTTTTTAGATTTTTCATAGTAATTTATTTTGTTCAATAAATATATAGTATTTTAAACATCATATGTTAAAAATATCACATAGTTAGGAATAATAGACTAATTAATCACCGGACCTACACAACTCGGCATGACAAGATACTGCCCTTTGCAACAGCTTGACAAAGCTGTATATTGTTGACAGCTACGGGTTGCTCCAGATCCCGGAGGCCCAAAAGTAGTTCCTGCAGGGTAAGGACAACCGCCAGGACACGCTGCACCATTGATTTTTTTCAACTGTTGTTTTGATAATTTTCTCATAATACTTGTTTTTATTGTTAATAAAGTATTTAGTAAAACATAAGAGTATAATATTTCCAGACACACGCCGACAGGACTATTCCATTGCTGCGGTTACAATTACAAAAAGCACCATAACATGTTTTGATCTGAAACTCTTTTAGTTATCTATTTCTACCGGAATTTTCCCACAATAGATTCCTTTAGGAATGCATTTTTTCGAGTACTCACACCAGTAGTGGGTATATATACATACACATGGAAACGGACCGCAGTCTATCCCCGCACCTGCAACTGTTTTTAATTCTCCTCTTGAGAGTTTTTTAAGTTTTTTCATAATATTTAAGATTAAATTTCTCACACACCGTTGATATGCTAAACAAAGATGAACCTCAAATAATTTAAAACAAAACCAGAACTAGCAGATGTAGCTGAATATTGAGTAAGTGATGCATTCTAAACTATTTCTGTAACAAATAGCAAAAAAAAGACTGCCTTTTCAGACAGTCCTGCAATTTTTCGCTACCGGTTTATTGGAAACATTCCGAACTAACAAAAACACAGCTTTTGCATCGGCTTGGAAGCACATTATAATCCTCACATGAGTAATCAAATCCTCCAGAAGGCCCACCAGGACCAAATCCGCCAGTCGGACATCCACTACAGTTGGAAACGCCTCCGTTAATCTTTCCTAATTTTTCCCGTGACATTTTCTTTAAAATTTTTCATAGTAATTCTATTTTGTTTTAGATTCTAAATATAGCCATTCTACAGGAAAAAAACATTCTTTAAAATGAATAAATCCCATTAAATCGATTTAAATTAATTTAATGTAAACGAAAATAATTTTGGTGTTTCCAAATAATTTGTACATTTGTCTGGTAAAGAATGGACTTTCTAAGAAACATATCAGATATTTCTGTATCGGAATTACTTATTCCGGTTCTGTCTTCTGTTTCTACATTCACAACTACAACAACTACCCCATAGCGGGGTAAATTTTCACATATTATTTCCAGCACCCGTACTCTTTTTTTTGAAGAGTAAACATTTCGTTTTACCAACCTCAAATCAATAATAGATGAAAATCTTAAAATTCGGCGGTACATCCGTTGCTAATGCCCGGAATATTCTTCTGGCAGAAAATATTATTAAAAAAGAATCCTCACAGAACAGGGTCATTGTTGTAGTTTCAGCGCTCCATAATGTTACAGACAGTCTGATAAAAGCGGCAGAATATGCTTCTTTTAAAGATGAGAGCTATATCCCTATCATAAAAAAACTTGAAGAAAGCCATCTTGATCTTGTTAAAAAACTGATCCCAGTTTTAGAGCAGAGTACATGGCTGAGCTTCGTTAAAAAACATTTTAACGATATGGAAGATATCTACAACGGAATTTTTGTATTAGGTGAATTCACCAATAAAATAAGGGATAGAATCACTTCCTACGGTGAATTTCTTTCATCAAATATTATTGCAGCCAGACTCCAGTGTGAAGGATTAGACTGTGTCTGGATGAATGCCGCTGACCACATCAAAACGGACGACAGCTTTACCAATGCAAAAGTTGATTTCGATGCAACTGAAGTAAATTTAAAAAACTATGTAACGAATCATCAAAATCAGATTATTATTGCTCCAGGCTTTGTTGCAAAAGATCAGAATGGCAATGCCACAACATTAGGAAGAGGAGGTTCAGATTATACTGCAGCTATCATTGCAGCAGCAGTTTCGGCTGAGGAACTTCAGATCTGGACGGATGTAAGCGGGATGATGACTGCAGATCCAAGATTGGTCTCCAATGCCAAACCCATCCCCGAAATCTCTTATCATGAAGCCATGGAACTTTCTCATTTTGGAGCTAAAGTACTTTATCCACCGTCCATACAGCCTGTGATGGTAAAAAATATTGCCCTTAAAATCAAAAATACTTTTGATCCCGATGCACCCGGAACTTTGATTTCTCACAGCCTGAACCAGCCAGCAAATGAAGAACGACAGATTGCCGCAGGAGTTTCCAATATGAGTCATATTGCACTTCTTACCCTGGAAGGAAGCGGAATGGTGGGCATTCCCGGAATTTCTGCAAAACTTTTTCAATGCTTAAGCTTTGAAAAAATAAATGTTATTCTGATTACCCAGGGCTCATCAGAGCATTCCATCACTATAGCTGTTAATGAAAAAGATATGTATGAAGCCGAAAACATAGTCAACTCAACTTTTGAAGATGATATAAGACTGTATAAAATGGCTCCTGTAAAAATAGAAACCGGACTTTCCATTGTTGCACTGGTAGGAGAAAATATGAAGAACAGAAGCGGCATTTGTGCCAAAATGTTTGGATGCCTTGGTAATAACGGAATTAATATAAGAGCTATTGCACAGGGTTCCTCAGAAAGAAATATCAGCATCGTTGTTTCAGAAAAAGACATCAGAAAAGCAGTCAATGTTCTTCACGAAGAATTCTTTGAATCAGAAATAAAACAGGTGCATCTTTATCTCTGCGGAACAGGTAATGTAGGCTCAAAACTGATTCAGCAGATCTACGAACAAAATGCGTATCTGCAGGAAAATCACCTGATCAATTTGAGGATTGCCGGAATTTCCAACAGCCGAAAAATGTTGTTTGCGGACAAAGGAATTCCTGAAAATGAATTCAGCAGCTGGAGCGAAAATGCCACCGAGGCCACTATTCAAGGATTTGCTGGGGAAATTATTTCACGAAATCTACGAAACTCCGTATTTATAGATGTTACAGCCAGTTCACAAGTTCCGGAAGTATATGAAAGTCTGTTAAAAAGAAGTATTAATATCGTAGCCTGCAACAAAATTGCCGCTTCATCGGATTTTGAAAAATACAAAAATCTAAAATATACAGCACGGAACCACAACTGCCATTTCCACTTTGAAACCAACGTAGGCGCAGGACTTCCGGTTATTGGGACGATTAATGATTTAATGAAAAGCGGAGACAAGATCACTTCTATTCAAGCGGTATTAAGCGGTACTCTAAATTTTGTTTTTAATCATTATGACGGAAGCAAAACCTTTTCGGAAGTGGTTGCACAGGCACAAAAAGAAGGCTATACAGAACCGGATCCACGATTAGATCTTACCGGAACTGATGTAGCCCGCAAGATTTTAATTTTAGCAAGGGAAGCCGGATATCCCTTACAGTTTGAAAGTATTGAAAATGAAAGTTTCCTGCCTGAGGAATGTCTTCAGGGAAGCGTGGAAGACTTTTATGCGAAGCTTACGGAATATGAAGATCATTTTAAAAGCCTGCTGAATAATGCAAAAAAAGACGGTAAGATCTTGAAATATACCGCAGAATTTAGAGACGGAAAAGCCAAAGTAGGCCTCCAGCATGCTGCCCCGGATAGTGATCTGTTTCATCTTTATGGTAAAGACAATATCGTTATCTTCAAAACTTTAAGATATTCTGAGCAGCCTCTCGTAGTGAAAGGTGCAGGTGCGGGTGCTGAAGTAACTGCCAGTGGAGTTTTTGCCGACATTATACGATCCGTTTAAAATAAGTACTATGAAAAAGATAAAAATAAAAGTTCCGGCTACCGTTGCCAATCTGGTTTGTGGCTTTGATATCCTGGGAATGGCCATCCATGAGCCTTATGACGAAATGGAGCTGAAATTACTGGATACCCCGGAAATCATCATCAGGCATGAAGATCATTTTGGTCTTCCCGAAGATCCTTCGCACAATGTAGCCGGGGTTGTACTCCGGAATATCCAACAGCACTTTCAATTAACAAAAGGGTTTGAAGTAACGATCCGAAAACATATAAAACCGGGCAGCGGGCTCGGTTCCAGTGCGGCAAGTGCTGCAGGAGCTGCTTTTGGGGCTAATGCTCTGTTGGGAAATATCATGTCTAATGAGGAAATGATTTACTTTGCAATGTTTGGGGAAGAACTTGCTTCCGGGGTTCGCCATGCAGACAATATTGCCCCATGCATTTATGGCGGCATTACCTTGGTAAAATCCTCCTCTCCTATTGATATTATTCCGCTCAACACTCCGGATTTGTTTGTATCAGCCGTACATCCTCAGGTAGAGGTCAAAACTTCCGATGCAAGGCAGATCTTGAAGAAAAATATTTTGTTGAAAGATGCTGTTCAACAGTGGGGAAATATCGCAGGACTGGTAGCCGGCATCCTGAAAAATGATGTCTCTCTGATCGGAAGAAGCCTGAATGATGTAATTATAGAGCCTGTACGGAGCATTCTGATTCCAAAATTTGACGAAATCAAAACAAAAAGTTTAGAAGCTGGTGCATTAGGAGGCGGAATTTCAGGGTCCGGGCCTTCCATTTTTATGCTGGCAGAGAAAAAAGAAACAGCAGAAAAAGTCTCACAACTGATGAAATCTGTTTACGATGAGATCGGGATCGAGAGTTTTGTATATGTTTCAAAAATAAATCCATCAGGAATCCAGATCGTTGAGGAGGGTTAATGATGAAAATCAAATAAATTAAAACAATGAATTATTATAATCTAAAAGACAAGCAGGAGACCGTTGATTTTAAAACTGCTTCTATAAAAAGCCAGGGCAGGCAAAAAGGACTATTTTTTCCGGAAAATATTCCTCAGTTTGAAAAAGAGTTTATTCAAAATTTACATCTCTATTCTGATGAAGAGATCGCCTTCAGATGTATGAAAGATTTTATCAATGAAGAAATTCCTGCTGAAATAATACAAGAAATCGCTGCCGAAACAATCAGTTTTGAAATTCCTTTGAAAAAAATCAATGACCGGATATCTGTTCTGGAACTTTTTCATGGCCCAACTTTAGCATTTAAAGATGTAGGCGCGAGATTTATGAGCCGCTGCCTGTCTTATTTTCTGAAGAATGAAAATAAAAAAGTAACGGTTCTTGTGGCCACTTCCGGTGATACAGGCGGAGCTGTTGCACATGGGTTTTATAATGTTCCGGGAATCAATGTGGTCATTCTTTATCCTAAAAATAGGGTGAGCCAGGTTCAGGAAAAACAGCTTACTGCGCTCGGTGGAAATATTTCTGCATTGGAGGTCAACGGAAATTTCGATGACTGTCAGGATCTCGTGAAGCAGGCTTTTGGGGATGAAAATATTAATACCGAACTGTTTTTGACTTCTGCCAATTCGATCAATATCGCCAGGTGGCTTCCTCAGCAGATCTATTATTTACTAGCTTTGAAACAATGGAAACAACAGGAGAATGAAAACCCTGTGATCTGTGTTCCAAGTGGAAATTTCGGAAATATCTGTGCAGGGCTTCTGGCTTATTTCAGAGGACTTCCGGTGGAACATTTTGTTGCAGCCTGTAATGAAAATGATGTGGTTCCGGATTACTTAAAAACCAATCAATATCAACCTAAAAAAGCTGCTGCAACCTTATCCAATGCCATGGATGTGGGAGATCCAAGCAATTTCACCAGAATTCTGGAACTTTTTGACCATCAATTTGAAAAGCTGAAGACTGTGGTTTCCGGATATTCCATAAATGATCGTTCTACATTAGAAACAATTAAAGAAGTCTATGAAAAATATGGTTATATTCTGGATCCTCACAGTGCCGTTGCATTTGCTTCCCTGGAACAATATCTCAATGAGAATTCTGGCAAAAAAGGATTTATACTGGGAACTGCCCATCCGGTGAAATTCCCGGAAGCTGTAGAAAAAGCAGTACCTATCACTATTGAGATCCCTGCAAGCCTGGAAGCCCTGATGAAAAAGGATAAAAAAACTGTAGAAATAAACCCGGATTTTGAAGAATTAAAACGATTTTTGCTGAATAAAAATCAGGAACAATGAGCAAGATCTTTCTTGAAGAGATAAAAATATATGCATACCATGGTGTACTTCCCGAAGAAAACATCATCGGAACCTATTATATTTTAAATACAGAGCTGCATACGGATCTTTGGAAAGCTGCGGAAACGGATGACCTGAATGATACCATCAGCTATGCCGACATCAATGAGATCATCCACAAGGAAATGAACGTTAAATCTAAATTACTGGAACATGTTGCCGGGAGGATTATTATGAAGATCAGCGAAAGTTTTCCCCAGATTTCATATATTAAATTGAAGATCACAAAAACTTCTCCCCCGATGCAAGGCGAAATGAAGGGAGCAAGCATTGAACTGGAAAAAAGTTTCAAACCTGATGGGCAATAAAAATTTTCATATTTATTAAAAAATATAAGCATTGAAATTCATCAAATTATTATTTATATTAAGTTTTGCATTTGCTTTCGGGCAGACAGCAGTCGATAATCAAGCTGCAGTATATAATTTTCCAAAGATCAAATCCAGTATTACCATGCCGGTAACGATTCCACTTTCGGAGATCAGTAATATGATCAATGCTTCGGTAAAGGATCTGATATTCCAGGACGATTCTTATACTGATAATAATAATGACCAGTTTAAGGTAAAAGTATGGAAAACCCGTCCTATCCGTTTGGTAGGTGGTACCAATCAAAATATTCTTATTGAGGTTCCTTTAAAGATATGGGCTGAAAAAGGAATCGGTACATTGGGGGTCTATTCTTATCAGAACACGACTTTTGAAACTGTGATGTCTTTTAATACAACGTTGAGTTTCAATAATAACTGGACTATTTCAACCAATACTCAACCTAATGGCTTCAGATGGGTAACAAAGCCGGTTCTGGACTACGGGAAAATACAGATTCCCATCACGTCACTTGTAGAAAAAAGCCTGAGAGAACAGCAGGGAAAATTCGCCAAAACAATTGACCAGCAGATGACTGCCCAACTGAACTTCCAGCAGTATGCAGTGATGGCGTGGAATGTTTTTTCACAGCCTTTTAATATTTCGGAGGAATATAATACCTGGCTGAAAATAAGTCCGGTAAACGTGAATATCACTCCATTGAAATTCTATGGAAATGAGATCACTACGAATATCGGAATGGATATTTATTCGGAAACTTATACGGGAAGTAAGCCTGGAGCTTCACCAAATATAAAATCAGTGAGCAATTTTAATGTTGTCCCGGTTCTGGCAGACAAATTTCTTCTTCAGACGACTGCAAATGTTCCTTTTTCTGAAGCGACGAATATTGCAAGAAATATGTTCATGAACAAGGAATATGACGTAAGAGGTTCCAAGGTAAAGATCAAAGATGTCAGGGTTTACGGTGCTGAAGGAAGGGTAATTGTTGAAGCTGAAACAGAAGGTTATGTCACTGGCAAGGCCCTTATATCAGGAATTCCGGTTTATGACGAAATGAAAAAGAAAATAGTCCTTTCCAATACAAAATTCAATCTCAGAACGGCTAATATTCTGCAAAAGACAGCTACCCTTCTTTTTAAGGGAAAGATCGTAAAGATGATTGAAGATGAGTACGGAATACCCACTCAGGATCTGGAGCTGGCCTCTAAAAAGAGCATTGAAGACGCATTTAATAAAGAATATTATAAAGGTCTTAAAATGAACGGAAGAGTTTTCAATCTGAAACCCAGCAAGATCCTTCTCAATAATTCAGGAATCACGGCAGTCATTGACACCAATGCCACTTTAAAACTAATACTCAACGGAATTTAAATTATACTTAAACTAAAAACTAACCATGCGAAAACATTTAGTCATTATTGAAAGACACAGAGCTTCCAAAGGCGCAAGACTTGCCAATTATTTAATTGATCTTGTTACTTTTTACATTGCATTTTTTGTGCTGCTTATGATTCTTACACTCATCAGTCCTGCTTACAGAGGATTGATCGCCAATGCCAGTGATATAGAACAAAGACTGCTGGGAATCATTTCCTATATCCTATTCACATTCTTAGTAGAAACCACTACTGGAGGCCGAAGCCTGGGAAAATTAATCACAGGAACAAAAGTCATTATGATAGACGGACAGAAACCTTCTGTAGGAAATTATTTTTTAAGGAATATTATCCGAGGAATTATACTGATTGACCAACTTTCGTTTTTCGGTGAAAACGGACTTCACGACAGCTGGAGTAATACCCGTGTGATTAACATAAAAAATTATGATGCTGAAAGACAGCTAAAAAGCGATATCAGCAGTATTGGAGCGAAAGAAAATATTTAAAAAACTTTTGTTCATAAAGATTTTTTGCTATATTTGCACACCTCAAAAATGGTAAAAATGGTACTTTGGCCGAGCGGCTAGGCAGTGGTCTGCAACACCATCTACAGCGGTTCGAATCCGCTAGGTACCTCAAAGCCTTTCTATATAAACTGAATTTCAGTAGATTATAGAAAGGTTTTTATTTTGCGTCCATTTCTGTGTCAACAACATTCAAAATAATTATTCTCCCCGTGATATTATTAAAAAAAAATCGGTTTTAATTTGTTATTATTAACTTTTGTAACCGAACTAAAATTTAATAATATAATTCTCTACATTAAGTTACCCATTTTTATTCATCACCCACGCAGGCGCGTATTATTTTGATTTTCTCTTTATATGCATGCGCGAACAGATACAGATATATTAAATATCCCCGCACGCGTAATGGTTAGATTTAGAGAACAATCCATAAAGTTTTCTTCTATAATGCTTTATTATTACTTCTTCTATACGCATGTATTGAGTGTAGAAAACCTTATCATTTGGTATAAATTTAATAATGCCTTCTTGCGTACATGCACGTAGTACTCCGAATAAACGAAGAATTACTAGTATCGGTATCAAAGTGCCTTTTTATGGACGCAAAAAATAAAACCCTTTATTGGTGAGGCTTGAGCAAATTTATCAATCCTATACAAAATGATAAGGTTTATTTAACCATGCTAGATCCTGTTTAGTTCCATCAGCATTGTTTAATCATTAAGCATCTCCAAAAAAACTTCCTGGACAATTGGGGAGACAAAGTGTGTAATTATTCAGAAATATGAATTTATAAGTGTACAAATAATTAATCCGTGTCTTTACGGATATGAAGGTAGTTACAATACTACGGGAAACCGTAATGAGTCTGTTTGAATTGTTAGTATTTTCGAAAACTAACAATTAAAGCAAATAAATCATGCCAATTAAAGAAGGGACAGTTAAATGTGCAAATGACTCAAACCATGTTATGATAACTGCAGAAGGTAATTACGCCTTAACAACAGTAAAAAAAGTTTCTGAAGGGAATCATGAATTTAAACCTGATCAGGGAATAATACTAAAAGTGTTTTTTTGTAATACATGCGGTTATATTCAAACATATGTAGATTCTAAATTAAGGTACTAATGGAAATCCCCATTACTAAGTGGGATTTACTTAACTAGGAAATGCTTATACTCAAACCTAAATAAACCAAATGTTTATATTAAAGTAAAATTAAACACAAAATAGATTTCCGATAATTCTTATCCTACTTATTATTTAGATAATGTAAATCAATACAAACAGCCGTTAACTGCTATAGACTAGTTTAGCTTGATAGTAAAGCCCTCTCTTCAGAGTTTTTTTCATTTTGGTGTTCAAATATTAATCATGAAATGGTGCTATATAAAATAGTTCTGACAAGAATATAAAAAAATCCCCGAATTGCTTCGGGGATAAAAACTAATAACCATGAAAACTCAAATTAAACATGAGTTGCTTGATTACATTGAAAAATCGTGCCAAAACTATTTATTACAAAAAAATATTTTCTTTATTTTTATTAAAGGTCATGTGGTGTATATCCAAACTATTTTAGATACATTTTTCCAAAATTCGCCCTCGTAATGGGTAGTTACAACCTTATTCCTGTTTTGTTAAAGCAGCTTAAACCCAATTTATAAATCGATCCAAATCCATTTTTTATGATTAAAATCATATTTTAAGAGGATGTTTTATTTCTACATTTGAAAAAATGCGATTCAATTTATCTTGCTAATTTAATGTGTCAACAGCAATATTTATAATCTTAATACTTTTTTAGATCATACTTTTTTTTAACTCTCCTCTATTAGGAGAGTTTTTTATGCAATGATTAAAGTATATTTTAGGTAATTATATCAGGCGCTTGATAAAAACAAAAAAGCCTCCATAGTGGAGGCCTCAAAAACACAAATGATGAAAAAAATTCTTATAATTTGAGCTAAAATTATCTATTATTAATCTATATCAAAGTTAACTTCTTTTACAATCTTATTTTATGAGTCAAGTCATAAAAGTCATTTTTTAACATTTAATAGATGTTATTATGTATTTCTACCTATTATATTCAGTTAATTGTCCATAACAGATATTAAATAAGTTATATTATACTGTACAGTCATTCAAACTATTTATAATTCTATCAAAAGTTCACAGACTGATCAATAAATTAACTTTCAATTTATAAAAAAATCCTCGTGAGAGGATCTATAAAAAATGAATGCAGTATTTTACTCAAAAAATTATTCTTCCCAGGTAATAGGAACATACACTGTAACATATCCGTCTGCATCTACCTGAGCATCAGAAACAGTTCCTGTCACAGTTCCATAACCAACCCAGCCTCCCTGTCCTTGTAATGCCGTAAATGTGTACGTTCCTGCAGGAACACCTTCATAATATGCAGGAAGAGATTGAAAACCACCACCATAATAGGTATCAAATTCCTCTCCGGTGACCGTGTTTTTAGCAATAAAGCTACCAACATCATAATTTCCGGACAGAGTTTTGGTACCATTAGTAGAAATAAGTCCAAATCTCAGTCTATAGGTTTTCGCTTTAGAAGCCTCTTTAGAAGCTTCAGAATAAGCCTTCTGATTTGTGGTTTCCATCATATCATCATTGGAAGAACACGAAACAGCGATCATCGATAGGGCCATAAAAGCCATCGTTTTAAAAATTAATGTTTTCATAATAAAGTAATTTGGTTTTTCAAAAATAATTATTTCTTATGAACTGAATCAAAACTATTCATTAACTAAAAATTACATTACGAAAAGAAATAAGTTCCCAACAAACGTCTGAAACAGGAGATTTTGATATAAAATTTAATACTTTAACACTTCTTAACTAAATTTTGGCTTCATAATTGAGAATAGAAATACAGTTACTGCCGTTTTGGCTAAACTATTTACAAAAATTTGAATTATGAAAAAGATAGTATTAGCAGGTTTTTTATCAGTCTTCTTAATGACAGCCTGCAAAAAAGACGACAGGACAGCTGAAAAATCTCTAGAAGAGCAAAAACTTGAATTTCAAGCAAGACAGCTTGATATAGAAAAACAAAAGCTGGCCATCGAGAAAGAAAAGTTATTATACGAAGCACAGAAAAAAAAGCAGACAGTATCTCTGAAAGTAAAAAAGCGACTGCTACTGCAAACAATAATTCTAGACCTAAGGTCATAAGAGAAACAAGAACAATATATAGAGACAGAGGCTCAAACTCTAATTCCGGAAGTGGAACTTATGCAAACAATGGAAGCAGTTCTTCGCAGGGAACTACTCAGCAACAGAAAAAAGGATGGAGTAAAGCTGCTAAAGGTACCGCTATTGGTGCTGTAGGTGGTGCTGCAGTGGGAGCTATTGTTGCTAAGAAAAACAGAGGTCTCGGAGCCGTAATCGGCGGTGTAGTAGGTGGTGCAACCGGTTATACCATCGGTAGAGCTGGAGATAGAAAAGACGGAAGAGTTCAGCCACGTAATTAATATTTTCACGATAACATTTAAAGATTGCTTATTTTTAAGCAATCTTTTTTTATGATTTTACTTTTACTTTCATCGGTTCTTATCCTTACAACCCTTGCTGGCTGGGGAAAAATTATGGAAAAGCTTTTCGGAAATTTATCTGTAGGAATTTCTGGCAGTATTTTAAACGGTATATTAGGATTGAGCCTCCTATGGACAGTAGCTGCATTTTTTATTCCTATTAATATATATGTAGAAATCCCTTGCGTTTTGGCAGGAATTCTGTTTTTTTTCAAAAAGAAAATATATCTGAATTTTTTCCTGATTTCGATGAAAGATGCCATTCTTATTGGAATTATTTCATTATTTATTCTTTACAGCAGTTCTTTCTATCCCTTTCTGTTAGACCATTTTGGATATTATGTTCCCACTATCAAATGGCTCACAGAATATGGTATGGTAAAAGGGATCTCCAATCTTGACCTTACCTTGGGCCAGATGTCTGTATGGCATATTTTCCAAACAGGATTTTCCAATTTTTCTGATCCATTTCTGAGGATTAATGCCGTACTTCTTATTATTTATAGCCTTTATATTTTTGAAAGAAAAAGCTGGGTCCAGCTTTGTTTCATCCCGGTACTGCTGCTTTTTTTCACAAGTACCCAGTTCCGATCTGCCTGTTATCATATTATCATTAATTGTTTTAAATGAAATCATAACAGGAAATAAAAACATCAGTCTTCTATTCGCCTATTCCGTATTTGTTTTCTCTATAAAACCTACTATGATATGGCTTCCCGTATTGGTATTTCTGTGTTCCTTTTTCATTTTTAAACCCAATTATAAAAATCTGATTTTTGGATGCTTCATTCTTTTGCTATTCTTTATTAAAAATCTATGGACCTTCGGATACCCGGTATTCCCGGTAGCAATAGGTGATATTGGGGTAAGTTGGAAACCCAATCCGGAGGTATTAAAAATATCTTCAAAATATGCCATTCTGAAAACTTATGATATGCAGTATACTTACGAAGAAATTCAGAAATTTTCAGCATATGACAGTATCAAAAATTGGTTTATATTGGATGGAATCAAATCAAAAATCAATATATTTTTTATTTTAAGCCTGGTAGCATTTATAGCTTTTGCTATTATTAAAAAGAAAAAGATCATTACTGTGATCTGTATCTCACTATTGATAAAAAGTGCATTGGTATTATCTTTTTCAGCACAGTACCGCTTTTTTATTGATGTATTTTTCGTTATATTTTTTATTCTGCTCATTAATTTTAGTAAAAGAAATTCATTTGTTTTTTTTTCAATAGGAAGTTTACTGGTTATCAGTTTTTTAAGCTTTCCTGATTTCATCCGTCAGTATATTCCCAGTTTTAAACCCGGAAGCTTTATGGCCGCATTTAAAAAAGAGCAGCTGTATAAACCTTCAGTCTATGATTACAACAAATTTGAAACTTTCCGTATAGGGAACTTAAAATTCAATGTATCAAAAAATTATCCTTTTAATTTCAATACTCCGCTTCCCGCAATATCACAGGGGTATATTCTGGATGACGTAGAGGCAGGAATCTTCCCACAGTATATTGACGAAAAAAATATCAGAAAAGGTTTTATCTGGAAACCGCTGACAGAAGATGAAAAAAAGAAGGCAGCGAACGTTATCAATAATATCAAAAACACTGATAAATAGAACAAATACAGAAACTTTATTATCTGAATAAAAATAGGTAATTTTGTAACATGTTCAATACATTAGGTAATCTTCTCAGTCTTACAACATTTGGAGAAAGTCACGGTGTGGCTTACGGTGGTATCATCAATAATTTTCCGGCAGGTTTAACGGTAGATCTCGATAAAGTTCAATATGAATTGGATCGGAGAAAGCCCGGCCAGTCTGCAATAGTCACTCAAAGGAAAGAAAGTGACACGGTAAAGTTCCTTTCCGGAATCTTTGAAGGAAAAACTACAGGCACCCCGATCGGATTTATTATAGAAAACGAAAATCAGAAATCTAAGGACTATGATCACATTGCAGATTCATACCGTCCAAGTCATGCAGATTTCACGTATGACCAGAAATTTGGAATAAGGGATTATCGCGGGGGAGGAAAATCTTCAGCAAGGGAAACAATTAATTGGGTTGTTGCAGGAGCTTTGGCCAAGCAACTCTTATCCGGCATCGAGATCAATGCCTATGTTTCTTCTGTAGGCGATATTTTCTGTGAAAAACCATACCAGGATTTGGATTTTTCCAAAACAGAAAGTAACGATGTACGTTGTCCGGATGCTGAAACAGCCGAAAGAATGATCGAAAGAATCAAAGAGATCAAAAAAGAAGGCAATACCATTGGCGGAACGGTTACCTGCGTGATCAAAAATGTTCCCGTGGGAATCGGAGAACCTATATTTTCCAAGCTTCAGGCTGAATTAGGTAAAGCTATGCTGAATATCAATGCCTGTAAAGGATTTGAATATGGAAGTGGTTTCTGTGGTGCTAAAATGACAGGGAAGGAGCATAATGATGCTTTCAATACGGATTTCACTACAAAATCTAATCTTTCAGGAGGCATCCAGGGGGGGATTTCCAACGGAATGGATATTTATTTCCGTGCGGCATTTAAACCGGTAGCTACCATTTTGCGGCCTCAGGACAGCGTTGACCGATATGGAAATCCTGTTACCGTAGAAGGAAAAGGACGCCACGATCCGTGTGTAGTACCCAGAGCAGTTCCCGTTGTGGAAAGTTTGGCCGCATTTGTATTGGCTGACCTGTTTTTGATCAACAAAACAAGAAACATCAATAATTTTTAATAAAAATATTTTAAGTAATGAAAAATTACTGGGATCAGGGAATTTCTTTTGAGGAATATATCCACATCGGAAGAGAACGATTAGAAAATCCTTCCAACCAACAGGAAACTGACTATAAACAATATTACGAACTTGGACTTCAGAGAATGGACAGAACACTTAAAAAGTATGTTCCGGATGAAGAACAGGTAAAAATATTGGCTTCTAAGAATTTTGACGGAAAAATCCTGATCATTTCTGAAGCATGGTGCGGAGACGCCAGTGCTACAGTACCCGCACTTGTTAAGTTTTTCGAAGGACACAACGAGGTTAAAATTTTCCTGAGAGACAGTGATAAAAGCCTGATCAATCAGTATCTGACCAATGGTACAGAATCTATTCCTAAAGCGCTTATCCTGGATAAAGATTTTAATGTTAAAAACTCATGGGGCCCGCGTCCGAAGTTCGGCTATGAACTGTTAATGAAGCATAAAGCTGATCCGGAAGCTTATCCAAAAGATAATTTCTACAACGACCTGCAGCTGTACTATGCCAAAAACAGAGGTAAGGATGCTGTTCAGGAAATCCTAGAATTATTATAATTCAGATAAAATTTTCACGGCAAAAAATAATAGTAAAGATCTACGCATGAAAAAAAATATCATTTATCTTGTCCTCATCATCATTATCGGTGTTATCGCTTTTGTTCCGGGGGTAAAGGAATACCTTAGAGATCAGTTTTTCCCGATCGCTACCATAGAAAATGCCGTACACGTCAGTGAAGAAGATTATGACATCGAGCTGAAAGGAATCAATGTACCGAGCACCAATCTTAAAGCATTTAAAAATAAACCTGTTTTCCTGAATTTCTGGGGAACATGGTGCCCGCCCTGCAGAAAAGAATGGCCAACCATCCAGAAATTGTATGATTCAAGAAAAGGAAATGTAGATTTCATTCTGATTGCCATGAATGACAAAGAAGATGCGGTAAGAGCATTTTTAAAGGAAAATAATTATACTGTCCCTGTATATATTGCACAAAGCCCTATTTCTGAAAAAATTCTTCCAAAAGTATTCCCTACCACTTTTCTTATAGACCAGCATGGAAGGATCATCATTAAAGAAGATGCCTACAGAGATTGGAACACAGAGACTGTGCATCAGTTCATTGACAATATCATCAAGTAGTTTTTTAACTAATTTTATATTTTATTGGTACAGAATTTGCGAAATTAACTACGTTGAAAAAGAAAAAAAACCAAACACAATATGAAGTATTCAAAATTAAACCTTGCTAAAGAAGCCATCAGCCATAAAGGTTTCGTAAAAAAAATCCCTGATATATTCAGAATGGTAAAATTATGGAGAAAAGGACTTTATCCTATAAAATCCATTGATATCATTCTTCCGCTTCTTGGAATTTTATACGTGATCTCCCCTATCGATCTTCTTCCAGAATTTGCAATACCTGTATTAGGTGTTATGGATGACCTGGCGGTATTATCACTTACAATTCCAAAACTGATTAAAGAAGTTGATAAATTCCTTCTTTGGGAAGCTGAACAAAGAATGAGCAGTACCAAGATTATCGATGTAGAAATTATAAAATAATAATTTACAGAAATATTTTAAGCCATCCTGAAACATTTCAGGATGGTTTTTTGTATACAAATGGTTGATAAATTTTTAAGCCTTACTTCAAATGTTTAAATTTGCATTATCTAATAAAAAATAATGGAAAGTAAAAAAGAGTTTTTCTTAGAGTGCTATAAGCTTGGCATTATCAAATTCGGAAGATTTACCTTAAAAAGCGGTATTGAAAGTCCTTTTTATGTAGACCTGAGACCTTTGGCTTCAGATCCGAAAATTTTAAAAAATCTGGCTAATTATTTACTGGAAATGCTTCCGCTTGATAATTTTGACCTGATTTGCGGGGTGCCTTATGCAGCACTGCCAATGGCTACTGCCATGTCTCTGGAAAGCTATATTCCATTAATTATTAAAAGAAAAGAGGCAAAGAATTACGGAACTAAGAAACTGATCGAGGGAATTTACCAGAAAGGACAAAACTGTCTTTTGGTAGAAGACGTGATCACTTCCGGAAAATCTCTGGTAGAAACTATTGCCGAGGTAGAGCAGGAAGATCTGAAAGTAGCTGATATTGTTGTTGTTTTAGACAGAGAACAGGGAGGAAAACAGCTTTTGGAAAATAAGGGCTACAGAGTTCATACTCTTTTCAATATTTCAGAAGTCTGTACTATTCTTCAGGAAACAGGAGAACTTTCTGATGAAGAAGTAAAAAGGATTCAGGATTTTCTTCAGGGGAACCATATTCAGTTTGAAGAAAAGATCAGAAGTTCTTACGAGCAAAAGCTGCAGCACGCACAGCATTCAGTTTCAAAAAAATTATTGGAAACGGCTTTAAAGAAAAAATCAAACCTGATTGCATCCGCAGATGTTACTACAACAAAGGAATTACTTGATTTAGCTGAGAAAGTAGGACCTCATGTGATTGCATTAAAAACGCATATCGACATTATTTCAGATTTTGAATATGAAAAAACAATTACTCCATTAAAAGCGCTGGCTGAAAAGCACCAGTTCTTACTGATGGAAGACAGAAAATTTGCAGATATCGGGAATACACAGGAACTGCAGTTCACCAGTGGAGTATTTAAGATTACAGACTGGGCAGATTTTGTGACTTCACAGGTTATTGGAGGGTTTGAATCTTTAGACTGCTTTAAAAATGTGGGGGTTGTTGCTATCGTAGGAATGTCTTCAAAAGGAGCGCTGACTACGGCAAGTTATCGTGAAGAAGCCCTGAAAGTGGCACTATCCCATCCTAATGTCATTGGAGGAGTATCGCAAAACCAGATTCCAGAAGACCTTCTTCTATTCACTCCGGGTGTGAATCTTGCAGACTCAGGAGACGGAAAAGGACAGCAGTACAATACACCTGAACATGTTTTCAAAATGCTTCATACTGATTTCATCATCGTAGGAAGAGGAATTTACAAGTCTGAAGACCCTGAAACAGCTGCTATCACTTATAAAAATGAGGGTTGGAATGCTTATGTTAATTCTTTGCAAAAAAACGAAGTACAAGGCTAAAACTCTGTTGAATATATTCAAAATAAGTTTATATTTGAGCTTTATCACAGGATATTGAAAAAGATTACTACTTGCCTTGTTTTATTTTGGGGAATTGTACAGGTTTCTGGACAGAAAGACAGCATCTACATTGAAGCGAAATTATCAGCCGACAGAAAAACACTTGAAGTAAACCAGGATATTGTTTATTACAATCATTCTGACAAAGATTTGCAATCGGTGAAACTTCTTAATTGGGTTTCTGCCTATAATAAAAAAGGGACATCTCTGGTTTACAGAAAACTGGAAGACCGGAGTACAGATCTTCATTTTGCAAAACCGGATCAGCTGGGTAAACTTTTAGATCTCAATGTTAAAAACTCAGAACAGCAACCTGTTCCTGTTAATAATATTTCAGATGAGAATCTTTTTCTCCCCCTGACACAAGCTTTAAAGCCGGGTGAAAGCATCAGATTACAGCTTCATTACAGGATGCAGCTTCCAGACAATAAATTTACTGGATATGGCAGCTCTGATAAAATGACAGCATTAAAATATTTCTTTATTGTTCCGGATCATTTCGATCCGGACAATATTTCCAAAAGGAACTACCACGACATTGAAGAATCAGTAAGTTTCAATACGTTCTGGACAGTCAATTTTGATCTTCCCCCTGACAGTTTTATTGAAAGTAACCTTCCGCAGATACAGATGAATTCATTTAAGGGTTATCTGGATTCTGACCCTGAGTTTCTGATCTCCCAGAGTGGGCTACCTTCTATAAAAATCAACGTTGATGGAAAAGATACGGAGATCAAATTTGGATATAATCTGAAACCTGAAGAAAAGCAAAATCTTGAGTTTTATCTGCCTTTACATTTAAAATTTATTAAAGAAAAAATAGGTGTCATTCCTGAAAATATTTTTATTTCAGAGAAATTCAGATCACAGGAAGATTTTTTTGGAAATAATGATATCGCATTTTGGAAATTCAGATTTCAGCTGTTTACAGATACTGAAAAAACAGACCTGGACTACTTTGGGATTATTGCAAAAAAGATTCTTGATGAAAGTATTATTGCAGATAAGCAGAAAAACCATTGGTTTAAAAACGGCTTAAAATCCTATCTTGAAATTCAGTATCTCAATAAATTCTATAGTGAAACCAAATTATTGGGGAACCTACCGGAAACAAAAGTATTTGGAGTAAAACCGCTGAAGCTTTTTCATGCATCCAAGGTAAAATTAATTGACCGTTATGGGCTGTCTTATCAGTATATCATGTCCCAAAATCTGGATCAGAAGATTAGTGAAGAATTTACGGTACTGAGTAATTTTAACCAAATGGCAGTGAGCAGTTTTGAAACGGGAAGCCTTTTCAACTATACTGCAGAAAAAATGGGTTATGAAAAATTCAATGGTATTTTAAAAGATTATATTTCCAAAAATACAGACAGAAAGATCAATCCGGAAGAATTTTTGAAGGAGCTTACTGAGCAAAATAAAACATCAGGGTATCTTACTGATTTTTTGAAACAGAAAAACAGGATCAATTTCAGACTGAAGAACATTAGAAAACAGGAAGATTCTGTAAATATCAAAATTGCCAAAAATACGGATTACCCAATACCCGTAAAGCTTGAAACGCAGACAAGCGAGGGCGAAAAAAAATCTTACTGGATAGAAACGGAAGAAAATGAAAGACTTACGAATTTCTCTCTTCCCGCATCAGAATATGTTCACAAAGTCACACTTAATAATGATTATATTTTCCCTGAATCTAAATACCGGGATAATTTCCTGTATGCAAAAGGTTTATTTTCGAATGCAAAAAAAATAAAGTTCAAACTTATTAAGGATATTCCGAATCCTGAGTACAATGAAATATACGTAAGCCCAAGGGTACGTTTCAACAATACTTATGATAAATTCCTATTGGGGATCAATTTAAAAAACCAGTCTTTTTTTGATCAGAAGTTTCTGTATTCGGTGACACCCACTTACAGTACCGGAACTGGGAAACTGACAGGCTCCGGAGCGGTCTCCTACTCTTTCCTTCCGGCTGAAAGCATTTTCAGGAGTATTACCTTTGGAGTTTCGGGTTCCTATTTTCATTACGATTATGATCTGGCCTACACCAAGGGATCGATATTCTCTAATTTCAATTTCAGAAAAAATCCCCGCAGCACGGTCAGCAGGAGCATAGGTTTATCTTACAATTACCTGGAAAGAGACCTGAGCCCAGCGATGGTTGCCAACAGAGATTATGGCAAATATAACCTCTGGAGTGCTGGATATGGCTACAGTGACAGCCAGATGATTCATGAGAAAAGTTTAAGCCTGAGCACTCAGGGTATGGAAGATTTCAATAAAATTACTGCTGAAGGATTTTACAGGTGGGAATTTGCGCCTAAGCAAAAATTAAGTCTCAGACTTTTTGCAGGCTATTTTATAAAAAATGACACCCGGAATAATATGTTCAATTATGGTATTTCGAGGGTATCAAATTATTCCTTCTCGTACAATCTTTTGGGTGAAAGTGCCAGCAGCGGACTTTTATCCCAACAGTTTATCCTTGCAGACGGAGGTTTCAAATCTTTTATTCCCGGTTCAGTCAATCAATGGATCACGTCTTTTAATATAGATTCAAGTGTCTGGAAGATATTCCATGTGTATGCAGATGCAGGGATCTATAAAAACAAAAACCGCCCTGCAGAGTTTATCTGGGACAGTGGTATTAAAGTAAAGCTGATTCCTGATTTCCTGGAAATCTATTTCCCCATTCAATCATCATTAGGTTTTGAACCTTCCTTTAAGGATTATGCCAAGCGTATCAGATATACTTTGATTCTCAACCTGGGAGCAGTTATTAATGCGGCCAGGAGAGGTTGGTATTAAATAAAAAAACAGCTGCATTAAGCAACTGTTTCTTATTAATCTGTTATCTTGAAAACTAACTTTTAAATTCTTTTTTGAAACAGAGTCTATTCTGATTTGGACAAAGCCTCTGGTAATAAATTAATATCAAAAACAGTACCACACAAATATTATATTCTTAAAATATAATTAAAAAACGAAATAAAATCAATATAGCTGTAATTTTAAATAAAGAAGAAACTATAAATGATTTCAAAAAAAGCTCCGGGCATTTCTTCGAAATGCCCGGAGCTTTATACTATTCTTAAAATGACTAAAAATTACTCTTTCAAGATTTTTTGAGATACAGGTTCATTATTTACTGTTCCTGTTACAATGTAGTTTCCTTTTGCTAAATCAGATACTTCTACAGTTTCGTTTTCTTTTACAGAAAGAGACTTTACAACTTGTCCGAACATATTAAAGATTTTGACATCTTTACAGTTTTTTGCAAAATTGATTTCCGATTTTACCAAAGTATTTTTTACCAAGCTGAATTTTGATGCTGAGAAATCAACTGTAGATAGAGACCCATTCTGAATTAAAGAAAACTCATCAAAGCTGGCAGTTGAGTTATTATAAGCACGCACTTGTAATTGGAACTGAACGGCTGTTGCAGGAGAAGTAAAGGTTACGGTTTTTTGAGTCCAGACACCTACTTTAGCTAAATAACCGCTATTATTTCTCAATGGATCTGTTGCAGGATCAGTAGTTAAATATACCGGAGCATCAGAAACATTTAAAAAACAAGACCAAAGTCTGGCGCCATTTCCACTACCAACAGACTTATACCAAAAACTAACCACATATTGAGTACTGGCACTGATAGGAATATTTTGATAAAATCCCGTTGTTGCTGTTGCTACATATTTAGCATAATTTGCACCTTGATAGGGGGTATCCGTTTCTGCAGTTGGCAAAGTATAACCGTTTCCAGTACCAGCTGCCCAGCTAGTAAGTCCATTTTCAAAACCTGGGTTCTGAACTAAATTTTGAGAAAATCCCAAAATACATGAAGTAACTCCTAAAATAGTAAAGATTTTTTTCATTATAAAAAGTTTTAAATTTTAATGAGATAAAAATACAAAAAAACCTTAACCATATTAAAATGAGGGGATATAATTAACAATTAATTAAAGTTAACTTTTTATTAATCAGCTAAAAACTAGCTCTATCACTAGGATATTGGCGTATATGATAAATCCCGTTGTAAAGATTTACGATAGTAAAAAATCGGTTAAAAAAAAGTGAAATATTATTAAACAATTATATTTATTAATTATAATTTAACATCATAATTCATTAATCAATAAAATTTCAGGACTAATTAATCCATTTTAATAAATATACCTTTTCGCAATTTATTTTCAAGCCTGCTGACTTATTCACATTGATGTTAAATTCTAATACTTTTACCTATTAAAAAAACATTTAGCGACTTCAGGTATTTCTCCATATTCGTAAAATTTAATTAATCATAATTCAGATTATAAAACCTGTAATTTTCATAGATTAACAATAATTAGATTTATTTTCTGTTAATAATCCTAAACATCTTGCTATTAACATTTTTTAGCTATTTTTACGAATTATTTTGAAAGGCTTGCGCAATTTTCTTCTTCTGATGGGTTTATTTTTCATGGGCATATTTTCGGCCCATGCACAAATATTTTCCTGGAAGAATCCTAACATTCCCGAAGACTCTATAAAAAAAGACAGCATTCTTGCGGCAAGGTTTGAGCAGGATATTTTTGCAAAGGATACGATGGATTTTGTAAAGACAAACAACAAAATAATCGTTGATGAAGCAGTTCTTGTAAGAAACGATAAGAAAAGGTTTTTGGGAGAACTTAACTCTAAAGGTTCAATTATCCGGGGGATTACGTTTGGTAACAACCAGGGACAGTCTGTACAGAGCTCCATGGATCTTCAAATCTCAGGAAAACTCTCTAAAGATGTTACTATTTTAGCAAGTATTTCAGATCATAACCTGCCTATACAGGCTGATGGTTATACACAGACTCTGGAGGAATTTGACAAGATCTATATGCAGCTTAATATAAAGGATAAATCGATCCTCCGAGCCGGGCATCTTGACCTTGTGGAATCCAAGAATTATTTTGCAAAATTCCAGAGGCGAAGCATGGGTATCGAATTCCAGACCGAATTTGGAAAAGATAATAAAACCTTTATAGATGTTTCGATGGGAGTTGCCCGAAGTGAGTTTCACAGGGTTCGTTTCCAGGGGGTGGAAGGCAATCAGGGACCTTACCGCCTGACAGGGAAGAACGGTGAACAGTTTATCACGCTTATCTCAGGTTCTGAACAGGTATTTATTGATGGTATTCTAATGAAGCGAGGGGAAAATCAGGATTATATCATCAACTATAACACCGGGGAAGTGACATTCACCAGTTTCCGTCCCATCTTCCAGCAGAATTTTATTACGATTTCATATAATTATACCAATAGAAACTATTCAAGATATTTATTCACCGGAAAAGTTGAGCATCAAAGGGAAAAATTTAAGGTAGGGCTGAACTGGTTCATGGAAAATGATAATAAAAATGCTCCTCTTGCTTTAAATCTTTCTAAAGAGGATGAGCAGATTCTTGCCAATGCCGGAAATGATCCTAATTTAATGTATGCCCCATCCGGCGTCATTACGGAATATGATGTTAATAAGATCTTATACCGTTTAAATCCTGCCGGAAATTATTACGAATTTTCCACCAGTCAAACGGAAACACTTTATCAGGTTTCTTTCACTTATTTCGGAATCAATCAGGGAGATTATAAAATCACTCAAACTACCAATAACGGACGTGTTTTTGAGTATGTAGGAAACAATATGGGGGATTATAAAGCGGTACGCAAACTCCCTTCACCTCAAAAATCGCAGGTCTATTCTGTGAATTCTGAATATCTTTTAAAGGAAGGAAAGATAGGTGCAGATTTTTCACTTAGTAATTATGATCTGAATTTGTTCTCGTCAAAAGATGCTGAACAGAATATCGGTTATGCCTATCGTGTCTACGGAAATAAAAGTTTTACGAAAAATAACTGGAAAGGTACTCCAAGTTTTGAATATCAGTACATTGACAAACAGTTTCACATTCTGGACCGTATCAATGATGTGGAATTTTCCAGAGACTTCAACCTTGTTCAGGAATTTAGCCAGAGAACACAGAACAGATTCACGTTCAGCTTTTTAAATAAATGGAATAATAAATCGAACCTGAATTATCGGATCAATTATCTTGATGAGCAGGACACTTACAAAGGAATTAAAAATGATCTGGACTTCGGCTGGATCACTGGGAAGTTCTTCACAAAAGGAAATTTATCTTATCTGAATACCAATGCCACACTACAGGACACTAAATTTATCCGTGGTGGAGTTTCTACTGAGTTTACCGGCAAAAAAGGAAGCTGGGCAGTAGGCGGAAGTATGGAACATAATGAGAAAAAATATAATGATACGCAACTCATGGATGTGACCAGCTTCAGCTGGAAAGAAATTTTTGTACAGAAAAAAATTGGTGATAGTACCCGTACAAAACTACTTGCCAAGGTATATATGAGGGATAATGACTCTGTACGAAACAACAGGCTTGAGAATATGAATAATATTCTGGGGATCATGGCAGAAAGCCAGCTTATTAAAACAGAAAAGACCACCTTAAATGCATTGGTACATTACAGAAAATTCTTTTATCAAAATAATGAGGGTGATATGACGCGAAATAATGATTTCGTGGTAGGAAATATTCTTTATAACCAGCAGCTTTTCAGAAACGGGATGCGTCTGCAGGCTTTTTATGAACTTGGAAACGGCCAGGAAGCACAGCGGGAATTCCAGTACCTTAAAGTAACCGATGGACAGGGAGTTTACAAGTGGACAGATTACAACGGAGACGGTATCCAGCAGCTGGATGAATTCGAGATTGCAGAATATTCTGACTTAGCCCAATACATCAGAATCTATACTAATTCTGTACGATATATTCCTTCTAATAAAAATAAAATACAGCTGGCATTATTCGTTAATCCTTCAATTATTTTTAATTCTGAAAATGGATTTTTAAAGCGTTGGAATTTTAACGTTTCGTTAAACTCACAAAACTCATTCTATAAAAAGGATAAAGTATTGGTATTGAATCCTTTCGAAAAAAACAGTGATCAGATCCTTAAAAATCAGAATGTTTTAGCATCGGTACAGTTCAATCCTACTGAGAAATCCGGATGGAATGGGAATTACCGCTTTATCTCCAATGACAATCTCATCAATGCCAATTTCAGTAATGAAGAACGGGAACAGACTTCTCATTTCATCAACGTTGGATATTGGTTTAATAAAGAATTCAGGATCGATTGGGAAAACTCAATTCATGATATTAAAAACTCTTCACAGTTGTTCACGACCAGAGATTACCGTCTGAATAATTTTGAAACAAAGCCAAAAGCTACCTATAAATTTACAGATGCCATTCAAGCTGAACTTTCATCTGCCTACCGTGAAAAGCAGAGAATTGATGGTGAGGAGTTATTGAAAGCTTTTGACGTCACGGGAACTATCCAGTGGGAACGTAAAAAAACTTCGATCAGAGGAAATTTCTCTTTCATCAATAATAATTTCACCGGAAATAATTTCAGCATTGTAGGAAACCAAATGCTGGACGGCCTTAAACCAGGTAAAAACCAGGTATGGAGTGTTTTTATTCAACAGGCAATCAACTCTTTCCTTCAGCTCAATTTAAATTACGAAGGAAGAAATTCCGGAGAGAGAACCATTCATATCGGAAGTATGCAGGTGAAAGCGAGCTTTTAATTAAGTTTGAAAGTTTTAGAGTAAGAGAGTATATGAGTGTAGAGTTGTTGGTTCTAGTTTCTCGCAATAATTATCAAATTTACTAAAATCTCTCTTGTCTGACGTCTCATGTCTGCTATCAGATGTCTAAATCTTAGTTCTTGGTTCAAATCCTCCACTCTATCTTCACAATAGAAATTATCATAAGCTCAAATGTTTATAATTTCGTAAATTTGCGCCATGGTAAAAATAGGCAACATAGAACTGCCGGAATTTCCGCTTTTGCTGGCTCCGATGGAAGATGTAAGCGATCCTCCGTTCAGACGTCTTTGCAAAATGCATGGAGCAGATCTCATGTATTCAGAATTTATTTCTTCTGAAGGCTTGATTCGTGATGCGATGAAGAGCCGTAAAAAGCTGGACATTTTCGATTATGAAAGACCGGTTGGCATCCAGATCTTCGGTGGAGATGAGGAGGCAATGGCGATGTCTGCAAGAATTGTAGAAACGGTAAATCCGGATCTGGTAGATATTAATTTCGGATGCCCTGTAAAAAAAGTAGTGTGTAAAGGAGCAGGAGCAGGCGTTCTTAAAGATATTGACCTGATGGTACGCCTTACTAAAGCGGTTGTAACCTCTACTCATCTGCCTGTAACAGTGAAAACCCGTTTGGGATGGGACAGCAACAGCATCAATATTGATGAAGTGGCAGAACGTTTACAGGAAACAGGCATCAAAGCTTTAACAATACATGCAAGAACCCGTGGTCAAATGTACAAGGGGGAAGCAGACTGGGAGCATATTTCCAGAATTAAGCAGAATCCTAATATTGAAATTCCTATTTTCGGAAACGGAGATATAGATTCTCCGGAAAAAGCACTTGAATATAAAAATAAATATGCCTGTGACGGAATTATGATTGGCCGTGCTGCCATTGGATATCCATGGATATTTAATGAAATCAAGCATTTCTTTGAAACAGGTGAACATCTTCCGGAACCTGCTATTTCAGACCGCTTACTTGCGGTACGTCAGCATGCGGAGTGGAGCGCAGAATGGAAGGGTGAAAAGCTGGGACTTATTGAAATGAGACAGCATTATAGTAATTATTTCCGTGGAGTTCCTCATTTCAAAGAGTTCAGAAAAAAATTCCTTGAGGTCTATACTTTGGAAGAGATGGATGTTCTTATTAAAGAAACGCAACATTTCTACGAAGAATATCAGGCACAGCTATAAATAAAAAAACCATCAGAATTTGATGGTTTTTTTGTGTTATTAATATCCTTCTTGCGAGGATTTGTTTTTAATCAGTGCCAATGCAGAAGAAGTTCCAATCCTTTTAACGCCCATACTGATCATTTTTTCTGCATCTTCAGGAGTTCGTACGCCTCCTGCTGCTTTTACGGGAAGTTTCCCGGCATTATCCAGCATGATCTTCACGCCTTCAAATGTAGCTCCGTTTGGCTTGCCGCCTTCAGTCTGATAAAAGCCTGTTGAAGACTTTACAAAAATATGGGCAAGATCATTCTCAGAAAAATCTTCTTCTGCCCAGTTTGAAATATTTCTGGTCACATCAGCAATCTGCTGGTCTGTGAGTGCTGCAATTTCAATGATCCATTTTACCACTTTCTGATGCTGAAGACCAAGCTGTGTACATTTTACAAACTCTTCTTTCACCAGTTCCAGATCACCTTTAAGGTAGGCAGTGTAATTGATTACAAAATCAAGTTCGTCTGCTCCGTCCTCAATGGCTTTTGAAGCTTCTATAAGCTTTGCATCAATAGAATGGGTTCCTTCATGAAAACCTATGACAGTGCCTACCGCAACATTGGAATTTCTTTCCTGAATATACTTTTTGATATCAGCAACATAATCCGGACGGATCATCACCGCAAAAACACCATGATCTATGGCTTCCTGTGCAAGCTGCATATCAATCTTTAAAGTTTCTTCGTTTGACAGACCTGACTGTGCAGGTGTTTTCAAATAGGTTGAATCCAAATATTGGGCAATGTTCATAATCTTATACTTTCAGTTGTCTGTAAATACCTTGTTCCAAAGATATGAAAGTTTCCGTTCTTGTCACGCCTTTCAGCTTCTGAAGTTTGCTTAGAATTTGCATCAAATGATCATTGTCTTTACAAAGAACTTTTAAGAATATCGTGTAATTCCCTGTGGTATAATGAGCTTCTACTACTTCGTTCACATCTTTCAGAGATTTTACAACTTCGGGATAATGGCTGGGCTGATCCAGAAACATTCCGATGTACGAAATAACTTTGTACCCAATTTTTTTGGGGTTAAGAAACGAAATAGAGTTTTCAATAACTCCGGCGTGTTCAAGTTTTTTAATCCTTTGATGCACTGCTGTAGTAGAGATTCCTACATTCTTCGAAATGTGGGCTAGCGATGTTTTCGCGTTATCCATCAGCATGTAAATGATCTCTTTGTCAATAGAGTCTAGATGATAGCTTGTGTTGCTTGAATTTTTCATTTTCTACTTTAATTATTTATGTTTTTGTTTTCTTCAAACTTTACAAAAACCGGAAAGTGGTCACTATATCCGCCTAAATACCGTGTTCCGGCATAGGTTCTAAAAGGACGTCCTTCAAAATTTCTTGTTCGGCTGCTTATTTTTTCAGAATTAAATATTTGAGCATTCTGAAATTTCAAAACATCATTATCAAAAAAAGATTTTGATAAGATAATTTGGTCATATAACAGCCCGTCTTTATAATGAAAAGTAGAATAATTTCTTGTATAGAACAAGTCTTGAAAAGGATTTACCAAAACCTTTTCACGATCATTGTCGTATAAAACGTTTACCAAATTTTCATCATCCGGGTTTTCGTTAAAATCACCGCACAATATGACATGTTCCTTGTCGAAGTTTACAATTTTCAGGATCCGTTCCCGGATTTCATTAAGAATAAAGTCTCTTTTAGGCTTATTGACGTCTTTTTCTCGCTTGGAGGGAAGATGGGCGATAAAGACATTAATAACAGCTCCTTTATATTTAACCTTAGAAAAAAGTACGTCTCTGGTTGTGTCGTAATTTTCTGTGTTTTTATTTAAAATCTCGAAAAAGAAAGTGATCGTTTCTGAATCTATAATCTCCACTTTATTTTTATCATAGAGCATAGCTACATCCACTTTTCTTTCATCCATAGAATTGTAATGCACAATCCCATATTCGGAATTAAAAGGTTCCATTTCCACCAAGTCTTCCAAAACTTTCCTTCCGGAAACTTCAGATAAACCAATCAGAAACGGGAGGACACCATTTTCCTCCTTCATCAATTGAAAAACATGTGAAATTTTAAAAAGCTTATTTCTATATCTACTTTCATCCCAATTTTTCAAACCTGATTTTGTAGGATCTAATTGATGAACAGGTTTAGGGTCTGGCAAAAATAAATTTTCGACATTGTAAAAAGAGAACATCTCCATCTTCGCAATTGCTATCTTAAAATTATCAAATTCTTTTCGTTGTAAATTTATTATTTTTTTTCAAATTCCATTAAATTTATTTATAATATTTTCATATTAATACTATACAGGCCATACAATATATTTAACAAAAAATATCAACTAAAATAGCGCATTTACTGCCAAATTATTAAGCATTCAAAATAATGTTACGTGAAGACAAAATTAAAACAATATATACATCCTAAGTTAACAGGAAAAAAATTATAAATAAATGAATAAATGGTTGATAATTTTTACACATTTTGGGTTTTATATCAATTCTTATTAAGTTCCGAAAATCGCATCCCGGAAATGTGAAAAAAAGTTTACAAATAGGCCATTTATCTTATTAATTTAAAGCAGATCCGGACGTTTTTCTTTTGTAATCCTAATGGCTTCGTCCTGGCGCCATTCTTCAATTTTGGCAAAATTACCGCTGAGAAGGATTTTCGGCACCTCTAAACCTTTATAAACTTCAGGTCTCGTATAGATAGGCGGCGAAAGGAGATCATCCTGAAAGCTGTCTGTCAGTGCACTCTGCTCATCATTGAGCACTCCGGGAATCAGTCTTATAATAGAATCTGCCAGAACACATGCTGCCAGCTCTCCTCCGGTAAGGACATAATCGCCAATAGAAATTTCTTTGGTGATGTGAAGATCCCGTACTCTCTGATCAATGCCTTTGTAATGGCCGCACAGGAAAATCAGATTATCTTTTATAGAAAGGCTATTCGCCATTCTTTGGTTTAATGTCACACCGTCCGGTGTCAGGTAGATCACTTCGTCATATTCCCTTTGGGATTTGAGTTCGGAAATACATTTATCCAGCGGCTCTATCATCATTACCATTCCTGCTCCGCCTCCATAGGGCTCATCATCAATCTGTCTGTGCTTATTGATGGCATAATCTCTAACGTGATGAAAATGGACTTCTACTAAACCTTTATCCATTGCTCTTCTCAAAATAGAAGTCTGAAACGGACTTTCCATCAATTCTGGAAGTACGCTTATAATATCAATTCTCATTGTAATGTTCCGTTTTTCTTATTAGGTGAAATAATTAATCTTAAAGAAGAGTCTTTATTGAAATAGCTCCACATCCAGTTGAAAAAGACAGCCAGCTTATTTCTCACACTCAGAATAAGCATGAGGTGAAGAAACATCCAGAAATACCATGCCAGGAATCCCTGGAATTTGATAAACGGAAGATCTACGACAGCCCTATGCTTTCCAATGGTTGCCAGTGAACCCTGATCTTTGTATTCATACTCTATCCAATCACCTTCATTCTTCTTTAAAAAGTTTTTACCTAAATTTTTTGCTTGATTAATGGCTACGTTTGCTACCTGCGGATGTCCCTGTGGATATTTTGGAGTTTCCATATAGGCAATATCTCCAATTGCATAAATATTGTCGTAACCTTTTATTTTATTAAATCGGTCTACTATATATCTGTTTCTAATTAATTTTTCTGCTGGAAATCCATCAACTACATTTCCCGTGACACCAGCTGCCCAGATCACATTGTTGGACGGAATATCTTTTCCGCTCTTCATAAAGACTTTATTTCCGTCATATTCTGTAACGACTTCACCACTTAAGAAAGTTACGCCAAGATCTTTGAGATATTTTTCAGATTTTTCCTGAGCTTCACTGCTCATTACAGCAAGGGGCTTTTCTGTGGAACTTACCAGAATAATCTTAAGCTGGTTAAAATTCATGTAGGGATAATCTCTGGGAAGAATTTCTTTTTTCATTTCGGCAAAAGCTCCAGCCAGTTCTACACCGGTTGGACCACTTCCTACGATAACAATATTCCAGTTACCATCATCGCTTCTGCTTTTTTCAAGAATCAATTTTTCAAAGGTCATCAGGATATGATTTCTGATCCCTATTGCTTCCTGGGTATTTTTCATTCCAAAAGCCTTTGATTCCAAGTCTTTGTTTCCAAAGAAGTTCGTTTTACATCCGGTGGCTATGATGAGTTTATCATAGGTGAATTCAGCTTCATCCGTAATCACTTTGTTATGCACAGAATCGATTTCTTTGACTTCAGTGAGACGAAACTGGGTATTTCTGGACCGCTGAAAAATCTTCCTGAAAGGAAAGGAAATATTGGAAGGCTCTATCCTTCCACAGGCAACCTGATAAAAAAGCGGCTGAAACATATGATGATTCACCCGATCCAGAACGATTACTTTTTTGTTCTTGTTATTTAACGTTTTTGCAAGCTGCAGCCCCGCAAATCCTCCTCCTATAATGATGATTTTTTCGCGTGTTTCCATAATACACAAATTTACTGATTTTATTTAGCATTTAGAAGTGAAAAAAGTTAGTTTTGCAAAACTTTATGACACCCAGAAAGTACACCAAAAAAACTGCCAAAAAAGTACATGAGAACCGTCGGAAGAATTATTTTTTCCGGAGAAAAGTAATATTGGCTGTTTTAATTCTGGCTTTAATTGGGACCGGATTTTATCTGAAGCAGTCTATCAGCTATTATTATGCACTTTACTTTAATAAATTCAGTCATAAAAAACTTCACAACAGCGAAATAGAAACTTTAAGAATCCAGAAAATTCTTTCGGCCAATCTTGATAAAACTTATGGCTTTGATGTTTCTCATTACCAGAACAAGGAAGATATAAAATGGGACAGTTTAAGCATCGGAAATAAAACCATTCCGCTTGAATTTGTGGTGATGCGTGCTACGATGGGAAACCGGAATGCAGATAAACATTTTAATGAATTCTGGGCAAAGGCTCAAAAATATAATCTGATCCGTGGCGCTTATCATTTTTACAGGGCAGATGAAGATCCTGTAATCCAGGCCAACAATTTTTTAGCAAATGTAAAACTGGAAAGCGGAGATCTCCCGCCTATTCTGGATATCGAAAAGATCCCAAAACGGAAAACGAACAAAAAACTGATTGAAGACTTAAAAGTGTGGTGCAAAATCGTGGAGGAAACTTACGGTGAAAAACCAATCATCTATACTTATTATCATTATTATAAAGATTTCCTGAAAGGAGAATTTGACGGCTATCCACTCTGGCTGGCCAATTACAATGATGTCCCCTCTCCCACTCCAAATGATCCTTGGGATTTCTGGCAGTTTACGGAAAACGGAATTGTTCATGGGATCAATACGAAAGTAGATCTTGATATTTACAATGGAAGTACATGGTCTTTGAAGAGGCTGACACTGGATTAGCAGGAATAAAAGATGGGAGATGGAAATTTTCTAAGGCCGGAAGAACTATTCTCCCTAACCTATTTACTTTTGGGCTGATAAAAACTGATTCTCCCATTATCTCCCAACATCCATCTTCCCTCTTCCAGCCCAAAAACTATTTCCCCAGAAACCTTAGAATATCCGCATTCAATTCATCTGCATGTTCAAAAGGAATCATGTGGGTCGCATTTTTGTAGATCCTAAGTTCAGCATTCGGAATTTCCCTGGCTATCATTTCGGTATGATCCTGTTTGATCACATCTTTATCACCAGCAATTACCAAAACCGGACTTTGTATTTTTGAAAGGTCTTTCTTGCTGATATGCGGTTCTTTTAGCATGATTGTTACCAATCTGCGTTCGTCAAATTTCTCAGGTTTATTCTCAATATTCAGTACCAGGAGCTGGTTTTTCAAATGGGTAACCAGTCTTTCGTCAACACCTTTAGGAAAAGCATTGGCTCCGATAGCTATTAGTTTATTAAGATTTTCCGGATATTTTAGAGCAAATTCAAGTCCTGTGATTCCGCCATCGCTCCAGCCTGCAATATTTATTTTCTTTAACCCCAACTGATCTGCAAGCGCTTTTATATCTTCTGCAAATTGAGTATAAGTAAATTCTCTATGAGATGTATCGGTACTTTTACCCTGTCCCCTTGTATCTACAACAATCACTTTGAACTGTTTGGAAAGAACCGGGATCTGTTGGTAAAAATCCTTTATACTCCCGGAATTTCCATGAAGAAGAAAAAGAGGTTCTCCTTCTCCGTAGGTTTCGTAGTAAAGCTTTGTATCTTTTAATGCAAGATAATTACCTGTCGATTCATTTTTTCCGTAGCCTGAATTTTCAGCTTCTGTCTGATACTGGGAAACATCAGAAATCAGCCCTTCAAGGTCATCCCCTAAAGCAGCTGTTTCGTCTTTGATATTTTTTGCACTTTTATCCACTTTTACATCTATGTTGATCGCAGGTGCCGCCAGAGTCATTTTCTGCCAGTCTCCATAAAATTTTCTAATAAATCCTGTTCTGAAAAGAGCTGCACTGATATTGATCTTTCCTTCAAATTCTTTTAAAAATTGAATTCCAATGAAGAATTTACCCTGCACCCAGATATTATGTTCATTAACATCCAGCGTATAGGTTCCATCTTTGATCATATCCTTGGTAAGCTCCACTGTGATCTCTTCATCCAGAATATTCTGATCGGGAAATCCGTTTTTCTCACTATAAATACTGTATCGCATCAGTACAGGCATATTGGAGGTATAGCTGGCAATATTCAGATTGATGTTTTTGATCTTGGATCTCTTGTTGGCATTAAATTCCAACGCAGTTTCACCAAGGAAATCTTCTTTTTTGAATTGGGAATTAACAGAATACAGGACGCTTTTTGTCTTGGTATTAACACCCCAGTTTTTGTCAATCAGTTTCTTAACTTTGATGTTGACTTCCTTTATGGTTTTAATCTTTTCTTTTAAAAAGATCTGTTGACCATCCTTTTTTTTGAAATTCTGTACGGATTCAGTATAAGGTTCATAACCGGGAACCTCTATCCTGAGCTTTTGGGAATTCTCGAGCCCGGAAAGATCAATGGAGAAATTTCCCTTTTCGTCAGAAACCGTTCCTTTATTTTCTTTTTCGATTCCTATCTTTACATAAGGAATAGGTTGGTTTTCATTTTTAGCAATCACCGTTCCGGAAATGACCTGGGCATTGAAAAGATATGCTGCAAAAAGAAAGAATAGAGTATTGAGTTTTTTCATAGTATAAGTTTGGTGCAAAATTCTCTATTTCCTGCATTCATCAGTCATAACAGATTATTAAATTTAAAGCCACTTTAGTTAAATTTATAATAAAAAATCACCAACCAGTGACCATAATTCTAAAAAATACATAATTCCGATCCTTTATCAATGAAACCGCTGAACTGCATTTCAGAATTTAATTCAGGGATTTGAATCGTGTTATGTAAAAGTTTTCTGGTTACATTTTTGTACTTTTGCGGCTCAATACAAAATCAATATCAAACCATTACATTCCAATGAATTACGTTTCTGTAGAAAATCTTACTAAATCTTACGGCATCAAAGTCTTGTTCCAGGATATCTCTTTTCATGTCAATGAAGGGGACAAAATAGCCATCGTTGCCAAAAACGGAAGCGGAAAATCTACCCTTCTTAAAATATTAATGGGGAAAGAAATTGCAGACAGCGGAACTGTAAGCATCAATAAGGATATTCAGGTGGTTTTATTTGACCAGGAAATCGATTTTGATTCTGATCTTACTATTGATGAGTTTATGATGACGCTTGATTCCGCCCCTATTCAGGCTTTGAAAAATTATCATAAATCCTTGCTTTCCACAGATTATGATTTCATTGAAAAAGCTTTGGCAGAAATGGAAATCCATAAGGCCTGGGATCTGGAGAATGACATGAAACAAATTCTGTCTCAGCTAAAGATCACAGATCTGGAAGCAAAAATGGGAACACTTTCGGGAGGGCAGATCAAACGTGTTGCTTTAGCAAAGCTATTGACTGAAACGAGAGCTGAACACCGCCATACACTTCTGATCATGGATGAGCCTACCAACCACCTTGATGTGGAAATGGTAGAATGGCTAGAAAGCTATCTGAGTAAAGCAAAAATCACATTGATTCTGGTGACTCACGACCGGTATTTCCTGGATGCCGTTTGTGGAATTATCTGGGAAATGGAAGATAAAAACCTGTATGTTCATAATGGTTCTTATGCAACTTATCTTGAAAATAAGATGATTCGTGAGGATAATATGAACTCTACCATCGATAAAGCGAATAATCTTTACAGGAAAGAACTTGAATGGATGCGCAGACAGCCTAAGGCCAGAACTACAAAATCGAAATCCAGACAAGATGACTTTTATGAAACTGAAAAAATAGCTAAAACTGACACGAGAAAAGAATCTCTAGAGCTTGACTTCGAGATGAAAAGACTCGGGAACAAAATTTTAGAGCTTAGAGATATTTCTAAAAGCTATGGTGATAAATTATTGCTAAAAGATTTCAGTTATCAGTTTCAAAGAGGTGAGAAAGTAGGAATCGTAGGAAAAAATGGTGCCGGAAAATCTACTTTACTAAATATCATCCAGGGGCTTGAACCAAAAGATTCTGGAGAAATTGAGACCGGAGAGACAATTAAATTCGGATATTTTTCACAAAAAGGATTAAAATATAAAGAAGATGAAAGAGTCATTGATTTCATCAAGGAAATCTCCGAAAACTTTCCTTTAGCAAACGGAAAAACCATTTCTGCATCACAGTTTTTGAGACTGTTCCTGTTTGATGATCAAACACAATATTCGCCTATTTCAAAACTTTCGGGAGGTGAAAAAAAAAGACTGCATCTGATGTATATTTTGTATCACAACCCTAACTTCCTGATATTTGACGAACCTACAAATGATCTGGATCTTCCGACTCTTACCGTATTGGAAAACTTCCTGCTGAATTTTCAAGGCAGCTTGATTATTGTATCTCACGACAGGTATTTTATGGACAGAATTGTTGACCATATTTTAGCTTTTGAAGGGCAGGGAAAAATCAGAGACTTTATCGGGAATTTCTCAGAATACAGAGAAGCCAAAAGCCGGGAGGATGCGCTGGAAAAAAATGCAGTATCCAAACCTGAACCTGTAAAAGAAATTGTTGCAGCACCTCAGGTTTCTCAACCTTCTTCTCAAAAAAGAAAAATGTCATTCAAAGAACAGAGGGAGCTGGAAACGATAGAAAAAGAAATGCCTGAACTTGAAGAAAAGCGTGCCAAGATCATGGACCAGCTCAATAACGAAACAGAATACGAAAAGGTGGCCAGTCTTTCTGCAGAACTGGAAGCTATTTCTGAAAAGCTGGAAGGATATGAGATGAGATGGCTGGAACTTCAGGAAATATGATGAGTAAAGGGATTTGAGAGTGGAAGAGTTTTAGGGTTATAGTGTTAGAAAATGCCAATTAGACTCAAATACTTTTACTCTAAAACTCTCCTACCCTCAAATCCAATATGCTCTTACAAATAAACTACTTTCCCGGCTTTTGAACTTTCAAGGGAGGCATCTATGATTTTCATATTCTGAACCACTTCCCTTCCCTGAGACGGCAATGCATATCCGAAAACGATGTACTCATAGATCTGCTGATAGTAATTCATATAATTTCCGGGTTCGCTGGCGGTCAGTATCCTTTCTGTTTCTGAATCTTCATTTAAAAAGTTTAAAATTCCATCTGTTCCTTCTAATGGCTTAGTCCATTCATTGCCATAGACAGGGATGGATCCTGCAACCAATTCATTTTCCTGGTTGTCTGTTCTTTCCTGCAGAAAACTTCCTTTTTCTCCGTGAACCGCATAAGCATAATGTGCTTCTTTGGTGAAAACAGATGATTTAAGCCTTACCCTAAGATCATTCTTATAATATAGAAGGATTTCAAAATAGTCATTAGCATATTCTTCTCCTTTCATTGAGAAAACGTCGGCAAAAAGCTTTTCAGGATATCCGAAATACTGTACAGCCTGATCTACCAGATGAGATCCCAGGTCATGCAAAGAACCTGAACCGGTCTGCTGAGGATCTTCTTTATGCTGTTTACCACTCGGTGCAGTACGGAATCTATCGAAACGGATTTCTGCTTCTTTAATGGTTCCTAATTTTCCTTCACTCAATATTTTCTGTACCTGCAAAAAATCACGGTCAAACCTTCTGTTCTGGTAAACACTTAAGAACAATCCTTTTTCTTCTGCCAGATCCACCAGTTGTTCAGCTTCTGAAACACTTACTGTAAAAGGTTTTTCTACGATTATATTTTTCCCTGCTTCCAGTGCCATCTTTGCATATTCAAAATGGGTCTGCACAGGTGTATTGATAATCACCAGTTCTATATCTGCATTCTGAAGCATTTCTTCTACGGAGCGGTAGATGGTGGCTTCGGGATATTTTTCTTTAGATTCTTCTTTGCTTCTTTCTACGACAGCAGCCATAAAAAACCCGGGATGCTCTTTCAAAAAAGGGGCATGAAATATTTTTCCGCTCATTCCAAAGGCACAAAGTCCTGCTTTTACCAATTGCATATGTATAAATTTTAAACAAATATATTCAATAATCCTCAGTATAGAAATCAATAATATCAGTAATGAGTATTACAAAATTCTTTAAATATGATATAAATCATTTTATTGTTTTTATTAATTCTAAATTAACCCATTCCAAATTCTTATTTTTGCCCCCTATTTAAAACTATTCTATATAAAAATAATAAATGAAAAGACAGTTACTTTCTTTAGGACTTTTATTAACCGCTGTATCAGTGGCTGCTCAGCTGAAAAATGTTGAAGCAGATACATTAAGATCTCAGACGATAGAAGATATTAACCTCCATAAGACCGGAAATCCAAACCAGGCAAGAACGTTATCTACCAAGTCAACGCTTACGGTCATGGAAAATCCGCAGCCTATTTCTATTATAACCCATGAGATCATTGAGCAGCAGCAGGCAAAACAACTGAGTGATGTCCTTCAGAATGTAAACGGTATGTACGTTACATCATCCAGAGGAAATTCTCAGGACAGCTTTGGTGGTCGTGGTTTCATTTTAGGAAATGATAATATTTTTAAAAACGGAACCAGAATCAACAGTGGTGTTTTCCCTGAAGTAAGCGGTATGGAAAGAGTGGAAGTCTTGAAAGGAGCCAATGCAATGCTTTATGGAAATACGGCCGCAGGTGGTATCATCAATATGATTACCAAAAAGCCTAAGTTCAACTTTGGAGGAAGTGTGGGTCTTAACGGAGGCAGCTGGAATTCTTACAAACCAACAGTGGATATTTATGGGCCCCTATCGAAGAATATTGCATTCAGAGTAAACGGCGCTTATGAATACGCTGAAAGTTTCAGAGATGTTGTAGAGTCTGAAAAATATTATTTCAATCCTTCATTTTTATTCAATTTAAGTCCGAAATCACAATTAATTGTAGAAGCGGATTATCTTAAAAATAATTTTACTCCCGATTTTGGGATTGGGTCTATTACCAATAAAGATCTAAGTTATTCATTGAACGATTCTGTAAGCAGAAATACATTTTTCGGTACAGACTGGCAATATCAGAATGTACAACAAACTTCAACGAATGTAACCTTCAATCACCAGTTAAGTACTAACTGGACGTTAAATGCCGTTGCCTCTTACCAAAATTATAAGAAAGATTATTTTTCTTCTGAGCGTGTGCAATGGATTTACGATAAAAAAATCTCTGAAAATCGTCTGACTTGGGCAAGACCATTTAATAAAACCTACAATGAAACCAATTACGGTTCTGCTCAAATAAATATTAATGGAGAATTTAATACCGGAAAAATCAGTCATAAATTATTAGTAGGAGCCGATACTGACTATAATCAGGCAGATTCTTATGCGTTTAATGTGGCAGCACCTGCCAATATTTTATTTCTGGATGATCCATCAACATGGGGAAATGTTGCAATGCCAAATACCAGTGACAATTCACTAACGAGAGTCAACACCCGAAGAATTGGTATTTATGCCCAGGACTTTGTAAGTTTAACTAAACAGCTTAAAGTTATTGCCGGGCTTCGTTGGTCTTATATAGAAAATATGCCTTCTATTAAGACAAGTTATGCAACTCCAGCTAAACCTCAGGAGAAGATCTTCGTTTCAAATTCTGCAACGTCAGATCAGGCTTTTTCTCCAAAAGTAGGTTTGGTTTATATGCCTGATGATAATCTTTCTGTTTTTGCTACGTATACCAACTCATTTTCTGCAAACGCCGGAATAACAATTTTTAGTGAAGCACTTAAACCGACTACTATAGATCAATATGAAGTAGGGGTCAAAAAGAATCTGTGGAACAATGCACTAGCCGTTAATTTATCATTATATCAAATAATTAATCACAACTCTTACCAAACGGCTTTAGTTAAAGCAGACGGAACTGTAAACAGCGACACAAACATTAAAGAATTTACGGGGAAAATGAGAAGCCGTGGTCTAGAATTAGACATTACCGGAAATCCTACAGAAAATCTTTCTATAATAGGGGGTTTCTCTTACAACAATTCAGTATATCTTGACACTCCTGAAGATGTTGGATATGTGGAGAAACAAAGACTTGTAAGAACTCCAGCTACAACTGCTAATGCTTCAGTATTCTATAAATTTACGCGATTTGCCAAAGGATTAAAAGTAGGGGCGGGTGCTTATTTCATTGGTGACCGACTAGCCGGTTGGAATGACACAAAAAAAGGAAACAATAGTTTAGCCGCCAGAAATGGAGTAAGCAGAGTATTTGAATTAAAAGATTATACGACGGTAACTGTATCCGTAGGCTACGAGTGGAAAAAATTCTCAATTCAGGGAAAAGTGGGTAACTTATTTGATGTAGTGAATTATAATGTACACGAAAATTATTCGGTAAACCCTATCACACCGAGAAACTATTACTTTACACTGACTTACAAACTTTAGAATTTAATACGTTAATAATTTCATCATTCAAAGCGGAAGTCACATCTTCCGCTTTAAAAATTATAAAAAAGCAAACGATATGGACAAGATTAAGGACACAAGAAGCTTTATGAGAATTACACACCGTTATCTCGGCTATTTTCTTGCAGGAATAATGGCTATATATGCATTGAGCGGGGTTCTCCTGGTTTACAGGGATACAGATTTCTTAAAAAAAGAAAAACAGTATGATAAAACGGTGGCTTCCCATCTTTCAGAAAAAGAACTAGGTAAGGAACTAAAAATCAAAGGACTGGAAGTAGAAAAAACTGAAGGAAATATATTGTACTTTAAGCAGGGAACCTACGATACAGCATCCGGAAAGGCAAAATATTCTAAAAAGGAACTTCCTTTCCTTCTTGACAAGATGGTGAAACTTCACAAATCCCAGTCAAAAGAGACATTGTCGCCCCTGAATACATTTTTCGGAATTTCTTTATTCTTCTTTGTCATCTCAAGTTTCTGGATGTTTAATCCAAAGTCCAAAGCATTTAAAAGGGGAATTAAGTTTACAATTGCAGGACTTATCATTTCAGTGCTCCTTTTATGCATCTAAATTATCGTATCATCAAAAAAAAGCCATAATAATTCACATTTCGATCACCCAAAAATTAACAATAATTCTGAGTTTTTATCTAAAATTAAGAAGTCTGGCACCATTCTTGTGTTTTCTCTAATCTACAAATGATAACATTTAATTATTAAAATAATAAATTATGAAAAAACTAATTTTTGCAGGAATATTGGCAGCAACGGGTTTGACTGCAACAGCTAATGCTCAGATTCAACAAGGTAATTGGATGGTAGGAAGTAGCCTTATAACAAGTAACTTTGGATTAAATACAGGGGGAGGTTATAACATAGGATTGCAGCCGAAAGCAGCTTATTTTATAAAGGATAATGTTGCAGTGGGTGGATATGTGGATTTAGGTATCAGCAAAGTTACCAACGGATCACCGACAGACTTTACTTATGGTGTTGGTGCATTAGGACGTTATTTCCTATCACCTGGAGAAAAAGGGGTAGATAACCTACTTCACCACGGGAGATGGTTCCTTGAAGGTAACGTAGGTATTGGAGGTAGATCTGTTGAAAACGGAGATTCTACAACCGGTTTAGATTTTGGTGCTGGTCCTGGTTATTCTTATTTTATTACTCCTAATATCGGTATTGAAGGTTTAGTAAAATATAAAGGTAGAGCAGGATTTGGTAGCGAAGGTTTAAATTCAAATATTACTTTCAACGTAGGATTCAGTATTTACTTACCGACTTCAAAAGCTAGGGAAGTAGCGAATGATATTAAGTAATCACTTACATTCAACAAATAAAAAATGAAATCGCCCCGAAATATTTTTCGGGGCGATTTTCGTACAAATTAAAACTAAACTATAAAAAATCAAATAAATCATGTATTGGGTTGAGGCGTATATCTCAGATACGGTTTTATTTCTGTCACTCCTTTCGGGAATATCTTTCTGGCTTCCTCTGTAGAAATGGCCGGCGGAACAATAACATCATCCCCGTTTTGCCAATTGACAGGAGTAGCTACTTTATGTGAATCAACCAGCTGAAGAGAATCAAGCACTCTCAGGATTTCATTAAAATTCCTTCCTGTAGAAGCTGGATAAGTAATGATCAATCGTATTTTTTTATCCGGATCAATAATCAGTAAAGAGCGTACAGTAGCAGTTACCGAAGCATTTGGATGAATAAAGTCATAAAGCTCGGATATTTTTCTGTCCTTGTCTGCAATGATAGGAAACTGCACATCCGTATTTTGGGTCTCATTGATATCTTTAATCCAGTTTTGATGATCTTCTACTCCATCTACACTCAATGCAATAACTTTAGTTTCCCTTTTATCAAATTCTGATTTCAGCTTTGAAGTATAACCGAGTTCCGTAGTGCATACCGGAGTATAATCTGCAGGATGCGAGAACAGGATTCCCCATGAATTTCCTAAGAACTCATGAAATCTGATATCACCTAAAGAAGTCTCTGCCTGAAAGTCCGGTGCTGTATCTCCTAGTTTGATTGACATAATATTCTGCTTTGTTAGTCTACAAATTTAGTAGACTTTTTGGAACTGGCAAAATTTTTGTTGAAATTTATCTATCTTTAATAAAATTTTTTTTTCATGCAGAACAATGGATACAGCTACGTAGATGTTATTTACAGAGTTTTGGAAAGCTGGTATATGAGGTTTGCCGAGCTTACTCCTAAATTAATCGTCGGAATTTTAGTATTTTCCTTCTTTCTTGTTACCAGTAAATATTTGAGCTTAGGTGCTGTAAAATTATTTCACAAATTTTTCCCAAAGAGCCAAAAAGAGAGTTCTCTGGTTACTTTAATAAGTATATTCAGATTCCTGATTATGATGATGGGAACTTTTATCGCCCTCGAAATCATGGGCTTTAGTGGTTTCCTTTGGAAATTTATCGGAAGTTTAGGAGTAGCCGGGGTGATTGCCGGGGTTGCTTTGAAGGACCTGGTATCCAGTATTTTTTCAGGAATGCTGATCGGTATTGATAAAGCTTTTAAAATAGGAGATTACATCACAATCGGGGCTCATTCCGGAACGGTTCAGGAAATTGGTTTTTTAACAACAAAAATTATTACCGATGACGGAAAGAAAGCGTATATTCCCAATCAGATCATTTTCAATGCTCCTTTTTACAATATTACAGCCTCGCCGCAGCGCAGAATTATTTTAAACTTCGAGATCCCTGCAGATGAAGATATCAGCAAAGCACAGAAAGGGATGCTGGATGTCATTAAAAACCTGGATGGTATAGATAGACTTGATACTTCAGAAGTGATCTTTACCGACTTAAAACAGGGGAATTTTAATCTTCAGGCTAAATTCTGGATGAAAGTAGGTGCCAACATGGTTCAGGTGAAAAGTGAGGCCTATCTGAAGATCAAAGAACGTTTGGATACCGACCATATTCAACTGGTCACTCCAACAAGCATCAGCATTACCAATGGAGAATCTCTTTCTGTTGAAAATCAGGACAAATAATATCAACCGCTTTTCTTAAGCGGTTTTTTTATGCCTTACCTTATTTTTGATGTTTCAATTTCAGACTGTCTTTCCCTTGCATTTTTGCAACGGAGTCATGCTGGATCAATGTTTCTCCCATTACAAAATTATCATTGGATGGAAGACTGTCTTTTTGAATGCCTGAAGCAATTGTTGTTACTTTCTCTTTCTCTTTTGGTTTGGAACAGCTGATCAAAAATAAAATCATGGAAACAATAGCCAAAGCCATTTTATTATTTCTCAACAGGCCAGGAATATATTGAAAAGATTTGTTTTTTACAGATAAACATTCCCCTTTCTCTATAGCCAGTTGATGCCTAAAAAATCTACCGCAGATGTCTTCACCCTGCTTCTCTTTGAAAATAGATTCAATTTCATGGGATTTCTTTTCTGTAAAATCAATCACACCTTTACTGCAGACGGAGCAGAATCTTCCTTTTTCTTGGGGAGACATAGTTTCCCAGCTTTCGGAGCATGGCCTGGGGATGTACAATTTTTTCATCGAACTGTTTTTTTTAGTATTTAAATATAAAAAAACCGCTCCAAAGAATGGAACGGTTTCTGAATTTATTTTAAAGTTTAGTCTTAAGCTAAAACTTCTTTTACTTTGTTTGCAGCTTCTTCCAAAGTAATTGCAGAGTGTACAGGAAGACCTGACTCATCAATTAATTGCTTAGCTTCAACAGCATTAGTTCCCTGTAATCTTACGATCAATGGAACCGGAAGGCTACCCATTGCTCTGTAAGCATCTACAACTCCCTGAGCTACTCTGTCACATCTTACGATACCTCCGAAGATGTTGATTAGGATTGCTTTTACGTTTGGATCTCTAAGGATGATTCCGAAAGCAGTCTGTACTCTCTGAGCATCTGCAGTACCTCCTACGTCAAGGAAGTTAGCCGGGCTACCACCAGATAATTTGATGATATCCATCGTTGCCATAGCAAGACCGGCACCGTTTACCATACAAGCAACGTTACCGTCTAGTTTTACGAAGTTAAGACCAGCTTCACCCGCTTCAACATCCATAGGATCTTCTTCTCTTGTATCTCTTAATTCAGCAAGATCTTTATGACGGAATAATGCATTACCATCTAAAGTAACCTTAGCATCAACAGCGATAATTTTGTTATCAGAAGTTTTCAAAACCGGGTTGATTTCGAAAAGAGAAGCATCAATTCCTGTGTAAGCATTGTAAAGAGATGCAATGAATTTTGTGAATTCTTTGAAAGCATTTCCTTCAAGACCCAGGTTGAAAGCAATTTTTCTAGCCTGGAATCCCTGAAGACCTAAAGCTGGATCAATGATTTCTTTGTGGATCAAATGAGGAGTTACCTCAGCAACATGCTCAATATCCATCCCCCCTTCAGTAGAATATACGATTGTATTTTTACCTTCAGCTCTGTCTAAAAGAATAGAAACATAAAATTCTTTAGTTTCAGATTCTCCAGGATAATAAACATCTTCTGCAACCAAAACAGAGTGTACTTTTTTACCTTCAGCAGACGTTTGTGGAGTGACCAACTGCATTCCGATGATATTCTGAGCGTTTTCTTTAAGCTTATCCATGTTTGGAGAGAACTTTACACCACCACCTTTACCACGTCCACCTGCGTGAATTTGTGCTTTTACCACCCAAGCCTGAGCTCCGGTTTCAGCAGTCAATTTTTCTGCAGCTGCTACAGCTTCATCTACGTTGTTTGCAACGAAACCACGTTGGATAGCTACTCCGTACTTTGATAAAATCTCTTTTGATTGATACTCGTGAAGATTCATATTATTTTTATTATTTTATTTTAAAATTTAAAGGTTGACAAATTTACTAAAAAGACATGGAAGTTCAAGTTTATTGACTTAAAAATTAAGGAAAGGGAAACTTGATTTTTAACATATCCTCTGAATTTGCTTTATCATTCAGATAATTTTTCAGACTGCGAACCAATGAACGGAATTTTCGGAGCCATGAAATACCCGGTTAAGCTTGCGAAAAGTATTGGAACGAAATATGTGAATCCAGTGAGTGTTCCCAGAATTATTGTCGTACTCATTGGTGTTCTGGTTACACAGGCATTAATTGCAGCCATACAGCTTACAATTGCCAGGGTGGTATCTACTGTAGGAAATAACTGATGAATAATCAGTCCTAAAGTGGTTCCCACAAAAAATAAGGGGATAATGAAACCTCCTCTCCAGCCTGAAGTTACGGTCACCGCAATCGCTACAATTTTAAAGATGAGAATTACAATTAAAAAGTTCAATGCGAAATTTCCATTGATCAGCTCGTTGATTTCATGATGCCCAAAATATCTTGTAATAGGAAAATTATAGGCAATAATCCCTAAAATAATTCCTCCGACTAAAGTTTTTATATAAATAGGAAATGGTCTGTATTCGAAAATTTTTTTGAAAAATTTGACTACGAAAATAAAGAGCCAGCCGAATAAAGTTCCCACAGCTCCAAAAGCCACCGCATACAGAAAATCATATACTCCAGAATAATGATAAGCTTTCAGGTCCCAGGTTGCACCTATTCCTAAATGAATAATCAAAGCAAACATAACATAGCTGAAACAGCTGGCCACCAAAGCAGGAATAATGGCTTTATAATATTCCACGGCATGTTTGTGATGTAGAATTTCAAGTGAAAAGAGACTTCCTCCAAGCGGAGCTCCAAACAGTGCTGTAAACCCTGATGCCATTCCTGCAATACTCAGGGAACGCAGCTCCTCTCCTTTCAGTCTGAAAATTTTCCCCAACCACGTTCCGGTAGATCCGGTTACCTGAACTAAAGGCGCTTCCGGACCGAGACTTCCACCCGAGGCCACACAAAACAGAGACGAAAGGATCATGGATGGATTATTTTTAGGATCCAGTTTTCCTTTATTAAACCTGATATTATTAACGATCAAATGAATTTCCCCGGGATCTCCTATAAAGTGAATGACCAGTCCCGCCAGCAAGCCACAGATAGCCATGGTAGGAATTACCATCCATCCCTGAAACTGCACTAAAAATTCCGTAAAATATTCCAATACGATCCAGTAACCGCCGGCAATGGCACCACCTACGAGACCTGTTAAAGCCCACATAAAAAAAGTGCGGCTGAAAACAAAAGGATTGAATTTTATGGGTTGATCCAGAAGATTAAATGTTCTTATTAACCGTCTTCTTCTATTGATTTTCATTTGAATTGATTTTTATACATTTCTGCTCAATAGTCAATTTTACTTCGCAAAGTGAATGGTGAATAATAAAACTGTTAAAATTCACAATTGACAATTGACATCTACTAAATGATGAAAAGTCTAAATCCTGTTTTTAGCAAAGTAAAGGATAAGCATTCCCCAGCTTAGAATCATGAAAAGACCTCCAAGCGGCGTAATAGGTCCTAAAAACTTCAGATTTGCTCCCAGATAGTCCTGTAAGCTCAGGAAATAAATGCTGAAAGAAAACAACATTGTTCCTGCAATCATGAAAATAGAGATCCATTTTTGTGACGAGGTATCAAATTTTAAAATGTATCCGACAATCAGTAGAAAGAAGGCAGCATACATCTGATACCTTACTCCGGTTTCAAAACTTTCCAGCCTTTCTACGGATAATATTTTTTTTAATGCGTGTGCCCCGAAAGCCCCAAGAATGACTGACAGCATGCCATATGCAGCACCGAAAATTAAAGTAATTGTTTTCATTTTATAATTCTTCTAATTCTAGATTTAAATATTTTTTTGTTTTGTAATCCTGCCAGGTTCCGGTGATTTTGTTTCCTTTCAGGTCTGCTTCTATTAAAGCTTTGGGAATCCAGGCTTTTTGTTCTTCACTATGATAATCATCTTCTGTCATAGATAAATGATCATGTACAAATTCTCCTCGCCAATTGATGAGCTTTTTATTTTTATCATACCAATAGACTGATGAAAAAGATCCGTCTTCATTAATTTCATTGATTAAAACTGTAATCGGATATTTTCCGTCAATTTTTCCTTTATAAAGTCTATTACTTATGCCCGGTTTCGAAACTGTCTGTTCAGAACCTGAAAGCAAATTTCTGGCATATGCACTCCAATGTTTTTCCAATTCTTTATACGAAAGTATTATTTCATGATTCCCCAAATCATCCAAAGCTCTTGAAGCATGATTGGAGCACCGTCCTACAACAACCATCAGTTTATCTTTTCCAAAAAAATATTCTAAATACTGTAACGTATTGTCCGTAAAACATTGCTCATAAATATCAATCTGCTCTGTTTCATCTTCCGAACCGTTTTTGTTAGATTTTAATTCAACAATAAAATCATTAATTCTTTTTCTAACTCTCTGATTAATTAAATTTTCAACTGTTTTAATTGAATTAGGCTGAAATAAATCCTGAAGATTAATATAATTTCCCGTTCTTAAATCAAAATTCTTCCAATTGGAAAAATTCTCAGAATAAGCTCCTGTAGCTTCGCCATTAATAGAAACAGTCAAAATATTTTTAGGAGTTTCTAATTTCTCCCAACTGTAAAAATCTATATAATTTGTATAAGAATTTGTAGCAGTAGAAGCCAGTTTAAAAGGATTTCCTCCGGAATTTGGAATATACTCCAATTCACTTACCTGCAAGAAAGTATTGATTTTATTTTCTACTGAAGGATTTTTTGAATAAGAAATCACCGGAAAAACAAAGTCTTCAGATTTTGGCTGCAGATCAGTTATTTTCACATTTTGTTGCTGAGAAAAGCTTAAACCCGAAAGTAACAGGAAGAATAAAATTTTCGGCTTCACTATTTCGACTTTATATAGATTAAAATCAATTTTGCCACCAAGGTTGAAATTCCCAATATAATAAAGACATTGGAAAGTTTTTTAGAATTTCTAAATCCCGGTGATGTCGTTTTCTTTAAAAAGATTCCGAAGATGATGAATATAACGGGTAATATAATCTGTAGCATTATTGACCTCTTAATCTATTAAACTCGTGGATCACCTCGTGATGACTTACCGTTTTATCTTTAAAATAAGTCACAAAGTGCTGTTTTTCTTCTTCTGTAGCTCCCATCTGATTTAAAATATTCAGCAAATGCATTTTCATATGTCCCTTCTGAATTCCCGTTGTAACCAAAGAACGAAGAGCCCCAAAATTCTGGGCAAGTCCTGAAACAGCCAGAATACTCATCAGCTCCTGTGCAGAAGGTTTTCCTAAAAGAGCCAGAGAGAATTTTACCAGAGGATGAAGATTGGTAAGCCCTCCTACTACACCTACCGAAATCGGAAGATCGATCCAGAATCTGAAAATCCCATTATCCGTTGTACAGTGTGTTAAAGATCTGTATTGTCCGTCTCTCGCTGCATAGGCATGCGCACAGGCTTCTGTTGCTCTGAAATCATTTCCGGTAGCGATCACTACCGCATCTACTCCATTCATTACTCCTTTGTTATGAGTTGTAGCACGGAAAGGTTCAATTTCAGCGATGGTAACAGCCTGTTTGAATTTTGCAGCAAATTCTTCATTGGAAATTCCGCTGTCATCCTTTAAATCATCAATTTTACAGGAAACTTCAGCTCTTACAATACAATCCGGAGTAAAGTTGGAAAGAATATTCATCACGATCTGAAGTGTACTTTTTTCTTCCTGTGTGAAATCTTCACTCGTTGCAATCTCCTGCTTCATGGTTTTCCCGAACTGCTCAAGACATGAATTGATAAAATTTGCCCCCATAGAATCTACCGTATCAAAGCTGGCCTTAAGTTGGTAGTAATTCGGCATTTCAGCAGTTTTGTCAATTAATTTGATATCTAAAATCCCGCCCCCGCGCTTTCTCATGTTGGCCGTAATATCTTCAGTCGCTTCAAACAGTTTTTTCTTTAAACTGAAATTAAAGAAATGTAAAAGTTTATGAGGTTCTACATTAAATATAAAGTGAGTATGGCCTAGTTTTTCATTGTTGATAATGGTAGTTTTAAAACCGCCTTTATCGATCCAGAATTTCGCAGCTTTGGAAGCTGCTGCCACTACTGAACTTTCTTCAACAGCCATTGGAAGAGCAAATAATTTTCCATCAATCAGGAAATTTGGGGCAATTCCGTAAGGCATATAGAAATTGGAGATGGTATTTTCAGAAAATTCTTCGTGAAGCTTCTGAAGATCAGCATTCCCATTCCAATATTGTTTTAGTATAGTTTGATATTCTTCGTTTCCTTCAAGGTATTCGTTTACAAGCCAATCGATTTTCCCCTGCTTTGTAAGTTTAGAAAAACCTTCTACCGGTTTATGATTCATATGGATTTGTTTATTTTTTACGTAACCGTTGTTTACAATTTCACGTATAAATTTAATATGCGTAAAGATAGTAATTTTGTAAATCACCATTGTTGATAACTTCCATCGAAAAATATTGTTATTTATCAATTTTGGAACTACTTTTGAATAAAGTTTAGATACAAATTATAACATCTTTCAAAAAGTATGAATTTTGAACGCCTTAAAGAAAAACTTGAAATCCTTGCCGATGCAGCGAAATATGATGTTTCCTGCTCATCAAGCGGAGGGACAAGAAAGAATAAAAAAGGCGCTTTAGGAGATAGCTCCGCAAGCGGGATTTGCCATACCTATACGGAAGACGGACGGTGTGTTTCCCTGCTTAAAATTCTTCTCACGAATCATTGCATCTATGATTGTGCTTATTGTGTATCCAGAAGCTCAAACGATATTAAAAGAGCGGCTTTTACAGTGGAAGAAGTGGTTGACCTGACCATTAATTTTTACCGTAGGAATTATATTGAAGGACTTTTTCTGAGCTCCGGTATATTCAAAAATGCTGATACTACGATGGAGCGCCTGGTAAGAGTCGCAAAAAAATTACGTCTGGAAGAAAATTTCAATGGTTATATCCATCTGAAATCTATTCCGGGTGCGAGTGATGAGCTGATGCAGGAAGCTGCTTTATATGCGGACAGACTCTCTATTAACCTTGAAATTCCTACGGAAAGCGGATTAAAATTATTGGCTCCGGAAAAAAACCGCCAAGATATGCTGAATCCCATGAAATATATCCAGAATGGGATTGCTCAATACAAAGACGAAAAGAAAATTTTCAGAAAAGTTCCCAAATTTGCACCTGCAGGACAATCTACGCAGATGATTGTTGGAGCAACCAATGAAAATGATTTACAGATCATCAAAGTGGCAGATCATTTTTATAAGAATTTCAATCTGAAAAGAGTTTATTATTCCGGCTATGTACCTGTTTTAGAAGACAAAAGACTTCCTTCTCTGACGACGGAAGTTCCGATGCTCCGTGAAAATCGTTTGTACCAGTCAGACTGGTTGATGAGATTTTACGGATTTAAGGCAGAAGAAATTCTGGATCCCACGATGCCTTTTCTGGATCTTGAAGTAGATCCTAAATTGAGCTGGGCTTTAAGACATTTGCATCAATTTCCTGTCAATTTGCAAACTGCCGACTATCAGATGATTTTAAGGATTCCGGGAATTGGAGTGAAAACTGCACAGAAGATCGTTCAGGCACGCCGTTTCCAGATTTTAAATATGGATCATCTGAAAAAGCTGGGAGCCGCTGTTAACCGGGCAAAATATTTTATTGATTTCAATGCAGGAAATGCTTATCTGAAATATTTAACGGATATCAATTTAAGGAAACTACTTGTAGGTGGAAGCTCTTCTAAGTTTCACAATCAGTTTTCACAGCAGCTGAGTTTGTTTTGATTTAAAACACAATTGCGCAAATGTTCAGGAACTTTACTAATCATATAACTGAAATATCAAATCAATTCACTCTAAAACTCCAAAAACCCTATAACTCTCTAACTCAACATGACCACCCTACTGTATGACGGAAGTTTCGACGGACTTTTAACTGCTGTATTTGAAGTTTTTGAATACCGCTACAAAGATGTAGAAATTGTGAGCAAAGAAAGATTGTATCAGGAAAATATTTTTGCAGAAGTACATGAGGTCATTACTCAAAATGACAAAGCTGAACGGGTTTTAAACAAACTGGAACAGAATATCGGAAAGTCAGGAGTTCATGAGCTCTTAAAAGTTTTCTTGTCAGAAAATCCTGAACTGGAACATCTTATTTTATCTGCCGTTCAACAATCAGTTAAGCATCCTGATGAAAATATTCTGCAAAATTACGCAGACAGTAATATTTTAAAAATTTCAAAGATCTGCAAATCCGTAAGCAGGGAAAGACACAGAATGACCGCTTTCGTTAGGTTTGAAAAGATGCAGGACGGCGTTTTCTTTGCAAAAATAGATCCTGATTTCAATGTTCTTCCGCTTATCCGTAAACATTTTAAAGACCGTTATCAGGATCAGAAGTGGATGATCTATGATTTAAGAAGGAATTACGGAATTTTATATGATCTGGAAGAATCAGACTTTTTTTATCCTGAAGAAAAGCTGGACCTTTATAAATATGAGCAAAAGTTCCATAATGAGGAACAGAATTACCAAACGCTATGGCAACGCTACTTTACGAAGACCAATATTGTTGAAAGAAAGAATTTAAAACTGCATGTTCAGCATGTTCCGAAGAGATACTGGAAGTACTTGACAGAGAAATGGTGATTTGAAAATGATAAACCCCGTTATTTTCTCGCTGACTGAACAGATGACGCAGATTTTTAATCTTAAATAATAACACAAACATCTGTGTAAATTTGTATCATCTGTGGTAATAAAATATTGACTTTTCACAAACATACATTAGCACTGCTTTTTACTCTAGCACATTGAGCGCACGACACAGATTTCTTTAGATTGTTAATACATCTACGATCTTTTTGAGAAAATATTTTGACATAATACAGTCTTAATGTAAATGCTGCAGAAACGAAAACGGCGAGGTATTTTTTTAAACCTACAAATTTTAGAAGCTTTTAATTATTTTATATTCAAAACTCTTCTCAACTTACTGCCATTATCTGAACTTGTTTTTGTAAATTTGTGTTCGAAATTTTTTACTAGATGAAAGAGAGTGCTGTAAAAAAAATTGCAGTTCTTACCTCAGGAGGTGACTCTCCGGGTATGAATGCAGCATTAAGAGCGGTGGTAAGAACCGCAAACTATTATAATATTGAATGCTACGGAGTAAGGGAAGGCTATAACGGCCTCATCAACGACGATTTCCTCAAAATGGGTCCCCGTTCCGTAAAAAATATAATCAACCAGGGCGGAACAATTCTTAAATCCGCCAGATCCGTGGAATTCAGAACTCCGGAAGGACGTCAGAAAGCCTATGACAACTGTGTAAAACATGGTGTAGATGCATTAGTGTGCATTGGCGGTGACGGTACTTTTACAGGGGCAAAGATCTTTTACGAAGAGTTCGGAATCAGAGTGATCGGTGTACCGGGAACTATTGATAATGATATTTTCGGAACGGATAACACCATTGGTTATGACACGGCTCTGAATACAGCGATGGAAGCTATTGATAAGGTTCGTGATACGGCAACCTCTCACAACAGAGTTTTCTTTGTAGAGGTAATGGGTCGTGATGCCGGTTTTATCGCTTTAAACAGTGGATTGGCAACTGGTGCCCTGGATATCCTTATTCCAGAGAAAAAAGACAGCATGGAAGATCTTTTCGCAAATTTCAGAAAAGCAGAAAAGACCGGAAAAGCATCAAGCATCGTTGTAGTGGCTGAAGGTGAAAAGCTGGGAAGCATCTATGATCTCGCAGATCAGACTAAGAAAGAATTCCCTGAATATGATATCCGTGTAACAATCCTGGGACATATCCAAAGAGGTGGCTCCCCAAGCTGTGCAGACAGAGTTTTGGCCAGCAGACTGGGTTACGGTGCCGTAGTAGGTTTAATGGAAGGAAAAACAAATGTAATGGCCGGAATGCGTTCCAATGATATGGTATATACGCCAATCGAAGACGCCATTAAAAAACATAATGAAATCAATAAAGATCTTTTACTGATTTCTGAAATTTTAGCAATCTAATTATTTTTATAATTTAAAACAAACTATTATGTCAACAATCAAAGTAGGTATCAACGGTTTTGGTAGAATTGGACGTCTTGTTTTCAGAGCAATGACTGAAAGAGACAACATTGAAGTAGTAGGAATCAATGACCTAATCAATGCAGAATACATGGCTTACATGTTAAAATATGATTCTGTACACGGTATTTTCGCAGGAGAGGTTTCTGTAGAAGGAAATGATCTTGTAGTAAACGGAAAAAGAATCAGAGTAACTGCTGAGAGAGACCCGAACAACCTAAAATGGAATGAAGTAGGTGCAGACTATATTGTAGAATCTACAGGTCTTTTCTTATCTAAAGAATCTGCTCAGGCTCACATCAATGCAGGGGCTAAAAAAGTAATTCTTTCTGCTCCTTCTAAAGACGATACTCCAATGTTTGTAATGGGTGTAAACCACAAGGAACTTACTGACGATATCAAAATTTTATCAAACGCTTCTTGTACAACAAACTGTTTAGCTCCACTGGCTAAGGTAATTCACGATAACTTCGGAATTGTAGAAGGTCTTATGACTACGGTACATGCTACAACAGCAACTCAGAAAACTGTTGATGGTCCTTCTGCTAAAGACTGGAGAGGTGGTAGAGCTGCTCTTAACAACATTATCCCTTCTTCTACAGGTGCTGCTAAAGCAGTAGGAAAAGTAATCCCTTCATTGAATGGAAAACTTACAGGGATGTCTTTCAGAGTACCTACAGTAGACGTTTCTGTAGTTGACCTTACAGTAAGATTAGAAAAAGCTACTTCTTACGATGAGATCTGTGCTGCTATCAAAGCTGCTTCAGAAGGTGAATTGAAAGGAATCTTAGGATACACTGAAGATGCAGTAGTTTCTCAGGATTTCGTAGGAGATAAGAGAACTTCTATCTTCGACAAAGATGCCGGTATTATGCTTTCTCCAAACTTTGTAAAACTTGTTTCTTGGTATGACAACGAAATGGGTTACTCAAACAAATTGGTAGATATGCTTGTACACGCTGCTTCCTTATAATCAGTAATGAGCAATCCGCAATAAATAATGAAACCTTCCCAGCTGGAAGGTTTTTTTGTTTGAATTTAAATCAGCAGTCACAACTGATTCCAACCTGTAGTTTTAACTAAATAATTAGAATATTTTATACCCAAACCCGATTCCCAGCCAAGGTTTTTTGTTGTGATTCCATATTTCTGCATCTTGACCAATAGCATAGTCGAAACCCAAAAATGCACCTAAATTGATACTATTATAAGAGTAAGTAAATCCTATCGCTATAGATCCTAATCCTTTTGTAAATTCTGAATCATCAAGAATCGGAGAATCTGATAAATCTGTATTCGTTTTATTTAGCTTTACCGAAGATGCTCCCAATAAAATCCCTCCCGTCACTTTCCAGGTATTCTCTCTGATTCCTACCTCTTTCTGATATAAATAAGCTGTCTTACCTATTGAATATCCTACAAAAAGATTTCCATTAATTCCTGTAGAAAAATCCTCTTTCAAACCATTTTTCCCTTTGAAACGATATTTGAACGGAACAGTAATTCCATTTACAGTCCAGCTTCTTGTTTTTAACCTGATCGTTCTCCGGTTTTCCAATTTGTAAAAGTAGACAGTATCTTTATTATACCTTGACAAAAATGGATTAACAATTAATCTATCTTTTGAAGCAGCAACCATTGCATTCGTAATGCCCTCTAATTTCACATCAACAGTTTGTGTCTTGGTTAAGGTTTTAAAGAAATCTTCATTGACATCTACTTCCCTCACTACATCTACTTCTTTACCCGAAATATTTTCTTTCTGTATCAACTTAATTTTAGTACCTATCTCATAATCTTTAATGAGTTCCTTTTTTTCACTTTCACTCAATTGATCATACTTCACAATTACTTCTTTTTTTAATGTATAATCATAAATAGGATAACTGGGAATGATGTAATGCTTCTTAAATTCTTCTTGTCCAAAAACCATTCCTGCCCATCCCAGCAGAAATAGTATTAATACATTTGTTTTCATGGCTATTAATTTTCCACAAAGTTTCAAATTTCATGAATACAAGTAAATTACCCGTTCGGGTGATATTTAAAGATAGAAGGTGTAAAATAGGCAAAGAAAAAGCCTCTACAGCAAAGAGAGGCTATTAGTTTATCATTTTCAAACAACTAAAAAGAAAAGAGTAAACTGTTTTTATAACATTCATTTAAGTAACTTCAAATTAAAACTATCCGTAAAGACAGTTCATCTATTTATTCTTTTGGTAGTTGATGTTTTATCTAATCAATATAAACTTAAAAAAATTAAATCATTAAATAAAACGAACAGAATAAATTGAGTTTCCTTGGTTATTAGTTACTACAAAGTTTAGAATTTTATCAAAGTAAAAAAATCCCCCTTTTGTGGTATTTTGCAAGTATTTTCATTATTTTAGCGTAAAACTATATATTCATGGAAAATTCGGAAAAAAAGCACCCTCTGATTGAGGTATGGAATACATATCCGGGTACCAGAAGAGACAGAAAGATTCTGGATAAGCCTCCAGTGGAACGTATTATCAGTGAGATGTTTGCTATTGGTGAATTTTACTATTATGCCCTGAATCTTACCAACAGTACTCTTTCGCACCATCACGAAAACATTCTTAAGCTTCATGGTCTCTCAACTTATCCCGAGAATTTAAAAGATGTCATTGATCTTACTCATCCTGATGATATTGAATTTGTCATGAAAGCGGAACAGACCCTTATTGACAAAATGACTGAAATAGGGCAGGAAAATCAACTTTATATTAAATGCAGCTATTGCTTCAGGATGAAAACCGCAGAAGGAAATTATGAACTGTTCCATCACCAGTCTGTGATCACCATGGAGGATGAGACGGGCATTCCTATACAGGCTTTAAACATTCATACCAATATCCATCACATCACAAAAGAAAATCCTTATACCGTTCTGGTTTCCGGGATTGGTTCCAGAAATGATTTTCATCAGATAAAGCTGGGCAGCTTTTCTAAGCACGAGAACTTTTCAGAACATTTAACAAAAAGAGAAATGGAAGTCCTTGCCTTAATTACCAAAGGCTATTCCGGACCGGAAATAGCCCAGGCAATGATCCTGTCTGAACACACCGTACGCACTCACCGAAAAAATATTTTAAGAAAAACAGATTCCAGAAACTGCAAGGAACTTGTAAAAAAAGCTTTTGAAAGAGGACTCATTTAGTGTCTTTGGTTCCTGATAACAAAACCGTGAACGAGACTGATAAATCTCACCAATCAATTTCGGTTCAAAACTTGTATTTTTATATACAATGGAAGGAATTACTGTACATCCCCGTTTTAAAGATTCACCCCACTTCAAAGATTTCTGGGAAAAGGGTAATGGAAAACTACTGATCGATTTTTCAGGAGCTGAAGTGAGCTTTAAAGACTTTGACCAATTTTCACATTATTTTTATCATGTTGACGAAACCGGTGATGAAGTGGTAAAGGACGTTTATTGGGTAAAAAAATTCAAAGAAGCTTCTGCAGATATCGAACATTACATACGAAATGGCGTTTCCGAAAAAGACAATATACCCGAAAGTGTAAAAAAGCTTTTCGGCCAGACACAACAAATTCCGGAATGGCTTGATTACAATCTTTTGAAAAGTGGCGTAGAACTATGCATGCGAAGCAATCTCGATTCGCTGATCTCATTACGGGATTATTGCCTGATCGGAGGTTATGATTATGCTTACCTCAACAAACCTCTCACTGCCACAGAAGCACTGAAAAAAGGAGCAGTAAAACGTCTTTCAGAAACACTGGATTTTTGGGTAAATGTAACGCGTTATGATGCCTTGGAAGTCCATGCCAAGGGTTATGAATTTGCTATAAAGACCCGCCTGATTCATTCTTACGCCAGACTTTCCATAAAGAAATATTATAAACAATGGGATACTGAAAACTGGGGTGAACCGATCAATTCCTGGGATATGATGGCCACCTATATTGGGTTCAGCCTTGTGTTTCTTCACAGTCTTCAAAAACTGGGAAATACTTTTTCTAAGGAAGAAGAAGATGGAATTTTTCATTTGTGGAAATATGTAGGATATCTGCTGGGAATTCCCGAACGTCTTCTTCCGGACAACAAAAAGCAGGCAACGGAATATTTTTATTTATGGACTTCCATGCAACCGCCTTCGGATAAAGATTCTATTCTTCTGGCTCATTCTTTATTGAATGAATCTCTGGAAAATCCTATTTTAAAATATAAATTCCAAAGAACCAATCTCAGGTATCTCCACATCTGCTGTACATGGTTTCTCCTTGATGATGAAGTTTGCAAAAGGCTTCAGATTCCTGATGTTCCGAACAGAAATCTGTTTCCAAAAACAAAGATCCTGATTAACAAAATATATGATAAGATAGTAAGCCGTGATGCCAGAATAAAGAAAGGTAATAAAGATCAGATGAAAGTATTGAAAGACTATCTGGAAATTACAAAAAATTCAAATTTCCATTAAAGAAAAGCGGAAAAGTATCTACATTAAAAGATAAAAAATATTCTTTATGTTTTGAATCATAAAATTCTGCATCCTGTTCGTAATGAATGATATCAGCTTTCAAATTTTATTATTTTTTAACTTAAAAAATAGTTTTCCACTCTAAATAATATTAGCTTTTGATGTTTAAATTATGTATTTTTGAGAAATTATTTTAATAGAGATGAGCAACATAGAAGATAAGAAAAAAGCACTGGCATTAGTGCTTGACAAGCTAGATAAAACATACGGAAAAGGAACAGTAATGACGTTGGGAGACAATTCTGTTGACAATACAATTGAAGTGATTCCTTCAGGGTCTTTAGGACTTGACATTGCGCTTGGCGTTGGCGGTTATCCACGAGGAAGAATCATTGAAATATACGGTCCTGAATCTTCTGGTAAAACTACACTTACCCTTCACGCAATTGCTGAAGCCCAAAAAGCAGGTGGTATTGCTGCTTTCATTGATGCTGAGCACGCCTTTGACAGAACTTATGCTGCAAAACTTGGAATTGATCTGGAAAACCTTATTATTTCCCAGCCGGACAATGGTGAGCAGGCTCTTGAAATTGCTGACAACCTGATCCGTTCAGGAGCAATTGATATCGTAGTAATTGACTCGGTAGCAGCTCTTACACCTAAAGCAGAGATTGAAGGCGAAATGGGAGATTCTAAAATGGGTCTTCATGCAAGATTGATGTCTCAGGCATTAAGAAAATTAACAGCTACGATCTCAAGAACAAAGTGTACCGTGATTTTCATCAACCAGTTGAGAGAAAAAATTGGTGTCATGTTTGGAAACCCTGAAACAACAACCGGTGGTAACGCCCTGAAATTCTATGCTTCCGTAAGATTGGATATCAGAAAAGCAAGCGCACCCATCAAAAACGGTGATGAAGCTATCGGGAGCCGTGTAAAAGTGAAGATTGTTAAAAACAAAGTAGCTCCACCATTCAAAATGGCAGAATTCGACATTATGTATGGCGAAGGAGTTTCTAAAGTAGGTGAAATCCTTGATACTGCAGTTGATAAGGGAATTGTAAAGAAAAGCGGTTCTTGGTTCAGTTATGAAGAGACTAAATTAGGTCAGGGACGTGATGCGGTGAAGGATGTTTTAAGAGATAATCCTGAACTTGCTGAAGAATTAGAAAACAAGATCAAAGACGAACTGAAAAACAAATAAGTTTTACAGATTTACATATAGAAGACAGCTTTAGGGCTGTCTTTTTCTTTTAACTCTTAACCACAGCTTACACTAATTTGTACAGATGCTATGGGTTTTATTTTTAAATAATTCATGAAGCCGTTGTGAAATTTGTTTTTTAAATTTTTAAGTTTTGGCTAAAGCCATTAAGAAATTCCTTATTTTTAAAGCGGGCTAAAGCCCGCTCCTATTGAATTTTATCAGCAAGATCTTTTTTCTTTTTTCTTTTTTCTTTTTTCTTTTTTCTTAAAACAATTTCTGTCATTCTGTCACATTCACCTTCATGGTATTTTTTTTGAACATCAATAGGAAATTATAAAAATCTAAAATATTATGACTAAAGGAAATATTAATGTATCTGTGGAAAACATTTTCCCGCTTATCAAAAAATTTCTTTACAGTGACCACGAAATATTCCTGAGAGAGCTAATCTCCAATGCAACGGATGCTACTTTAAAATTAAAGCACCTGACAAGCATCGGGGAATTAAAAGTGGACTACGGAAATCCAAAGATTGAAGTAAAAGTTGATAAAGAGCAGAAGACTTTACGCATTATCGACCAGGGAATAGGGATGACCGCCGAGGAGGTTGAGAAATACATCAATCAGGTGGCATTTTCCGGAGCTGAGGAGTTCCTGGAAAAATATAAAGACACGGCAAAAGATTCCGGAATTATTGGTCATTTTGGTCTTGGGTTCTATTCTGCATTTATGGTGGCAGAAAAAGTAGAGATCCTTACAAAATCCTACAAAGACGAATCTGCAGTAAGATGGATTTGTGATGGAAGCCCAGAATTTACTCTTGAAGAAACAACTGATAAAACGGATAGAGGAACAGAGATCATTCTTCACATCGCAGAAGATTCTACGGAATTTCTAGAAGAAGCTAAGATCCGTGAACTCCTTTCAAAATATAATAAATTTATGCCTGTTCCAATTAAATTCGGAACAAAAACTCATACACTTCCATTACCGGAAGACGCTGCTGAAGATACCGTTGCTGAAACGGAAGAAGTGGATAATATTATTAACAATCCAACACCGGCATGGACTATCGCACCAAGTGAACTGACTAGCGAGGATTATATGAAGTTCTACCACGAGCTGTATCCTATGCAGTTTGAGGAGCCTTTATTCAATATCCATCTGAATGTTGACTATCCTTTCAATCTTACCGGAATTTTATTTTTCCCAAAATTAAGCAACAATTTAAATATCGATAAGGATAAAATTCAGCTTTACCAAAATCAGGTATTTGTAACAGATGAGGTAAAGGGTATTGTTCCGGACTTTTTGATGCTTCTTAGAGGGGTAATCGATTCTCCGGATATTCCACTGAATGTTTCCCGTTCTTATCTTCAGGCAGACGGTGCGGTGAAGAAAATTTCATCCTACATTACTAAAAAGGTTGCAGATAAAATGTCTTCGCTGATCAACGAAAACCGTGAAGATTACGAGAAAAAGTGGAACGACATCAAAATTGTAATTGAATACGGAATTATCACAGAAGAGAAATTTGCTGAAAAGGCAGATAAATTCACGTTATATCCGACTACCGACGGTAAATATTTCCTTTGGAATGAACTGATCGAAAAGATCCAGCCATTACATACGGATAAAGACGGAAAAACGGTAATTCTTTATGCTACCAATGCAGATGAACAACATAGTTATATCCAGGCAGCAAATGACAAGGGTTATGACGTGCTTTTATTAGACTCTCCGGTTATTTCTCATGTGATCCAAAAACTGGAAACTACAAAAGATAAGATTTCATTTGCAAGAGTGGATGCAGACCATATCAACAACCTGATCAAAAAAGATGAACCGGTTATCTCAAAATTAAATGAAACTGAAAAAGAATCTTTAAAAAAGAATGTGGAAGAGGCAGTAAAAGATGCTAAATTCACGGTACAACTTGAAGATCTGGACAGCAGCGATGCTCCATTCACCATCACTCAACCTGAGTTTATGAGAAGAATGAAGGAAATGCAGGCAACCGGCGGTGGCGGTATGTTCGGAATGGGCGGCTTCCCGGAGATGTATAATCTTGTAGTGAATTCCAACAGCGAACTTTCCAGTCAGATCTTAAAGACGGAAAATGCTGAGGAAAAGGAAACGCTGATTAAATATGCTTTGGACCTTGCAAAACTTTCTCAGAATCTGCTAAAAGGTAAAGACCTTACAGATTTTATCCAGAGAAGTTATAAGCAGCTGGAAAAATAATAACATCAAATAAATATAAAAGACTGTTCTACATAAGAACAGTCTTTTTTTATGTTTTAAAGCTTACAGAATAGCTTTAAATAGTAAGGCTGAATTAAGATTTTAATAATAAAATTCAATTTCGCTTTTCAACTAAGAGTGCTTCACTTTATTCATTATGAATGGATGTTGTTTCATTCATTTTTAAAAGAAAATTATCAACATATTGATTTAATTATTTTAATATGATCAAGTTTCTATGCATTTTCTGTTAAATCCTAAGAGCCTTGTCATATTTTTTCTGTTTTTTGTTGTACATTTTAAGGTTTTTCTCCATTTTTGTATAAAATGCCGAATATGCAAAAAGAAAAATTACGAGCAATCAGAAAACAAAAGGGTTATACCCAACAACAGATTGCTGATATTATCGCAACAGATGTATCTAACTATAGCAGAAAGGAAAGCGGTGATGTAAAGATCATCAGAGATGAATGGAATAAAATTGCCCGTTTTCTGGATGTTACTGTAGAGGATATTTATGAAGATGAAGAGGCTAAAGTGGTTGTTAATTATGATCATCCTGTGTTTAATGACAGCTCTTCCGGAAATGGAACCATGAATCAGTTTAATAATATTCCGGGATCTATCATTAAGAATTTACAGGATTATATCACCCTGCTGAAAGAGGAAAATGAAAGATTGAAAGAGGAATTAAAAAGTCCAAGAGCTAGAAAATAATAACTGCTATTTCATTACATAATAAAATGCCATATACATGAGTATAGTGGCATTTTTTTGTTGTAAAAATTTACGGTCAGTACTTTCCTGAACAGTAAATCTTTAGCATTAAATTTCCTCAAGTGGGTTCCAGAAGAGCTTTTTGAAATCTTTTATTCTAAAATTATCAACAGTAATTCCTTCTGCTTCCAGTCTTACCTGGAATTCAGGAACAGATAACGTCCCAGAACTGGAGATCACCCGGTGCGCAGGAACATCTGCCGGACAGCCTCCCATAGCCTTTCCTACATGCCGGGAATGGTTGGGATAACCCACTGCTTTAGCAATAGCTCCATAAGTAGAGACTCTTCCTTTTGGAATCAATCTTGTGATCTCGTAAATCTGCTGTTTGAAAATTTCATCCATACTAACTCACCTGTTTTTTAGACTGTTTACAATGTTATAAACAGATTTTGCATCATTTTTGAATTCTTAATGATTCGACGATGTCTGATTTTAAAATATTAAAGATATGAAAAAATCATTTTTCAAGCTGCTGAATGCAGTGAATAAAAAGATGCTTCCCAAACTGAGCAATAAGGATCCCAATCATCTGACGAAAATTGAAAAAGGAATTCTGGCCTACCGTTATTTTGTACTGGTAAATTCTATGGACTGATAGATAGCTAACTCCTATCTTAACTTTTAAAATGATTTTAATATTTATTTTGACCATTAAAGTTAATTAAGATTTAAGTGTATCTAAGTTTTAAATCTCTTTTGAAGTAAGATTTCTCCGCTTTGTTCGCAATAACAAGGTGGAAAATAAAAAACGCTTCAAAGTGAATTGAAGCGTTGATATTGTTATAAGAATTTATTCCTAAGAATTTTCTAAGATATAAGAGAACATCAATGGCGCACAGATGGTAGCATCACTTTCAACGATAAACTTCGGTGTTGTGATATCCAATTTACCCCAAGTAATTTTCTCATTTGGAACTGCCCCTGAATACGATCCATAAGAGGTTGTAGAATCTGAGATCTGGCAGAAATATGACCAGAAAGGAACGTCATGCATTTCCATATCCTGATAAAGCATCGGTACTACACAGATAGGGAAATCCCCTGCAATACCTCCACCTACCTGGAAGAAACCAACTCCTTTTCCATCTGAATTTTTAGTATACCAATCTGCAAGATACATCATATATTCAATTCCTGATTTCATAGTGGTTGCCGTAAGCTCACCTTTGATACAGTAAGAAGCGAAGATATTACCCATGGTAGAGTCTTCCCATCCCGGAACCACAATCGGAAGGTTCTTCTCGGCAGCAGCAATCATCCATGAGTTTTCTCTCGGAATTTCGTAATACTGTTCAAGAACTCCTGAAAGGATCATTTTATACATAAATTCATGCGGGAAATAACGCTCGCCTTTAGCTTCTGCATCTTTCCAGATATCTACGATATGCTTCTGAAGTCTTCTGAAAGCTTCTTCTTCAGGAATACATGTATCAGTCACTCTGTTTAATCCTCTTTCTAATAAAGCCCACTCGTCCTGAGCTGTCAAATCTCTGTAATGCGGAACTCTTTCGTAGTGAGAGTGTGCCACAAGATTCATCAGATCTTCTTCAAGGTTGGCTCCTGTACAAGAGATAAAATCAACTTTTCCCTGACGGATCATTTCTGCAAGGATCTTTCCCAATTCAGCAGTAGACATAGCACCTGCTAAAGTGATCATCATTTTTCCGCCATCTTTAAGATGTGCAACATAACCTTTAGATGCATCTACCAACGCAGCCGCATTGAAGTGCAGGTAATATTTCTCTATAAATTCAGAAATCGGTTTGTTCATTATTTTTAATTTTTGCAAAGATAAAACTTAAAAACGGAATGCAACATGAGTACTTCAAGAAACTCTTGCATGAGTATCTTTTTTTAACAAATGATAAAAAATCGCCCAGCTCATCAATGTTTTAACTAAAAAGTACAGCTCTAGGGCTGTACTTTCATCTAACAAATATAGATCACACAGGAATTACCCGTGACAAGATTCTACTTTTAAAATCTCAATTTTCCTTTCTCCATCTTTGAAAGGCCATTCGATGATATCTCCCACTCTATATCCGACAGTTGCCAAAGCAATATCTGATAATATGGAATGTTTATTTTTAGCAGGTTTAGCTTTTACAGAAGCAACAAAAATATATTCATGTTCAAAATTCTGAGTATGGTCTTTAATCGTTACTTTTCGGTCAACCGTTACTACATCAGCCGGCAGATTTCTTCTTAAAACCTGTTTGGCCTTTCTTAATTCTTCAGTCAGCCTTTTCTCCTCAGCCATACTTACTTTTTTCCTTCTGAGCGTATCTTTTATAGCATCATAAATTCCGGTGGTTACAATAATTTGATTGGACATTTTTAATTTTTTTTTAAAGTAATGAATACAGTTATTCTTCGTGATCCAATGCAGGATGACAAGCTTGCTCAGCCTATTTCCCATAGAAAACTGCAAAAAATAATATGTAAAAATTGTCGGAAATATTTCCCTGTCCTGGATCCTGACAGGGCTTAATTGATAAAGTCCTTAGAACTCTTCAGAAAAGAATCCGCATGTAAGTACAGCAGCGACAGCAAAAGGCCATTAGTGTGGCAGTCTGCAGATAAAGAAGTAAATGCTGTCATAGATTAGATATTAATAATAGCCTAAGATACTCAAAAATTCTAACATTGAAAAGAGTCTGCGTAACCCGCAACTTGAATCCTTAAAATTTAAACTTCCTATTATCTTTTTTCTCAGAAATTTTCTTTTTGGTATCCAAACGCTTTTGCTTCTGCCCTTTTGAAGGCTTGGTCGCTACTCTTTTCTTGGGAACAATTAAAGCTTTATTGACGAGTTCAGTAATTTTTTCAATCGCCTTATTTTTGTTCATAAGCTGGGTTCTGCTTTCGGAAACAGTAAGAAACATATATCCTTCAGCATTGATCCTGTTTTTTAATTTACTTTGGATAAGCTTTTTTTGGTAATCGTTAAAGAATTCGGATTCAGCGACAGGCCACAGAACAGTCACAGCAGTTTCCACTTTATTCACATTCTGTCCTCCTGCTCCGCTGCTGCGGGAAGTTTTAAAGCTGAGTTCTTTTGAGAAGTCTTTCATGATGGAAACGAATAGATTTATAAGTAAAGATAAAAGATTATAAGCTTTTGTCTAATATTCTTTGAAGTTCATTTCGGTTTACCTTACCGTTTGGGGTTCTTGGAATTTTTTCAATGAAAATAATATCTTTTGGTTTGTGTAATTTTTTTTCAAAAGGTATCTCCAAGATTTTCTTTACCAGTTCTGCAGACTTTTCACCTTCTATAATCAGAATAAGCTTTTGTCCTAAGCTTTCATCTTTAATTCCAACAAATACGGCTTCATTTGGAATTTCTTTTTTGACTAAAGCTTCGAGCGTTTCAGGAAATATTTTTGCCCCACCGGAATTAATGACATTATCTAAACGTCCCAGAAATTTAAATTGATTTTCATTTCTAATTTCAACTAAATCATTAGTCTGCAGTACCTCAGCATTTACATTGGGAGCAAATATTTTCAGACAGCCTCTGTCATCTGTACTAATCGTTACATTTTCAAATGCAGTGAAATAATCTTCCGGTTCCGGCATAATCTGTTTTAAAGCAATGTGGGAAAGTGTTTCAGACATCCCGTAGGTTTCAAAAATACGGTTTGAGGAATGAGATAGGCGCTTTATATTAAATATTTTAGATTTTAGATTTTCAGAAACAGCAGCTCCACCGATAATTAAATTTTTGATTAAATATAACTTATCCAGTGAGTTTTCTACCTGAAGCGGAGTCATTGCACAAAAATCAATTTCTTCATTTAAATCTTCAACTGGTTTTAAGGACGGTTCTGCAACAATCAGCTTCAACTTTCTTTGAATAGAACGGACAACCATCATTTTCCCCGAAATATATTCTACCGGAAGACACAGCAATGCTTTGTTCCCTTCTTTCAATCCTAAAAAATTGCAGGTCATTACCGCAGAATTGACCATTTTATTTTTTTCAATTTCAAAAACTTTTGGAACACCGGTGGAACCTGAAGTTTGTACTTTTACGGTATTTCCATCAGAAAACCATTCCTCTAAAAACTTTTTTGTTTTTTGTTCAAAATCTGTTTGAAAGGATAAATTATTAATATTGAGATTATTGAAGTCTATCACCATAATTGCAGCACATAAAAAGTAGTGTAAATTTAAAAAAAACTTTAAAAACTTCTTGTATCTAAAGAAAAAAGCTGTAAATTTGCCTCACTAAAATAAAACAGACCCATGGTGTAACGGTAGCACTCTGGTTTTTGGTACCATCAGTTGGGGTTCGAATCCCTGTGGGTCTACAAACCATCCTTTTTAAGGGTGGTTTTTTTATTTAAAATATCCTAGTGCAAACCGGCTTATTTTATAATTAAAAAAAACATTTTTTAGAATAGATTTTTGTCTGTAAAGAAAAATTTGTAAATTTGCTTCACTAAAATAAGCAGACCCATGGTGTAACGGTAGCACTCTGGTTTTTGGTACCATCAGTTGGGGTTCGAATCCCTGTGGGTCTACAAAAAGCCTTGAAAATCAATTGATTTTCAAGGCTTTTTAATTTTTCCAATTTCAAATTCATTTATGGTTTAAAATATTCTGATTTACGGCATTCTATTCATAGAAATAAGACCTTTTAAGTCTACATAAATTGTCAATATATAAGTCATCTGTTTTTCTTTTAATTCACAACTCTCCACTGTAACTATCTCAAACTGTGACCAAATAATAATAACAAGACTTTGTACTGTTTTATATATGGAACTATTTTTAATGATATTCAGAGTAAGTAAATATTGTTAAATTTTAGTCATTATGACTTAAAAGCTTAATGATCTAATATTACTGAAATGATCGTATTTGCCATTCATTTAACAAAAATTAATTTAATAAAAAACAACAAATACCGCCATTTTCCACATTAAATAATAAAATATACTCTGAAAATTTCAATTAATATTATATATTTACATAAAAATCACAAACAAAACAACAGATAAAATTATCGCATTTACATCAGCGTGAATTAAAATTAGCTGAAGGTAAAGTGATGTTATCATCCGTAAGATTAATACCAAAAACTTAAAAAAAATATTATGAGAAAAAAACTATTATTTTGCCTGTCATTACTGGCTGCCACATTGATAAACGCCCAAAATGACAATTGTTCAGGAGCAACATTACTAACCGTAGGTACCAATTTCGCTTCAGGAGCTATTACTTCTACCAATGTAGGAGCTACTACTGACGGCACACTACCTTCATGTAATTCAGACGGGGTGGAGAATGTTTGGTTTAGCGTAGTGGTTCCCGCCAGTGGAAACGTTACCATAGAATCCAGAGAAGCTTCAGGATCTTTATTTGATGATTCCGTCCTTACCGCTTATACCGGAACATGTGGATCTTTAACAGAGATTGACTGTAACGATGACGGTGGCGTAGGTTACTTTTCGCTTCTTTCACTCACCGGACAAACCCCAGGAACCACTCTTTATGTCAGTTTATGGAAATATAATTCTACTACAGATAATGGCGAATTTCAGATTTCAGCGTATGAATTATTACCACCTGCCAATGATGACTGTTTAGGAGCTATACCATTAACGGTAGGAACGAATTTCGATTCTGGAACGGTGACCTCCAATAATGCTGGAGCTACTACAGATGGGGCATTACCTTCATGTAATGCTGATGCTGTTGAGAATACCTGGTTTAGCGTAATAGTTCCACAGAACGGAAATCTTACCATAGAAACCAGAGAAGCTTCAGGGTCTCCATTTGGAGATTCATCCCTTAGCGTATATAGTGGAACCTGTGGATCTTTAACGGAAATTGGGTGCGATGATGACAGTGGTGACGGACTTTTCTCTTTGATATCATTAACCGGACAAACTCCAGGAACAACTCTTTACGTAAGTGTATGGAAATATGATTCCGGTGAAGGCAGTGGAGACTTCGAGATTTCAGCCTATAATGATACAGCACTGTCTACCCATGAAGTAGCCGACAACACAAAAAAGATCAGCGTATCTCCCAATCCATTCAGTGACCTTCTTACGATTTCTGATATAGCTGAAGTAAAATCAGTGAGTATTACAGACATTTCAGGAAGACTGGTTAGAACTATTGAAAAACCGTCTGCATCACTTTACCTGGGTGATTTAAAAGAAGGAGTTTATTTTATTTCGCTAAAGATGAATAACGGTAATATAAAAACTTTGAAAACCATAAAAAAATAATCAACCTTAACATCATAATAAAGCAGGCTGACCTTAAGGTCAGCCTGCTTTATTATTTATTCCCATTTAACAATTCTAAAATTAAAATTCAATGGATTTGCCGCAGGTATAATTTTTACATTCCTTTCATCTATGTTCATTCAATTCATTTGCTTAAATTGAAAAAAGACAGATAAAATCCACTATTAATGTCATGGAAAAACTAAATGAGTGCGGATATTGACTCCTATCCTTCTTCATTTAACGCTGATAATTTACTATTTGGTTTTGGGTTTATAAAGTTTAAACATGACAAACAGGAAAGCCAGCCATATCGGAATTAAAATTACCTGAATTTCCATTCCTGTGATACTCATCAATACTAAAATCGCAATTAAAAACAAGATACAGATATAGTTTGAAACAGGATAAAATATAGAAGGGAATAATGTTTTCACGCCTTCCCTATCTTTTTCTTTTCTGAATTTCAAATTCGTATAGCAGATCATCAGCCAGTTGATAATTAAAGTAGAAACCACTAAGGCCATTAAGTATTCAAATGCTTTTTCGGGAACTAATTTGTTAATAATGATACATATTCCGGCAAAACAGGAAGAGATCAAAATTGCGTTGGTAGGAACACTGTTCTTATTCAGCTTTTTTAAAAATTTCGGTGCATTTCCTTGTTGGGCCAATCCGAAAAGCATTCTGCTGTTACTATAAACACTGCTGTTGTACACTGATAAAGCTGCAGTTAAAACGATCAGATTAAGGATATTGGCAATTAAAACATTAAACTGGATCACTTTTCCGAATATATTGAATTCAAATCCATTTAAATTCTGAAAAACCATTACAAACGGACTTGTTCCTTCTGTAATTTCTCTCCACGGACTCAATGCAAATAAAATAACCAAAGCCCCTACATAGAAAATCAAAATCCTGTAAATCACCTGATTGGTTGCTTTAGGAATTGTCTTTTCAGGGTTTTTAGCTTCTGCAGCTGTAATCCCAATAAGTTCCAATCCTCCAAACGAAAACATGATCATTGCCATGGCTGCAAAGAGTCCGGAAAATCCACTTTCGCTTTTATTAAAAAATCCTTTGGGGAAAAATCCACCATCGTTCCAGAGATTTGAAATGCTGGCTTTATCTCCCCCGGTACCGCTCAAAAGAAGATAAATACCGAAAACAATCATCCCGATGATCGCTACCACTTTGATGATGGAAAACCAAAATTCAGTTTCTCCATATACTTTTACAGAGGCAAGATTTAGGGCCGTAATGACTACAAAAAAGAATAAACTGGAAACCCAGAGTGGAATTTCGGGCCACCAAAAGTGAATATAATGTCCAATAGCTGTCAATTCAGCCATGCTCACGAGAATATAGAGAATCCAGTAATTCCAGCCGGAAGCGAAACCTGGAAAATTGCCCCAATATTTGTAGGCAAAATGACTGAAACTTCCCGAAACAGGCTCCTGAACCACCATTTCACCAAGCTGCCGCATAATAAAAAATGCAATAATTCCCGCTAAAGCATATCCTAAAATAACGGATGGGCCTGCTAAAACTGCTGCGGGACCAATTCCCAGAAACAATCCTGTTCCTATGGCACCTCCGAGGGCAATTAATTGAATATGTCTGTTGGTTAATCCTCTTACCAGAGCTCCATCATTAGGCTCTGTCTTCTGTTCGCTGTTCATACAATCTATTATGCCCTAAATATATAAAACTTTAGAGAAATTTTCCTTCTATGAAGCTGCAAGAACATTCAATAAGTTCAGTTTTAAAGAATTAAAAAGTAAAAAAGCAATATTCCCTTATAGATATTCCTCGGGAATTGAAATATTATTCTTTTTCATATACTCCAAAAGTGATTGGTACCTGTCTTCGTCTCCTCCCATTCCACATTTGTGAGAAATACTGCAGATATCCGAAGGCTTAATTTCAAGAATATTTGAGATCTTGGTAAGTATTTCCAGATTGATCTTCACCTTAGAATTTTCAATGTCAGAATAGGCCTTTTGGGAAATACCCATCTCAAAAGCCATATACTCCTGCGTAAAGTCTTTGCTTCTACGGATTTTTCTGATATTTTGACCACATACTTTCATCGTTTTTGTTTTAGTAGTTTTCGGTATAGTTTAGAAGTATACCTATTAGACTTACACAAAGTTAATAAATACCTTTGGCAAAACATTATACACGTTACATGATATTTATTTTTTCAGGCAAATCAAAGGTCAATACCTCTGATTTCAGAAGATAAATATCAATTCGGTACAACACAATTGGAATTATGGAGACGCAAAAATTCAATTATGACAATAATATTGTCAGAGCATTCCTGTATGCTACTATTATTTTCGGACTCGTCGGCTTTCTTTTGGGACTTACGGCCGCACTTATGCTTTTCTACCCTGAATTACCTGAATTTTTATTCGGAACAGATGACACCACGATTCAGAGTTTGAGAAGTGGAAATATCCAGGGATTGATCAATACACAGGGTGCTATGGGATTCGGAAGAATCAGAATGCTTCATACCAGTGCCGTAATTTTTGCTTTTGTGTGTAATTCCTTTTTCTGCGGAGCTTATTACAGTATGCAGAGACTTTTAAAAACCAGAATGTACAGCGATACACTTTCGTGGATCCACTTCTGGACCTGGCAGCTGATGATTGTTGCTGTGGTTATAACATTCTTAATGGGAATCAATACCTCCAAAGAATATGCAGAGCATGAATGGCCGATTGATATTTTAATTACTTTTTCATGGGTTATTTTCGGAATCAATATGTTCGGAACCATTGCAAAAAGAAGGGTAAGACACCTTTATGTAGCCATCTGGTTCTATATCGCCACATGGATTGCTGTAGCTATGCTGCATATCTTTAATAATCTTGAAGTTCCCTTATCATTCACAAGCTGGAAATCCTATTCCGTATATGCCGGTGTAAAAGATGCACTTGTACAGTGGTGGTACGGTCACAATGCCGTAGCATTCGTACTGACCACTCCGGTACTAGGCCTGATGTATTATTTCATGCCGAAAGCGGCTCAGCGTCCTGTATTCTCCTATAAACTATCCATTATTCACTTTTGGTCGCTGATTTTCGTATACCTGTGGGCTGGTCCTCACCACCTTCAGTATACTGCGCTTCCGGCATGGGTTCAGGCTGTGTCTACAGGTTTTTCTATTATGCTTATTGCGCCTTCATGGGGAGGAATGCTGAACGGGCTTCTTACTTTAAGAGGAGCCTGGGACAAAGTAAGAGAAAATCCTATTCTAAAATTCTTTGTGGTAGCTATTACCTGTTACGGGATGGCCACTTTTGAAGGACCTTTACTGGCGACAAAATCTTTAAATAAAATCGGGCACTACACAGACTGGGTAATCGGGCACGTACACCTGGGTGCACTTGGATGGAATGGTTTTATGGCTTTCGGAGTCGTGTATTATCTTATTCCTGTCATGTGGAAAACTCCATTATGGTCTAAAAAATTAGCCAACTGGCACTTTTGGCTGGGGACTTTAGGAATTATCTTCTATGCAGTTCCGATGTATATCTCAGGATTTACTCAGGGATTGATGTGGAAACAGTTCAATCCGGACGGTACTTTAATGTATAAAAATTGGCTGGATACGGTGACTGCTATTATTCCTTACTTTAAAATGAGATTTTTAGGAGGTGTGCTTTATCTTACAGGAGCTGTCTTGATGGTGGTGAATGTTATTAAAACGGTAAGATCAGGCTCATTCCAGAAAAATGTTCCGGCTGAAGCTCCTGCATTAGCAGAAATCGGCAGCGGAAGAAAAGAAGGCGAAGGGGTGCACCTTTGGCTGGAAAGAACTCCTAAATTACTTTCTATCCTGGCTTTCATTACTGTAGCTATCGGTGGGCTGGTAGAAATTGTTCCTACATTATCCCTTAAGCAGAGTGTTCCGACAATCACAGCTGTAAAACCATATACACCGCTGGAGCTTGAAGGAAGAGATCTGTATGTACGTGAAGGTTGTAACTCCTGCCACTCTCAGATGATCAGACCTTTCCGGGATGAGATTGTAAGATTTGAAGGTAAAAACGGACAATACTCAAAAGCCGGAGAATTTATCTATGACCGACCATTTTTATGGGGATCAAAAAGAACGGGACCGGATCTTCACAGAGAAGGTGGCAGAAACCCGGATTCATGGCATTTTAAACATATGTACAACCCAAGAATTACGTCTGCAGGTTCTATTATGCCGCGTTTTCCATGGCTGATTACCAATAAGCTTGACCGTACTCAAATGGTTGACAAAATGAGACTGATGAAAAATACGTTCGATGTTCCTTATTCAAAAGCGGAAATAGATTCGGCCAACCAATGGGCGGACAATCAGTCTAAAGCTATCGTACAGAGAATTTATTCTGAAGCCGATGACGTGAAAAATCAGATGGAAAAGGAAAGAACAACGAAAGGAGGGGCTTATGTGCCGCTTGAACAGAGAGAAATCGTAGCAATGATTGCCTATCTTCAAAGATTAGGAACTGATATTAAAACGACACAGATCCAGACTGCAAGTACTGAATAACTATTAAACTGTATTGTAATGAAAAAGAGAACCCCAATTTCAATATATATCGCAACAACGATAGGTTTAACGATCATGGCGTTTGAAATGTTCGCCAGCCAATCAGATTATTTTTCTTCCCCGTTTTTCTGGGCTCTGATTGTAATTGCTGTTATTCTCCTGCTGATCATGAATTCTATCGGAGATCTGGTAGAGAATGAAAGCTTCAGTAGATTATCAGAAGAGGAAAAGAAGGAATATTTAGCTGAAAAATCTATTCCGTATTATCAGAAACTTTGGAATTCGGCTTTTAAAAAACAGTCTGCTACTGAAGAGAAAGATATTCTTATCGATCATGGTTTTGACGGAATTACGGAACTTGACAACTCACTTCCGAAATGGTGGATCGGTTTGTTTTGGTTCGGATGTATATTCTGCGCCGTGTATATGACAGCTTTTGCCTTCACAGATTATGCGCATCCCGAGGCAGAATTAAATCAGGAAACCACCACCATGCTGGCATCTATCGCTGAATATGAAAAAACTGCTCCTCAAATTGATCTTGAAACGGCAAAATACAGTGCCGACAATATTGCAGAAGGTCAGGAGCTCTTCAAAACCAATTGTGTAACCTGTCACGGAGACGGTGGGAAAGGAGGTATTGGCCCTAACCTTACCGATACACACTGGATTAATATCAAAGAAAAAAGCCTGTTCAAAAATGTTTTCTGGATGCTTGAGAACGGCTCACCAAACAATCCTACGATGCGACCATTTATCAAAGAAGGAACCATTACAGGAAGAGATGCTGAGAAGATTGCAGCATATATTTATCATATCAACCAGGAAACCTCTCCTATTACTCCTTCTCAGGGTGGTGCAGCACCGCAGGGAGAAGAAGTAAAATGGGAAAACGGAAACAATTAGTTTTAATAGTCAGGAAGTTTGAAGCTGGAAGAGGGAAGTTATTGAGGTCGAAAGGAAGACTTAGACAACCATTTATTATTTTTTTTAACCAAATCATTAAATTTTAAAACAACAATCAAAATGAGTGGACAATATGAACTTCCAGCCTCCCTCTTCCAGCTTCCTGCCCTTTAAGACTTAGATCAAATAACTTAACAAAAATTTATTATCTCCCTATATTCCTTGCCCCCTTTGAACTCTAACATTTGAATTCTTCATTTTTGCTAACCTTTTCAACATAAAAAAATGATACAGAGGGGGCTTTTTAAAGAAAAAAATCCTAACCTTGGCTGGTCTTCATCAACTAATTCACTTGACAACTACTAAACTAAATTCCATAATAAGACAGCCAAGGCAGGATTTTTGTATTGCCAATAGGATACCATAACAAAGAACTAATTAAATAGTATTCTTATCTTTGTTAGAAACCTGATCGCATTTGAAACTGAAAATCAACAAAAGAAAACTCCTGAAGCGTATTGCAATAACCTTTATTTCCATATTGGTTTTTCTTACCCTGCTAATCTTTAGCCTGAAGCTTCCTGCTGTTCAAAATTTTATCAAAGACAAACTGGTTGTTTATCTTGAGAAAAAAATCAAGACTAAAGTAAGCCTTGAAAGGGTTTATATAGGTTTCCCGAACAGCCTTGTAATGGAAAATCTTTACCTGAAGGGACAGGATGTAGATACCCTTCTGGCCGTCAAAAAATTGGATGTAGGCTTAAATATGCTGAAGCTGATCAACTCCACTGCCGACATTACTTCTGTAGATCTTGAAGGAGCCCGCGCCAATGTGGTACGGAAACCCAACGGGACATTCAACTTCGACTATATTATCAATGCTTTTGCAACCAGTGACAAGGAAGAAAGTTCATCCAAACCTTTCATTATTTCTCTGGATAAAATTAATTTAAAAGATATCGGAGTGAAGTTCAACGACCAGCAGTCAAGGAATGATATTCAACTCTATTTCAAATCATTTGATACAAGGGTTAAAACTTTTGACCTCAATAAAAATACTTATGCTGTTAATGATATCAACCTTGACGGACTTAAACTAAAATTAAAGCAGGATCTCCTTGAAGAGGTTTCTAAAAAAGTAGAAAAAAAGGTAGATTCCCTTAACAATAAAAAGCCGATGAATATTGGTCTTAGAGGAATCAAGCTGACCAACTTCGATATAGATTACGGTGATGATAATACCAAAACTTTTGCTAAAGTTTTGTTCAAAGAATTAAGCACAAAGGTGAATAAACTGGATCTTGAGAATAATTCTTACAATATTTCCAATGTATTTCTTTCGGGAGCAGATATTAATGCAAATCTTTATCTTCCGACTCAAAACGCCAACCCAAAAGACACCAAAGAAGCTGAAGTTTCCAAAGTTTCGGATAAAGACAAGGCGATGAAGGTGGTTCTCGGAAAACTGGTTCTGAACGATGTAAAAGCGGTCTACAACAACACTGCAATTGCTCCTACAAAACAGGGAATGGACTTCAATCATATGAATTTCTCCAAAATGAATGTGGAAGTCAGAAGCTTCAAAATGGAGAACAATACTTTTGCAGGAACCGTAAGTTCAGCTGAAGTTCAGGAAGGAAGAGGTCTGAATATCCAGAAATTCAACACAGATTTTGTCTATGCAGAAAAACAGGCTTACCTGAAAGACCTTTATTTACAGACTCCGAAAACACTGATTCGGGATGAAGTGATTTTAAATTATGATTCCCTTGATCAGCTGACTTCAAATCCCGGTGCTGTAAAAATATCAGCCAACATTAAAGATTCTAAAATAGGATTCGCCGATATTCTGAATATCGTTCCCACCTTACGAAATACAGTTCCATTCAATAAATATCCGAACGCAATATTGAATGTGAATGCCAACGTCCAGGGAATGGTAAACGATTTACTGATCAAAGATCTTAAAATTTCAGGTTTAGACCAGCTGAGAGTGGCTGCGTCAGGAAGAATTAAAAATGCGATGAAGCCTGAGAATTTGTATTATGATCTCAGGATTGGAGAATTTTCAGCTGAAGCTAAGACCGTTTTTAACCTTGTTCCGAAAAATACAATTCCTTCCAATATTGCTCTGCCTTCCCATTTCAGCATCAAAGGAAATGCAAAAGGAACCACTAAAGTAGTAAAGGCAGATATGAATCTCTACTCTACGCTTGGAAATGCTGCCATTGTGGCCAATGTGGATATGAGCAGAAAAAATCGTGAGCTTTATGATGTAAAAGCCAACCTACAGGCCATACAGGTCGGAAAGATCATTAAAAATAAAGATATAGGAGCTGTCACGGCACAGATTTCTGCAAAAGGAGAAAGCTTTGATTTTAAAAACGCAAAAGCAGACCTTAAAGGACATGTTGCTTCGGCTGTTTATAAAGGATACCGCTACCAGAATATGGATCTTACAGGAAAGATCAATAAAGGAGTTTACCATATTGTTTTAAATTCAAAAGATCCGAATGCTAATCTGAATTTAATAGCTTCCGGAGTTTACGATGAAAAAAATCCTACGGTAAAAATTAACGGTGAAGTGATCAAGCTTGATGTAAATAAGCTTGGGTTCTATGAGAAACCAGTGATTATAGCAGGAAAGATCGACGGAAATTTCTCAAGCCTTGATCAGGATGCTTTGAACGGTTACTTAAATCTGAAAGATTTTGCATTTTCTGATACAAAAGAAGTTTATCCTGTTCAGGAAATCAATCTTAAAGCAGCTTCTACACAGGATTCTACCCAAATTATTTTCAATTCTCAGATTGCTGATGTTTCTCTAAAAGGAAAATATAAACTGACACAAATCTTTGGAGCATTAACGCAAACAATCAATCAGTATTATCAGTTCCAGAAGCCGGCCAAAGGCCAGAAAATTGATCCGGGCCAGTATTTCACTTTCAATGCCAAGATCAAAAATGATGATCTGATCAGAAAATTTGTTCCGGATCTGAAAAGTTTTGAAACCATCAATTTAGCAGGAAATTATGATGCAGATTCTCAGAAAATTGAGATTGACGGCCAGATTCCACAGTTATTGTACGGTGAAAATTCATTGGAAAATGTTGCTTTAAAAGTGACCAATGAAAACCAGGCACTGCAGTACGGTCTTAGTGTAGCTGCCTTAAAAAGCTCCAGCTTTACATTGAAAAAAGTAGATGTAAGCGGCGACGTTGCCAATAATACGATCAATTATAATATTACCACGAAAGACGACAAAGATGCTACGCAGTTCCTCATTGCCGGAAATGCCAAATCTTTAAATGATATAACAGAAATATCGCTGAACCCGAACGGCTTAAAACTTAACTATTCGGACTGGAATGTTGCTGAAAACAATAAGATCCAGATCAGCAGCAAAGGAATTCTGGCAGATAATTTCGTGCTTTCTAATGGAGGAAGTCAAATTTCCATTCAGTCTGAAACTCAAAATCCGAGCAGTCCTCTGAATGTTGCGCTAAAAGATTTTAAAATTGAAACCATTACAGAACTTATCAAGAAGGATACAGTTCTGGCAAGAGGAACCATCAACGGAACGGCACAACTCCGGGATGTGACGAAAAATATGACCTTCACTTCTGACCTGAACGTCTCTGACCTGATTGTGTATGGAAACGCTGTAGGAAACCTTGCCGTAAAAGTGAATAATACTTCACCTAATAATTTAAATGCTGATATAGCTCTTTCCGGTAATGATAATGATGTGAAAATCCTTGGGAATTACAATACTTCTGCAAGCACATTTGATCTGAATATGGCGATCAACAAGCTTCAGATGAAGAGTGTCCAGGGCTTTTCCATGAATGCGATAACAAATACGGAAGGCTATATTTCAGGAAATTTAAAGATCACAGGAACTACCGATAAACCTAATATTTTAGGTAAAGTAAAATTCAATGATGCAGGACTGGAAATTGCAAAAACAGGCAGCGATTTCAGAAAGCTTAATGATGAGATTGATTTTACAAGCCGTGGTATAGAATTTAATAAGTTTAAAATCAATGATAAAGACGGAAATTCACTTGTTGTAAACGGACAGGTTCTTACACAGACGTACAGGGATTTCGCCTTCAATCTTGATGTGAATGCCAAAGATTTCAAAGTTGTGAATTCCGAGAAATCCAATGATGCCATGATGTATGGAACCCTGGCTATTGATGCAGGACTTCATATCCGTGGAAACTTAGATTTGCCGAAGGTTGACGGAAGACTGGCGGTTTCTGATGATACGGATTTCACTTTTGTCCTTCCACAGTCCAGCCCTTCTCTACAGGAACGGGAGGGGATTGTAGAGTTTATCGATCAGGACCAGGTTGTCTTAAATAAAACGATCAAGACTGATTCTCTGAAAGCACAAAGCAATTTCAAAGGAATGGATGTGAGTGTGAACATTGAAGTAAGCAAAGAAGCAAAAATGTCTATCGTTATTGATAAAGCCAACGGGGATTTTGTGAAACTTCAGGGTGAGGCTGAACTTACCGGAGGAATTGATCCTTCAGGAAAAATGACCCTTGTAGGAGTGTATGAAGTGGAAAAAGGTTCTTATGAACTTTCTGTAAGCCTTCTGAAACGTAAATTTGATATCCAGAAAGGAAGCACCATTACCTGGACAGGAGAACCAACGGCTGCCATCATGGATATTACGGCTGTCTATAAAACAGAAGCCCCTCCTATTGACCTTGTCGAGCAGCAGATAAGTGGTGAAGCTGCTTCTATACTGAATCAGTTTAAACAGAGAATCCCTTTCAATACTTTATTGAAAATGAAAGGTGAACTTCTGAAACCACAGATCAGTTTTGATATTACTACAGACGAAAAGAATAATTCTGTTTCATCAACGGTCACTGATATTGTAGATCAAAAACTTACACAGCTCAGAACGCAGGAATCTGAAATGAATAAACAGGTTTTTGCCCTCCTTTTACTTAACCGTTTCATTGGGGAAAATCCTTTTGAATCCGGTGCGGGAATGTCGGCTGAAATGATGGCCAGACAGAGTGTTAGTAAAATTCTCTCACAGCAGCTGAACAATCTTGCTTCCGGTCTGATTAAGGGAGTTGATATAGATCTTGGTCTTGATTCTTCTGAAGATTATTCCAGTGGAGAAAAAAATACCAGAACTGACCTGAATGTCGGTGTCAGCAAAAAATTACTGAATGACCGTCTGAAAGTTTCAGTAGGAAGTAATTTTGCTTTGGAAGGAGAAGCCCGCCAAAACGAAAATACAACGAATATTGCAGGAAATGTAACGATAGATTACAGCCTTTCAAAAGACGGAAGGTATATGCTCCGGGCCTATCGTAAGGATGAATACCAGGTAGCGCTTCAAGGGCAGATTATTGAAACGGGATTAGGGTTTATTATTACGCTGGACTATGATAAGTTCCGTGAGATTTTCCAAAAAGTAAAGAAAAACAGAAGTAAAAGAGAAAACAAGAATAACCAAGTGGTAGAATTTAAATAATGAAAAATAAATTTAATATATATTATAAATATTTGTTCGCTTCAGGATTTGCCGCGGTTAGTCTCTCATGCAGCAATACCAAATTCCTGAAGGAAGGTCAGATGCTATACACGGGAGCTGAAGTGAAAATTGAAAATGACAGTCTTTCAAAAAGCGAAAAGAAAGAACTTAAATCAGCACTAGAGGACAATTTAGTTCCCAAACCCAATTCTACCCTATTGGGTCTCCGCCCGAAATTATATTTCTATAACATTGCTAAAGAACCGAAAAAAGATAAGGGCTTTAATTACTGGCTGAAATACAAGGTAGGTGAAAAACCTGTTTTACTAGGTGATGTAGACCGTGAATTCAACAGGAAGATCATTGAAAATTATTCTGAAAACAAAGGGTATTTTAATGCAAAAGCGACGTATGATACGGTTTCTAAAAATAAAAAAGCACAGGTAATTTATACTCTAAGACCTGGCGGAAGATATATCGTAAGCGATGTGAAGTTTCAAAAAGATTCCACACTCGTCAATAGTGAGATTCAGAATTTAACGAACAAAACATTACTTAAATCTGGAAAACCTTTTGATCTGGACGTTATCAAGAATGAAAGAGAACGTATTGATAATGGTTTAAAAGAAAGAGGATTCTACTATTTCAGTCCTGACAATATTATTGTTCAGGCAGACAGTACGGTGAGCAAAAATCACAAGGTTGAGCTTAACGTAAAATTAAAAGAAGATACGCCTGACCTGGCAACGGAACAGTTCAGCATTGACAAGGTAATTGTTTTCCCGAATTATAACATTCAGGATGTAAAAAGAGGGAAATACAGCGTTCCCATGAATTCGGATTCTTTATCTAAATATGCTTATGAGGATATTTATGTCATTGATCCCCAACATAAATTCAAACCGAAAATCTTCGACCGGGCTTTATATTTTAAGAAAGGAGATCTTTATAACCGCACCAATCATAACCTTACCCTGAACCGGTTGATCAGTTTGGGTGTTTTCAAATTTGTAAAGAATGAGTTTATTGTTTCCGATTCATTAAAGCATCAGTTTGATGCCTATTATTTACTGACCCCAAGACAGATTCAGTCGCTTAGGCTGGAAGCTTTGGGACGAACCAATTCTGCCAATTATGCCGGTAGCGAATTGAATTTAAACTGGACACACCGAAATTTTTTCAGAGGGGCAGAACAGTTTAAAGCATCTGTTTACGGAGCCTTTGATTTTCAGATGGGAGGCCAGGAAAATGCTAAAAATTTATTTCGTGCAGGAACGAATGTCCAGCTTTCCATTCCAAGAATTGTAGCCCCTTTCCGTTTCAATTCTTCGAGTGCTTTTGTTCCGAGAACGAATATTACTTTAGGATATGAATTTCAAAACCGCACCCAATTTTATACGCTTAATAATTTTACGGCTTCATTTGGGTATGTGTGGAAAGAAAATGCAAAAAAAGAACATGATCTGAAGGTGATTGACATTACCCTCGTTTCTCCTGCCAAGGTAACGGACGAGTTTCGTGCGCAAGCTACCACTCCTGCTGCAAGAAGAGTTGTTGAAAAGCAGCTTATTTTCGGACCAACTTACTCGTATACCTATACCAATACGATGCTTCCTATAACGAATACGATCTATTATAAGGGAACTTTGGATCTGGCAGGAAATATTACCGGTCTGGTAACGGGTGCGAATGTGAAAAACGATAAGGAGAAAAAAATATTCGGGGTTCCGTTCAGTCAATATGCAAAAATGGAACATGATTTCAGGTTCTATCATAAATTTACAGAGAAAAGTTCTTTAGCCACCCGGTTTATCGGAGGAATTGCCTATCCGTATGGAAATTCAGAATTCATTCCTTTCTCTAAACAATTTTTTGCAGGAGGAAGTAACAGTATCCGTGCTTTCCGTGCAAGAACTTTAGGTCCGGGAAGCTTTGATCCAAGAACTGTTGAACCCAATATTATAATAGATCAGGCGGGAGATATCAAGCTGGAACTCAATGCGGAATACCGTGCCAATATTTATAAATTTTTAAATGTAGCAGCCTTTGTTGATGCCGGAAACGTATGGCTGATAAATGATGATAAAGACAGACTGGGTGCAAAATTTTCAAAAGAATTTTTGAGCGAAGTTGCCGTTGGAGCCGGAGTTGGTCTAAGACTTGATTTCTCTATCTTAATTTTAAGACTGGATCTTGCCATGCCATTGAGGGTTCCTTATTATGAAAAAGGTGACCGTTGGGCATTTGATAAGATCAATTTCGGAGATTCAAACTGGGAGAAAAGATAATTTAGTTTTAAACATAGCCATCGGATATCCTTTCTAATATGATTAATAATATCAAATTTTTCTGGGAGGTTCTTAAAGAAACCTTCGCTGAGTGGAACAGTTCTACCGCATCAAAAGATTCGGCCAGCCTTGCCTATTATGCGATTTTTTCTATTCCGGGATTATTGATTATTATTATCTGGATCGCAGGAAATTTCTTCGGTGAGGAAGCGATCCGGGGGGAGATCAGTAACCAGATCAGCGGATTGATGGGAGCTGATGTCGCTAAAAGTATTGAAGGAATGATTGCCGGTGCTCTTATTGACAAACAGAATATCTTTATGAAAATAGTGGGTATCGGATCTTTAGTTTTCGGTTCCACGACTCTTTTTTTTCAGCTGCAGCATACTTTAAATACCCTTTGGGATGTAGAAGCTGCACCTAAAAAAGCGTTTGTGAAATTTCTTTTAGACCGTGCCAATTCTTTAGGAATGATTCTTATTCTAGGTTTTTTTACTGATGATTACCATGATCTTATCTTCGATGATAAGTCTCTTTAACAACTGGATCACCAATTATTTTGGCCTTGAAACCTATATGCTGGTGGAGTTTGTAAATTTCGGGATTGGTTTTGTGCTGGTCATGCTATTATTTGCGTTGATGTTCAAGGTGCTCCCTGATGTACATATCAGCTGGAAACCCGTATGGAAAGGGGCCTTACTGACCACCATTTTATTTACACTGGGTAAATTTTTACTAAGCTTATATTTTGGTAATTTCAAACCTACTTCTGCGTTTGGTACCGCAGGAACTGTGATTTTAATTATGATGTGGATCAATTATTCCTGTATGCTTGTCTTTTTCGGAGCAGAGTTTACAAAAGTCTATAATTACAAAAAGGGATATAAGATTATTCTTTCTAAACATGCGAAATGGAGTGCTGCAAAGCTATATAAGGAAAGCCAGGAGATCACCGAGGGTAAATAAGCTGACAGTTGACATTTAACAACTTAATTATTACTATTTTTAACAGCATAAAAAAGCCTCCCAGTATTTTTAGGAGGCCTTATTTTTTACATTCTGTTTACCGTTTTTATACCCAGTAACGCTAAGGATTTTTTAATCGTCTTGGCGGTCAGGTCTGATAGGTTTAGACGGAACTGTTTCAAATTCTCATCTTCCAGTTTTAGGATGATATTACTTTGGTAGAATGAATTATAAGATTTAGCTAAATCATACACATAATTGGCTACTAAAGCCGGACTCAATACTTCCGCTGCTCTTTCTACAATTGTTTTATAGTTGGCCAGCAACATAATCAATTCCTTTTCAAATGCATTCAAATCAACCTCTGAAATTTCTTTATACTGATAATCTGCTTTTGCCAGTAAAGACTGCGTACGTGCATAGGTATACTGAATGAATGGGCCTGTATTACCATTAAATTCAATACTTTCTGCCGGGTTAAAGAGCATTTTCTTTTTTGGATCTACTTTCAGCATGAAATATTTTAATGCTCCCATACCAATAATTTCGTAAGAAGCTACTTTTGCATCTTCCGAAAGACCTTCAAGCTTACCTTGTTCTATAGCTTTTAACTTTGCTGTTTCGTGCATCTCTGCCATAAGATCATCAGCATCTACAACAGTTCCTTCACGTGATTTCATTTTGCCTTCAGGAAGTTCTACCATTCCGTAAGAAAGATGGAATAACTGATCTGCCCAAGAATATCCCAGCTTCTTCATGATTTTGAATAAAACCTGGAAATGATAATCCTGCTCGTTTCCAACTGTATAAATCAATTTCTGAATATCATTTTGCTTAAAGCGTTCAACGGCCGTTCCAAGATCCTGAGTCATATAAACCGAAGTTCCGTCTGAACGGAGCAGCAGCTTCTGATCAAGACCTTCATCGGTAAGGTCGCACCATACGGAGCCGTCTTCTTTCTGATAAAGAATGCCTTTCTCCAATCCTTCCTGGATTAGATCTTTTCCTAAAATATAAGTATTGCTCTCATACTGAACCTGGTCAAAATCTACTCCAAGTCTCTGATACGTTTCGTTAAATCCTTTATAAACCCAGGAATTCATTTCTTTCCACAGATCTCTTACTCTCTCATCTCCGTTTTCCCAGTCGATAAGCATTTTCTGCGCTTCTTTGATCAGGGGAGCCTCTTTTTTAGCCTGCTCTTCTTCTATTCCCTGTCCTACAAGTTCAGCAATTTCTTTTTTATAGTTCTTGTCAAATTCTACATAATAGTTCCCTACAAACTTATCTCCTTTTGTGTCGGTAGTTTCCGCAGTCTCTCCATGCCCAAATTTCTCCCAAGCCAGCATTGATTTACAGATATGAATTCCTCTGTCATTAATGATCTGAGATTTGATCACCTCATATCCTACTTCTTTAAGAATCTGCGCAACAGAAAAGCCCAATAAATTATTTCTGACATGCCCCAGGTGTAGTGGTTTGTTGGTATTTGGGGAAGAATATTCAACCATCACCGTTGAATTTTTCTTTTCTATGACATCAAAGCCGGTGCTCACAGATGTGAAGTTATCCACAAAGAGCTGGTTCTTTACTTTAACATTAAGGAACCCTTTTACCACATTAAAGCTTTCAAACATATCTGACTGTTCCGTCAAAGCTTCACCCAATTCAACGCCAATACGTTCCGGATTTTTTTTCAGCTGTTTTACCAATGGAAATGTTACAATAGTAAAATCACCTTCAAATTCCGTCTTATTTTCCTGAATCTCCAGATTGATTTCTTTTAACTGATATACATTTAAAATAACCTCGGAAAGTTTCTTTTCTATAATATCTTTAATATTCATGTGTATATATTACTTTTTAAAGGCCAAGTGGAATGGCCTGCTTTATATCAAAATTTTAAAGTACAAATATACGGAAATAAAAAAACCGCCCGAAAGCGGTCTTTGATATGAATGTTAAATATATATTTTTTAGTTAATGTCCCAGAATACTTTGTTAGCCTGTACGTCTCCTGTTGCAGCTCCCCATTGTGCTACAGCAGCTTGTGTTCTGTGATCATTGTTTACACTGGTCTCATTTACTGGATAAGGCATTCTTAAAGGTACAGCTCTAGAACCTGGCTTAACAAAAGTTCTAAAATCTAATCTTCTTGAGAATTCCCAAGCTTCAAAACCTCTATTGTATGCAGCTATCCAAGCCTGATTTCCGATTTTCTGTTTCCATGTACCAGGTAAAGTAGCATAATTATTGGCAGCTAAATAAGCAGTTTGTTCAGCAGGTGATACCCCCCAAAAATCTAAAGATGCCTGAATTCCTGCCGTAAAATGAGTAGCAGCAGTTCCACCCACAGAGTATCCTCTTTCCGCAGCTTCTGCAAGCATAAATCTAGTTTCTGCAGCATCAAATAAATAAGCCATACTATCTGCCACTAAAAAGCTATCCTGTACGTGAGAGAAATCTGCAAATACATTTTGCTTACCATATAAACCTCCTACATAAGCCCCGTCTTTAGTTGTAAAATATTTAGGTCTTCTTGGATCATTCGATGCATTCAGTACATTCACAAATGTATTTGCCGGAATAAAATCATTTCTACCGCTCGTAACCATTTCTTGATATACTGGACTTGTAAATTGTCCAGAAGAACTAAATTTAAGACCTATATTCTGTGAATTTGCCAGCACAACTCCTTTTGAATATGCACTTTCAACGGTTGTTTTTGCTAAAGCACCATTTACATCGGCTAAATTAAGCCCCATTCTAAGTTTAAGGGTATTTAAGAATAGTTTTACTTTCTCATTGTTACCTCCAAAAATAGGGTCAAAAGATCCAAATCCTGCAGATGAATTTGACTCCAGAGCAGTTAGAGCGGCATCTGCTCTTTTAATCAGATCAGCATAAATTGTCTTAGCATCATCATAAGCTGGAGTAGGATATTTATCTACCTGAATAGCCTGTGAATATGGGACATTTCCGTAAGTATCTACTAGGGTAGCAAAGATATAAATTTCTAAGGCTTCAATGACAGCTATTCTGCTTGCTTTAAGTGAAGCATCGGAAAGAGCATTCGTTGAATTTCTTGCCAGTTCCAGTTTTGTCATCTGAGAATACATCCTGTTCCAGTTATTATCAGGTACACTTCGTTTTACCAGATTATAAACAGCTTCATCTATATATTGGGTCTCTGTCCATTGTTGAGTAAAGAATCTATAGTTGTTAAAATTTACGCTAGGAGTTGTCATCTGTGAAACCAAGCCCACACTTGCAGATGTAAACATAACCTCAGTATTTACTACAGATGGTTCTGTTGGATTATCATTCAGACTCGTTATGTCTCTCCCGCACGATGTCAGCACTAGCCCAGCAGCAAAAAGACTTATTATTATTTTTTTCATTGTAATGCAGTTTAGAAATTAATTGTAAAATTAGCACCAAAAGTTCTGGTTGTTGGCATTGCACCAATAGAATAACCTCTGGAAAGGTTTCCTCCATTCACCCCTAAAGAAGATCCTCCTGTGTAACCAGCTTCAGGATCAGCATAAGGAAGGTTTTTGTGAATGATCCATAGATTTCTTCCAAATATACCAAATTTCATAGATTTAATAAATGTATTGGCATACAAACTTTTCGGTATATCAAAATAGATGGCAGCTTCTCTTAATTTAACAAAAGTTGCATCATAGACAAATTGTCTGGAAGGATAATTTGCTGATGCATTTATAGATCCTGTTTCAGAAGGTGCATTATCTGCTGATAACGGTACATTGTTCTGAACATACTGCCCGTTTTGCATTACAACACCAGGCAAAATTACACCAGGCTCTCTGATTGCTAATGTTTCAGGATATAGTCCTGTGTCTGTTCCATAGAGCATATCTCCAGAAAATACATCTCCTCCTTGTTGTCCATCGATAAGGAAAGTGAATGTAAATGCTTTATAGTTGATACTGTTTCTTACACTCCAAGTCCAATCCGGCATAATGTTACCAATACTATTATTTCTTGAAGTAGTAATCATATAAGCTCCAGTGGTAGGGTCAATTACTTTTTGGCCGTCCGGTGAGTAAATAAAATCTGTACCGTGGATTTCTCCATATGGCTTACCTACTTCCGCATTAAATGTTACTGAATTTACTCCGCTTCCCAACTGTAAATTATTAATTCCTTCGTTAAGGCTTAATACTTTACTTCTGTTGATAGCCCAGTTTATATTCATATCCCATTTAAAGTCAGTACTTTTTAATGGAGTCACATTTAACTGTACTTCTATTCCCTTATTTTCCAATTCTCCAGCATTATACCATTTTCTGGTATATCCTGCAGCACCAGAAATAGGAACCATTAAGATCTGATCTTTGGAATTAGTCTTATAAGCACTTACGTCAAATCCAATTCTGTTATTAAGGAATCTCGCCTCCATTCCTACTTCTACTTCAGTAGAACTTTCAGGTTTTAGATTAGGATTATTTTTATAACTGAACGGATCTACAATAGGAATACCATTGTATAAACTTCTGATATTATAAGTGTCAATCAGTCTATAATTGTCTGTCGTCTTACCTACCTGAGCCCAGTTACCTCTAATTTTCCAGAAAGACAGCCAGTTTTGGTTTATAAGATTAGACAATACTACAGAGGCAGATACTGATGGATAAAAATAAAGGTTATCATTATCAGGTAAATTTGATGATAAATCTAAACTACCCGTACCTTCTAAAAAGTAAGTATCTTTATATCCCAATGAAACCTGGGCATATCCTCTTGGTAATGTAGAAGTAGCTCTATATTCCTGTGCTGGTAAAACCTGACCTGCAGAATTTCTTATTGCGTAAAGACCTGGTACGATCAGTCCTTCACCAGATTGATCTGGTTCTGTAGAAGCATCTATAGTTTCTATTACGTTTCGTCTAATAGATGTTCCCAATACCGCTCCTAAACTTATTTCATTATCAAATTTCTTGTTATAATTGGCAAATAAATCGAAGTTTAGTTCGTTTGTATATAGATTACTTAAGTAAAATCCTGAAGCAGCATTTAGCTGTGAAAGGCCAAAAGCTTCTGCCTTACTACCTACAGCTTTTCTTACTTGGTTGGTTTGATAAGCAAAATCCGTAGATACCCTTCCTGTCAGACTGACAGCATCAGAAAATTTATAATTTAACATCCCATAACCGAAGAATCTATTTCTACTGTCGCTTTGATAATTTTCGTATCTGTCAAAATATGGGTTATTCCAATATGCTGGTGCAAAAAAGTGGTCAGGATCACTATACCCATTTAAATTCCAGGTGATATTTTGACCGGTATTATTATATGCATCTCTCAATTCATATATGTCAGTATTCGTTTGCCACCATTGTCTGAAACCTGTAAGAATATTATCATTATATCCTGTAGCATTTCTACCTTTAGTATTCTGCATTGTTAAAGACGAATATACTGTAGCACTAAGTTTATCAGTAACTTTATAATCAAACTTAGCAGAAATTGTATTTTTCTTCTGCTCAGAATTAGGCATTACCCCAGTCGTTAAAAAGTTATTATAGTTGATTAAAATACTAGAGGTTTCATTTCCTTTTTCAATAGTAACAGAATTGGAAGTTGTTTGAGCAGCCTGGAAAAAATCAACCGGTGTGTGTTTTGCTGCTACCCAAGGTGTAGCTTTGTGATACCCTGGAAGTTGTGGATACAATGAATTCCACTGGTATACCATTAAATTAGGATCAAATGCAGTTCCAACGGATGCATCATTGTTGGTCCCCACTACTAGGTCATCAATTCCATCTCCATTAACATCAGCATCTAAAAAGCTTGATCCTCCATATCCAGAACCATATTTATTTTGGTATTTGGCAAATGTTGATTTGTCAATTTCACCGTACTGATATTCAGTTGAAAGAGTTACTCCCCATTCATTATTTTTTCTGGATTTCCCTTTTTTGGTTGTAATAACTACTACCCCAGCTGATGCTCTTTCACCATATAAGGCAGAAGCAGCAGCACCTTTTAATACGTTAATACTTTCAATATCATTAGGGTTGATATCTGATATTGAGTTACCTCCATCAAAGATTGTATAGCTGGAAGAGATAGAACTGTTATTATTACTTACCGGAACACCATCAATTACAAAAAGTGCCTGGTTATTTCCTCCAATTGATTTCATTCCTCTGATTACCACACTGGAAGCACCACCAAAGTTTGCACTTGTAACAACCTGAACACCTGCAGCCTTACCTGCCATTTGGCTAGATAAATTTCCGGTATTGGCACCTTCTCTAAGAACATCTCCTTTGATTTCCTGAGATGCATAACCAAGAGCCTTTTTCTCTCTTTTGATTCCCAGTGCAGTTACTACTACACCTTCAATTTCCTTTGTTTTTATAGTATCATTCTTCTGCTGTGCGTTGGCTACAGCAATGGAAGATGATAATACTAAAACAAGCAAACTTGCTGTTATTTTCTTCATATCAAATTATAATTTTTGTACATCTACAAATTTGTAAAACTTTCTTAATAATACAAAACAAAATCTTAAAAAAATAGCAAATATTCAAAAATCACCAATATTAACACTCAAAAAAATACTAATTTAAGTTAAAACAAAAACAATTAACAAAATAAGAATATATAATCAACATCTTTTTTCAGGAATTTATAAAATATTTTCAATTGATAGTTTCTATATAAATTTTAGAAAAAGGTAAACATTAATTAACTGATTATCAAATACATTATTACTTACACTTGAAAAACCAGAGGAATAAAAGCACACAGATACAATGTTACGCATACAATATTTTTAATTCTTTAAAAATGAATTTAAGCTTGGTAAGCGAAAAGAATTCTCAGATCATAAAGAAAAAGTCTATTAAAATTGGCAATAATAATAACAGTAATACTAGCTTACCGTTTAAATACATTGCCAATCTAAATTTAGAAATTGATTCATTAGCAATATATTAAATTGTTGATACACCTGGGCTATATTAGAAGAAGCTTTGTCCAGCAATTAAAATACATTCGTTACTATAGATATATTAAAATCTTCACTAATTTCAAGGCTAAATTTACAATCAAAATATAATTTCAGTAATTTTGCAAATCATTTATGAAATATAAAAAATCTCATGGATTTATTACAAAAGTGGACAGACCTTTACATCGAAGCTGGATGTGATGAAGTAGGAAGAGGATGCCTGAGTGGACCTGTGGTTGCAGCTGCAGTTATATTGGATGATTCTTTTAAACAGAATTTAGTAAATGACTCCAAGAAATTGACATTTAAAACACGAATGGAGCTGGACGGCTACATCAAAGACAATGTAAAAAACTACGCCATTGCAGAGCTGCCTCCATCATTTATTGATGAGCACAATATCCTTAACGCAAGTATTTATGCTATGCATCGTGCTCTGGACCAATTAACAATAATACCTGAATTGATTTTGGTAGACGGAAATAAATTCCATCCTTATAATTATATTCCCCACCAATGTATCATTAAAGGAGATTCAAAGGTTCTATCTATAGCAGCCGCTTCAATTCTGGCAAAAAATTACAGAGATAAACTAATGATCGAACTACACGAAGAACATCCCGAATACAACTGGAACACCAATTTCGGATATGCAACTAAAGCCCATCAACAGGCTTTAATAAAATATGGTCCAACAAAACATCATAGACAGTCATTTAGACTTAAATATGACTAATTTAATCAGTATTATCTTTAGATTTTAATACAATAAATTAGAGAAGCAAGATTTGCTTCTCTATTTTTATTATAAATGTTTTCTTTTTTATTGTCCTACACTTCCCTCCTTTAATAAATGAAGTTCAAGAAGAAATTGAGATATAGAAAAAATGTTTGATAAAATAAAATTCTTGGAATGGATATTTTATTTATATTTGAATTACAACATTAAAACAATCTTAATATTAAATTATGAAAAACATTACAAAACTTACAAATGCTAAATTAATTAGCAAAAGTCAACTAAAGCAGATTATTGGTGGACAAATTTGTCCTTGTGATACACCATGTCCAGACATGAATCAACCCGTTCCAAAACCTTGTAATTAAAACCAAATAAAAAAAGAGAAGCAAAATTTGCTTCTCTTTTTTTATCGATGATTTTTTATTTCTTTTTTTTCTGCTGCTCCTGAATCTTTTGTTGATCCTGGGCTTTCTCCATCATTTCTCTCATCTTCTTTTGAAACTTACCTTCAGATTTCGGTTTTTCTTTATTCGCCTGTATCTGAGCATGAATTTTCTTTTCATCCAGTATGACGTATTTAATAACAAGGATAATCAAAATATTAATCGCATTGGATACAAAATAATACCATGAAAGACCAGATGCTGATGTATTCAGGAAGAATAGGAATGTAATCGGGAAGATATACATCAACACTTTCATGTTTGGCATTCCTTCCTGCTGAGGCTGCTGCATATTTCCTGAAGTCATTACCGTATAGATCAGGATCACGATGGTACAGGCCAATGCAAATACACTTAAATGATCTCCTAAGAAAGGAATTTTAAAAGGAAGCTTGATCAGATCATCATAAGCTGTCAGATCTTTTGCAAACCAGAATCCTTGTCCTCTAAGGTCTATAAAGTTCGGGAAGAAACGGAACAGAGCATAGAAAATTGGAATTTGTACTAATGCTGGAAGACATCCTGCCATTTGATTTACACCCGCCTTTCGGTAGATCTCCATTGTAGCCTGCTGCTTTTTCATAGGATCAGCATCTTTGAATTTAGCATTAGCCTCATCAATCTCAGGACGAATAACTTTCATCATCGCACTCAGCTTATGCTGCTTATACATAATTGGTGATAGAATCAGTTTTACAATGATAGTCATTAAGAAAATTACCCAACCTGCTGAAAGTCCCCAACTAGCAATAACACTATATAACCACATAAAGAAATAACGGTTCATCCATCCAATGAAAGACCATCCTAATGGTAAAATTTCGTCAAAGTTTTTATCATAAGATTTTAACAGAGGTAAATCAAGCGGCATAAAATACCAGGTAAAGTCTTGGTTAAGTTCACTGCCCGTCATCTGAACGAAACCTTCATAATTAAGCTTCTTCAGATATTCTCCTTCTTCAATAGTTTCCTGATTCCCTTTACTGTGCGTAAAACCGTTTTTAGCTTCAATTACAGAAGAGAAAAACTGCTGCTTTACACCAATCCAGTTAAGAGTTTCTTTCTCCTCCTCCATTGTGGTTCTTCCATCATAATCATAATCTTTATAATTATTGAAAGCATAAGAGAATTCTGAGTGAGTCTGCTCCTGAGCTCTACCCTTTTCTAGGTTCCTTACACTATAATCCCAGATAAAGTCTGCTTTATTATCTGAAGTGATAGCGGCAAGTCCTTTCGTTCTAACCTTAAAATCAAGAGTATATTTTGGAAGCAGTGTATAAATAAACTGGATAACAGCCCCGTTATAGTCTGCTGTCATCGTTACAGCGTTTCCATTAACAGCTGGTGTAAAAACTAAGTCTCTGGTATTAATTACTTTTCCTGTCTTATCTTTAAACTGAAAGCCGTAGTTTGAATTTTTTTTATCGATCAGATAAAGCGGAAGATCTGCCTTATCGGTTTTATGATCATATGCTTTATATTCCGAAAGCTGAACTTTAGAAACCTGTCCTCCTAAACTTGAGAACTCCACATTCAGTTCTTTGTTTGTCAGACTGGCTGTCTGAATTGCACTAGGAGTTACGTTTGGATTGATATTGCTTGCCTGAGTCTGTTTTACAGCATTTTTTACCTGCTCGGTTTTCTGCTCCTGAGCTTTTACCTGCTCTTCTTTCGACTGCTTGTTCTGAAAATAGAACATAAATCCGAAAAGAACCAAACATAAAACCGCAAAACTGATCATCTGACTTTTATCGATTCCCTTGTTTTCTTGCATTTTATTTTATATTAAAATTTTAAATTTAATCAAGCATTATTAAATGCTGCTTTTTGAGCTGACAAAAATACTCTTTTTTTATCAAAACTCTATGCATTACTATGTTACTATATAATAAACTCAAGCTGAGAATAATCAGCCTGAGTTTAGGATAAGACGTTTATAATATATTATTACCTTATTTCTTTTCGCAAGCCTTGATAAAAGCTCTGAACAGAGGATGCGGCGTTGCTACGGTACTTTTGTATTCCGGGTGATACTGCACTCCCACATAAAATGGGTGGCCAGGAAGCTCAAGGGCTTCTACCAGACCTGTTTCCGGATTGGTTCCTGTTGCAAGGAAGCCGTTCTTTTCAAATTCCTGAAGATAATCACTGTTAAATTCATAACGGTGACGGTGTCTTTCTGTAATATTTTTGGCTCCGTAAATCTCGTTTAATCTGGAACCGTTTTTCAGGGAACATTTCCAAGCTCCCAGACGCATAGTTCCTCCTTTATCTACAATATTTTTCTGCTCTTCCATTAAGGAGATCACAGGATCAGGGGTTGCTGTATCAAATTCCATGGAATTCGCTTTTGCATGTCCAAGAACATTTCTAGCAAATTCTACCGTCATAATCTGCATTCCCAAACAGATTCCCAACATAGGCACCTTATTTTCTCTTGCAAACTGAGCAGTAAGTACCTTTCCTTCAATACCTCTATCACCAAACCCCGGAGCAATAAGGATTCCATCTACCCCATCTAAAGTTTCTTTGATATTTTCAGCAGTGATATCTCCGCTGTATACCCATCTTACTTTCACTTCAGTTTCAAGACTTGCCCCAGCATGTTTGAAAGCTTCAGCAATAGAAATATAAGAATCCTGCAGAGAAATATATTTTCCTACTAAAGCAATTTCTACCGTTCTTTTTGGATTTTTGAATTTTTTAAGGAAAGTTTTCCAATCTTTAAGATCAGCTTCCTTATCATTTTTCAGATCCAGTTCTTTTAAAACTACATCATCGAAATTTTGTTTCTGAAGATACATTGGAACTTCGTAGATCGTTTCCAGATCTTTACATTCAATCACGTTATCTAAAGAAACATTACAGAACTGAGCAAGTTTTGCTCTCTGATCTTTTGGAATTGTATGTTCTGTTCTGCAAACCAGGACATCAGCCATAATTCCGCTTTCCATCAATTGACGAACGGAATGCTGTGATGGTTTTGTTTTCAATTCACCGCTGGAAGCCAGATAAGGCAATAACGTAAGGTGAATAACCATAGAATTTTTTTCACCAAGTTCCCATTTCAGTTGACGTACTGTTTCGATGTACGGAAGAGATTCAATATCTCCTACCGTTCCTCCGATTTCAGTAATAATGATATCGTAGTTCTGCTTGGAAAGCATTTTGATTCTACGCTTAATTTCGTTGGTGATATGTGGAATTACCTGAACGGTTTTTCCTAAGAAATCTCCTTTTCTTTCTTTTTCAATAACAGTTTGGTAGATTTTCCCTGTAGTAACATTGTTGTTTTGGGAAGTAGGAGCATCAAGATAACGCTCGTAGTGGCCTAAATCCAGATCTGTTTCTGCGCCATCTTCGGTTACATAGCATTCTCCGTGTTCATATGGATTCAGTGTGCCCGGGTCAATGTTGATATAAGGATCCAGTTTTTGGATCGTTACGTTAAAACCGCGTGATTTTAACAAAAGCCCCAGAGAAGCAGACACGATTCCTTTTCCCAAAGATGAAGTTACACCTCCTGTCACAAAGATGTACTTTGTATTCTTTTTACTCATTAGATTAGGTTTGTGCAAAGTTATGGGAAAAAGAGATACAAAGCAATTTTTTAAATTCTGAAAATAGAAAATGCTCTCCAATCTATTAAGAATCTTGATTAAAAAATTTATCTATATTCAATGTGAACAAATGGCAAAAAGCTATAACCTTAATGATTTTGGTATTACATTAAAATAAATACTCATTTTCTAAACAAAAAGGTTTCCCAATTACTTGGAAAACCTTTCTCTAAAACAGATTTTATATAAATTATTGCTTTACCAATTCAAAATACAAACTTACTTCCACATCTTTAGCTACTCCGGCACCTGTAGGATCGTATTTGATTCCGTAATCTAAACGGTTAACCGTAAATTTCGTCTGGAAGCCCATTACTTCTTTACCCTGCTGGTTTTTAGTCACACCTCCAAACGTTACGGGAATGCTGATATCTTTTATAGTTTCCTTAATTTTCAAAGCACCTTTCAGGATGTAGGTATTATTTTTATCCTTCGTGATAGACGTACTGTGGAAAGTCATCCCCGGATATTTCTCAATATCGAAAAAGTCTGCACTTTTAAGATGCTTATCTCTCATTTCAGTTCCGGTATTGATAGAGTTAACATCTACATTAAAGACAAAAGTGGCATTATCCAGATTAGCTCCTTCAGTGGTCACCTTTCCGTCAAACTTATCAAAACGGCCCTGTACAAAGCTGATTCCCATATGTTTGATATTAAAATTTACAGAAGAATGCATAGGATCTACATTCCAATTGGTTTGAGCAAAACCCAGAACGCTTACCAGCGCAAAAACGAAAGATAAAAATGCTTTTTTCATTATAACTTATTTTAGTTGAGTAAAGGTAATATATTGGTTACTTTGATCTTGATGTATGATAGTTTTTAATCATTTAAGTGGAAGATTTTTAATTGCTGAAAATTAATTAAAATTCTGAAACGACATTCATTTTTTTTAACTTCGCAGTATGGCAAAACTGAAAACAGCATATTTCTGTCAAAACTGCGGAACCCAATATTCCCAATGGATGGGGCAATGTAAAAATTGTGGGGAATGGAACACTCTTGTGGAGGAAGTGGTAGAGAAAACCTCATCCAAAACGCCCCCTTTTTCAAAAACAAAGCAGCATGTGATCAACATTATTGAAGTGGAGACCAGCGAAGAACCGAGAATAAAAACACCTTCAGAAGAATTGAACCGTGTGTTGGGAGGTGGTATTGTTTTAGGCTCTGTGACGCTAATTGGCGGTGAGCCAGGAATAGGAAAATCCACTCTTCTGCTTCAGCTGGCCTTAAAAATGAAGAAAAAAATCTTCTATGTTTCAGGAGAGGAAAGTGCTTCGCAGATTAAGATGAGAGCGGACAGACTAACGGATGTCCAAAACCCGAACTGTTTTCTTTTTACCGAAACTTCACTGGAAAAAATTCTCCATGAAGCTAAAAAGCTGGAGCCTGATTTCATGATCATTGATTCTATCCAGACTCTTCAGTCGCAACTTATTGAAAGTTCACCGGGAACGGTTTCCCAGATCAGAGAATGCTCCAACGAGATCATTAAATATGCGAAAGAGAATAATACTCCCGTTTTCTTAGTGGGTCATATTACGAAGGATGGTCAAATCGCCGGACCAAAGGTTTTGGAGCATATGGTAGATGTGGTTTTAAATTTTGACGGGGACAGAAATCACCTTTTCAGGCTGCTCAGAGCCAATAAAAACCGTTTCGGATCTACTTCAGAGATCGGAATTTATGAAATGGTTTCCCAGGGTCTGAAAGAGATCAGAAATCCTTCTGAAATTCTTATTACTAAAAAATTTGAAGAACTATCCGGAAATTCTGTGGCAGTAACCCTGGAAGGAAACCGGCCGATGCTACTGGAGATACAGGCTTTGGTGAGTACCGCTGTTTATGGTACTCCGCAAAGAAGTTCCACTGGTTTTGATGCGAAAAGACTCAATATGCTTCTGGCTGTTCTGGAAAAACGTGCAGGCTTCCAGCTTGGAGCAAAAGACGTCTTTTTAAATATTACAGGTGGCATTAAAACTGATGATCCTGCATTGGATCTTGCCGTGGTAGCTTCTATTCTGTCTTCCAATGAAGACATTGCTATTTCCGAACATTTTTGTTTTGCCGGAGAGATAGGTTTAAGCGGAGAGATCCGGCCTATTGCCCAGGTGGAGCAGAGAATCACGGAAGCCGAGAAATTAGGGTATGAAAAAATATTTGTTTCAAACCTCAATAAAATTCCGAAAAGAAAATTTGGAATCAAAATCGAGGAAGTAAGTAAAATTGAGGATTTCCACGAAAGGATCTTTCCATAAAAAACAGACAAATGCTGATTAAAAATTTTGAAAATTTTGTGCTTGTATTGCTTTACGGCGGATTGCTGATCATATCTTTTACGATATTGCTTAATCCTATGAAAGTTAACAAAAAAGCGAACTTTTTTTTCAGCCTGTTTCTTTTCTTGTGGTCCAGCTACTGGGCATTGGATATTCTCAGACTTTGTAGCTTTTCTCCAAGTCCTGTTTTAGTTTCCTTTATTTTTTTTATTCAAATCTTTACACCGATATTTCTGTTTTTGAGCACTGTTTTCTTCATTAATCCCAATTATCAGTTTAAGAAGAAAGATCTGGTTTGTCTTATCGTTCCGTTGATTCATCTAATTTTAATATTAAATTCTGAGCTTGGAATTGCTGATTTTCTAGCCGTTTCACACAATCTCCCCTACATTGCCATTATTTATTTCAGAATAAAAAAATACCAGAAAAGGATTGAAAATATTTCTTCGTACACAGAAACAATCAATCTGCAATGGCTGGTAACGCTAAGTTCACTGCTGTTCGGCATTATTGTGATCACCGTTTGCTATGACCTCTTCAATATGTTTGTTCATAGGTTTAATCAGAATCTGGTGATGGTTGTACTGTTTTTATTTATTATTTACAGCACTTCGTTTCAGGTGTTGAGACAGAAAGAAATTTATCCTGTCAATGAAAAAGAAAGGGAACAGTTACTGGCCGTTGAGCTTGAAGATGAAGAAAAAACTGAAAAGAAAAAATTAATTCCCGACCAGGAATTTGAAGCTTTAAAGTCGAAGCTGCTGACAGTTATGCTTACGGAAAAACCTTATCTGAACGGTGAATTGAACTTACTTAAGCTTTCAGATCTCATCAATATCAATCCTCATCAGCTTTCTTATTTACTAAACAATGGATTCAATGAAAACTTCTTCCATTTTGTTAATAAATACCGGGTACAGCATGCCAAAGAACTGCTGACCAGCGATTCTTATAAAAAATTCTCTATTCTGGGCATCGCTTTTGAATCAGGTTTCAATTCTAAAACAGCATTCAATACCATATTCAAAAAGATGATCAACGAAACTCCTTCCGAATTCAGAAGAAAGCAATCCGGTATATAAAGTATCTCTTTCTAAAATCAGAAGCAAATCATGATATCCGGGGTGGATAACTTTACGGCTTCCTTTTTTGTGTAAAAATTTCTATATTCGTTTATGAATTATTTAGCCCATTCCTACCTCAGTTTTTCGGATGGACAGATCGTAGGACAGTTCCTTGAAGATTTTATTCCAAACAGAGACCGTTATTCTTTTCCGAAGGATATTCAGGACGGAATTACGATGCACAGGGCAGTGGATACATTTACAGATTCCCATCCCGCTATTCATGAAGCAAAAAAAGTGTTTGCTCCTTTGGTAAGACTGTATGCAGGAGCTTTTGTAGATGTTTCTATGGATTATTTCGTAGCAAATGATCTTAGCCTTCATTCCCTGGCTGGCTGGAAAGAGCATTCTCTTCGGGTGTACAGGGTTTTGAACGAACATGAAAAATGGCTCCCTGAGAATTTCAAAAAAATGCTGGTCAAAATGGAGGAAGACGACTGGCTTTATAATTATCGTGAAGATTGGGGGATTAAATTCAGTATCCGGAATGTTCTGAATAAAGCCAAATATCTGAGTCCTGACATCCCTGTCTTTGAAGCATTCCTGGCAAACAAAACTATCCTTCAGGAATGTTACAACAATTTTTTTCCTGATATGCTTGCCCATGTACAGGGAATCAATGCACTGCTGCAAATAGATAATGAATAAAAACACCTACCTCTGTAAGTGTTTTACGTATTTGTGTTATTAGAATCAGCTACCTTAATGAGAATAGATGGGAATTTCTATCTGTACTAAGGATATTTATATTAAACTATTTTGACTAACCTTAATTTTTGTAAATCTATTTATACTAATCCCTACTCAAACAGTATAAGTTTTTATACATGTACAAGTTCAACAAGGGATATAAATTCAATTTTAAACTTATAATAGCCATTCAGCTTAAATATTTTTAAAATTTAGTTCATTTTTATGAAAATTTTTCATCAGCAATGAAAAGCTAAAGCCCTCAGTGATTTATACACAAATGTAATTATTTTTAAATAAAAAACAAATATTATATACGTTAATTAACAAATTAATATTTATTTATAAAAAATTAATAATAAAATCATATATCTTCTGACGAGTTATCACAGAAAATAAAAATAAAACATAAACAATACTGAAATATTAATCATTATTTAGTGATTTAATATTTCATTAAAAAATACAATGAAGATCTGAGGAAAACAAGGAGGAAGAAGCTAAAATTGGTGATAGAGGTATCGGTTGGAATAGGTAAGCTTTTCACTTTTTCTCTGTCCATTTTTAATCAAATGAACAATATTGATCTGATCATCAAATAAATTATAGAGAAAGCTTACGGCAGCTTCTATTTTTTTTGGAGATGTCACCGTTTCAGATTCTAGAAATATATTCACGGATTCATTGTCTTCTTCATATCCAACATAATTTATCTTTAAAAATTTTCCGTCAGCCTTTAATTTAAAATATTCTGAGCAGTACTTTTCCAAAGCTTCATTAAGTTTAGCCTTATATTTTTCATCATTAAAATGAAAAGAGCCACCGTATTTTTTGCCCAGCCCATTTTCCAGGTCATCCAGAAAAAATCTTCCAGTGACCTCAAAAGATCTGGACTTAGCATTATAATTAATTTCTACAGAACCCACATGGTAAGGGTGTTTCGCTTTTGTGAAAGAGAATAAAAGAAATACCGGAAGCAGAAACAGCCATAAATTCTTCATAAGTTCTGTCATTTAAAATTTGTTCGAAATTAATCATTATTTTCGTACGCATTATATTTTTACGTTATGATGCAGGATTTTCTATTCTATTTAAACCTTGGCTGGGAACATATTATTTCTCTGGATGCATTAGATCATCAGCTGTTCGTTCTGGCTCTGATCGCAGTATATTCTTATAGCGACTGGAAAAAGATCCTGATCCTTGTGACTGCTTTCACCATCGGGCATTCCATTACTTTGGCGCTGAGCATCCTTGATGTTTTCAGGGTTCCTTCCGCATGGGTAGAATTTTTAATCCCAATAACGATTGTTCTGACCTCGCTGGATAATATTTTAATGAAAAATAAAAAACAGACCCTGATGCGGGCTAATTATTATCTTGCTCTGATCTTTGGACTTATTCACGGGATGGGCTTTGCTAATACAGCAAGGGTTATGATTGCCAAAAGCCAGAGCATTGCCATTCCCTTGATTGGATTTAATATAGGACTGGAATTAGGACAGATCGTCATTGTTCTGGCTATTCTTATGCTCTTGTTTGTTCTGCTCAAGGTCTTTAAAGTGAATAAAAAAGACTGGGTCCTGTTTGTTTCTTCCGGAGTATTTGCTTTATCCTTAAAAATGGCTTTGGAAAGAATTCCGTTTTAACGTTGAAACATTTTTAATTTTTCAGCTACTTATTATTATCTTTGATAACTATTAAATCAATTCGGTAATGAAATTAAAAGCAGTCCTATTTTCATTTTCTGTATTTGCCTATACAGGCTTTACTGCACAGAATATCCAGAATAATCCGGGAAGCAACCACGGTAACAGATTCGAGCAGCTGGGAACTATTCTCCCGACTCCCAATATTTACAGAACGGCTTCCGGAGCTCCGGGCCAGGGATATTGGCAAAACAGGGCTGATTATGATATTACAGCATATCTGGACGAAGATAAAAGAAATCTGAAAGGTTCTGAAACCATTACCTATTATAATAATTCTCCAGATGATCTGGATTATATCTGGCTTCAATTGGATGAAAATGAACAGTCTTCTGTAAAAAACGCAGGGTTTGATTTCTCCTCTACCCTTCCGGCTTCTATTAATGATCAACAGCTGAAAGTGACTGTTCTTCCTGAAAAAGATAACGGCTATGGCGTTAATCTTGAAAAAGTAACCGATGCTTCCGGAAACCCTCTGAAATATACGGTGAACAAGACCATGATGCGTATTGATCTGCCGAAGGTTTTAAAGAAAGGTGAAAAGCTGGTCTTCAAAGTAGACTGGAATTATAATATACCAAACAGAATAAAAATGGGTGGCCGTGGCGGTTATGAAAATTTCGCTGAAGATGGCAATGACCTTTATACCATGACCCAATGGTATCCTAGAATGTGTGTTTACAGTGATTTCCACGGATGGCAGAACCACCAGTTCACAGGACGTGGCGAGTTTGCACTGGTATTCGGTAATTTTAAAGTTTCCATGAATGTACCGGCGGATCATATTATTGGCGGAACGGGTGAATGTAAAAATTATGAACAGGTTTTAACGTCTGATCAATTAGCCAGATACAGAAAGGCCGAAAGTGCTGCTGAACCTATTGAGATCGTAACATTGGACGAGGCGAAAAAAGCGGAGAAAAATCATTCAAAACAGAGAAAAACATGGAATTTTGAAGCAAATGATGTAAGAGATTTCGCATGGACCTCATCCAGAAAATTTGTCTGGGATGGTATGCATGTCACCATTCCTGAAAACAATAATAAAGTAATGGCCATGAGCTTCTATCCAAAAGAAGCTTACGCTCTATATAGAAAATTCTCTACAAAAGCAGTTGCCCATACCATCAAAACCTATTCTGAATTTACAATTCCCTATCCGTATCCTGTAGCACAATCTGTAGAAGCTGCCAATGGAATGGAATATCCAATGATCTGTTTCAATTACGGAAGAACAGAAAAGGACGGAACCTATTCTGAAGGAACAAAGAACGGAATGATCGGCGTTGTGATTCACGAGGTTGGACATAATTTTTTCCCAATGATCATCAATTCTGACGAAAGACAATGGAGCTGGATGGACGAAGGATTAAATACGTTCACTGAATATCTTACAGAAGAAAAATGGGATAATAAATTCCCTTCAAAAAGAGGTCCGGCATGGACGATTACTGATTATATGAAGCTGCCAAAAGACCAGCTGGAACCTATCATGAGTAATTCTGAAAATATTATCCAGTTTGGCCCGAATGCTTACTCAAAACCAGCTACAGGATTGAATATTCTTCGCGAAACGATTATGGGAAGAGAGTTGTTTGACAAAGCTTATAAAACCTATGCGAAAAGATGGGCATTCAAACATCCTGAACCTGCAGATTTCTTCCGTACCATGGAAGATGCCAGTGGCGAAGATCTTGACTGGTTCTGGAGAGGATGGTTCTACGGAACAGATCCTGTGGATATTGCAATAGACAAAGTAACTGTTGCGACTCCAGACCTTAATACAGTTCCGAAGGAGGCAACTGAAACTAAATATAAAGTAGAAAAAGCGCTTCAGAATTCATTTGAAGATATTTCTAAGATCAGAAATAAAGAGGACAAGAATATCACGTTCTATGTAGATAAGGATAAAGAACTTCAGGATTTCTATTACCGGTATGACAGAGGTCAGGAGAAAGTGGATGCTGACAAAGAATATACTTCAAAATCAGAGGCTGGCCTCCCGCTTGATGCCAAGGATAAAGAAAAATTCAAAAATCTTACAGGCTACCAGATCGATTTTGTAAACAAGGGCGGATTGGTGATGCCGATCATTCTTGAATTCACATTTGAAGACGGATCCAAACTGTATGACAAATCATCTGCCCAGATCTGGAGACAGAATGAGCAGAAGGTTTCAAAGACTTATTATTTTGACAAAAAAATTAAATCTATTCAGCTTGATCCAATGAGAGAAACGGCTGACATTGATACTTCCAATAATTTATGGAACAGTAACGGTACAGATTCTCAGGTTTCAAAGTTCCAGTTGTTTAAGCAGAAGCAGGGAGCCGGTCCGGTAAGAGGAGGAGCCAACGGAAAGGTAAATCCAATGCAGGCCGCCGGAAAGAAAAGTTAAAATATCCCTATAAACTAACCATGAAAAAACTAATCATTTTAATGCTGTTTGTAATAACAGCCCCTCATTTCTTTGCCCAGTCTTTACAATTTTATACAGGAAAAAGAGATTTTATACCCATTGAGATCCTGATGGAAGATGGCAGTACAAAAAAAGGATTTGCCCAGGATTTTATGCTTCCGGATGTGGCCACTTTCCAGGTCTTTGGTAAAAGCTCGGAAAAGAATGCCAATTTAGACAGAAAGGAAGTGAAATTTAAATCGTCAAAAAGCGATACCGAAGTACAGTTAATTCACGTTTCAGATGTTAAAAGCCTTATTTATATCAACGAAGATACTCAGGAAACCTTTCAGATGGATAAGCGTATGGTAAAGGAAATAAATAATGACATGGAAATGGAATCAGAGGGAAAAGTGCTGATGCTTCCCTTGATGGAGAAAGGACCAATTAATCTTTACGGCTACAGAAGTATGATGTGTAAAGCGAATTTTGGAAATAATTTTTCTTCAGGATTTAATGGAAATGAAGACAACTGCCAGCTTACATATGTGATGATCTATTTGAGTAAACCCAACGAAACCTTTGCTGTTGCTCCGGTAGATTACAGCTCACTGAGTCCTTTGGCATTATTCAATATGAAAGCATTGTATAAAAAGTTCTACAAAGCTTACGAAATTGTAGGAGCCAACTGTCCTGAGTTTCTAAAAAAAGTAGATGAGGCCAGGCAAAATGATTATTTTTCCAACAAAACTTTTAAAGAAAACAAGAAGGAATCAGATGCAGAAAGAAAAGCTTTAATAAAAGGAAAAAAAGGAGCCGAGGCAGCAAGAATCAATATGAAATTCAAGACAGAATTATACACCAAAATGTATAAAAAACTGTTGGATGATTATGAGCAATCATGTCAATAAGTTTGAATTGAAATTTTAAATATAGAAAACTGCTTACCGGCAGTTTTTTTTTATGGGTTCATATATGCTTTTACGAAAGTTTTATAGGTTCTTCCAAGTGGAAGTTTATCACCATTTTTAAGATATACATAAGCAGTATCATATGAACTGATGTGTGAAGACAGAACGATATATGATTTATGAATTCTGATAAACCCAAGATTTTGAAATTTCTCTTCAAAGTTGGACATCCGCTCCAGGATCATGTATTTTTTCAAAGGAGTGACCAAAATAATATATTCCCCAAAACCCTGAACCCACTGTACATCATCAAGAAGAACCTTGTGCATTACATAATTGGATTTAAACATGATAAAGTCTTCCTTCTTCTGAAGTTCTGTGGAATTTTTAAACTGTAAAAAATCCTTTGCTTTATGGATTGCTTTTTTAAAAGTCTCATAATCTACAGGCTTTACAAGGTAATGAACAACATCCAGTTCAAAAGCTTTGACAGCATATTGGGTTTCCAGCGTAAGAAAGATGCACAACGGTTTGTAAGGAAGCTGATGCAAAAGCTCAATTCCGTTGATGTAAGGCATATTGATATCCAGAATTACCAGATCTACCCTATTCTCTTTAAGATATTCCAATGCCTCCTCCGGATTCTGAAAAACCTTCAACAGATCCACACCTTCCATTTGCCCGCAATATTTTTGGATAAGCTGGAGCGCCGGATATTCATCATCTACACTTACGATTGTCAGGTTAGCCATTACAATTTAATTTTTAAAATAGTCAGATATTTGTTGTCTGCAGGTTCAGATATAAAAGTATATTTTCCCGTATAGTTTTTCTCTAGAATATTAATCACTGCTTCATTTCCAAGACCGCTGTCATTCCTGTTTCCTAGAAGATTTTTCTTCTTCGAGACAGAATTTAGGATCTCAAACAAAACTTCCTGGTTCTCTATTCTGTAGTTCATATGAATATAACTTTCCGCCTCTATTCCTACTGCAGAATGTTTTAATGCGTTTTCAAATAATGTAAGAAGCACAGAAGGCGGAATATCTATTAACTCCAGAGTTTCTTCATCCTGAATGTCGAAAGTGATATTCAGTACATTATTATATTTCAACTGGTATAGTCCTGCCAGAGATCTAATTGATGAAAATTCCTGGGCCATGCTGATCTTCTCCTTACCGGTATCATAGATCACGTACTGAAGCAGTTTGCTAAGCTGTAATATGGATTCTGAAGTATTTTCTGATGGCTGGAAGCTTTTGGAGTAAATATTATTAAGGGTATTCAGCAAAAAATGAGGATTCATTTTAGATTTCAAAAGATCCAGATACAGCTGGTCCTTTTCTTCCCCCAGATCTTTAAAATCCTGCTCGATCAGAAATTTATCCTTTGTAATTCCGAGAAATGAAGCCACGAGAATCACGATTCCCTGCGCTGTATAAACATTGTACAGAAATTTGGTATTGGAAAGATCCTCATTAAAATTCATACTGAAAACTGCAGGTTCCAATAGTATTCTGAAAAGACTGGAGACCAGAAAAGTGATCAGTGCAAAGAGAATGAACTCCGGGTATTTATTGGAAAGATAAAATTCGGGAACAAGATAAAAATAGACCAAACTATAAATTCCGACATTAAAAATAATGACAGATAAAACACTCCAGATGAGCTCCGGAACATCCAAAAAGTAGTTTTCAGTAAAAAAAGTAATCAGAATAAAGACCAAAAGGAAAAAAATATGCTGAAACCTCAACAAAAATCCCCAATGATATTCCATTAGCTTTTTCAAAACTTTCGCATTAAACAAAACCCTGAAAACCAATAATATAAATACAATATTTACAATTAAAAACATCTAAAAAGTCCAATTTTCAATCTTCCAAATATACCATCTTTTTCAGCCCATCCTGCAGTTCACTGATAAAAACTGCCATTGATTGAAAAATAAATCTGCGGCTGGTTCTTATAAATATATTTGAGACATCAGGATATTAACTCAATATTACATGAAAATTAAATTCAAATTAATCAGTATTTTACTGCTGGTAATCATCGGTCAGGCAAAAGCACAAAGCCGTGACAGTTACAATATGTGGTTTCAGTATCTGATGTCTGCAAAACTGACAGACAAAAGTACCCTTACCGCCCTTTCACAGTATCGTTCTTTCGATCTGGCTTATGATACGAGACTTTTTCTGGTTTCCGCCTATGTAGATTATGAAGTAGTCAATGAAGTAAAGCCTGCAGCCGGATTCATGTTTCTGATTCTGGATTCTTATAAATCTGACAACTCAAAAAAAGAACGCTATGAAAAAAGACCTTTCCAGCAGGTAACTCTGGGAGGTAATATTGGTAGGACGTCAGTTTCGCATCGGTTCCGGGTAGAAGAACGGTTCATCAGTAATCCAAACGACTTTATCGTCAGGCTCCGTTATCTTATCTCTTTAAGAATTCCTTTTAACAGAGCAGGAGAAAAAGAAAAATTATACGGCATTCTGAAGAATGAATTAAGGATGAATGTGGTGAAGGAAGATCCTTTTGACAGCAACCGTTTAACGGCAGGCCTGGGGATTAAAGTTGGGAAAAACGCTGCGATCGAAGTAGCATTTATCAACCAGCTGGAAACCGGATCTACAAGCAATTATGGCTACATCGGCTACAGAAACAGCTTCGACTGGAGAAAGAAAAACAAAAATAAATAACTATAAAATAAATCATCTATGCTTACATTCCTTGGATTCGTCATGATCCTGATTTTCATGGTACTGATCATGAATAAAAAAATGACTCCGCTTACTGCTTTGGTCGTTGTTCCTGTAACCGTAGCCCTTTTTGCAGGCTTTGGTCCTGAACTGGGAGACATGATGAAAAATGGAGTCAAAGAAATAGCACTGACCGGTGTTATGCTGATCTTTGCCATCCTTTATTTCAGTTTAATGATCGATACGGGGCTTTTTGAGCCTTTAGTGAATATAATTTTAAAAGCTGTTGGGGACAACCCGATCAAAACAACGATAGGGACAGCTATTCTTACTACTTTGGTTTCACTGGATGGCGACGGGTCGTCTACCTATTTAATCGTAGTGGCTGCCATGCTACCTCTCTACAAAAAACAGGGTATAAATCCTTTAATCCTTACCTGTATCATCATGCTGGCGGGGCAGATCATGAATATTCTTCCCTGGGGAGGGCCAACGGCAAGGGTAATGAGTTCTCTGAAATTAGGGCATACAGAAATTTTTGTCCCTATGATCCCGATTATGGCTATTGGAATTGTATGGGTGATATTCGTTGCCTACATTTTAGGAAGAAGAGAAAAAATAAGAATTGCCAAGCATGGAAAATTTACCAATTATAACAGCAATGATATTATAGGTGAGGTAGACATTACACTCAGACGTCCCAAACTTATATGGGTTAATCTTGCCCTTACCATTGCACTTTTGGTTGTAATGATCCTGGATATTGTTCCTTTAGGAATTGCCTTTATGATCGCTTTCTGCATCGCATCCATTATTAATTATCCCAAATTAAAAGACCAGCAGAAAATTATTTCCAAACACGCAGGAAATGCTTTATCTGTTGCAGGGATGATCTTCGGGGCAGGAATTTTTACAGGAATTCTGAATGGCTCAGGTATTATGCAGGCAATGGGAAACAGCATGATCGACATTGTTCCAAAAAGCTGGGGTGGCTATCTGAATATTGTAACTGCAGCATTCAGTATTCCACTTACGTTTTTCCTTTCCAATGATGCGTATTATTTTGGAATATTGCCCATTATTGTAGCCACCGGGCATCAGCTTGGAATTTCACCGGAAATATTGGGCAGGGCAAGCCTTATCGGACAGGGATCACATCTTCTGAGTCCGCTGGTTCCATCTACTTATTTATTGGTATCACTGGCCGGTGTAGAATTTTCTGATCACCTGAAATATACTTTAAAGTGGGCATTGGGATCTTCTATTGTCATGCTTATCGCAGCTTTGATCCTTGGAGTCATATAATCCGTATTCGATAATTATTGTTATATTTCCGGTGTATAAATACATATTCGTATTCTGTTATGATTTGTACGGACAGCATATATTTTTCAGATGAACCTTTTTGAAACAAAGAAAACATTCACAGGCAGGTATTTAAAAAACCTCACCTTATATGTATTTGCTGCCATTCTCGGTGGAGTACTTACGGGGCATTATGCACCTGAAGCAAGTATTCAGCTGGGAATGGTAAGCCGGTATTTTTTTATGGTTCTGGAAATGATCATCTTACCCATTATCTTTATGGCGATCATGTATGGGATCTGTCAGCTGTCCGGAATCAGGAATGCAAGCAGCATTGTTTGGAAAACCATTCTGTATTTTCTGATCATCAGTTCTATGGCTATTATTCTGGGATTTATTTTCGGTTTTGCCGTAAAACCTGGAGCTGATACGGGAATTGACGCGTCCAGAATCAGCAGATCCCTGCCCAAAACATTTGAGATCAATGAAGAAAGCCTTTCCGGTTCCCTTTATCTGAACAGACACGGGATCTTTCTTATTGTTTCCATGGTAGCCGGAATTTTTATGAATCTTTCAGGAGCAAGAGAAAAATTCCTGAACATCTTAAACCGGGGACTGAAGATCTTTTATACCGTGATCAAATATCTATACCTTATCCTTCCCATTATTATTTTCTGTAATATCGCTTATGGAATTTCTGTTTATGGCATCAATACCCTTCTGCCGCTCAGTAAAGTGGTAGCAACGGTTTACCTGGCAGACATTGTTTTTATCTTCGGGGTATTGGGAATTGTTGCTTATATATTCAAAATCCGTTTATGGAAATTTTTACTTGATCTAAAGGAAGAAATTATTCTGGTTATTACCACCTCATCTTCCAAAACAGCCTTTCCGCTGATCTTTGAAAAGATGGAATCTGAGGGCTACAGCAGGAAAATTTCAGGATTTGTCATTCCTCTGGGCTATAATTTTAATCTTTCCGGAGCCTGTATTTATATTTCCGTTACTTGCTGTTTTCTCATTCAGTTTTACAATATTTCATTATCTGTCAGTGATTATCTGTGGCTTTTTCTTATCATTTCCGTAACTTCAAAAACGGCATCCGGAGTTCCCGGGTCAGGATTTCTTGCCCTTATTTTTACATTGAACAGGTTTGGCAAAATTCCTTTGACGGATATTGCCCTGCTTTACAGTGTAGACCGTTTTATGAACGAGGCGAGATCTGTCACCAATTTTATCAGCATCGCCATTTCCGGAGCGGTGATCTCAAAAATCAATCAATCTTCAAAAAATCACGAACTTCATTAATTATTTTTGCAATATTCTTTGACAACTGTGATTTTCGCACCTATTGTATTGTAATATTTTGACTTACAGTAATTTGATTAAATTTCAAATTATATTAGCATACGAACCTTTATCATTACAACTTAATACGTAAATTGGTATTCCGTAATGATCCAATAAAAAAGCAGTAAAATACCAAAAAACATGTACATAATACCTGATACAGAGGATAAAATTAAAGCTTTATACCAATATATCGAAGACAATGTATCGGATACTGAGAGCGATTCCTGGTATCACGGACATGATCCCATCATCATTTCTCACCTTGATCATTTCTCTGCAACAGACTGTAAAAAACTGGTTTCCGAAATAAGAAACTGGAAAGAAAATATTCTGATCCACATGGCTGATCCGTTTCTTGCTGTATCAAATCCTGATTTAGACGGAAACTTTTTGTATTGTCAGATTTTTCTGGAAACTACCGACTTCACAAATCAAGAATATCTACTGGGAAATATACACCTGGTCAACGCCATTCCAAAGGGAAGCCAGCCTCTTGGTTTTTATCTTGAACTTGAAGAAAAAATGACAGGCATCAACAAAAAACTAAATGGGAACTATGATTTTTCTGTGGAACAGATTAAACTTAAAATCAATACTGAAAGAACTTAGTTTAACATTATTAAACAGCCTTCCAAACTATCTATTAGTAAAATAAAACTTTAAAGAAAATTGAAAAATCAACTCTTCCTCATCATTGCCATTTTTACCTGCATCAATTTATATTCGCAAAACACTTTTGTTTTTTTTGGTTCTTTTAACCGTGATAAAACAACCGAGGGAATTTATGTCTACAAGCTGGATACAGTCAAAGGAAAGTTATCCAAAATTACCTCTGTAAAAGGAATCCTTAATCCGTCATTCCTGACTTTATCCCCAAATGGAAGAAATCTTTTTGTCTGTACAGAAAGTAAAACAAAAAATGCAGGAAGTGTCAGCAGCTTTGCATTCGATCCTAAAGATGGAAAACTCACTTTTATCAATAGCCAGAAAAGTGGCGGTGAAAACCCGGTATATGTAACAGTGCATAAAAATGGTAAATGGCTGGTTAATGCCAATTACACAGAAGGCAGTTTCTCTGTATATCCCTTATCTGAAGACGGAACAATACATCCATATGTACAAAATTTCCAATTTTCGGAAGGGAGCATCAACAAAGACAGGCAAGATCGTTCACATGTTCATGCTTCGGTATTTTCGCCCAATTATGACCAGGTCTTCTTTACAGATTTAGGCGCGGATAAGATCAGAGTCTATCAATTTGAAAGTGATAAAAGCGAACCTCTTCAGCCGGCAAAACAGCCGTATATAAAAACTACTTTAGGAAGCGGGCCAAGGCATTTCACATTCCATCCGAATGGAAAATTCGCCTATTCTATCGAGGAAATGGGAGGATTCATTAATGCTTACAGATATGAACACTCAACTTTGGAAAGCATTCAGAGAATCAGTACACATACAGACCAATATAAAGATTTTGAAAGTTCTGATATTCATATTTCTCCGGATGGCCGTTTTCTGTATGCCTCCAACCGCGGTGAAGAAAATAATATCGCTATTTTTTCTATTCAGGAAGATGGAACATTAAAAAATGTAGGATACCAGCCTACATTCGGCAAGCAGTTAAGGGTATTTGATATTGATGAATCCGGGAAATTTTTAATTGTCACAAACGCAGCAACCGGAAATGTGTTTGTATTTAAAAGGAACCCCGAAACAGGATTATTGAAAAAAGTGGGTAAAAAGATAAAATTTCCAGGAGCTTCAAGTGTGAAAATCAGAAGGTATTAAAGACAGAAAGAATGAATAATTTCGAAACAATCAAATAAAAAATTTATCATGTTTACTGCAGCAGTATTTTTCTTTTAAATGACTTGTATGAATTATAAACCTCTTATACAATCCAAAAACTAATACATTGGTTTTCAAAATACAAACAGTAATAATAAATCTACATATAGTGTATTATGTATTTCAAAATTTTATATCTTTGAATGACAAACCAAACAAATTATTACTTATGAAAAATGCAAAATTATTAAACAGAGATGCACAAAAATCCATTATGGGAGGTGCAGCCGGACTTGTTTGTTGCGAACGCGACGATAACGGAAAATGTACATTATGGATCGGGCCGGGACAGCACTGCCCTTAATCAACAGAATTATTAGAGTTAAATACAAAAGCCGGAAGTTTCCGGCTTTATTTTTTTACATTTTTCTGCCAAATTTTCACACTCGAAAACAAAATTCTGCCATTTCAACCATCCCCATCTCATGGCATACATTTGGAGAATTATAATGGAGAATTAATTAAAAAATAAAATATATTATGTCAGTAAACTTTAAACCATTAGCAGACAGAGTTCTTATTGAGCCCATCGCTGCCGAAACTAAAACAGCTTCAGGTATTATTATTCCGGACACTGCGAAAGAAAAGCCGCAGGAAGGTACTGTAGTAGCAGTAGGTCCAGGTAAAAAGGATGAGCCTACAACTGTTCAGGTAGGTGACAAAGTTCTTTATGGGAAATATTCAGGTTCTGAATTGAAATTGGAAGGGAAAGATTACTTAATTGTAAAAGAAGCTGATTTATTAGGAATTATTGGTTAATCTGTAAAAAGTAAAATGTATTCATGTAAAATGACTTCATGAATATAATTTCATTAATACATTGTATAAAGTACATTAATACAAAAAATTATGGCAAAAGAAATAAAATTCGATATTGAATCTAGAGACGCTTTAAAAAGAGGGGTTGATGCATTAGCTAATGCAGTAAAAGTAACGTTAGGACCAAAAGGTAGAAACGTAGTGATTGAGAAATCTTTCGGTGCGCCTCACGTAACGAAGGACGGTGTTTCTGTAGCAAAAGAAATCGAACTTGAAGACAGAGTAGAAAATATGGGAGCGCAGATGGTAAAAGAAGTGGCTTCCAAAACCAATGATATCGCAGGAGACGGTACTACTACCGCTACTGTATTGGCACAGGCTATCGTAAGAGAAGGTCTTAAGAACGTGGCTGCAGGTGCTAACCCAATGGACTTAAAAAGAGGAATCGACAAAGCAGTAACTGCTGTTGTTGCAAGCCTTAAAGCTCAGTCTAAAGAAGTTGGAGATTCTAAAGAAATGGTGAAGCAGGTAGCTTCCGTTTCTGCTAACAACGACGAAACCATCGGATCTTTGATCGCTGAAGCTTTCGGAAAAGTAGGTAAAGAAGGGGTAATCACTGTAGAAGAAGCTAAAGGTATCGATACAACCGTAGATGTTGTAGAAGGTATGCAGTTCGACAGAGGATACCAGTCTCCTTACTTCGTGACGAACCCTGAAAAAATGGTAGCTGAAGTAGAAAACCCTTACATCCTTTTAGTAGAGAAAAAAATCTCTTCTATGAAAGAATTGCTTCCGGTTCTTGAGCCTATCGCACAAAGCGGAAAATCTCTTTTAATTATCTCTGAAGAAGTGGAAGGTGAAGCTTTAGCAACTTTAGTAGTAAACAAACTAAGAGGTTCTCTTAAAATTGCTGCGGTTAAAGCTCCGGGATTCGGAGACAGAAGAAAAGCAATGTTGGAAGATATCGCGATCTTAACAGGTGGACAGGTTATTTCTGAAGAGCAAGGATTCACAATGGAGAACATCTCTCTGGATATGCTTGGAACTGCTGAGAAAGTAACGATTGATAAAGATAACACGACAATCGTAAACGGTGGTGGTGACGAAGCTAAAATCAAAGGAAGAGTAGCTCAGATCAAAGCTCAGATGGAAACATCTACTTCTGATTATGATAAAGAAAAATTACAGGAGAGATTGGCCAAATTAGCTGGTGGTGTTGCCGTACTTTACGTAGGTGCAGCTTCTGAAGTTGAAATGAAGGAGAAAAAAGACAGAGTAGATGATGCACTTCACGCTACAAGAGCAGCTGTTGAAGAAGGTATTGTTGCCGGAGGTGGTGTTGCTTTAGTAAGAGCAATCTCAGCGTTGGAAAACCTTACAGGAATCAACTCTGATGAAACTACTGGTATCAGAATCGTAAAAAGAGCGATCGAGGAGCCATTAAGACAAATTGTTGCTAACGCAGGTGGTGAAGGTTCTGTAATCGTTGCTAAAGTAGCAGAAGGTACAGGAGATTTCGGATACAATGCTAAAACTGACGAGTATGTAAACATGCTTGAAGCAGGAATCATTGACCCTACGAAAGTAACAAGAGTTGCCCTTGAAAATGCAGCTTCTGTTTCAGGAATGCTTCTTACTACAGAGTGTGTAATCACTGAAATTAAGAGCGCTGAACCTGCTATGCCAATGGGAGGTGGAATGCCAGGAATGATGTAACGGTCAGCGACCGAGGCAAATTAATATACTAACCGTTCTGCTTTTGTGGAGCGGTTTTTGTTTAAATTATGGTTTTCCGTAAGGAAATAGTATATTTATATTTTATATTTAATGATTAACAAATAGATAGCTAAATTCCAAACAACATTCGCGCAATTGTATATATTTTATATTAGAGCAATGCGTAAATTTGAATGTTATATGAAAGCTTAAAACAACTATATGCAAAAAATTGATTTTGTAAAAAATTTAGAGATTTTAGTAGAAAAATTACAATCACAAGAAATTGTTGACGCATTTGATGAAGGATTTCGAATTCCTTCATCACCGTACAATTACAATATATTAAATCCTTTACTTTTTAAATCTAAAAGTAATTATGATCAATTAATAACTTTTGAAAGCCTTAGAGAAATACTTGAAAATATTAATTCAATAAATATTTACGCTGAACAAAACCTTTCCGCTCTATCCTCCATATTTCTTTCAAAAGATGCAACAAAAATATTATTGAATAATAGTTCTGTTGTATTTTATCTGTTTCATAAAACACTGGTTAATACTTGGAATCTCTCAAAAAATGTATTACTGAATAATAATATCTTACAAGAAAATTTTGAAGACAAAATTGAAAATGGTGTTATTCTATTCCAAATACTAATTGAATCAGAAGGTTTAGAACCAGAAAAATATATAAAAATATTTTCGGCTTTGGATGATTTGATAAATACTCTTGAAAAAGTTTATGACGAATCAGATGAAAAAACTGAAATAATTTTATTAGATAGTGGAAGTGATACAAATTTAGGGATAAAAACGGGAATTGAAACAGCAAAATCTTTATTCCTAATATTCAAGGAAATATGGGACTTTATAGTTAATTTTAAATATTATAAGGCTGAAAAAAAGAATAAAGCACTTTTAGACAGCTTATCGATAAGAACTGAAATTAACAAAAAAGTTGAAGAGGGAGTGCTTACAGAAAAAGAAGGACTGGAATATACACACATTATTAAAACTAGAACAGATGACTTAATCGGCATGAAAGTTCTTCCTAAATCAATTGTTACAGACAGCAATCTAATTGAAAACAAGAAGATACTTTCCGAATTTGAGGGTCTAAAATTAATTTCTGGAAAAGAATAAAGGTTCTTAGCTCCCGCACGAATCCTTTCGTGACTTTGGCTTTTAGATTATATATTAAAATGTTATAATATTAAAACCACACGAAAGGATTCGTGCGGGAGCAGGGGCCCATCCATCGCAAAGCTCCGAAACGTTATCTGCAATATTTAAAAACATCCAACCTTACAAATGGAACTTATAAGTGATATAATCAATAGCTTAATTGATGATACAAAACCAATAAATACAACACTCCTAAAAACTAAAGTTTTAGCATCTCGAATTGAGAATAATGCTTTACTAGAATGGGTTAACTCAGAACTTAATGGATATCCAACTGATGAAAGCCTTCCAATTTATAGGAAAAATATTGTTAGTCATATAAAAGGTGATTACATAGTAGGAAATATGCAATATTCTAATCAACCTATTCCAACAATGGGAATGAAAGAAAAATTCGGTTTAGATATTGTACAAACAACTTTCAGACAAGGAATTTCAACTTTGGAACACTTAATAAACACATCAAATTCACAAAGCCTAATGTACCCATTTCCAGCTGAAATTGTCGGTTATTTAGAAGCTAATTGGAAGTCAATTGATACAGAAAACGGATATTTTCTTAATATCATTAATGCAAGAAAAATAATTGCAACAGGAAATATTAATGAAATAATTTCTCAAGTAAGAAATAGACTTCTTGATTTCATGCTTGAGATTGACAAACAATATGGTAATCTAACCGAAATAAAAGATTTAAGTAAAAATAACCAAGAAATAACAAAAATTATGAAACAAACAATTATAAATAATAGTGGTGATGGTGCAATCCTAAATGCAGGAGATAACAGCAATGTAAAAGCCAAAATTATTATTCAAAAAAATAGTAAAACAGATTTATCTAAAGTCCTAACAGAGAATGGAGTTGATCAAAATGATATTCACGACTTATTTAACTTCATTGATTCAGATGATCACGATGTAGAGAATAAAAAATTTGGAAGTAAAACTAATGAATGGATACAAAAGATGTTAGGTAAGGCGTTGAACAGTAGTTGGGAAATAACTATTGGTGCAGCAGGTGGATTGCTTGCAGATTCCATTGGAAAGTATCTTGGATATTAATACTGCAGATAACATTGTATTGGCAAAATGCGGGGTTTAAGGAAAAGTTGAACTACTCTACTTTTTCATCCGCCGGCTACGTCTGAACTTTCTTGAACTTTAGTTCCTCGAAATCCCATACTTCGCAAATACTTTTCCCGTTACCTGATAGGTCAATAAAAACAAAATCCCAGCTCTCGCTAGGATTTTTTCTTTATCTCTATCTCTTTTACAAATTCGTATTTCTCTTCCAAAATTGGCTGTTCCGGCCAGAAATCTTTTGGAGAGCATCCCAAAGCTTTTGATATTAAGTTTAAGCTTTTAATATTATATTTCGCTGTTTTGGAATGCGCTTCAATATCTGAAATATAACTTGTACTCTTACCAATAGCTAAAGAAAGTGAAGTTTGGCTAATACCTCGCTGTTCCCTTATTTCTTTCACTTTTGAAATTATAAATCGCTCTATTTCGTCTAAAGAATCATGCATAATGGCAAAGTGAGCCAAAAACAAAATAAAAAACTAAGGACTATAGTCCTGTATATTAAAAATATTGTTATATTTGGAAAAGATTACTCATTAGAGTAATTTTGCGATACTTCAAAGAAATATAGAAGCTATTGCTTAGAGTCTTGTCATAGAAAACTGGTAATTTTTAAAGCAACAAGATGATAAGTATGAAGCTCACGACCTAGGCGTGGGCTCTCTTATCTGTTGCACGGTATACCAGTACCTCTATGACGGATATTGTAGAGTCTCATGCCGTTTTTATTTTCATGCTGTTCTGCTCTTCTACAATTATCTTTTTCTAAGCCAGCTTACAACATAAAGTATCATGATACGGTACAATGGGGTGTACAATCCATTGCGGCTTTAGGGCTTTTAGAAAAACATAAATTCTATCATATTCATTGGCTTGTATGGCAGGAAGTTCAGGCGGGCTTCTTCCTTTACGGCCAGTAAAATCGTACAGTAAAAAAATCAAACTCATGAAAAAAAACAGAACAGACTTTCAATCCCGGCTTGTCAAAAGCCGTAAGAAACATTTGCGGCATAAAACTAATGGAAAAATATTTTAAGCTCAATGACCTGACAGCATCCAAAGAGCTGCTAAACGACATTATAAGTTATGCAGTAAAAAGAAACAGCTGGATAAAAGAACATCCGTCCGTTATCCTTCATTTTCAGCAGGCTATGCGGTCATTCATCCGTGCAGGCTACCTCATAGCGCTACAGGAAAAGAAAAGAACCGCAACTATTCAGTTTGAAGATGTTTCCCCGTCGGTTCTTGGCTTGCTTTCGGAGAAGGAATACCAAAATCCTCTGTTGGTCTTTAAAAAAGCATTCAAAGAGTACAGCATCAAGGAATTTGATTATTTTATTTCCGGGATGGTCTATCTCTCACTGGGAATCTATGACAATCTGCCGGAAAGGAATATCATAAGCCCGTACATTCACCTCACCAAAATGCTGGATGCAGCCTACCTTATTCTTGAAAGGAGAGGAAAAAAATAAAGACGAAGTCTCCGGGAATAATGTGGCATATTATTGATGAGGCCATTTAATATACTAACCGCTCTATTTTTAGGGCGGTTTTTTTGTTCAGAATAATCATAAACAGAAGTTAATAAAACAGCAAATCAAGAAAGGTTACCAGAGATTTAGTTCAATTGTGAATTTTGTGGCGAATTCATCTTTATGTCTCACCAGAAGCTTTATCTTTAACAAAAAATAAACTAATAAACTAAAAGAATGAATTTCATTAAAAAAAATTTTACATTTTTAATTACGCTTTTATTTGTAACCACAACTTTTGGACAAGTAACCAAACATAAAACCAAAATCTTATTAATCGGTACCATTCACTTCGAAACCCCTCATTTAGATACGTTTGAATTAAAGACTGACGATTTTTTAGCTCCGAAAAGACAGAAGGAACTGGAAGAACTGACCGAAATTTTGAAACGAACAAATGCTGATAAAGTGATGATAGAAAAACCATTCAATCAACAAAAGCAAATTGATAGTCTGTATAATGCCTATTCCCAAAACAAGTATACATTAACCGTTTCTGAACGAGAGCAAATTGGTTTTAGATTAGCTAAAAAATTAAATTTAAAACATATCAATTCTGTAGATATCTTTTATGGAATGAAGCATGACAGTTTGGTTTCTGTCACTGCTAAAGAAAAAAATCAGTTATATCTGTTAAAGGAATTAGGGACTACTGCGAACAACTTAAAACTTGAATTTGATAATGTAGTAAAACGAAATTCAATAACCGAAGTCCTAAAATATATCAACACAAAAGAACTTTTGCAGAAAAATTTATCATTGTACTTAAAATATATTGCAAAAATTGGTGCTGGAGAGAATTATATTGGTGCGGAATCAGTTTCTGATTGGTATTTGAGGAATTTAGCGATTTACTCTAATATCATTACTCAAATCAATGACAATGACAAATACGTTATCCTCATATTTGGACAGGGGCATATTCCTATATTAAAACACCTGTTGCAAAATAATGACGACTTTGAAGTGGTTGAAGTAAATAGCGTACTAAAATAAAATGCCCCAAACCGCTAAAGTTACCAGACAAAAAGTAATGCTTCTTACTACAGAGTGCTTAATCACTAAAATTAAGAGTGCGGAACCTGCTATGCCAGTGGGAGCAGAATGCCTGGAATGATGTAACGGTCAGCGACCGAGGCAATTTAATATACTAACCGCTCTATAAAAATAGAGCGGTTTTTTTGTTTTTTGAATTCCCATAAAAATTACACAAAAGGGTAATTGATAGACGACGGTTTATTTTACATCTTTGATATCATAAAATAGCGGACTAGCTGAACACCGTATTACAAAGTAGGCGAAAAGAAATTATAAAAAATGTGTACTTACAAAAATGAAAATTACAGCGAAGGGTCTATTATTAAATTTGATGACGGACATTATTATCAATGCTTTGATGGATCTTGGAGACTCCATCGATTGAAAAAATCTGATAAAGTTAAATTAGTTTCTAAACAACTAATAGAAGAAGATAAGACATTCAGATACACCTATTTATGTGAGTTCTCTAATGACAATTCAAGAAACTTTACAGTAGTTTCAACAAATGACACCGAAGCGCAAATACTTGCAATTCAAGAATTTGAAATCATTTGCAATGACATTCAAAAGACAGAAAAGTTAATAGAAACACTTCAAATTCCTACAAGAGAAATGACTGAAGAAATTATGCAAATTCCAAATATCCCAACAGAAATGAATGGTGAAAGAATGAATTATACAAATTATTCATTTTATGACGATATCTATTGGAGTGATGATAAACTTTATGGTAAATGGTCGCAAACATTAGCAGGAGTTTGTTCGGGCAACACAATATCCGGATTTTTTTATAGAATTCAAATTATCTCTAATCCAAATATTATTGACAGTTGCAGTGGACATTATGTAGCAAAAATAGAAAATCAAGCATAAAAAACGGCCACCAGCAAGGTATTGCCTATACCAATGGGAGATAGAATACCAGGAGTAATGTAACAGCATGTCGCTGAGACCATTTAATATATTAATCGCTCTATTTTAATAGGGCGGTTTTTATTATATTTGATGAGTACTATGATCTAAAAAAATACAAATTATCGATGAGAGAATATTTCCACTTCCATCAACTCATACATTTAACATTTGTGAAAGAAGCTAAATCAACAGAAGGTTTGAAAGAACAATAATTACCATAACAAAAGATCGCTTGCAAAAATATTACTCTATATATCAACTTAATTAAAAAATCAACACAACCAAATAAACAGAATAGACACCTTAAAACAGCAATAACCATTAATTTAAATAAAAAAACAATGACCAGACAATTAAAGTTAGCAATTGTATTATTAGTAACAGTTGCAAGTATGAATGTGAACGCTCAAAAAAAAACTGTAAAATCTACAAAACCAGCCACTGAAAACAAAACTGCCAAACCGACCAAACAAGAAACCATGGATTGGATTGCAGGAAAAATGAAAGAAAATTTAGCCACATATAATGACCGAACTTTTGTTTCTTATAAAGACGGGGTTTTTGTTTATAGAAGCAACTATGGAATTAATAAATTTTGTGAATATAGCTATGACATGAATAAGGTTACTGGAATGAAGAATGAATACTCTGATTTTTTTGTTTCGGGAAATAATCAACTTTTTGCTCACTGTGATTATGACAGGGCAGGCGAAGGAAATTATTACAACTATATTTCTATAAGTGGGCCTAACTATAATAAGTATAGATCACCTTTTAACTTTGGTACAGACCAAGCTTTAGTTGAAAGATTAGAAAAAGCATTTAAAACATTAGTTGAATACAATTCAACCAAAAAAGGTGCTGATGAAAAGTTTTAATTCTAAAAACAAAAAACTTTTTGCTTACTGCTTTTTCTATCAATAAGACAATTTAATATACTAACCGCTCTATTATATAGGGCGGTTTTTTGTTTGGATTATGGTTTTCCGTAAGGAAATATTATTTTTAATATTTAGATTTAAAAGTTTTATTATGGAAACATTTAAAGCTTAATAAAAATAATTTATATTATGTTTGTATTAACTATAAACTAAAAACATGATACTTAAAGAGATTCAAATCAAAAACTTTAGATCTATTAAAGATGAAAATATAATTTTCAACCATAATTGTATTATACTTCTTGGAAAAAACGAAGCTGGAAAAAGTAATATTTTAAAAGCCATTGCTGCAGTCTTTGGAGAGTATATAGTTTCTAATAAAGACAAAAGAAAAAGAGTAGAAAATGAAAAAATCGAAGAATATTCAATTCGAGCAATTTTTTCATTAAATGATAATGATTTTAAAAAAATTTTAGAAGAATTCAAAAAAAAATTCACAGGAATAGAATCAATTATATTTAAAACTAAAATTTCCTTAGTAGAATACCTTCAGAAAGTTTTTAGTAAGGTTTTAATAAAATTAGATATAGCTGATAATAAAAAGCCAATTTTTAAAAGATATTCCTATCCTAAAAATGATGTTGCACTTGAGAAAGAATTATATTTAAATACAAATAATACTATTACTCCATCCGCCACAGGCGTAAAATTTAATATTGAAAATGAGCTATTTACATTAATACAAATTTACTATGAAAAAAATCCAATAAAATGTCATTACTGGCAGTATAAAGACAATTACCTTTTACCAAACAGTGTAAACATTCAAGAGTTTATTAATTCACCTTCACAAAATAAAGCCTTAGAGAATATTTTTTCATTATGTGGAAGAGATGATATTGAAGAAGAATTTAATAATGCATATTCAGAGGATGGTGATTACTCAAATTTATTGGAACAGATTTCAAAGAAAGTAACATCAACTTTTCAAAAAATATGGAAAGATTTTCGTGGAACTTCAATACAATTACTTACCAACGGTGACGAAATATTAATAAAAGTTGTTGATAAAGCAAAATATAATTTTGAAGATAGAAGCGATGGTTTCAAAAAATTTATTAGTATCTTATTAATGCTTTCAACCGAAGCAAGGACTAATAAGATCCAAGAGAACGATATTATATTAATGGATGAACCTGATCAAAGTCTATATCCAAGTAGTGCACAATATTTGAGGGATGAGCTTATTGACATCAGTAAAAAAGCAAAAATCATCTATTCTACTCATTCTCAATACATGATAGACTCAAATTGTATTGACAGACATTTAATTATTGAAAAAAAAGATGATATTACTTTCATTAATAAGGATGAAATTAAATCACCTTTCGCCACTGATGAATTACTGAGAAGAGCAATTGGAACAAGCATCTTTGAGAGCTTACAAGAAAAAAATATTATTTTCGAAGGATATTTAGATAAATTAATTTTTGATTCGTATGTAGAATTTCATAAACTGGAAAAAGAATTCGAGCCATTTGGCAAAGTATATCTTAGTGGAATATCAGGTGTTGAAACTTTAACACAAATCTTAATTCTTGCAAATAAAAAATTAATAATTGTTGCTGACTCTGACGAAACGTCTAATAAAAAGAAAATCGAATATCAAAAAAACTATCCTCAGTTTAAAGATGCTTGGTTAGCATACGGAGATATTGATAAAAATATAGCAACTCTTGAAGATTTTTATACCCCAAATTATTTAGAAACCCAAATTTCTAAAAGTGGTTATGAAGTTCCATATGATAAAAATAAGAATGCTATTTTCAATATAGAAAAGGCAGTAAATAAGGATAAAGAGCTTAAGCAAAAGTTAAAAGTAAGCTTGGCTGAAAAAATTCGCAAAACATATCTTACTGATTCATATTCTCAATATGTTAATGCATTAAAAGAAAAATTAGAAAATCTTTGATATTTCAGAACCCAGAATATCCCGACTTTGAATCAATAAAATAATCCAAAAAAACAAACTCTCATTAAGATTTTGTTTTATTTTTATTTTTAAATATCTTTTGTAGATATTCAATCTCACTTTCAATATTTTTTAATTCTTTGTCAGTTAGCTTCTTGAATAAAAATAACATATCAATTTCAAAAAAATTACAGAATTTAACAAGGTTTTCTATTGTTGGATTGGTTTCAGCCCGTTCAATTCTACCAACATGATTACTTGATAGATTAAGTTCATTTCCAAGTTGGAACTGTGAAAGATTTTTCTTTAGCCTATGTAATTGAATAAGCTTTCCAATTTGAAATTTTAATTCTTCAATGTCCCATTTATACATAAAGTAAATTTTAGACTTTCTAAAGTTTTTCATCAACACATATATGTGTTATATTGTTTTTTTTATTATATTTGTAAAATAAGCTACAAGAAATGTAGCTTTGCGATACTTCAACGAATATTAGAAGCTATTGCTTAGAATCTCGATCTGAAAACTGGTAATTTTTAAACATGCGAGACGATAAGCTAGAAGCTCACGACCTAGGCGTGGGCTCTCTTATCTGCATGTAAGGTATACCAGTACCTCAGATCGGATATTGTAGAGTTCCATGCCGTTTTATTTCATGCTGTTCTGCTTTTCTACAATCATCTTTTTTCTAAGCCTGCTTTATCACACAGTATCATGACATGTTACAATGGGGTGTACAATCCATTGCGGCTTTAGGGCTTTTAGAAAAATACAATTTCTATCCTATTACCCTTGGTTGGTATGGGCAGGAAGTTCAGGCATTGGCCGGGCTTCCTCCTTTACAGCCAGTAAAAAATGACACAACAGAAAACATGAAAAAAACCAGAACAGACATCCAATGCCCATTTTCGGTAGTTGGTAAGAAATACTCTGCAGTACAGATGATGGAAGCCTTTTTTCAGCTCAATGACCTGGCTGCCTCTAAAAAGAAATTAAACAGCATTATGAATTATGCGGTAAAAAGAAATAGCCGGATCAAAGAAGATCCGTCCGTTATCTTTCACTTTCGCCAGTCGATGCAGTCGTTCGTCCGTGCAGGTTATCTTATCACGCTGAAGGAAAAGAAATGGGCCGTTAATATCCAGTTGGAAGAGGTCTCTCCGTTGGTTCTTGGCTTGCTTTCGGAGAAGGAATACCAAAACCCTTTGTTGGTCTTTAAAAAAGCATTCAGAGAATACAGCATCAAGGAATTTGATTATTTTATGTCCGGGATGGTCTATTTCTCACTCGGAGTTCATGACAACCTGCCGGAAAGGAATATAGTGAGTCCTTACATCCATCTGACTAAAATGCTGGATGCAGCGCATCTGATTCTTGAAAGGAGAGGAAAAAATAAACTTGGTGAAAATTATGTATAACTAAGCTTTTGCATCAAGGGCTAACATATTTTTCTACTTCGGTTAAAATTTGTATTTTACCCTAAAGTTTTGATTTCGATTTACGGCACATCGTCAAGTTGAAACAGCTGGAAGAAATGCTATGAAAAAGTTGTCCAATAAAAGAATTTTCTGTTTTCTAATATTTATTTTTTTATTTAGTAGTTGCTCTAAATATGATAAAGATCAAATTTCGGATATTCAAAAATTATCTTCAACAAATAAGAAATACGATGTTTATTTATACACTATTGAAAGCGGAATGGCGTTTGGTTCATCTGTAAATGCCTTACAAATTGTTAAATATAAAGAAAAGCCTGATTTCTATAATTCTGATTTCTTTAGAGTTCCGAATTCTAACCCCTTTCAAATAAAGTGGAACAATGATAGTTTAACGATCAAAACAATATCCGATATTGACCGCTCATTGCAAAAACAACCCATTCGAACGGAAATTCAAAATTACAAAGGAATCATTATTAAAAATTTAGTTTACACCTTACATTCGACATTTGGTTTATCTGAATTTAAATTCATCGATTTCTACGAAAAGAATGGAAATTTAATTTTTAAGAAAGAAAATGATTCATTAGTTTTTAATGAAGAAAATTCACAAATATCTATAGACTCAAGTTATATTGAAATTAATTATTTTAAGCAAAATAATAAAGGTTTGGAATTTAAGGCATATAAACTAATTCCAGAAAAGAAAATTGATTTAAAAAAAATTGAAAAGTATCAACCTTTAAAAGCTATAGAAAAATAAATACTGCGGATAACATGTATTGTTAAAAATGCAAGAAGATGTTATATTTGCTCAGATTGGGCAACCTCCGCCATTTTATCGCCTCGTTACCGCACTATGTATCGGCTTTCGCTTTTAAATTATTAGAATGTCTAATTTATAATACTATAACCACACAAAAGGATTCGAGCGATAGCAATGGTTTTATTTGAAAAATAAAAACTGTATTGTTATACTAAACACCAGCTGCAAAATCACTTAAAAAAAACATAATAATGAAATCCAGAATTCTCTATGTCTTTATCTTACTAATATCTTACAGTTGTTCAGTAAATAAATATAGCAATGTTCCTGTACAAGATGAAATTGATCTTTCCCTTAAAAAGTTCACTGAAATAAAAAAAGAAGAAATAGATAAAAAATCAAAAGATATAACGCTTGGATATTTTTGGGGAATTGGAGAAGGTATTTATCCAACTTTTGAAAAGCATATATTTGAAATTCCTAAATCTTATCAAAGAAATGAGAATAACTTCATTCTTAAAGTAGATTATTTTTTCACAAAAGATGACCAAACCAAATTCAAGTTGTATGAATGGAATGAAAATGGAAAAAATGAAGTGGCTCATAGTTTGTTTGACGAAAAATTTTATGAAATCAAAAAATATATAACTGAAAAGCTTGGGGAACCATACCTGGAAGTATATGAAGATTTAGAAAAATCCAAAGAAGAAACAGGAAGGGATGATATTAAATGGCAAAGTAAAAATTTGAATGCCTATTTATTTCGTTTTAAAGGAAAAGGTGGATTCGATCAAATACGTTTAGCACTTTACTGCGATTAAAGAGACTGTACTGAACGAGACCTTGAAGAACAAAGTTTTCCGCAAAAAGATCTTTATGTTTGGAGCATTGAAAAAGTGAGCCAAAAAATTCGCTTACACTTTTTTCCTATATTTGAACTTCGATGTTCTATTGATATTCGGTGCTAAAAGAATCCCGAATTTTGAACAGAAAATTAAGGAAACCAAATACTAAATCTTAATACCATTGAAAATAAAATTATTGCTCCTTTCATTGTTGAGCTCATTATCAGCTCATTCACAAGCACTTCAATTTAAAAATCTCGTCAATATGTCGGTAGGCAGAGGTGCCACAGCCAGTGTAATCGTGAATGATAATATCTATGTGAGCAATGGGTATCAGGAAAAAGCAAGTGATGCAAGATATGTTGAGAAATATAGTATTACCAATAACAGCTGGAGTGTTCTCAATTCTACTCTACTTCCCAAAAGATTTGCTAATTCCGAGACTTACAATAATAAAATTTACATTTTTAACGGTTGGGGAAACAGCCATCTTGAAATTGTAGACCTTGAAACCAATACAATAACGAAGGGGGCTGTGAATCATTCCTATACAGGAAATTCAGGTTCTGCAATCTATAATGGCAAAATATATGTGTTTGGTGGCAGTGGACTCAATGGAGCGGCAACCACTAAATTTTCTAATAAATTCCAATATTATGATATTGCTTCAAATACCTGGAATCCATTACCGGACATGCCCACAGCCAGAGAAACAAAAGGCAAAATTGTTAATGATAAGCTTTATGTTATTGGTGGTTTTAACGGGACCCCATCCCGTCTGATCAATGTCTATGACCTCAAAACTAATCTTTGGATTGATCAGTATATCATGCCTTCTGGTATATCCGGACATGCATTGGCTGTATCCGGTAATAAGATTTTCATTGTAGGTGGTTTTAATAATCAGACTTTTCTGGCCTATTTTGATACTACCACCAACAAATTACATCAGTTATCATCCAATATGATTCCCAGAAGACACGCTGCAGCGGAAGTATACAACAATAAATTATACATCATCGGTGGAAGTACAACGTCTCTCACCAGCTCAGCGATTAAAAGCATACAAGTGGCAGATATTAGCGAGACTGTACTTTCTGCAAATACAGCCAATGAAGATCAAGTATTAAAAACAAAGGTCTATACCAATGCAGCCAGAGACGGTTTTGTCATCAGCAATAAAAATAACAGCAATCAATTTGAATACACCGTTTTCTCAATGGATGGAAAACCAATCAGCAAAGGGTTTGCCTATTATAATAAAAATATAGATTTATCGAAAGTACGAACCGGAACTTATATTTTCAGTTATAAAAATGAGAAAGGAATTTTACAACAGGTTAGAATTATAAGATAATAATAAGCTTCAGACATGAATATCAATTCTATAATTCGTTCTCTCGTTTTAATAATTGCCACTCTATTCCTAAGCCATTGCAAAGATAATTCGGAGGCTGATAAATACCGTGTAGGCCAGGAATGGAATTACAAATCCCGTCCCGGAGAAGAAAACTCTACTCCAAAATTTTGAAGATTGAAGAATCTTACAGACCCTACTTCCACCTAAGTACTTTCTTGACGAGAAGAATAACCAGGGACAAACCTAAAAGCAAAATACTTGACCAAACTATTTGTTGAATACCAAAATGGACAATCCAAAATCCTCCAATCGTTGCACCGGCTGTTACCGCAAGATTTCCACAAGAGGTAAAAATGCTATTGACAAACTCTTGAGCTTCGGGAACAGAAGAAGCTACACTTACATTACTAATTAAAAAACCTCCGGTATGTATCAATCCCCATATCCCAACAATCACAATTATTGGCACAAAATAACTTCCAAAAACAAGCAATAAAAAATGAACCCCAATTAATGCAACAAGAAAAATAAATGTGGTTTCAAACGGTTTACTGCTCATATATTTCCCCACCATGCGATTGCCGATAATACCTGTAATTCCAAAAAAGAAAAGCATTATACTTACTTCCTTTCCATTCATTCTGGAAACAGATTTCAGGAAATCAGCCATATAACCATACGTAGAATACATTGCTGTAATGATGCAGAAAGCCAGCAAAATATTTAGCCACAAAATCGGTTTTCTCAAAATGGTTTTTTTTGAGTATTCTTCTTTCTTATCCGATGCTTTTATGGGTGGCAGCAACCCTATTAACCCAATCAATGAAATAATATTTAAAAGTGCAGACAGCAAAAAAGAGGATTGCCAATTCAATACATCAACCAGCAGAGTTGCCAATGGAACACCTAAAACAGTAGCAATAGTTAAGCCTGAAAATATAGTACTAACAGCTTTTGACGATTGATTTGGTGCGGTATTTTCAACTGCCACTGCTAAGGCTATTGACCAATAAACAGGATGAAAAAAGGCGGGTAACATTCGTACAATCAAAAGAAAAGTAAAATTAGTTGCCAAAGAAGACAAAACATTACTTACTGCAAAAATGACCAACGAAAGTATCAATAATTTTTTCCTGTCGTAAGATGATAATAACCAAACCATTAATGGACCAAAAACTGCCACAATGATTGCAAAAGCACTAAGCAGCCAACCCGCTTTATCTATGCTTACATTAAATACCGAAGCCAGTTCAGGCAAAATTCCTATTACACCAAATTCGGTTGTTGTAATTCCGAATACCCCCAATGCCAACACAAAAAGCGTTTTATCAAACTTCATAAAAACTTAATTTATTTTTTGCAAATTTGCAAAATGCGCTTGCATTGCAGGCCATACTTACATTTAAGTTCTATACTATCATTTTGGAAAGCATTAAATTAATTAATACGATATGCCTGAATTTTTTCACGATAAAAGACTTTATTATACTCCAATAGAATTTGCATTAAGCCACATTGGAGGCACCTGGAAAATGCCTATTCTCTGGCGCCTTCAGGAAGGGGTTCAAAGATTTACTGAACTAAAAAAAGATATACCACATATAACAGATAAGATGCTTACAAGTCAATTGCGTGAATTGGAAAGTAAAGGACTGGTTAAAAGAGTAGTCTATCCTGTTGTTCCACCAAAAGTAGAATACAGCTTGACCCCAAAAGGACAAAAAGCTATTCCTATCATTGAAACAATTATGAAATATGGTTTTGACTTGATTAAAGAAGCTGGAATAGAATACCCACCAAAAACGAAATAAAACTGGCGCTAACAAGTGTTTTTGTGCTAGACGGGCTGAATGCAGGAATCATGTAACGATTAGTGACCGAGGCAATTTAATATACAACCGCTTTATTTTTCAGAACGGTTTCTTTACTTTTACACTACAAAAAGTGCCCATGAAGAAAATAGAACAAAAAATAGACGAAGCCTTTAAAAACACTTTTCTGCTTCCCAGAGAAACCATAGTCACCCAATTCCTTGTTGATGTTTTAAGCTCAAAATATAAATTCAGAGAAGATGATAAAAAAATTGAGGTAATCAGCTTATATTATAATGCTTCAAGTCCTTTAAGTTCCTTAATTGTGTTGCCTAATTATGAATATTATTCTCCGGATAAAACTGTTCAGGTCGCAGAGCTCCATTTGAAAGAACATTCATTTCAGGACTACTCTCCTATTGATGTTCAGGAATTATGTAAAAAGGTGCTGAATGAAAATAATATTGATTATTCTGCTTATCTTGATCAAAATAATCATCTGGATTATGCTCATTACTGGGAAAACCAGTTCGGTCTGGAAACTGATTTCTTAATGAACTGCTGGAGAAATGCCAAAGAACAAACACAGTCTAAGATGCTGGGATTTTTAGAATCTTCAGACGGCGAAAGTGGCATGTTTGATCTGGATAATAATTTTGTAATTCCTTTTGATATTGAGCTTGATGACTATCTGCGGTCTCATGGTTTTATCATTGAAAAGGAAGCTTAAAAAATGATTATAAATAGCATTTCAAAAATATAAACTAATTTAGTATTGCATTACATACAACCATCCAGATGAAAAAAACCTTTGAATTCCTTAAGCAACTCAATGAAAATAATACCCGTGAATGGTTTACCCAGCATAAACAGGAATACGATATTGTGATCAAGGAAAACAAAACCTTATTTAATCAAATTTACAATCAACTTCAGGAATACGACAACTTAAAAGGAATCCATATTTTCAGGATTTACAGAGACGTGCGCTTTTCCAAGGATCCCACTCCATACAAAACTAATTTCGGGGCTGGCTATTCCCGTTTAAAGCCAATGCTGAGAGGTGGATATTATATTCAACTGGAACCTGGTAACAGTTTTGTAGGTGGTGGTTTCTGGGGACCTGAGGCAAAAGACCTGCTCCGTATCCGTAAAGAATTCGAGCTCAATACCACAGAAATTGAAAAGATTATGTCTAACGAGATATTTACGAAGTATTTCGGTGAAATCAAAGGAGATGCTGTAAAAACAGCTCCCAGAGGCTTTGATAAAAATCATCCTGCCATAGATCTGATCAGGAAAAAGCAATATGTTGTGATGCGAAAATTTACAGATAAAGAAGTTCTGTCAGACAGCTTTCAGAAAGAAGCTCTTCAAACCTTACTGGCCATGCGTCCTTTCTTTGATTACATGAGTGAAGTGCTGACGACGGACTTAAATGGAGAGTTCCTATTTTAAAAAATAGTTATGAAAAACCTATTAACAATAGTTGCTGTATTTTTTTCAATCAATTGGGCCTTCAGTCAAAAATGTAGCTGTTCAGAAAATCCTAATTTAAAGAAAGTCATTTTTTGTGAACCTTCCCGATTCAAAAATAACGCGAAAATATATTGGGAATATGACTGTAATTCATCTTGGATCACTTTTCAAAAGGGAAATGTAAAAAAGAAAATATTTAAACTTGAAAAAAACCTTATTGAGCTGACAGGAAGATTAGGTTATAGAAACTGGACAGAGTATAAAAATTCTTTTCTCATTGAAAATTCTGTTATTTCCGGATGCTGCGAACCTGCAAAATATATTCTTTATAACAAAAACACCGGAGAAAAGATATCAGAACTCGGAACTGTTATTTCTATTAATAATTCCGAAGCTCAGCCTTATACAATAACCTTAAAAACAAACAGTGAATTATTATATACCAATCTTAACAATAACAAATCTTACAGCATCAAAATCCCCCATGAAAAAATTAAAAATACATTAGAAAATACAAATGAGTTCCATCCTGAATATCTATTTGAAGATTTCGGAATTAAAAACAATATATTATCAATCCACTTAAGATACAAAGAATCAAAAAATTCCAACTGGAAGGTGGAAGTAATTAAATTTAATATTACAAAACATCCTTAACTGCCAATATGTGCTTACGCTGCACTTACATTCAAATAATTAAAAAGATCACACATAGAGATATTTTTGTCTTTATAAAATCCAGTTAATATTTTACTTATTTTTATATCCACCAAAAATCATTAAAATATTAATCATCATGAGCTTAAAAACATTAATCACACACAGTGTTCAGTACAACAATTGGGTAGTCAATAAATATATAGACTGGCTTTCTACAAAGTCTGATGAACAACTTAATCAGGAAGTTATTTCAAGCTTTCCGACAATCTTATCAACTTTGCATCACATCTGGCAGACCCAACAGTACTGGTGGGCTTATATTGCGGAAAATGACGATTTCGATTTTGCTGCCATTTCTGCTGCAGTGACTAAAGAAGAGATTTTTTCCGGTATAAAGAACAATTCTCAGAAACTAATGGAGTACGTGGAAATCTTATCGGAAGAAGACCTGGCAAAAAACGTAAAAATTGAATCCCAATGGTTCCAGTGTGACTTTTCAAAATACGAGTACATTCAGCATGTGATCGTCCATGGAACATACCACAGAGGACAGATCGTAACCATGGGGCGGAATGTTGGAATAACAGATGCTCCAATGACAGATTATAACTTCTGGAATGTCTATAAAAATTCAGAGACAACAGCCGAAGCATAGCGAACAGCCCAATATCTGTATTGTTAAATTATAAATACCGGAACAATGGATTCAAATACTTCTGATAAAAAAATAATCTACTATCACGGCACCAAAGCCGATCTTAAACCCGGAGACCTCATCGAAGTTGGGTTCACCTCAAATTACGGCATCAAGAAAAAAGCAAAATACATTTATCTTTCTGCCACTTTGGAAGCAGCAACATGGGGTGCTGAGCTTGCTTTCGGAGATGGAAAAGAACGAATTTATATTGTGGAACCGACAGGTCCTATTGAAGACGACCCCAATTTAACAGACAAGAAATTTCCCGGCAATCCCACTAAATCTTACCGCTCCCAACACCCTTTCAAGGTGACAGGAGAAGTTAAAGAATGGCAGGGACATTCACCGGAACAGCTTAGAACAATGAGAGATCACCTTGAAAAGCTCAAGCAGCAAGGTATTGAAGCCATTGAAGACTAATAAAAACCCCAATTAATAAGATGACGGATTTTGAACTTTGGGAAAAAGAATTAAAAATGATCTGGGATCAGCTGGGAGAAATCCCGAATGATGACTTTATTGACAAAATAAAAATACATACCTACCAGATCTCTACCCAACCCAATGCCATTGCAGATTTTGAACGGGCCTGCGCCTATGATTCAACAGGTTTTGAAAAAAATGCAGAACCGCTTTACAGATCTGCCTTACAATTGGGTCTTACCGGATTGCGGAGAAGGAGAGCCAGAATTCAGTTGGCCAGCACATTGCGAAACAATGGAAAATTTGAAGAAAGCATACAAATATTAAGAGAGGAAAGAGAAAATTATTCCGACGAGCTGGATGATGCGATAAATGCTTTTTTGGCACTTTCACTTTCTTCTATCAATAAGGACAAAGAAGCATTATCATTGGTGCTTGGATCACTTTCCGCACATTTACCGAGATATAATAAGTCCGTTTACAATTATTCAAAGGAACTAATTCAGTAAATAGATTGATTTCATAAAAACTCAACCCTTGAAATCAGAAAGATTATCAATCCTTCTGGAGGATAAAAGCCAGCTGATGATCATCAATCAAAAGAAGTCATCCATTAAATCTCTTATCGATTCCATAAGGTAACAGAGCAAATTGATACTTTCCAACGAGTTAAAAAAAACATTTTGTAATTTAACCTACCGGAAAATCTTCCGGGATCTAAAAAGACAAGCAATGGGCAATATGATAAAACTCTTGATCCTGTTTTTCTGCAGCTGTTTTCTATTTACCGCCTGCTCAAAACCCATATCTGCATCCAAAATTACAGATATTTCAGATGTAAAAGCTGAAATTGAAATCTACCAGAGTTTAACGGATGAAAATGACAACAGCATTTCCGTAATTTTATATGATAAAAAAGGAAAAGAATTTGGCAACGATTCTGTGAAAATAACTGTCAACGGAGAAAAAGCAGAATACAAAATCATGCAGCAGCTGTATTATTCCAAAAATTACGATTACCGGGCTGAGGACATTCCGCCTCAAAATAACAGCTACGAACTTCACATTCAACTGTCCAATGGGAAAAAGTTCTTTTTAGCCAGTATTCCCTCCCTGAAAACAAGCAGTTCAACGAATATTATTTATAGTAAAGAAGCACCGCTAAACCAGGATTATTCGATCCGATGGTCTGATCTTCATGATGTCAATGTCCTGTATTTTTCTAAAAGTGTTAAAGTAAAGACTAAAGAAGAAAGCAACATAGAGACTTTTATAGAACAGGCTGAGGACACCCTGAAGATTAGTCCGTCCGGAAATTACACCCTTAAAAAAGAAAAATTTTCTAAGCCGGGAGAGCTTCTTTCCATGATGAGTTTTGAATTCACAGCAGAGAAAACAGGAACGGTTAATCCTCAGCTTTTAAAAGGGAGCAGCAGCAAAATCAAGGGTAATCATGAGGAACGGGTAAGTTTCAAATAATATTTTATTTAAATATTGATAAACGTACAAAAAACATTAAAAATTTTTACATAAACATCAATTATGCAAAACACTACAATCCAGAAAGAATGGTTCTCAAAAGGAGAACAATATGCAACAGAAATTAATGAAATGGTTGATTTCGGTGAAAAAAACGGCTGGGAAAACTGGAAAGGCAAAGAACCCGAAGATACAAGATCAAATCTTGCTCAAGAAGTTTTTAAACTGCTTAAAACAGCCAACCAAAATAATAATACGGAAAACTTCAGGGCAGATTTTCCACCAGCCCATACACCTATGATCCCTCTGTTTGAAAACAGATCGCAGAGTATTGAACAGCTTCATTTTATTTCCGGCGAAAAAATCGTTTTTGTTACCGGAACTTCCTATGAAAAAAGACAGGCTTATCTGCTGGATCATGACCAAATTACAGCACTCGACGAAGATATTCAGGCTATAGGAAAATCAAAGCAGGGAAATATTTTCGCCATTGCACAATCAGGCAAAATACTGCTTCATGATGGCTGGGACGGAACCATTATTAATGAATTTAAACTCAACTCAACTGCAGATTATGGCATTACAGATCTCATCCCTTTCAATGACGGGAGTAAAGTTCTGCTGGTGACTTCTTATGGAATCTATCTCATCTCCGGAAAAGAAGAAAAACTCATCCACCCCATCAATGAAGATAACCAGGAGGACTGGACACCGGATATCGATATGGAAAATGCTACACTTTCCAATGACAATTCTTACATCGTGGTTGGTGATCAAAGCTATGACCACAGGATTTTAGATCCGGAAGGCAATACATTGGGTTCTATTGGTGCACAGTCTTCATATCCGCATTTCTGCCTGTTTGCAAAAGACGACAGCCAGCTCATCACCAATTCCTGTCATTTTTACAACGGCATTACAATCGGGATCAATTCTGATCAGTATGTAGGTGCAGATATCGAAGCTTATACTGAAAGTGATGACTACACGGTTATTGATGAAGAAATGAGAGTATATGCAGGTACAGCTACCAGGGATTATTACATTCTTGGTGATGCTTACGGATATATCAAGGCTTTTGATAAAGCCGGAAACCTGCTTTGGAGACACTTTTTAGGATCTACAATTTCAGGTATCACTCTTTCAGATGATGAAAAAACCCTGTGGATTGGCGCCCACTCTGGAATTTTACATAAACTCAGATTAGACAAAGGCCGAAGAGATACGCATACGATCAGCAATGGAAATCATTATGAAGAATTCAGGCTGCTGATCTGGAAGAATGAGCCACAGATCTGGAAATGGTAAAAATAGATACAAATTTTATCAGTAAAAACGTTCTGCTTCAGAGCGTTTTTCTTTATTTTTACGGGTACTGAAACCTACACTAATATTCAACATGAAAAAAGTAATTCTTGACTTGGCCGTGACTTTAGACGGATTCATTGAAGGCCCCAATGGCGAAACCGATTGGTGCATTATGGATGATGATATGAATTTTGAAGGCTTTCTGGACAGTATCGACACCATCTTTTATGGAAGGGTAAGCTATGATGCCTGGGGAAATTACCAGCCGGAAGACAATGCAGATCCCGGAGAAAATAACTTCTGGAAATCTATTCATTCAAAAAACAAATATGTATTTTCAGGACAGGAAAGAGAAGATCCGGGAGCCGTTTTTGTCAGTACTGATATTGCAGAAAAAACAGCTGAGATCAAAAATCAGGGTGGAAAAGATATCTGGCTCTATGGCGGAGCAGGACTTATCAAAACTTTTATCGAGCTTAATCTTATCGACGTATACAGAATTTCAGTTCATCCTATTGCTTTAGGAAACGGGAAACCTCTGTTTGAAGATTTGAAAGAAAGGCTGGAATTAAAGCTGATCACTACCAATGTCTTCAGATCAGGTGTAGTACAACTTATTTATGAACCGAAAAACAGCTAAACCTGATACAAAAACTCCGATATTGCGGAAATTTCTTTAAAGCTACCGGAGTCTCTTTTTTAAAATTTAGCAATAAAATCACAAGTTTCTTTTTACAACAAACCAATATATTATTATGGAAAAATACGCCCAATCATCAGACGGACTGAAAATTCACTATAAAGAAAGCGGACAGGGAAACGTTACCCTTATTTTTGTACACGGATGGCTTGGCAATGCCGAATGGTGGAATAACCAACAGGAATATTTCAAGGACAGATACCGCATCGTACAGATGGATCTGGCCGGACATGGAAAATCTGATTCCTCCAGAAAAGAATGGACAAGTGGATTATATGCAGATGACATCAAAGCAGTCGCTGAACAGATCAATTCACCGGAGATTATTCTTATCGGGCATTCTATGTCGGGAGCCTACGTTCTTGAAGCAGCTTTAAAAGTTCCTCAGGCAAAGGCTATAATTCTGGTAGACACGATAAAAGACCTTAACGAAACGTTTACCGAAGAACAGGCCGAGCAGTTTTTATTTGTGAATTATCGTAATGATTTTAAAAATGCTGTTGAAAATATTCTTCCCCAATATCTTTTTGTAGAAAAAACTCCGCCCGATGTAAAACAGAAAATACAGAATGAGTTCCTGGAAAATGCTTCTGAAAAAGCCATTGATCTCCTTATGCCTTTGTACAAAAAAGATTTCAGGGATACAGCATCACAGGTTAAGATCCCGGTAAGAGCCATCAATTCTGATAATTCTCCTACTAATATTGAAAACAACCGTGACTATTTAAAAAACTATAATTATACCAAAATAGAAGGAACAGGTCACTACCCTATGCTCGAAAATCCGGCAGAATTTAACAGAATTCTGGATGATGTACTTAAAGAATTGACTTAAAAATAAATCATGCAGAATACCAGAATTTTTACCACTGCTTTTGCAAGTGTTTATCCTCACTATATTCAAAAAGCAGAAAAGAAAGGACGTACAAAATCTGAGGTTCATGAAATTATATTTTGGCTCACAGGATATGATGAGAAAAGCCTGCAGGAAATTTTAGATAACAGAACTGATTTTAAAACTTTTTTTGAACAGGCTCCACAGATCAATCCCAATGTTTCATTGATCAAAGGAGTTATTTGCGGATACCGTGTAGAAGATATTGAAGATGAACTGATGAGAAATATCCGTTATCTGGATAAGCTTATTGATGAGCTGGCAAAGGGAAAGAAGATGGAGAAAATATTAAGAGAGCCTTAATTTGGGAGGTATTCCAGAAAATAATTTAAAAGAAAAAGAGTTGACAAGAAAAGAAAAAAACGAAGAAATTCTAAAAAAAGAAGGCGTAAAAATTAATTTTAGTCTTCCTCACATAGAAACAGACGAAGAAACGATCCTTAGAACTTCTGAAGAAATAGCCAGAAGACTAACCGTTCTCGCTGTGACAAACCTTACAGCTTTTGACGCTATTGATCCTGAAGAAGCAATCGATTATCTGAAAAACTGCGATCTTTGGGAGCATACCACTCCGGCGGAAAAGGATTTTTTAACTGAGCCCACAGAACAAAAAAAAGCGCAGGAAAGCTGGAAATGTGAATGCATATGGGTCTTATTGTGGGCATTAAAAAAAGTAGACACCCTACCCTTTCCTGATGAATTGTGTGACCTTAATGATATTCCGGCCGAAAATTACCCGGTTGGCGGAGACATTGATCCTAATGATTTCATTAATGCACCTCATGAGCTTCGTTCAAAATCCGAAATACTTGATGCAGCAGATTTATATTACCGTTATGACTGGGCCTGTGTTGACGCCCGAATCAACAATATTGAAATGACCACGGTAGATCCCGGTATTGTCTATGAGAGACACTATGCTTTAAACTGGCTGATCACTTATATGGATCAGGATTGGGATGATGTTTCATGTGATACGTAATCTATCCGACAGATGACACAACAGGAACTTATTGAAAAATTCATCAGCCTCTCAGAAGGAAAACTCACCACACACGAATGGATGAATTGGTTCACGGATCATAAAGATACTGTAGAAAAAATATGTGGAAGAACTGCCTTTCTTAAAATAAAACCCAAAGAAAGTTTCAGTGCGATCCGAAATGTATACATAGGGCAACTTGGCGCTTTTGACTGGCTACAATCTGTAAAGATCGACACGACTTTTTCTGAACTCTATAAAAAAGACTGGGAAAAAGAATTTGACAATTTCTGCAAAGTCGAAAAACAAAAAGAAAAGCAACTTCAGCAAGACATTGAAAACAAATTCGGCTATTTAAAAGATATCTATCCTAAATTTTTCAGGCAATTGACAAAATCATACAGCCACTCTGACATCATCGAAGCGGGTTTGCAGCAGGAATTTATTCTAAATAAAGAAAAAGAACTTTCTATACAATTGCCCGAAGATCTGATAATATGGTATAGGAATATTTCCAACTTAAAGCTGGAAGGTTTAGAAATAGATTTTCAGGAATTAAGCACAAGAACAATTCAGAAAAAACAATACCTGATTATGGGAGAATTCTGGTTGTATGGTGATGGTGATCAGTTGCTGTACAGCCTGGAGAATCAAAACATTTATATTTTTGCTCACGAGCACAGCCCTCCAAAAATAATAAAAATAGCGAATTCATTATGTGATTTTGTGGAGAAAAAAATGGTAACTTATTTAAGGGAATACGAATCATGAGATTTAAAATCTGATTCTTAGAAGGTTTCTAAAAGTGAAGTTTATCATAGCTCCACAAAAAGTAAAGCCATTTCAAATTGGAATGGTTTATTCTTTATGAATTTATACAGCAATCAGAAAAAAATGATCAAAGATCCCTTCTCCAATTCAAAAAACTTCCCGAAATTAGCAGTCTGTGCGTTAAATATAAATCAATGAAATAAAATTTTAAATCAAAACATACAGTAAAACTTAGTATAAGTTTTCTTCGGGGCAGGGTGAAAATCCCTACCGGCGGTTACAGTCCGCGACTCCTTTCTTCTGAAAGGACTGATCTGGTGAAATTCCGGAACCGACAGTTAAAGTCTGGATGGGAGAAGAAAATGAAACGGTCAGTAAGATTCCTTACGGGCTTATTGTGCCGTATTTCATTTCCATGTACCGAAGACTATTTTAACTTTTAAAAGTAAAATAACATGGAAAAATTATTAGAACAATTTGGAGCAACCTCCACAGAACGTGTAGAAAATGCACTTCTAAAACTACAACAGGGAAAAGGAGTTCTTTTAGTAGATGATGAAAACCGTGAAAACGAAGGTGATATCATCTTTCCCGCATCCACCATTACAGAAAAAGATATGGCTCTTTTGATCCGAGAATGTAGTGGCATCGTCTGTCTGTGTATTTCAGAAGAAAAAAGCAGACACCTGAACCTCCGCCCAATGGTGGAAACCAATAATTCAAAAAATCAAACTGCATTCACCATTTCCATCGAAGCCAAGGAAGGCGTAGAATCCGGGGTTTCAGCAAAAGACCGTGTCACAACGATCAGAACAGCTGTGGCAGAAAATGCGCAGGCTGAACACATTGCCAGTCCGGGACACGTTTTCCCACTTATTGCCAAACAAGGTGGTGTTTTCGAAAGACGTGGCCATACAGAAGGCAGTGTAGATCTTGTGAAAATGGCGAATCTCGGTGACGACGCCGTCCTCTGTGAACTGACGAATGAAGACGGCTCTATGGCAAGACTTCCTGAAATTGTGGACTTTGCTGTCAAAAAAGGGATGAGCGTCGTGACCATCGAAGACATTTATGCTTACCGTAAAATGGTGATGAGCAATTAAACTTAAACATTTTTAACGCACAAAGTCGCCTGCTGATGCTATCAGTAGGCGTTTTTATTAAAAATTTAAATAAAAGTAAATAAAATTAACATTTTAATACTATTTTTTAATTATTTTTAACAAAAAAAAATAATAACCATGAAAAAATCTTTACTCCTTTTATTAGGAGCTTCTGCAATGTTTTCTGCGCAGATCACGCTTACAAAAACAGCCAATGACCCTATTTCTGGAAACATTATCAATTACAATCATGTAACCGGAGCCGTAAACAACTCCGCAACAGGAGCTAATACTATATTTTCAAACGGAGGTCTTACAATGGGAATCTCGTCAATAACGACTTATTCTACTCCTACTTCTGCTGAAATAACAACATTTCCGGGTTCTACCATTAAAATGATAGACGGAACAACAACTATTTATTATAAAGCTTCTACAACAAAACTGGAAATTACAGGAATTGTAAATCCACAGCTTACCTTAAATTTCAGTGTAGATAATGGTACTTATAATAACTATCCTACCACTTATGGGCCGGCACAAAATGATACGGCTAAAGGAACTTTCTCGTCATCTGTTGCCAACGGATTATTCAGTGGCACAATGACTGCCCAAGCTGATGCATATGGAACTCTGATTATAGGTAATCAAACATACAGTAATGTTCTTAGAGTAAAATATACACAGAATCTTAATCTATATGCATCTTTTGATGTTATTTATGCTAACCCTATCGGAACAGCTACCAATACGTCCTATGCTTATTACGATGCTTCTCACAGATATGCTCTGCTAAATTCTACAAGCGGAAATGTCAGTGTTCCATTGTTGAGTATCAACCAGACAGTAGCCACCGCATTAGCTTTAAACGAAGCATTTCTGGCAACCAACAATACAATAAAAAAAGAAAACTTAGTGGTTTACCCTAACCCTGCACAGGACTTTATCGGTTTCAAAGGAAATACAGATAATTACTCTAAAGCAAATATTTACAGTCTGGATGGGAAACTGGTTAAAACATCAGATGTAAAATCCGGGAATATTCAAATCTCAGATCTTCCGCCAGCTTCTTATTTCATAGAGATCAGTGGAAAAAATGCTACAGACACAAAGAATACAAAATTCATCAAGAAATAATAAAAACAAAATCCCCGCTCCTACAAGTGAGCGGGGATTTTTTATAACATTTAAAATTGCTTTTAAAAGGTAGCTGCAGGTGCAGTTTCATTATTCAGCTTTCTTTGCAGCTCTGTTTTCTTCCCTTTCGAAAAATCAAAACTTACTCCCATAACGAACATCGATTACATTCTCCTGAGAAAACACAAAAATTCCACAAAGAAAAAACACAGAATATATAGTCTTTTTCATATTTAAAATAGAATTGTCTTCCACTAATAAGACAGCCAATATCCAACATTTGTTACATATCTGCGAAAGTTTAATCACAAATACCTGACTTATTTTTTAAGCATCTGTTAATCAAATAAAACTGAAGTAAAATGCTTAAGTATAAATTGATTATTCTACCATGATGCAGGCATTCAAAAACCCTAAAAAAACAATCATATGCTTGTTTTTTTAAACAAAAATCAAATCATAATGAAATATTAATAATTTTTTGCCCGTTTTTTGCTGACACTTTATAACATCACAAAATATAAGGTCATGAAAAAGTCTCTCATCCTAATATCCTGTTTCCTCCTTTCACAGGCAGACGCACAAGAACTTGAAGCTGTTCCCGCAGATAAGATGAATATCATTAAGACCAACGTTACAGCTTATGCATTCAGAAACATCAACCTTTCTTATGAAAGAGTCATTACCCAATGGTTTTCTCTGAATATAGGTTTCGGAACGATGACCCAGGGGAAAGCACCTTTCATTAACGCTTTTTTGAAAGACGAAGATGAAAAAAGATTTCAGAACCTGAGAGTAAAGGCTACGAATTTTACCATAGAACCCAGGTTTTATATTGGAAAAGGCTATGGAAAAGGATTTTATTTTGCCCCTTACTATCGGTATTCCGATGTTTCATCCAATTCTTTTGATTTCTATTATGATTATTATGCAGTAGATGGAAACACATATCAGATTCCGCTTAAGGGTCAGGGAAGCACCAGCGGAAACAGTGGCGGACTGATGGTTGGCGTACAGTTTTTCTTAACCAGAAGCCAGAATCTTGTCCTCGATTTCTGGATCGCAGGTGCCCATTACGGAAGTGGAAAAGGTGACTTTACTATGACCAGCAATTATGCGCTGACCCCGGAAATGCAGGCACAGCTAAAAAAAGAAATTGAAAATCTGGACATTCCTTTTGTAGATTACACCGTAGAAACCAATACCAATGGAGCAAAAGTAAAAGTGGACGGACCGTGGGCGGGCTTCCGAAGCGGACTCTCCATTGGATATAGATTTTAAAATACCTATTTTAGATATGGCTAACCGTTCTTTTTAAGAGCGGTTAATTTTTTGACAAAATTTGTATCTTGGTTTTTTCATAATCTTCGTTATTTAAACCAATCTATGAATTCATCATCCATAACTACTGCTCAAAGAATCAAAGCCATTGTAGGCGGATCCATCGGAAATCTGGTCGAATGGTATGACTGGTATGCCTATGCTGCCTTTGCCATTTATTTTTCCCATTCATTCTTTCCGGATTCTGACCAGAATGCCCAGCTGATGAATACAGCAGGAATATTTGCCGTAGGTTTCCTGATGCGTCCGATTGGAGGCTGGGTATTCGGAAGTATAGCTGATAAGGTCGGCAGAAAAAAGGCCATGACTCTTTCGGTACTGCTGATGTCTTTCGGATCTCTGCTTATAGCCCTTACCCCCACCTATAAATCAATCGGAATTCTCGCACCCATGCTCCTGCTTCTTGCCAGACTTCTTCAGGGATTGAGTGTAGGAGGAGAATATGGAGTTTCTGCGACATACCTCAGCGAAATGGCATCAGAAAAACGCAGAGGTTTTTATTCAAGCTTTCAATATGTCACCCTGATTGGCGGGCAGCTGATTGCATTGGGAATTCAGCTGATCCTGCAGAAATTACTTTTAACGGAAACCCAGCTTGAAGAATGGGGCTGGAGAATTCCTTTCGTTATCGGAGCCCTGCTTTCGGTCATTGCTTTATACTTAAGAGCTAACCTCCACGAGACAGAAGCTTTTGAAAATAAAAAAGAAGTCAATGAAAAGAAAAAAGGTACCGTGAAAGAACTTCTTAAGCACCCTAAAGCATTACTTACCGTAATAGGTCTGACTTTAGGCGGAACTCTTGCATTCTATACCTATACGACCTATATGCAGAAATTCCTTGTGAATACCGTTCACCTTACCAAAGAACAGTCTACCCTGATATCATTTATTTCGTTATTTATATTTGCATGCCTGCAGCCGGTATTCGGAGCATTGTCAGACAGGATCGGAAGAAGACCGCTTCTTTTGGGTTTTGGAATTCTGGGGACCCTGTGTACCGTTCCTCTTCTTACTGCTTTAAGTACCACCACCTCGATGTGGGGCGCATTTTTACTAATCATGGCAGCACTGATTATTGTCAGTGGCTACACTTCCATCAACGCCGTTGTAAAAGCAGAGCTTTTCCCTTCTGAGATCAGAGCTCTTGGAGTAGGTCTTCCCTATGCCCTTACGGTAGCTATTTTCGGAGGAACCGCGGAATATATTGCTCTTTGGTTTAAACAAGCCGGTTCAGAGGAGTATTTTTACTGGTATATCACAGGCTGTATCTTGTTTTCCCTGATTGTTTATGCAGGAATGAAGGACACGAAAAAAACTTCAACGCTGGATAAGGATTAATTTACTCTTTAAAAAATAAAATACGTGCGCTGTAGAAATTCTGCAGCGCACGTATTTTATTTTAATGGTAAGCCTGCTTGAATTTTTCAATCATGCTGTCCAGGTTATGTCGCTGAACATATATACTTTTCACTTCCTGATATCTTGGTGACTTGTAAAAAACCTCATGAAAGTCCATACTTCCGTTTCCAACTTTCACTACTTTCTGTACATCGATATTGAGCTTTTTCAACTCGTCTTTAAAGACTTTAAACTCATCCTGTATGCTGCTCATTATATTTTGGGATTTTAATTAAAATTTACTACTTTACACTTCCGCCCCCTACTTTAACTTGGGGCACGATCTAAATTTGTAATAAAATTAGTGAATTTTCTAATATAAACATCGGGTTAGCATTATTTTTTTGATTAATCTGATGATTTCGCAAACATTTTACCTTTTTTGATTTCAATAAGATAATTCAATACGCTATAAATTTGGGTATATACCATTCTTAAACAACCATCAAATCAGCAGAAATTTTTAATAAGTATACTTTTCATGAGCTATATAAATTACCTGCTATTGTTTGAGTTATTATACTGTTCTTTTAATGTACAAAGGGTTTAAAGACCTCCAATAAGATTTTATACGGTTTAAAACAGCTATCAGTCGGTTTTATTAACATAAATCTTTCTGTTTTTGCTGATAATTAAAAATTATTTTAAAGATTTTGTAACATTTTAAAAAAGTCTGTCTCTAAAAGGCAGATTCACCTTTAAATTTTATAAAAATGAAAAAATACAAGATCTTCTTCATCATGATGTTAGTTTTTGCAGCAGTATGCAATATATTTGGACAGACAAAAACCTATCCTTTTGAAGTTAAAAAAACAGGAAGCGGAAAGCAGGCTATTATTTTTATTCCCGGATTTGCATCTTCAGGAGAGGTCTGGAATGAAACAGTTGCCAAGTTTGAAAAGAAATTCACCTGCTACACATTAACTATGGCTGGTTTTGCAGGAGTAAAGCCGCAGGCGGATGCCAGTTTTAAAGATTGGGAAAAACAAATTGCCACTTATATCAAAGATCAGAAAATTGAAAACCCGGTAATCATCGGGCATAGTATGGGAGGAGGCCTGGCTATGGCAATAGCAGCAGATTATCCTGAGCTGGCAAGCAGAATAGTGGTTGTAGATGCCCTTCCCTGCCTGGCTGCCTTATCCGATCCTAACTTTAAATCTAAGGAAAATAATGACTGTTCCGCAACAATCAATTCATTAACAGCGATGAGCGATGAACAGTTTTAAACAAATGCAGACCAGTATGATTCCACGTCTTGTAGCTGATGTATCTATGCAGGAAAAAGTAACGGGATGGAGTATGAAATCCGACAGAACCACTTTTGCCAAAATGTATTGTGATTTTTCCAATACAGATCTGCGTGAAAAATTAAAGGCCATTCAATGTCCTACCCTTATTCTCCTGGAATCTTATTTTGTTAATTTCAAACCGGCTATTGAAAGCCAGTATAAAAATTTAAAAAATGCAGACATGAGATACGCCTCGAAAGGACTTCATTTTATCATGTATGATGACAAAGAATGGTACTTTGAACAGCTAAATAACTTTTTATCTTCCAAATAATGGTATTTGAAGATATATACGAGCTCTACTGGCAGAAGATATTCCGTTTATGCATGGGATATGTCAATGATTCTGAACTGGCACAGGATCTCGCCCAGGAAACATTTATTATCGTATGGCGACAGCTTCCTAAATTCAGGAATGAGTCCAGTATTGGGACATGGATTTTTAGAATTGCATCAAATAACTGCCTGAAACAGATCGAAAAGGAAAAAAGATTTACCAAAGCTGATCTTCCTGTCAATCTGGAAGAGAAAAAGCAGGAATCCCTGGAACCCCAGATTCAGCTGCTTTACCAGTTTATTTCTGAGTTGCCTGAAACGGACAGGATTATTATTTCCCTGGAATTGGAAGAGGTAAAACAGGCTGAAATTGCAGGGATTATCGGACTTTCCGAGTCTAATATCAGGGTGAAAATCCATAGGATCAAGGAAAAATTAACCAAAAGATTTAAAGAGTATGGCTACTAATATAGATTTTAAAAATATCTGGAAGCAGCAAAGCTCCCAGAAACCAAGCATGGAAGAACTGCTGGGAAGACTTAAAAAATTCAAACGGGAAAATCTTCGTAAGCTTATTGTTACCAATATTCTTCTAATTATCACAAGCATAGGGATAGGATTGGTATGGTACTATTATCAGCCTCAACTGATCACTACAAAAACAGGAATCATTCTGGTAATTTTAGCCATGCTTATCTTTCTGTTTGCCTATAATAAACTGTTTATGCTTTTTTATAAGCTTGACAATACCCAGACTAATACGGAATACCTGAAAAGCTTGTATGTTGTACAAAACAAGCAGAAATTTATGCAGACCACGATGATAAATGTATACTTTATCATGCTTTTTACCGGTATCTGTCTTTATATGTATGAATATACTTCCCGAATGGAACTTTTATATGCAGTTCTGGCATATGCTGCCACTCTTGTATGGATTGGTTTCAACTGGTTTTACCTGAGACCCAAAACCATAAAAAAACAGGAGACAAAACTTAACGGATTAATCGATAAATTTGAAGAAATAAATCAACAGTTAAAAGAGTAACAGGTACAAATCCTGCATCTCTATTGCTAATAACCTTATACTTTATTCATGAGAAACATTTTATTTTTATGTCTGATGATCCTTTTGGGCTGCAAAAAGGAGAAAGAAGCTGACAAATTCCGTATTACTCCTGGTGGGAAGGTCAATTATATGCTGGACGACAGATCATTAAAACTTAAATTCGGAGACGTGATCAACTTGAGAGTAGGCGAAAAAAAGATCGAGGCCATTGTAATCGATATCCGGAATGAAGGTCAGAAAATATGGTATGGACTAAGTTTCAAAATAGGAGATAAAATTGCCGGAACAATGATCCGCGATACACAGAACGGAGAAACTACCTGCGCATCATTAGTGGAAGTTTTTTATCTGAACCAGGAAAATATCTATGATTATGAATTGGTTAAAAACGAGAAGTTATTGTTTTCCAAGATAGGACTAAGCAATGCAGGCTATCAGAATGCAAAAATAGAAAAGCTTGAGGAAGTTCTGCCAAAATATTTTGCAGCTATTGAGAAAAGAAAAAATGACGACTCCGACTGTGAAGACACTGTTAAAAATAAGGCACCTAAATATGTTTATGTGAAATTAAGCGAATTGACAGATGAGCGATATCAATAAAAACCATTGGGACACGGTATATGAAACCAAAAATCCCAACGAAGTAAGCTGGACACAGGAAAAACCACAGACATCACTTGATCTTATTCGTTCTGCCGGACTGGGGAAAGATGCCAGGATTATTGATATAGGAGGCGGAGACAGCAACCTTGTTGATTTTCTGCTGGATGAGGGCTATCAAAATATAACCATTCTTGATATTTCTGCGAAAGCACTGGAAAAGGCCAAGATCAGACTGGGAAGTAAGGCTGAAAAAGTAAAATGGATCGTATCTGATATTACTGAATTTAAACCTGAAGAAAATTATGATATATGGCATGACAGGGCTGCATTTCATTTTTTGACCTCACCGGAACAGGTATCAAAATATGTGGATATTGCAGAAAAGAATATTAAAGGTTTTCTGATCGTAGGAACTTTCTCCAAAAACGGCCCGGAAAAATGCAGTGGTTTGGAAATCAGGCAGTATGACAGCGATTCATTGTCCGAAGTATTTGAACCCGCATTTGGAAGAATAAAATGTCTTACAGAGGATCATACAACTCCATTCGGGACGGTACAGAACTTTGTTTTCTGCAGTTTCAAAAAAAATTAATCTTTTAATTTCATATTGAACATCAGCATTAAAATTATTACCATATTATTTTAATAACCAAAGACCGGCTAACAGGCTCCGGTCTTTTTTCATTTTAACTTTCATTCAATACATCTGTTTTTTTAATAAAATAAACAATATTTCAATCAAAAATATAAAGAAAATGCATATTTATATTTATTTTGATTATTTTTAATCAACCAAACCTTTAATAATATAATATATGAAAAAACTACTATTAGTCATTGTTTCGGGCTTAACCTGTTCAAATTTTTATTCACAGAAAGTTGAATTCCAGGAATGCGGAACGGATGAACTGATGCGGAAGCATTATGAAAGGCACCCGGAAGAGAAGGCACAGGATGATGCTTTTAATCTAGAATTATCAAAGATGATTAAAAGTGGAAAACTTTCTTCCACTCTCAACAAAAACCAGGTGTACGAAATCCCTGTTGTCGTCCATGTGGTGGGCGATGGCAGTGCTGTGGGAACAGTTAATAATAAATCTGATGCTGATATTATTGCATGGGTAAATTATACCAACGGTGTATTTTCCGGAAGTACAACCAGTGGAATGTCCGGAACCAGTGCTATATTGCCTGTAAAATTTGTTTTTGCTAAAGTGAATCCAAACTGTGCGCCTACGAACGGAATCAACAGGATCAACGCTTCTCATTTTCCCAAATACGTAAGCGGAGGAGTAAATAATGACAATACCACGAATGCCGTAACGGCTTCAGAGATTACCGCATTGGGTATGTGGGATACCAGCAAGTATTATAATATTTATGTAGTGAAGAAGCTCACCTCCAATGCGGGGGCGCTGAACGGATTTGCTTATTATCCGGGAGGCAGTAATGATTATTCTTTTATGTCTACCAATGCTTCTGCGGGTGAATGCACAGACTTTAGCCCATGAATTCGGACATGCGCTGGGACTTCGCCATACCCATGAAGGCTACAGTGAATCTACAGGAGCCTGCCCTACCAATACGGACTGTACTTTGCAGGGAGACCTGGTGTGTGATACGGAACCTATGAAAAGTCTTTATCATTCATCTGTTCCCAACAGCTGCCAGACTGGACAGATCAATCCATGTACCAGCCAGATTTATGCAGGAGGCGAAAAGAATGTCATGGCTTATACCTATTGTTTCAGAAATCTATTTACCCAGGGACAGGCAGACCGGGCAACAGCTCAGCTTCTGCAGTACAGACAGTCTCTGATTAACTCGCCTGTAGCCTCATCAACTACACCGAACAACAGTTCCGTTTTAACAACAGCCTGCACACCAACTACAATGACGAATCCCGGAAATTTTAACATCGGAGTTACTTCCGTAAAATTTGCAGGTATTAATAATTATTCTGCGAATTACAAACAGGCTTCTAATATAATTTCTATGAAAACTTTACCGGAAATTACTGTTCCGGCATTTCCAAAACTACAATTCCCGGTAATTCTCCTACTACACTTACTGTTGCTCCGGGAACGAGTAATCCGCATATTATAAAAGCCTATATTGATTATAATAACGATGGGCAGTTCAATGAAACTACAGAACTTGTGCTCAATCAAAGCGGGGTCAGCAGTGGATCTTTTGCAACAGCTTCAGTAACTCCACCAGCCAGTGCAGTAGCCAATATTCCTTTAAGAATGAGGGTAATTGGTGAGTTTAATGGAACAGCTGTAACGGCCTGCTATACCCCAAAATATGGACAGGTAGAAGATTATTCAGTAATCATTGAGCGTCAGAACCTGCTATCTGCTGATAACACAGCTAAGAAAAACAATACAGAAATTATTAAAGATGATCAGTCTGTATTGATAAAAAGTGATCTTAAAATTTCATCGCTGCATATCTATGACGCTTCGGGAAGACTTCTTATTAACAGAACGGAAATAAAATCTTCTGAATTCAGATTTCCTGTGAATGAAAAGAATACTGTTTTAACAGTAAAAGCAGTACTGGAAAACGGAAAAATTATCAGCAAGAAATTAAAGTTCTAAAAAATAATTGAAACAAAAAAGAGAGCGTAATTGCTCTCTTTTGTTTTATATAAAATTGGCCTATTAAGATTTCTGACTTTCTTCTTCTTCAAGCTCCACTTCATGTCTCAGCTGGGCTTTGTAAAGGGTAGCATAATATCCGTTTCTGTCAAGAAGTTCTAAATGTTTTCCTTCTTCTACGATCTTACCATGCTCCATCACAATAATTTTATCTGCTTTTTCAATAGTAGAAAGCCTATGGGCAATGATGATTGAAGTTCTGTTTTTAGTGATCTTTTCGGTTGCTCTCTGAATCAGCTTTTCACTTTCGTGGTCAATTGAGGACGTAGCTTCGTCCAGGATCAGAATTTTTGGATCTGATAAATAAGCTCTCAGGAAAGACAACAGCTGTCTCTGGCCTAAAGAAATAGAAGAACCTCTTTCGCTTACCACAAAATCATAACCTCCCGGAAGCTGCTCGATAAACTGGTCTACTTCAATTTCTTTCGCTCCGGCTTTTATTTTTTCCAGGGTAACACTTTCATCTCCGAACGCAAGGTTTTCAAAAATACTTCCATGGAAAAGAAATACATCCTGAAGAACAACACCGATGTGGCTTCTCAGGTTATAAAGCTCATAATCCTTCAAATCAACATTATCGATACGGATGCTCCCTGAATTAATATCATAAAGTCTTGTGATAAGGCTGATGATCGTAGATTTTCCCGCTCCTGTAGCGCCTACAATAGCCACCGTTTCTCCCGGATTTACTTTAAAATCTATTCCTTTCAATACTTCCTGCTTGTCATCATAGGCAAAATGTACATTCTCAAATTCAATTTTACCGTCAAAATGATCTTTTTTCACAGTTCCGGTATTCGGCATGGCATAATCTTCATCCATCACGCCCAATACCCTTTCTGCTCCTACAATTCCTCTCTGGATATTATTAAAACGGTCTGCAATCTGCCTCAACGGACGGATCAGCATTGATATATACTGTATAAATGCAATGACAACACCGGCACTGATGGTAATATAACCTCCATAAAACAGGATAAACCCGATAAACAAGGAAGATATAAGTTCTACTACCGGAAAGAATAAGGAGAAAATAAAAACCGTTCTCAGTAAAGCTCCTTTCAGGGTAATATTAATATCATCAAACTTTTTAAATTCCGCTTCCTGCCTGTTGAATACCTGAATGATCGGCATTCCTGCCAGTCTTTCCTGAACAAATGAATTCTGATTGGCTGTCCATGTCCTTTCATCTCCGAAAGCTTTTTTAAGTCTCTTTTGGAAGAATCTGGTAATTACCACCATTAAAGGAAGAATTGCCAGGGTAATATAGCTCAGATGAACGTTGGTGCTGAACATCATCACCAGAACAAATACAATTCTCAGAATATCCCCGAACACCATCAGGAAACCGTCCGTATAAACCGTAGCAATGGTTTCCACATCTCCTACCGCACGGGTCACGAGCTGTCCGATAGGAGTTTTATCAAAAAATGAAGTTCTGAAATAGATCAGTTTCGCATACAGTCTCTCCCTGATATCACGGATAACGTTCTGCGAAATATAATTTGAAAAATAAACCAGAAAAAAGTTTAAAACAGTTTCAGCAACTACCAAACCTACCAACATATAGATATGCTTCATCATCAGAGCTTTATCCTGAAGTTTGGTAATGTCATTATCTACCACTTCCATGGTAAGATAAGGCCTGTAGGTAGAAACTATGGACAGTATGACGGAAATTATCAAGGTAAGGATGAACCAGGAACGGAATTTCATTCCGATAAAGAACAGCCTTTTAACAATCCCCCAGGTATCTTGTTTTTTCATTGTACGAATTGAAGAAAGAATTTAAAATTCTATGCAAAAATAAGACATTATAATTTGACAGCCTTTACAAGTACATCAAATCGTCATAGAAAATTTCAGATAGCTATCATTTACAGTATGAATAAGGTAGGTAAGATTTTCAATTTAAGCAGCATGTGATAAGTTTCAGTCAACTTGTGTTCACTACTAATCCTGATCGCCAATTTTTTCAATTTCCAGAGAAGGTTTATTCACATGTTCTCTGACGAATTTCCTCTCAAGAAGCTTATACACTCCATATACTGCTGCAATTGAAATGATCCAGCTGATCATATTCACCAAAGAATAACCGGTATAATCTACTCCATCAAGGGAAGCAGGGTCCATAATTCCTTTGTAAATTCCATAAGAAAAGCCGAAGAACAGCTGAGTTCCAAGATAAACTCCAATAGCCAGAAGGCCGTAGTGCCATTTTGTTTTTCCGAAACGCTCTGCCAGCTGGGCATAATACCGGTAGGCTCCGATAAGAATAAAGATTGATAACATAATTTGTGTTTTATTGATTAAATATTCATTGACAGCTAAAATAGCATTTTTTTCCATTTTGTGAAAAACGGAAATTTCAGAAATAATTTAACCAAAAAAATTACATATTAAAATTCATAGCCAACATCTACAAGAAATAATCCATGTCCCGGAGCTGAGGTTCCTGCAGCATTGCGGTGCTTATCCTCAATGATTTTACGCAGATCTTCAGGTTGTATTTTTCCACTTCCGATTTCTACCATCGTTCCTACAATAGCACGAACCATATTTCTGAGGAAACGGTTAGCTGAAACCGTAAATTTAAGTTCCGTCCCATCCTGCTCCCACTCTGCTTTATACATTTTGCAGATGTTCGTTTTGTTGTCCGTTTTTAGTTTAGCAAAGCTTGTAAAATCCTCATATTCAAAAAGAATTTTGCAGGCTTCATTCATTTTGTGAATGTCCAGCCGTCTTTTCCAGTGTTGCCATGCAGATTCCTCAGTAAAAGGATTTTTTGCCAGGGAAATATAATACTCATACGTTCTGTAGGTTGCATCAAAACGGGCGTGAAAATCATCTTTCACCCGAAAAACTCTTTTTACAGCAATATCAGAAGGAAGAAAACTGTTCAGTTTATAAGGAAGGTTGGCCTCATCTACTGCTTTTTCCGTATCAAAATGAGCAAATATTTTTTTGGCGTGAACCCCTGTATCCGTTCTTCCCGCACCTGTTGTTTTAATCTCTTCCCTTAAGATGGTAGATAGCGCTTTTTCCATCTCTTCCTGCACAGAAATAGCATCCGGTTGTATCTGGTAGCCGAAATAATTTTTCCCGTTGTAAGAAAATTCTATAAAGTATCTCAATGTATTCTAATAACTCCACAAAAATACTTTAATTTAACGAAATATTTGTTGAAAAGTCTTTGATAATATTGTTCCAAATCCTTATGAAAATCCCTATTTTTGCAATCGTATGAAAAGATGGTACCTTTATCCTTTTTCCCTTGGTTATCATTTGGTAACGGGTATCCGAAACACAATGTATGATCTTGGTGTTCTGAAGTCAACGAAATTCAAGACCCCGATAATAAATGTCGGGAACCTTTCTGTGGGTGGAAGCGGAAAATCGCCTATGGTGATGTATCTGGCCCAATACCTGTCCAAACATTACAGGACCGGTGTGCTTTCACGTGGTTATGGAAGATTGAGTAAAGGCTACGAAGTAACGAATTATGAAAGTAATTATAAAATCGTTGGCGATGAAGCCATGCAGCTTTTTGAACGCTTCAAAAACCGTTTTGTAATTGCTGTTTCAGAAGAAAGAGTGCCCGGTGCCAAAAAAATAATTGAGGATATGGATCTTGATGTCCTTGTTTTGGATGATGCTTTACAGCACAGAGCAATCAAGGCAGGGTTTAATATTCTGATGACCGATTTCAATGATCCCTACTTCAAAGATCATCTTCTTCCGGCTGGAGATTTAAGAGAATCCAGAGCTGGCTCCAAAAGAGCAGATATTATTATGGTCAGCAAATGTCCCGATGAGCTTACCGAAGAAACCAAACGCTATTATATTTCAAGGATAAGACCTTCTTACCATCAGAAAGTATTCTTTTCTTCCATCGGTTATGATGAGAATGTATATGGAAAAGACAAAATGCTTCCTGACAACAACCTGAATTATTATGACATTCTCCTGATCACAGGAATTGCGAACCCCAAACCTCTTCTTGAGCATCTGGCGAAATTCTCTCAACGGGTTAAACATTTAAAATTCAGGGACCATCATAATTTTACCGATGATGACATTAAAAAAATCACTGCAGAATATAAAAAATTAGGCGAATATAAGCTGATCCTGACCACAGAAAAGGATTATGTACGTCTGAAAACTTTTGACTATCTTAGAGAAATTGTTTACTACTGGCCTATTAATGTCATCATTGATAAGAAGGAAGAATTCAATCAAATCATCTTAGATTATGTTAGAAAAAATTAAGCAGACCGCCGATTTTATTAAAAGCATCATTAAAGAAACCCCTGATTTTGCAGTTGTTTTAGGCTCCGGGCTGGGAAAGCTGCAGGATGAGGTGGAAGCTATCCATGTTTTGGAATATCCTGAAATTCCTAATTTTCCACAGACTACTGTTCCCGGACATGGCGGAAAACTAATTTACGGAATCCTGGAAGGCAAGAAAGTCTTAATGATGAGCGGGCGTTTTCATTATTATGAAGGTCATTCTATGGATACGGTGACTTTTCCTATCAGAGTCTTTCACCTACTGGGAATTAAAAATCTTATTCTTTCCAATGCTTGTGGTGGTGTAAATCCTGCTTACAGCGTTGCAGACATCGTTATTTTAAAAGACCATATCAATATGATGCCGGAGCACCCGCTTCGTGGAAAAAATATTGATTCATTCGGTCCACGCTTTGTGGATATGAGTGAGCCCTACAACAGAAAAATGATCCAAACGGCTGAAAAAGCAGCAGCTGAAAACAATATTAAAATCCATCAGGGAGTCTATATCGCTCTACAGGGACCCACCTTTGAAACCCCGGCAGAATATGGCATGATCAAAGCCATTGGTGGTGATATGGTAGGTATGAGTACCGTCCCGGAAGTGATTGTAGCCAGACATATGGGAATGGACACATTCTGCATCTCTGTGATTACAGATCTTGGCGGACCGGATATTGCCTTTGCCGTTTCCCACGAAGAAGTTCTGAATGCAGCCAATAAAGCCATGCCGAATGTAATTGCAATAGTGAAAGGGCTTATCAGAAACTATCCGTAAATATTTATAGAAATTTTCAATCTCATAAATTTTTCCTAATTCATCAGAAATCAATCTTAATTTGCATTTCATTGTTTAGATTTGTATAAATGAAATTGCAAGAATGAAAAAGTTAGCATTAGTTCTTATGATCAGTATTTTTGGACTGAGCTATTCGCAGCAACAGCCAAAGGTACTTAAAACCAGTTTTTCCAAAGAAGCTTTGGTACAGAAACTGGAAGATGAGGAAGGAAAAAATATCTCTATCCAGCAGATCCTTGATCAGCATAAAGGAAAAGTTTTAGTGATCGATTTCTGGGCCGGATGGTGCAGAGACTGTCTGAAAGCTCTTCCCAAAGCCGAAGAACTAGAAAAAAACAATCCAAACGTAGATTTCGTTTTCCTCTCACTGGAAAGATCAAAAGAAGGTTTTGATAAAAGCCTTGACAGATTCAATATGAAGGATAAGAACAACTACTGGTTTGCTTCCGGCTGGAAAAATGACTTTAATAATTATATTGACCTGAACTGGATTCCAAGGTATATGGTTGTAGACCAGAAATCTTCTATCGCAAAATATTATGCCATATCTCCTGAAGATCCGGAAATCAAAAAAACAATAGACCGCCTTTTACAATAATGATTACAAGAGAAGCTACAGAACAGGATCTGAAAACACTATTAGAGTTTGAACAGGGAATTGTTTTTGCAGAAAGACCATTCAACAGCACACTTATCGATGGAGAGATCCACTATTATGATTTACTTCAATTAATAAAATCTGAAGAGTCTTTGGTGCTGGTTACAGAAGAGAATAATGAGATTATCGCTTCAGGCTATGCAAAGATCAAAAAGACCGAAAATAATTATTCCAATTTTGATGAGTATGCATATCTGGGATTTATGTATGTAAAACCGGAGCATAGAGGGAAAGGAGTCAACAAACTGATTCTTGATGAACTGATCGGCTGGGCAAAGTCCAAAAACATTTCCGAGGTAAGGCTCGATGTTTATTCTCAAAATGAATCTGCTGTAAAAGCTTACGAAAAAGCAGGATTTGAGTCATTACTTACTACCATGAGGATGAAAGTCTGATAAGATTTAATTAAAAATAAATGAATCCATATCTTTGCGGTATGGATTCTTCTTTTCCCACCCGCAAAATTATTCATGTGGACATGGATGCATTTTATGCTTCTGTGGAGCAACATGATGATCCTTCGCTTAAGGGAAAACCTATTGCAGTAGGAGGAGAACACCGTGGTGTAGTTTCAGCGGCAAGCTATGAAGCAAGAAAATACGGAGTGCGTTCTGCGATGCCGAGTAAAACTGCTAAAGAGAAATGTCCGCATCTTATTTTTGTGCCACCCCGCTTCGCTCGGTACAAGGAAATATCAAGGCAGATCCGGGAAATTTTTCATGAATATACAGACCTGGTGGAACCTCTTTCTTTGGACGAAGCTTATCTGGATGTTACCGAAAATAAAAAAGAAATAGAATCTGCCAATCAGATTGCGAAAGAGATCCGTCAGAAAATATTTGAAAAGACCGGTCTTACTGCATCTGCAGGAATTTCCGTGAATAAGTTCCTTGCAAAAGTAGCTTCTGATATCAATAAGCCAAATGGGCAAAAGACAATTCATCCTGACAGAATTGAAGGTTTTCTTGAAGAACTTCCGGTAGAAAAATTTTACGGCGTCGGTAAAGTTACGGCTAACAAAATGTTTAGTTTAGGTATTTATAAAGGAAAGGATTTAAAGAAAAAATCGTTGGAAGATCTGACCCGTCTTTTTGGAAAATCAGGAGGATATTACTACAACGTTGTACGTGGCATTCATAATTCTGAGGTAAAACCTCATCGTATTCAGAAAAGCGTTGCAGTGGAAAGGACTTTTTTCGAGGATCTGTTTGATGACCAGGAGATCAATGAGAAGCTGGAGCATCTGAGCCAAGAGCTTCATCAGCGACTGCAAAAAAATAATATTCTGGGAAGGTCTTTAACTTTGAAAATCAAGTATAAGGATTTTTCTCTTTTTACCCGAAGTTTTACAAAGGAAGAATATTTCACCTCTCCCGAACAGTATTTTAACACCGGAAAAAAGCTTTGGGAGCTGAGGCCTTTTGATAAGCCTGTAAGATTACTGGGGCTATCCCTATCGCATCTGAATACTGAAGAAAAAAAGCAGGTTTCTATTCAACTAAAGATTCCGTTTGAAGAATTTGAAAACCCGTAGGAGAAAAATTTTCACTATCTTGTAGAGATCAAACCACATTCTATGAACCAAACAATGATTCAATTTTTCCACTGGTATTCTGAAGGAAATGGAAAATTATGGAAAGAAGCAGAAACGCAGGCCACAAATCTGGCAGAATTAGGAATCACCTCAGTCTGGTTTCCCCCTGCCTATAAAGGAACCAATGGAGGATATTCTGTAGGATATGATGCCTATGATCTCTATGATCTGGGAGAATTTGACCAGAAAGGAAGTCTTCCTACAAAATACGGCACCCAAAATGATTATTTAAAAGCTATTCAAGCCTTAAAAAAACAGGGTATTGAGATCATTGTGGATATTGTGCTGGGGCATAAGGCTGGCGGAGATGAACTGGAAAAATTTAAGGCCGTAAAAGTTGACGAGAACAACCGGGAAAAGATTATTTCCGATGTTATCGAAATAGAATCTTATACCAAATTCACCTTTCCCGGAAGAGGAAAAAAGTATTCTGATTTTGAATGGAATTTTACCTGTTTCAGTGGTGTAGATTATGCTGAAGGGATGGATTCCCATATTTTTAAGATACAGTCTGAATACGGGAACGACTGGGAAGAGATGATTGATGATGAAAAGGGAAATTACGATTACCTGATGTACAACGACATCGAGCATCGGAATCCTTTTGTACGTGAAGAACTCAACAGCTGGGCTGAATGGTATTCCAACCTGACAGATTTTGACGGGGTAAGACTGGATGCTTTAAAACATATTTCATTTGATTTTTATAAGGAATGGCTCACCATGCTGCGCTCTAATTCCGGAAAAAACATTTTTGCAGTCGGAGAGTATTGGGCTCCGGGACAACTGAATCTTCTTCAGAGATATATTGAGGTAACAGAAGGCTGTATGAGTCTTTTTGACAGCTCGCTGCAGAATAATTTCCACACGGCTTCAAAGGAGGGCGGTTCTTATGATCTCCGAAGAATTTTTGATGAAACCCTGACCCAAGCTGATCCGATGCATTCTGTAAGTCTTGTCGACAATCATGACACGCAGCCTTTACAGGATCTTGAAGCTCCGGTAGAAGCCTGGTTCAAGCCTTTGGCCTACGCGCTGATCCTTCTCCGGGAGAATGGATATCCTTGTGTTTTTTATCCTGATCTTTATGGGGCTCATTATATTGACAAAGATAAAGAGGGGAATGATCAGGAAATTTTTCTCGAAAAAGTGGATGGTATTGAGGAACTTCTTAAAGCAAGAAAAGATCATACTTATGGATTACAAAGGGATTATTTTGAGGATGCGAACTGCTTAGGCTGGACCCGTGAGGGAGATGATGAGCATTCGGGATGTGCGGTAGTTTTAAGTAATAAGGAGGCTTACACCAAACCTATGGAAATGGGAGGAAATTATATCGGTAAAAATTTCTATGATCTACTGGGCAGATTTCAGGAAAAGGTAAGTATTGACGATAAGGGATGGGGAAATTTTCCGGTTCCTGCAGGAAATGTAAGTGTCTGGGTTCCTGAATAATTTAAAATAAATAAAGGCATACATAATCAGACAATTCATGAACTGCTTATGTATGCCTAAAAGATGTAGCAATTTGTAATATTTAGCAATTGATATAACGGCAATTCCAAATATCAGTGGCCCATTCGCAGCAGTAGCCTTCCTCGTTGGAAGTACAGCATACTCTGTCCCGGATCGGTCCGCCTCCTTTTAAGTCTTTAAGCTCCTTTCGGTTGAGTTTTCTCACATTTTGAAAAATTTTAGTTTTCATAATTAATATATTTTTAAGATTTGGTTAACTAATATACGTAAAATATGGCAGTTTAATTAAACATAACCAACCAAATACATCACAAAGTCTACTTAATTCACATCTTTTATAATCAGTAATAATCTGATTTAAATTTTACGAAGCTCAAGAATTTCCGGTCTTTCAGAAGTATCTGATATTTTCCCTGTTCTGGCAAATTCTGCCCAAAGTGCCCTTAATTTTTTTCCACTTTCATAAATGTATTCCCAGGGAATATCTTTCAGCAGTTCTGCATATTTCCAAGCCTTTTCATTTCCGAAAATAAGGGGAAGATCTATACAATGTGCTGCTCCTATCCCACTTTGTTCTGCTTTGGAATGAATCCTGAATAAATAGGCATTACCTCCTGATTCCGCATAATTTTTCGCAAACTCTTCTGCTGGTTTTCCGTAAATAAATTCAGTTGTTTTTCTTACCAGTTTATCAATAACCTTTAAACCTATCCCTTTTCCAAAATACCTGCTTAAAGCCTCTGAAGTTTTGAGATAAAATGCAGTTTCATGATCATTCAAGCCAATCAGCACATCATATTTTCCAGCCTTTGACTTCCACTTTTCTGCAGATTCCTGTTCTTTACATAATGGAGGAAATCCGTACTGTATTCCGAAAGGCATGGCTGCTTTCAATCCGTACCTTATGACAGACGGTACATATTTCCCATATTCTTCCACCATTTTTAAAGCATCTTTTTCTTCTTTGAGAAATTCAGTTTTCCACAGAAACTCTGCCGCCATTTTCTGTCGATTATGCCGAAGCCCCAATGGTGCACTCTGAATGATGACTCTCTGAAAAAGGTCTTCAACACCTTCTGAGATCATAAGATGGGTAATAGCATCACCACCAGAAGACTGTCCAAAAAGAGTAATATTTTCAGGATCACCACCAAAATATAGAATGTAATTTTTAATCCACTTCAAGGCTTCAATCATATCAAACAGTCCTAAATTGGGAGGTCTTTCCCCATCTCCCCCTAAGAATCCGAAAAGTCCCAATCTGTAAGAAACAGTAACGACCACAATGTTCTGCTCTTTCACCCAATCAGAAGGATCTGAAGTAGGTAGGTCACCGCAACCGATCTCATGGGAGCCTCCATGGATCCATACAACAACGGGAAGTTTTTCATTCTCTGTAAAATGTTCAGGTCGGAATACTGAAAGATATTGGATAGATTCGTGAGGATTGAAGTTTTCAATTTGAGTGGGACCTATCATCTTTTCGACCAGCGGGCTTATAATCTGAGGGCAGACTGGCGTTTTATCAGGAAAAATAATTTCCGAAGCTATCGGTTCTTCAGGAACAGGCCTTTTGAATCTTTCGGAATGGGCATACCGGATACTTTTGGCTTTAATAATGCCATTTTCTTTTAATGCTATGATTTTCCCAAATGGTGTCTGAAAAATGTGAGTTTTTACCTGTGGAACTGTCATTTAAAAAAAGCGTTGAAAAATTTTACCTATTAAAATTAACTTTGTTTTTTGAAATAGAAAAATTTAATTCTGGTTTTAACGCTGGAAATTAAGGCTGTAACAAGAGAATCTTACAATATAAATATATACATTCTTAAGATTATTACACACGGCTATCAACAATTTATAACGCAATTTTCACAAATGTCCTCTGAAATTGTGATAGTGGTTAAAGAATTGGTGCTGTTTGTTTTAAAAAAATCAGTTCAGCATTTTATATTCACTCGGGGAAATACCAACTTTAGCTTTAAACAGTCTTGTAAAATGCTGAGGATATTTAAAACCGAGGTCGTAAGAAATTTCGCTGATTGATTTGGCAGGATTCAGGATCTGTTCTTTGGCAGCATCGATCAGTTTGTTATGAATAAATTCCTGAGCGGAAACGCCCAATTCTTTTTTAATGAGATCTCCGAAATAATTGGCAGAAAGATTGAGTTTTTCAGCAAAATAATTAACCATCGGAAAACCTATATTTTTAGGATTATCAGATTTAAAATAATCATCGACAAGATCTTCAAACTTTCCGATCACGCCTTGATTGATGTGATCTCTTGTAATAAACTGACGGTCGTAGAAACGCATGCAGTAATTTAAAAACAGTTCAATATTGTTAACGATTAACGATTTACTGTGTTTATCAATGGACTGTTCAAGCTCAAGCTTAATATTTTTAAAACATTCTAAAATGATTTCCCGCTCCTTTTCAGAAAGATGCAAAGCTTCATGAACATCATAAGAGAAAAATGAATAGTCTTTTATGTTTTTTCCTAAATTGGTTCCTTTAATTAAATCCGGATGAAAGATTAAGGCAAAACCTGCCGGCTGGATATAATTTCCTTTATTGTAAATTCCATATGTCTGTCCAGGGGCAATGAAAACCAATGTTCCTTCCTGATAGTCGTAACTGTTTTTTCCGTAAAACATGTCTCCACACATTACATCCTTCAAAAAAACAGTATAAAAACCAAAGGTTCTTTTATGCTGACAAATAGGATCAGATTTTGAAAAATCAATGACACTTACCAGGGGATGCAGGGTTTCCTGATTGGCCATTTTATTATATTCTGATACACTATTATAAATTTCAACTTCTTGATCTTCCATGAATTTCATTTTAATCTTACTCAAATTTACCACTTTCCGATGTATCTTTTTTGATGTCTGTAAAATTGGTAAGTATTTCGGTAATCTGTATAAGCTGTGTTTGTCTGAAAGTTTCGACTTTTGTATCGTTATGGAAACATTAAATACCAACATTTTTCCAAAGGGTGAAAAAGCTCCTGAAGCTTATTTTTCCGGAGGAACAGCATGGGTGCAGATTCTAAAGCCCAATGAAGATGATCTGAACTGCCAGATCGGAAACGTTATTTTTGAAGCGGGATGCAGAAATAACTGGCATTCTCACGCTGGAGGGCAGATTTTAATCGTAACTTCAGGAATGGGATTTTACCAGGAAAAAGGCAAGCCTGCACGGATTCTAAAGCCTGGTGATGTTGTGAATATTCTTCCCGGCATCATCCACTGGCATGGAGCAGGTCCGGACAGTGAATTTACACATATTGCCATTAATCCAAATAGTCAGAACGGTATTGTGGAGTGGCTGGAACCTGTAAGCGATGAGGAGTACAGGAATTTATAATTAAAACTTATCTAAACTTAAATCAAATAAACCAATGAGCACATTAACAGTAAAAGCGTACGGGGCTGAATCTAAAACATCAGACCTGAAAGAAATGAATATTGAAAGAAGGGAAACAACTCCAAAAGATGTAGAAATTGAAATTCTATACTGCGGGGTTTGCCACTCTGACCTTCACACGGCAAGAAATGACTGGGGAGGATCTCTTTATCCTGTAGTTCCAGGACATGAAATCGTCGGCAGAATTACCAATGTAGGAAATGAAGTATCTAAATTTAAAGTAGGAGATCTGGCTGCAGTAGGCTGCATGGTGGATTCCTGCGGACATTGTGACAGCTGTAAGGAGGATCTGGAACAATACTGCTTAAACGGATTTACAGGAACCTATAACGGAAAAGATAAGCATTTGGGGGGGCATACTTTTGGCGGATATTCCCAGAAAGTGGTGGTGGATGAGCATTTTGTTTTAAGCGTGCCTGAAAATCTGAATCTTGCGGCAGTAGCACCACTTCTATGTGCAGGTATTACCACATGGTCACCACTGAGACACTGGAACGTTGGACCGGACTCTAAAGTGGCAGTGGTAGGCTTAGGCGGATTGGGACACATGGCCATTAAATTAGCCAAAGGATTAGGTGCAGAAGTAACCTTATTTTCAAGAACTCCGGGGAAAACCGAGGATGCAAAACAATTGGGTGCAGATCATGTTGTGATTTCCACTGAGGATTCACAAATAGACGGTGTAAAAGGAAAATTTGACCTGATTATTGATACGGTTCCTTACGAGCATGATATCAATCCTTATATGCAGACGCTTACGCTTAACGGAACTTTAGTGCTTGTAGGATTTGTAGGTGAATTCCAGGAAACTGAGGTGAGTACAAGACCTATGATCTTCCAGCGTCGTTCTGTAGCGGGTTCATTGATTGGTGGCATTGCTGAAACCCAGGAATTACTGGATTTCTGCGGTAAACACAATATCGTATCAGAAATTGAAGTAATCAAAATGCAGGATATTAATGAAGCATATGAAAGAATGATCAAAAGTGACGTGAAATACCGTTTTGTAATTGATATGCAATCTTTGTAATTCTCAATATATTTTAACGAAAAAGACTGTCTCCGGGCAGTCTTTTTTTATTTTAAAATAAGGCAATTCTTTTAGCTTGGCTAAAGCCATGGGTTTGATGTAAAAATTAAACGGGCTGAAGTTTATTCCTATTGAATTTCAGCAATTCTATATATAGAATTACAATATATCTCAGAAATTTATCATAAATACATTTACATTTTACAAAATATTCAGCTATACTCCCCTTTCATATCCTGGAATGCCCATTCAGCTAAAGAGGCAATAACGGGAATTAATCCCTCACCTGCTTTGCTTAATTTATAAGTAACATGAGGCGGAACGACAGGTTTTGCCGTTCTGATGACCAATCCATCCGTTTCCAACTGTTTCAGATGCTGGATAAGTACTTTTTCGGTCACTGCAGGAATGGCACGTTTCAGTTCACTGTATCTTTTATCTCCGTTGGAGAGCTGGTACAGGATAATAGGTTTCCAGTAACCACCGATTTTTTCCATTACATAAGTAACGGGACATTTATCGAGGGCATATTTTTTATTCTGCTGAATGGTAGAGCTTTCTTTAATGGCTGTCATAATACATACTTTAGGGTAAGTACTTGTATAAAAGTAAGTACAAATATACCTTTGTTATCAGAATAAAAAAATATTTATTATGAAAATTATCATCACAGGTTCAGTAGGTAATGTGGCAAAACCTTTAACACAGCAGCTTATTGCAGAAGGACATGATCCGACTGTAATCAGTAGCAACGAAGCTAAAATCAGTGAGATTGAGGCATTGGGAGCGAAGGCTGCTATCGGTTCTATCACAGATTTGGATTTTTTAGTAAGAACTTTTGAAGGAGCTGATGCTGTTTTTGCTATGACCCCACCCAATATGGGAGGAATTAATATTGTAGAAAATACGGTTAATGCAGGAAAAAACTACGCAGAAGCTATAAAAAGAAACAATACCAAAAGACTGGTCATGCTGAGCAGCATTGGAGCAGAATCTCCTGTAGAGAATGGTCCTATTAAAAGTCTTCACCATATTGAAAAGTTTTATAATGAACTGGAAAATACTAATGTCACCCTGCTAAGGGCCGGATATTTTTACAGTAATTTCTTCAATGATATTCCTTTGGTCAAAGGAGCAGGAATCATCGGAGGAAATTATTCTGCCGAAGTATCTGTTCCTCTTGTCCATCCGAATGATATTGCCAAGGCTGCTGCAGAGGAACTGGTAAAAGATACTTCCGGTAAAAACATAAGATATATTGTTGGCGATATCCGTAAGGCTGCAGATTTTGCTCAGATTTTTGGTGCTGCTATTGGAAAACCGGAACTTCCCTGGGTTGAATTTAAAGATGAAGATTCATTAAACGGAATGCTTCAGGCCGGCCTTCCACAAGAAATGGCTGAAATGTATACAGAAATGGGAAGGGGAATAAGAACTGGGATTGTACAAAAGGATTTTATTGAGCATGGTTCTGTTGTGGATGGTGAAACTAAATTGGAAGACTTTGCCAAAGAGTTTGCTTCTAAATTTAGCTTATAAGGTTTTGATGGCTTTTTAAGACTGTTTTTGCTATTTACTTCTTTATTAATTTAAACAGTTTCGGCGCACCTGCGGTGCGCCGAAACTGTTTTTAGCTCAATCTATAATCGAGATTTAATTTATTTTTTCTCCTTCAATGTTTTCTTTAAAACTTTCAGTTTGCCATCAATAGGCTGATCTGTTTTCAATCCCAGAATTTCTGTAACCAAAGGATAAACATTGACATTGGCAAATTCATCAACGACTACATTATTCTTAAATTCCGGTCCCCACGCATAGAATGTGGCTTTCATTTCAGGAACGATCCTTGGATTGTAGCCATGTTTTCCTACGGATGTTTTTTTACCTTTTTCCAAAAATATTTTTGGAGCTTTTGGAATCAGAAGGATCTGTCCAATCCTGTTGTACCTGTCATCCCTTGTGGCGAAATGCAAATATTTAGGCAGCTTTTTATCAAGATAAACTTCATAATCGTCTGTTTTAGAGGCTTTCAATTCTTTATAAACAGTTTTAACCTCAGCTGGATTTTTGACATAGACTCTAAGCAAAGTCTGCGAATTGTAAAAATCAAAACGGTTCTTATCAAAAAGCATAGCTGGTATTTCCAAAGGAGTTCCGCCATCCACTTTGATCATTCCGTGATCTGAAACAAAAATAAAGTTTACATTTTTCAGTCCAAGGCCATTGACTTTCTGAACAAGTTCCCCAATAGCGCCGTCAATCAGATGAACGGCATCATCTGTTTCTTTGCTGTCGGGCCCGAAATGATGACCGCTTCCATCTACTTCAGGGAAATAAAGTGATATAAAATGAGGCCTTTTTTCTGCCGGAAGTTTTAGCCAGTTGACTACTTTCTCCACTTTTTCAGCAGGCTTAAATTTTTCATGATATGGATAATAATAGGAAGGTCTCATCCCTCCTGCATCACTTGCTGAACCTACCCACATCAGGGAAGCCGAAACCATGCCTTGTTTTTCAGCCAGTGCCCAAAGCGGTGTTCCGCCATACCAGCTTCCGTCCTCCGCATTTTTTTTATTACTCATTGCATAGGGCTCCTTTCTTTTATAATCATAGAAAAAATTATCGATCAACCCGTGATGGGAAGGATAAAGTCCCGTGATAAGGCTCCAGTGGTTAGGAAAAGTAATACTGGGATAACTTGGAATCATAGCTTCAGCCTGAACGCCACCGGATGCCAATTTTAAAAGGTTTTCCGCATGATATTTCTTTGCATAATCGTAACGGAACCCATCTGTAGAGATCATGATTACATAAGGCTTTGCCTGAGCTTCGGCATTGTTTATACGGCCTGGAACGACTACCTGGGCCGTATCGATATAGGCCTGCTGGGCATAGATTGCCAAAGAAAAAAACAGCAGTACAATTTGTATTCCTCGCTTCATTATTAAATTTTTCGCAAAGTTACGGTCTACACTTTTCCCGTAAAAATTTATAAGATTAAAAGTATATTAAAAACAGATGAAAATATGGAATGTCTGGAGAAATTTTAAATCTCTTTCTTCATTTCAAATTGTGAAATCCAGTTTTTAAGTCCAACTGTTCTTTCAAGAAAAGCTGAGGTATTTTCAGAAATATCATCTACATTATTTACAGATACGGCCTGCCCGGCACACAACGATCCAATTGCTCTGAAAAGTTCCGATCCAATACCCTGTCTTCTAACATTTTTATCTACCGCTATCTGGCATACTTTTCTTGATTCAGAATTGTAAACAGCATATCCCACAAGCTGTTCTTTTTTGTAGGCACCCAGGATTCTGTATTTTTTTTCCATACCGCTAAGTATGACCGCAGAATTTTGCCACGAAGGTTCAATATCCCAAAAAGACTGAAAAACTTCCCATTGAAAGTTTTCCATTTCTTCAATCAATATTTCTGTATTTTTTTCCTTAAGATCAATCATTCCATTGAAACACAGGAGCCTTCTGACGATTTTAAAACCCTGGTTTTCATAAGCCCTGATAGCAGGAGTATTTCTGTCGATCACTTCAAGAACAAGTACATCTGCTTTTCTTTCTTTTAATACAGGCATAATGAAGTCATACATTTTCCTGACTAATCCTTTTCCCCTGTATTCCCTGGTGATACCTGTCCCCGCATTGTAAATGATATGTTGTCCATTTTCTTCTTTCCAGGCCTGAAGGATAAATCCCTCCAGCTTATCAGATTCAAAAACACCAACAGACAGGTTCATATCTATTTTCTCTGTTTCAATTTTTAATTGCAGTTGCTCTAGCGATAGATGGAAAGGAACAACATAGTCTGAGAAAGACTTGTTAAACACTGTTAAAAGTTCCTCAACATTAATATTTTTTAAATTTCTGATCTCCATGTATTAATTTAAAAGGTTTAGTATAGCAGAACCGGAAAAGATTCTACTAAACAACAAAGATATAACAACAGATGCTGTTATCGTTTAATGTTTCTTAGTAAAAAATAAAATGCCTCCGGATATTCAGAGGCATTTATATGAATGTTTTATAATGTGTGTTATTCTTTGATCAGTTTTTCATAAGACAGATTTCCGTCTTTCAAAGTGATTTCAAAATAATAAATACCAGGCTTCAGATCTCTGACATTCACTGTCTCGCCGTCAGGTTTTACAGTTCTTACTTTTCTTCCCACAGACTCATAAATATCAATAGATTTAATTTTATCCGCATTTTTGAAACTTACTGTTGATTTTGCAGGGTTTGGATAAAGACTTACCTTTTTACTTACTGCATCAATATCATTCACCCCTAATACAGTAGCAAAAGATGCAGTAGCATATCCTACATTCGCCGTTCCGCCATGAGGAGCCACTGTTGTCGTTGCCGTAGCCGGTCTTGGTCCTGCAAAACTTATAGAATTTGTAGTAGCGTAAGGCATTTGATAATCATTCGGATCTGAGTTTGTCAAAGCTCTCGTTAAAGTTAAAGTTCTTACAGAACCAGCCACAACATCACTTACTATGGTCCAGTCTTGTGAGGCATCTAACGGAGGCTGTGTTGTTCCTATAAAGTTCCTATCGGTAAGTTTTGGAGTTGTTACGTCAGAATAAACCACAGCATCTCCCGCTGACATACTAAATCCTGCGCTAACGCCAATTCCCAAACCAAACCATCTATCAGACGGACCTTTTAAAACCAAAGTTACTTTAGACGTTGTATTGTCAAGAGTAAAGTTTGCCGTGATCCCATTGTTTGGGGATAAAGGTACATCACCTGTAGTTTTTTGCTGCGAAATGCCCAAAAAACCGATTAATAAGAAGGAAAAGAGTACAATGTTTTTCATATTTTAATTTTTTAGTTGATTGATAAGTTCTGATTTTTTGGATAGTACGGCATATTCAAAAGCTGTATTCCCTTGTTTATCTTTTATATTTTTATCTGCATGATATTTTAAAAGAAGCTTCACCATTTCCGTATTTCCCAGTTTTGAAGCAAAAATAAGCGGTGTGGTCCCTTGTGAATCCGTGGTATTTATATCCGATTTATTATCCAGTAATTTTTGAGTCAATTGTAAATCGCCTTTATACACAACTGCCATAAGCGCAGTTCCCATCGAAGAATTATAATTAATATCTTTTACTTTATCCATCAAGAAATCAGCTACTCCTATATTTCCTCTGTAGCATGCAAGAATAAGAGGTGAAAATCCATTTTCATTGGTCTGATTAATAATATCCGGATTTTGTTTCATAAGGTCATTTACTTCAGCTACGGTTCCGCTTCTGGCAATATCAAATATAGATTTTACCTTTTCCTGGGCGGACATTACTGAAAAGCTCAGGAAAACACTTATAATAAAGACTATGTTTTTCATTGCTTTACAAGTATATAATTATATTCAACATTTACATTTTCTGCTACTTTCTTTGTAACCATTTTAGGAATGGTCACCTTGAAATCTACCGGTCTTGCTACAAATTTTCCTTGCACATAAATTTTCCCGTCTTTAGCATAAACCGAAGCAATTGAAGACACAGCTTTATCTACTCCATGGAAATTCAAAGTTCCCTGAATGGTATATTTCTGGGGTGAAGTGCTAAGTTTTGTTTTGTCAAAATTTAAGAGCTTCCCTCTAAAGGTGGTCTTGGGATATTTTGCTGTTTCTGCATAGCTTTCATTGAAATGCTCTTCCATTAATTTAGTTTTAAAATGGAAGTTTGTCACCGCAGAAACGGAAGCTATTTCTCCGTTATCCGTATTCAGCACGACAATATTGTTGTCATCTTTTGCATAGACATCTTCGAAAAGGGGCACAGATGCCTCGAAGGTTACATTACCGGTTTTGGAACTGTATTTCTGGGCTGAAACAAAGCCTGTAAAGAACAGTACGGCACTCATTAATACCAATCTTTTCATATTAAATATTTTTAATTTTCAGTAAGCCCGTCGGCTTTCCATTTTATGAAGATATTGATCTGGGTTTGGGACAGGGAGCCTCCCTGCGGCATTTTACCCGGATCTCCGTTTGGTCTCGTTATCCTGTCTATAATACCGTCAATATTATTTTTAACATCAGTATAAGTGGTCAGAGGCTTAAAGCTTCCTGCCGAATGACAACCGATACAGTTATTATCAACAATGGTTTTCACGTCTGCGTTGTATCTAACGGGTACCGTAATGGGTGTATTATCTGAAATCTCTTCATAGGTTCTGCTGTCACAAGCTGTAAATAAAGCGGCTGACGACAATATGTATAGTATCTTCTTCATCTTAAAAAACTCTATAAAGATTAAACCCAAAGAAAATCTGTCCCTTTTCCCACTTTCCAGCAGCATTGGAGAGGTAGCCGATATCTGAATTAAGCTGGGAATTGGTAAATAAAAGCTGGAAAACATGTCCCCCGGTTTCTATATCGATTCCTAATGAAAGTGGATTTTTATAGAAACTGTGATTGTCGAAATTCACAAAATATTCTGCATTCAGAGAGATTCTTTTGGAAATTTTATATCTTCCTCCTAATCCGGTTAGAAACTGATTTTTGTCTTCTATAGCGGGATCGTAAAGATTTTTATGAACAAAAGAAGGCGTTAACTGTAATGAAAACTGATCATTGAACCTTCTTGAGATTAAAGCCTGTGTAAGGTAAGCAAGCCTGTCACTGAATTTGAGATGGGGATAATTATCTTTATCCAGATCAGTGTTTAAGGCCATTACATTGTAGCCTACAATATCTGCCGGAAAATTCTCAGTCTGATTGATGAGTTTGTATTTTACAGCACCTTCAAAGGTTTTCAAATTTGTTTCCCGGGAAAGGCTGACCGAAATTTTGTCTGTAATACCATAGATCACCCCTAATTTAGTGGATGCATCATCAAGACCGAAAAAATTTTTAAAGCCGGTGCTTACATCTCCGAAACGGTGTGCTACAACAATGTACCATTCGTTTTTAGCGGAAAGTTTAGTCGACTGACCCGTGACGATCTGCAGGGCTTTAAAGGCGGGTTGTGAAGTTTCTGTAGTTGTTTTGAGGGTGTCAATATCTTTCAGGAGGTCTTCCTGTGCCGAGGCAAGACCTGATGCAAATACCGACAAAAATAAGAGAGTTTTTGTCATATACAATTTGATTTAAATTATGATATGACAAAACTATTGCGTTATAAATTCAAAAGTACGTGATAAAAGTCACCGAACAAATTGTTTTTATCAATGATAAATATAAAACCATTAAAACATCATATATTAGATAGGGCTAACATTTTCATTTACAGGAATTTTGATCCCTTCTTTGGTTTGTAAAATCTCACCTTCATTTTCAATCTTTTTTAAAACTCTGCTTACAACTTCTCTGGATGTACCCAAATTACTGGCTATTTCGCGGTGTGTAATCTTTAGAGGATTGTTTCCTGTAATGGAAATCTGCTGCCGGATATAGTTCAGCACTCTCTTATCCAACCTGTGGAATACGGCATCATTGACCATATTCATCACATCTATAAATCGCTTATCATATTCATGATAAAATATTTTGTTGATCTCAGGAAAACGAATGAGCCACTCATGTATCACAGAAACGGGGATCAGGATAACTTCTGATTCTTCTTCTGCAACAGCATATATTCTGCTTGTATAATCTGTAAAAATTGAGGAAAAGGTCATCAGGCAGCTGTCATTCGGCTTTATATAATAATAGATGAGCTCTCTTCCGTCATTAAGGGTAAAAACTTTGATGGAACCTTTGATCAGAAAAGGTACATATTTATTTTTTTGTCCCTCCCTGATAATTTCAGTTTTTGCCTTTATATCAGTGATCACTGCATTAGCATGCAGCTCTTTTAGGAAATCCTGACCCAAGAATCCAAATTTCCCAATAATGAATTGATTATTTACCATACTTTCTATATCATTTTCTAAAGCAAATATATAAAATAGGCACCTGATGTGGTAAAAAATTAAAATTCTTTTATTATCAACAAAAGAATCTGATTAATTTCTCCATTACGGTATATATTCCTGAAAAACAATAAAAAACTGCTTCATAAGAATGAAACAGTTTTTTTTATTTTTAAAATCTATATTTTAGATTTACACCATAAAAGAAGTAAGCTTTATCAGGTCCGGGATTAAGGTCTGTTGCCGTTCCTTTAGGGTAGCCACTGCCAGCATCCGAGTCATTAATGCTATTTCCCAGAAATAAAAAGGTGTAGTTGATTTCATTGGTCAGGTTATTTCCCATTACATAGACATCAACATCTAGTTTGTTAAAGGTTTTTTTAAAGCCAAGTTTTGAATTAAGCAGTCCAAAACCTTTTACACGGTTAGTATTGTCGAAGTCGGAATATACATTTCCAAGATAATTATAAGTATTGACAAGATAAAAACCTGGCTTTGTATAAATATCCAAACCTACAGCATATTTATTTCTTGGAACTCCTACTACTGTTTTATGATCATATACTTTATCACCACCCAATAATCTTGTTTTAAAATCTTTGTATTTCGCATCATAGTAAGAAAGATTTACAAACGGAACAACTCTCTCAATAAACGAATTATCTGTTCTATACTGATATCCTACACTGAATTCCAATCCTGTGTTTTTCTGACTTCCTGTATTTGCCCAATAGGTTTGTCCATTAGTATTGCCCGGAATAAGCAACTGCGAAAGTTTATTAGAATAATCTATTCTGAATGCAGAAATACGATAATCTAATTTCGTATTCAATAAAAGTCCGTGTACACTGAAATCTATCATTTTTGCACGTTCCGGTTTTAAATCATCATTAACTGTATTCGTAGCTGTAATAAATGACGAAGCGGCAGTAGGAGAATTATATCCTTCGCTGTAACTCAAATTAAAGATCTGATGTTTCCATTCTTTCTGTAAGGCAAAATGCGGAGTATAGGCTACGTCGAACTTTTTTTCAAATGACTGATCCTTACGTCCTGGAATTAAATCAGGTAGTGCATATAGATCTTTCCTGTCATAATTAGTTCTATTGGCACTTATACCGGCAAGTAATGTAAGTCCCCAGGGTTTGTACGTAAGATAATCTATCACAAAATAAGTGGACTGGTTATTATTGTATTTAAAGTAGGAAGCTCCGCTCATCCCGGTTGTTTGTAAGGGCTGTGTTTCTGAGCCTGTAAAACGGTAGCTGGAGGTTGTAGAAACAGAGTTTTGTATTTCTGCACCAAAATCCAAACGGTTTTCGAAATCTTTAAATTCGTTCTTTAATGTAAAAGTGGAACGCAACCCTACATTCGGAGAACTTGTAATTCCATAGGCTCCGGCAGAAACGCTTTCTGTATTTCCGTTATAATAAAATAAGGTGGTATAGTTTCTTAAATTGGAGGTAAGACTCGCCATATTACTCAATCCTACTCTGGTTGATTTTATTTTTGTTCCGGAATTTTTACGGATATATGCAGGGTTTCCATTATCAATACCAGCATAATAATCATCATATGAAATCTGCCCTGATGTATGTTCATAGGAATAAGCCTGGCTTGCAAAGAAACTTAACTGGTCTTTCTTACTTAATTTAACAGTTCCGTTTACATTGAAAAAGTTTTTTAGCCCACTTCCATTCGGCCTGTAGCCATCTGTTTCAAGATGCCCATATGCAGCACTGACAGAGTAATTATCATCTGCAACATTCAATTGTGTTCTTGACTGAAAGGTCTTAAAAGCTCCAAACATTGCGTTTTCGGATACAGATATTCCTTTTGTAAAATCCGGACGGGTATAAAAGCGTACCGCTCCACCTACTCCACCTCCATACATGGTAGCTGCAGGTCCTTTGATCACTTCTACATTCGTTACATACGCAAAATCAACATCATCCAGAACCGTGATCCCCTCAGCTGTTGTTAGTGGCATGTTATTCCAATAAGCTTTTACGCCCCAGTTATTGAATTTCTGGTCGTTTCCATATCCTCTTAAAACAAGTCTTTGTCCTCCGAAATTAGTTCGCTTATCTACCTGAAGACCCGGCATAGTAGACAAAGTCTGATCAATTGCTGCGGGGTTGTTTCTGTTAAGATCTTCTTCAGAAAGTGTTTCTACAGACTGCGCATGTCTTTTGAACTCTGCACGTTCCTGTTTTATTTTTTTTCTTCCAAGGATATTAATTTCATCAATTGATCCTTGCTGTGTTTGCTGAGCATGTACAATAGAACAGCCTAACATAGCTGCTATGCATATATATTTTTTCATTATTTAAAATTTGTTACCATTAATATTCTAATCACCTTATAAAACAAATCCTGTTTCAGGTGGAGGAATAATAATGGATAAATAATGAGTCTTATTTATTGGGTTGTAATGATGAGGTAGTATGTTTAAATACTGAGCTAAAAAAAAATGAAATTCTTTTCTATCAAAAACAGTAAAAAGGCCTGATGTTTTGAGTACATTTTTCTCATGTACAGGAAGATTTATCTGGCGCCACACATATGTTTTTTTAATGCTCAATTTTTTTGAGAAATCTAATATAGAATTGATGATGATATCTTTTTTGTCCATATAACAAACAAAATATTTTTCACCATTTACAAGGCTGACTTTAATGACATCATAGGAATATCCATTCAGAGTAAATTCTTTTTCTTCCTTCCATTCTGCAGCTGCCATATCTTTTTCAGTAAAGCACTTGATCTCTGATTCTTTTAAAGCGTGATGGCTTACACTGTATTGTGTAGCTTCATATAGCTCTCTTTTTAAGTGAAAAATAACAGAGTATATCATATTATTGAATAACATGATGACCAGAAGACATAAAAAAATAAAAAGTAGTTTTTTATTCAAAGAAAGTTTATTTAAGGAACAGAATCTCCTGAAGGTTGTACAGAAATAAATTTTGGAATATTTATTCTGTTGGATATTTTAGATCCTTTAACGGTATATTCTATCCAATTATCTTTAGGATTTAAATTTTGAGAATCAGAATTTCCCGTTGGTACAGGATCAGCAACCATGTTCTCTTCTTTATTTTTATAAGGGAGGTTTCCTCTTATTACAATTGTATTTCCTGAATTATTCTGAGCAAATGAAATTATATTTCCTTCTGCTTTTAATGTTTTTACAATAATGATACTATTGTTTTTTTTCTTCAGCTGAACAATATACATCGCTCCTTTTACTCCTGCCCTTCCTCCTACCCATTCTGTTTTCTCAGCAGAAATCACGGATAGCATTTTATCTTTATATAAAGAGGATACTGGCACCCCACAGGAAACCAGTACCCCAAATACTATTAATAATAATTGATTATTCATTTTTTTTAATCATCATCACCTCCTATGCGTCCCAATACCAGGAAGTTACCACTATATACTGTTTCGCCTTTAGACTCAGCTTTCAGTATATAATTTCCAGGGGTTAGTTTTTGTCCGAATTCTTCATCAGACTTCACATTTTTCTTGTTGTAGATCAATCTTCCTGAGCTATCAACAATCGTTATATCCACACTGCTGTATTTAGCCGTATCAAATCTCAGATGCGAGATTCCTTTTGAAGGGTTAGGATATAGTCTATACATGTCTTTTTTAGATTGGGTATCTATTGTTGCCAAAGTAGTATTGGTATTCTGTGTTGTCCAGGCTCCTCTTCCATAAGTGGAAACCAATACGGTCTTGGTAGAAGGTCTATAATCTAAATTGGTAATTCTAATATTTCCTATATTTCCTGTTACTGAAGCCCAGCTAGGCGTTGCAGCAAGGAAATTCATGGTTCCCCAAACTCCCATTTCTGTGCCTACCAATACTTCATTAGCATTATCAGGATTTCGTAAAATGGTTCTCACAGGCATGTCCGGAAGGTTTCCTTCTTTATTTTGCCATGTAGCTCCTCCGTCTGCAGAATAAAATACACTCACTACATTATAATTCGATAATGTAGCAAGAATTTCATTTTCATTAGCTCCAAATTCTATATCAGAAATTGTTCCTGTTGCAGGGGATGTGATGGCTGTAGAAACATACGAGGTGGTATTTGCATTAGTGATTTTAAAGATTCTTCCTAAGTTGGTTCCTACAAAAAGTGTAGTAGAAGCTGTTGTATAAGGAGAAACTTTCAACCACGAAACTTGCTCACCAGATTGTGCTGTTCCTACGGTCATCTGAGTATTTGTCAATGTTGCAGTTGTAGCAGTGGAAGACAGGCCATTTGCTCTAAAAATTGTAAGTCCAGAACGATAAGAAAAGAATACATCATTTATTCTGTCTAATGCCAGCTCATTCACAAAATGTCCTAAGTTTCTATCAGAAGCAGATTTTATAATATAATTAGCACTGTTAGTCAATAAATAATGGTTATTATTAGTATAGCTCGAAATCTCATAATTATCTTGATCATCATATTCCGTATACATTCCATCTCCTCCTGTCGCAGCCTGGCTGGTAAGGAAACCATTGGCAGGAGGCACCCCATACAGCCACCATGAACCATTATCCTGCGCCCCGGCTAATAATTCTTCATTCGATGGCGTTTTTGTAGGATTCAGCATGGCACTGTAAAATTGTGTTACGTTATATCTCGTATTTCTTGCTACAAAAACCTCCTACTGTTCCAATGTTTGTTTTATTGGCTGCAAAATAAATTCCGCCATCATTACCAAACAACATCTGGCCGGTAGCATAATTATTAAAAGGGTTGAATATTATTGTATGCTGATCAGCATGCACTGTAGACACCGGAAGATTGGCCATATTGTTATTATTGGACCATTTTGAAATCTGCGTCCAACTGCCTCCTCCATTCGTCGATTTATATAAATCAATCCCTCCGATATACAGTGTATTATCGTTTTGAGGATCTGCCGCAATAATAAGATCATAGAAAGACTGACCTCTTGTAAAGTCATTAGCAGGAATACTGGTATCTGTGGCAACTGGCAATGTCAAAACCGGGGTTGGATCATTAGTAGCCTGCCAGGTTACGCCACCATCTGTAGATCTTGAGATTCTAATAGGTTCTGTAACGTTCACTCCCTGCATAAAAGCATACACTTTATTGGCATCTGTTTTAGAAAGGCAAAAATTTACTCTTGCCCCTGTATTTCCCACATTATACACCTGATTGAAAGTATCCCCATCTGTAGATTTAAAAATCCTACCTCCGGAATCTATATTAGTAAATCTGGAAGATCTGGTAGAAACCCATATTGCATTATCTGCTCCGATTTCTATCTGCTGAATAGAATAACCTGTTGTACTGGTCGTATTCGTTGTTGTATTTAATGCCAGCAAATTGCTGTTTTTAGTAAAAGTGGTTCCACCATCAGTAGATTTATATAATCCTGCCTGGCTCAGCCCCTGCCATCCGTCATTGAATGAAATTCCCACATAAGAACCACTTACGCCTGCATACACCTCAGAAATTCCATTATTATTTCTTACTTTAATATCATTAATATAGAAATTTCCGTTTCTGATTCCGGAGGAAGAATAGGTTACGGGAATCGTAAAGATTTGTGTCCATGTTGTTCCACCATCTGTTGTTTTCCATATACCTGACCCTACAGCATCAGCAGTTGGAGCCTCTCCAGTGCCTACATAAAAGATCTGAGAATTATTAGGATCATAAGTAATACATGAGATCGAAGTGTTTGCCCAGAATGTACTTAATGGCGCCCATTCATTGGTACTTACGGAAGGATCCTGATTTACCCAGAGTCCACCGGAAATTCCTCCTGCGAAAACTCTCTTTCCCGTAGCATCATTTGGATCATACATTATTGCTCTTGTTCTGCCTCCTACACTGTATGGTCCTCTTTCAATCCAAGGCTCATTGATTATTTTTCCTGAGGAAGAACCCTGGTTATTGGAAATAAAAGACATAGGCTGGGTTGCTTTATATTTTCCCGTAGCAATGTCTTTATTTACTTTTACCAATCCGTCAAAATTGGTTCGTCCCGTTACAGGATCCATGGTTCTTTTATAATCTTCTTCATTATACAAGTTAGGAGGTATTCCTGCTGCTTTGCCATTTTTATGGACCTTTTTAAGGTCTTTTTCGTATTTGGCATAAAGCTCTTGTAAATGCTTTTGATTGGTTTCAAGTATGCTTTGTTTTTGTGCATACACATTCATACAGAGTAAAACTGCGGCGACTGGGTAGAGTTTCATTTCCATTCGTATTTTTTGCAAATTTAACTAAGTAAAATGAATTTTTCTCAATAACACAAATAAATATTTACCAATTTGTAATTAAAATCAATAAAAACATGAAAAATTACATTTTTAACATTTTAAAGAGGCTACTTGAGAAAAAATTGATAAAAAAAACAGAAGATCAGAAAAAGTAACGGGTCTGTGAATTATATATACAGGTATCGTATCCTAACAAAAAATGCCTCAATTTACATTGAGGCATTCTATTTATTTTTAAAAGAAATCTTATGCTTGTACGTTGTTTCCTCCTAATACGAAAGGCTCAACTTCTTTGATTTCTCCGAACTGCTGCTCATAGTTAGCAATATTCTGTTGAAGAGCAGATAGTACTCTTTTAGCGTGAAGTGGAGCAAGAATTACTCTTGAACGCACGTTCGCTTGCTGTACACCTGGCATTAATTGGATAAAATCCACAACAAACTCAGATGGAGAATGGTTTACTAGTGCTAGGTTGCAATAAACACCTGAAGCTACCATCTCGTTAAGTTGGATGTTGATGTTGTTTGGATCTTGATTTTGGTTTTGATTGTTGTCCATTGTTATAAAATATGTTTTTAAAATTCGAAATTTGAGATTGTGAAAGTATAAAAATAATTCCAAATCTCAAATTTCAAATCATTAATTTTAGTTAAGGTCTTCGAATTCTTTCTTAGAACCTACAATTACATTCTGGTATTCTTTAAGACCTGTACCTGCAGGGATTCTGTGTCCTACAATTACATTTTCTTTAAGACCACCAAGGAAGTCAATTTTACCAGCAACTGCTGCCTCGTTAAGAACCTTAGTTGTTTCCTGGAATGATGCTGCAGACATGAATGATTTAGTCTGAAGAGCTGCTCTTGTAATACCTTGAAGTACAGGCGTTGCTGTAGCTGGTAAAGCATCTCTTACTTCTACTAATTTCTGGTCCTCACGCTTCAACTTAGAGTTTTCGTCTCTCAATTCTCTTGCAGTAATCATCTGACCTGGTTTGAATTCTTTAGAATCACCAGCTTCCACTACTACTTTAAGGCCGAATACTCTGTTGTTTTCCTCCAGGAAGTCGAATTTATGCTCAAGTGCTCCTTCAAGGAACTGAGTATCACCTCCGTCTACGATAGATACTTTCGTCATCATCTGTCTTACGATGATCTCGAAGTGCTTATCATCGATTTTTACCCCCTGAAGACGGTAAACCTCCTGAATTTCATTGACAAGATATTCCTGAACAGCTGTTGGACCTTTAATTCTTAAGATATCGTCCGGAGTGATAGATCCGTCAGAAAGTGGCGAACCAGCTCTTACGAAGTCATTCTCCTGAACAAGAATCTGGTTAGATAATTTAACTAAATAAATTTTTCTTTCACCAGTTTTAGCCTCAACAATCAATTCACGGTTACCTCTCTTAATTTTTCCGTAAGAAACTACCCCGTCGATTTCAGTAACAACCGCTGGGTTTGAAGGGTTTCTTGCTTCGAATAATTCGGTAACTCTCGGAAGACCTCCTGTGATATCCCCTGCTTTTGCAGATTTTCTTGGGATTTTGATTAAGACTTTACCAGCCTTAATTTTTTCACCATCGTTTACCATTAAGTGGGCTCCTACCGGTAAGTTGTAACCTTTCTGCTCAACTCCTTTAGAATCTACCACTTTCAAAGTAGGTACGGCTTTCTTATTTCTGGATTCAGAGATTACTTTCTCTTCAAATCCTGTCTGTTCGTCAATTTCAAGCTGGAATGAAATACCTTGGATAATATCCTCGTATTCTACTTTACCTGCAGTTTCAGCAATAATTACCGCATTATATGGATCCCATTTCGCAATAGTATCCCCTTTCTTCACTTTATCACCAGGTTTAACTAATAACTGAGAACCGTAAGGTACGTTAGCAATCATCATTGGTGTTCTCTGCTCGTTATCAGTAACCAATCTAAATTCTGTTGTACGGGAAACTACTACTTCTGCAGTATTACCGTTTTCATCTTCAGAAGTAATTGTTCTTACTTCATCCAATTCTACGATACCGTCTCTTCTTGCAACAATAGATGGGTTTTCTGAAACGTTCGTGGATACCCCCCCTTGGTGGAAAGTTCTCAACGTAAGCTGAGTACCCGGTTCCCCAATTGACTGTGCTCCAATAACACCTACTGCTTCACCCATATGAATCATTTTACCAGTTGCCAGGTTTCTACCATAACATTTAGCACAGATTCCTTTTTTGGTTTCACAAGTAAGTGGAGAACGAACTTCAACAAACTCTAATCCAGCAGCTTCAATTTTCTTCGCCAATGCTTCATTGATGATCTCATCTGCTTCAGCAATGACCTCATCTGTTTCTGGATCATAGATATTATGAAGAGAAACTCTACCTAAGATTCTTTCTGAGATTTTTTCAACAATCTCATCATTTTTCTTAAGTGCAGTAACTTCAGTACCTCTTAGAGTACCACAGTCGTCCTCAGTAACGATAACGTCCTGAGCAACGTCTACCAATCTTCTTGTAAGGTAACCGGCATCGGCAGTCTTCAGTGCGGTATCCGCAAGACCCTTACGGGCACCGTGAGTAGAGATAAAGTACTCAAGGATGGAAAGACCTTCCTTAAAGTTAGCAAGAATCGGGTTTTCGATAATTTCCGCACCGGTAGAACCAGCTTTTTGCGGTTTTGCCATCAAACCTCTCATCCCTGATAACTGACGGATCTGTTCTTTTGAACCCCTCGCACCAGAATCAAGCATCATATATACAGAGTTGAATCCACCTTGATCGGTTTTCATTCTACCCATGATCATTTCAGTTAATCCTGCGTTGGTATTTGTCCAAACGTCGATTACCTGGTTATAACGTTCTGTATCTGTAATTAGACCCATGTTATAGTTGGCTCTAATTTCGTCTACTGTTTCAATTGATGTAGCAATCATTTTTTTCTTCTCAACAGGAACCACAATGTCACCTAATGAGAACGAAAGACCTCCTTTGAATGCGTTTGAATATCCTAAGTCCTTCATTGCATCCAAGAATTTCACTGTTGTAGGGAAATCCGTATCTGCCAAGACTCTACCAATAATGTTTCTCAGTGATTTCTTCGTTAAAAGTTCATTAACGTATCCTGATTGTTTAGGAACAATTTGGTTGAATAAAATTCTACCTAAAGAAGTTTCGATCAATTTTGTTTTGATTTCACCATCTTCTTTAACCGGTAGTCTACATCTTACTTTAGCATTCAATGAAACTCTACCTTCAGCATAAGCGATTTCCGCTTCTTCAGGAGAATAGAATGCAAGGCCTTCACCTAAAACTTTCATATCTTCTGTAGAGCTCAATTCTTTGGTCATGAAATAAAGACCAAGAACCATGTCCTGAGAAGGTACAGTAATAGGAGAACCGTTTGCAGGGTTCAGGATGTTCTGAGAACCTAGCATCAATAACTGAGCTTCAAGGATCGCTTCTGGTCCTAATGGCAAGTGTACCGCCATCTGGTCACCATCGAAATCGGCGTTGAATGCTGTTGTTACCAACGGGTGAAGCTGGATCGCTTTACCTTCAATCATTTTAGGCTGGAATGCCTGAATCCCCAGTCTGTGAAGGGTAGGTGCTCTGTTCAGTAGAACAGGGTGACCTTTCATCACGTTTTCAAGGATATCATATACTACAGGCTCTTTTCTGTCGATGATTCTCTTTGCAGATTTCACGGTTTTTACAATTCCTCTTTCAATCAGTTTTCTGATGATGAACGGTTTGTAAAGTTCCGCTGCCATATCTTTAGGAATACCACATTCGTGAAGCTGTAAGTTTGGACCTACAACAATTACAGAACGCGCAGAGTAGTCTACCCTTTTCCCTAGTAAGTTCTGACGGAAACGACCTTGCTTACCTTTCAATGAATCAGAAAGTGATTTCAATGGTCTGTTTGATTCAGATTTTACAGCAGAAGATTTTCTTGTATTATCGAATAATGAATCTACTGATTCCTGAAGCATACGCTTCTCGTTTCTCAAGATTACTTCAGGAGCTTTGATCTCCAATAGTCTTTTCAGACGGTTGTTTCTGATAATAACTCTTCTGTAAAGATCATTTAGGTCAGAAGTTGCGAAACGTCCTCCATCCAATGGAACTAATGGTCTTAGTTCTGGTGGTATAACAGGAAGCACACGCATGATCATCCACTCTGGTCTGTTGATCATTCTTGTATTAGCACCTCTCAATGCTTCTACAACATTCAATCTTTTAAGAGCTTCAGTTCTTCTTTGCTTAGAACCTTCGTTGTGAGCTTTGTGTCTCAAGTCGAAAGACAATGCATCAAGATCGATTCTTTTTAAAAGATCTTCAACTGCTTCAGCACCCATTCTGGCGATGAATTTGTTTGGATCGGAATCATCAAGATACTGGTTTTCCGCAGGAAGAGTTTCCATGATGTCAAGGTACTCTTCTTCTGTAAGGAATTCCATGTTATCGAAATCAGAACCGTCTAATTTTTTAGCAATACCCTGCTGAATCACTACATACCTTTCGTAGTAGATGATCATGTCTAATTTCTTAGAAGGAATTCCTAAAAGGTAACCAATTTTGTTTGGTAAAGAACGGAAATACCAAATGTGAGCAATAGGAACAACCAGACCAATATGTCCGATTCTTTCTCTACGTACTTTTTTCTCCGTAACCTCTACCCCACAACGGTCACAAACGATCCCTTTGTAACGAATTCTCTTGTATTTACCACAAGCACATTCGTAATCCTTTACAGGACCAAAGATCTTTTCACAGAACAACCCGTCTCTTTCAGGTTTGTGAGTTCTGTAGTTAATAGTTTCCGGTTTTAAAACCTCTCCTCTCGATTCCTGCAGAATCGATTCCGGTGAAGCTAAACCGATGGTTATTTTATTAAATCTACTTGATTTATTTTTATTTGATGACATAATTTAAATTTTGATTAAAAGATTAAAGATTGAAAGATTACTTTCTCTCTTATCATCTCGGAGTTCATTAATACTTTAATTTTCAGTAATTAAATCTTAATTTACTCCTCCAATCTTACATCAAGTCCAAGTCCTTGTAGTTCATGAAGTAGTACATTGAATGATTCCGGAATACCTGGTTCAGGCATAGATTCACCTTTTGCAATTGCTTCATAAGTTTTCGCTCTACCAATCACGTCATCAGACTTCACAGTCAAGATCTCTCTAAGGATATTGGATGCTCCAAATGCTTCAAGAGCCCAAACCTCCATCTCTCCGAATCTCTGACCACCGAACTGAGCTTTACCTCCTAACGGCTGCTGAGTAATCAATGAGTAAGGACCGATAGAACGCGCGTGCATTTTATCGTCAACCATGTGTCCCAATTTCAACATATAGATAATACCTACTGTTGCAGCCTGGGTAAATCTTTCTCCTGTACCTCCATCATAAAGGTAAGTGTGACCGAATTTAGGAAGACCTGCTTTCTCTGTATATTCAGTGATCTGATCAAGAGTTGCTCCATCGAAAATCGGCGTAGCGAACGTCATTCCCAGTTTCTGACCAGCCCAACCAAGAACTGTTTCATAAATCTGTCCGATGTTCATACGGGAAGGTACTCCAAGTGGATTCAATACGATATCTACCGGTGTTCCGTCTTCAAGGAATGGCATATCTTCTTCACGAACGATTCTTGAAACGATACCTTTGTTACCGTGACGTCCTGCCATTTTATCTCCTACGTTCAGTTTACGTTTCTTAGCAATGTAAACTTTAGCCAGTTTCATGATACCTGCCGGAAGTTCATCTCCAATTGAAATTGCAAATTTCTCACGGTTTTTAACTCCCTGAATATCGTTAAACTTGATCTTATAATTGTGAATCAACTGTTTTACCAATTCATTCTTCTCATTATCTACCGTCCAGTCTGCTCCGCTTACGTTTACGTAATCTTCAACTGAAGTCAATAATTTATGAGTGAACTTCACACCTTTACCGATGATTTCTTCATCAAGGTCGTTGGTAACTCCCTGAGAAGTTTTACCACCTACCAGTGTATTTAATTTTTCAATTAAAGTGTTTCTCAACTCATCAAACTTAGCCTTGTAAGTGTTTTCAATCTCTTCAAGTTTAAGTTTTTCTTCAGTTCTTTTCTTTTTATCTTTAATGTTTCTTGAGAACAATTTCTTGTTGATCACAACACCTCTTAATGATGAATCTGCTTTTAATGAAGCATCTTTAACATCACCGGCTTTGTCACCAAAGATTGCTCTAAGAAGTTTTTCTTCAGGAGTTGGGTCAGATTCACCTTTTGGAGTGATCTTACCGATCATAATATCTCCAGGCTTCACTTCAGCACCAATTCTGATCATACCGTTTTCGTCAAGATCTTTAGTCGCTTCTTCAGAAACGTTAGGAATATCTGCTGTCAGTTCTTCCATACCTAGTTTGGTATCACGAACCTCAAGAGAGTACTCATCTACGTGGATTGAAGTAAACCAGTCTTCACGTACAACTTTTTCATTGATTACAATTGCATCCTCAAAGTTATACCCTTTCCAAGGCATGAACGCTACCACCAAGTTTCTACCAAGAGCCAATTCTCCGTTTTCAGTAGCATAACCGTCACAAAGAACCTGTCCTTTATGTACCGTTTCACCTACTCTTACGTTTGGTCTTAGAGTAATGGTCGTACTCTGATTGGTTTTTCTGAACTTAGTCAGTTTATATGTTTTAGTAGCAGACTCAAATTGTACTAAATCTTCGTCATCACTTCTTTCATATTTGATGGTGATCATATCAGCATCTACGTACTCTACAGTACCTGTACCTTCAGCATTGATCAAGATTCTTGAATCTTTAGCAACCTGCTGTTCCAGGCCTGTACCAACGATTGGAGCTTGTGGCTTCAATAGAGGAACTGCCTGACGCATCATGTTGGATCCCATCAATGCACGGTTCGCATCATCATGCTCCAGGAATGGAATCAATGAAGCTGAGATACCGGAGATCTGGTTTGGTGCAACGTCGATAAGGTTTACCTGAGAAGGCTCAACCACCGGATAGTCACCATCCAGTCTTGCAATAATTCTGTCTGTTAAGAATTCTCCGCCATCATTCAACTCAACGTTAGCCTGAGCAATTACTTTGTCTTCTTCATCTTCTGCATTCAGATAAATAGGATCTGCATTAAGGTCTACCTTACTGTTTTCTACTTTTCTGTATGGCGTTTCGATGAAACCTAAAGTATTGATTTTAGCATAAATACCTAAAGATGAAATCAAACCGATGTTTGGTCCTTCCGGAGTTTCAATCGGGCAAATTCTTCCGTAGTGGGTATGGTGAACGTCACGAACCTCGAAACCTGCTCTTTCTCTTGATAAACCACCAGGCCCTAGTGCAGAAAGTCTACGCTTGTGCGTGATTTCTGATAGTGGGTTGGTTTGGTCCATGAACTGAGAAAGCTGGTTGGTACCGAAGAACGAGTTAATTACTGATGTTAATGTCTTAGCATTTACAAGATCAAGTGGAGTAAAGATTTCGTTATCTCTAACGTTCATTCTTTCTTTGATCGTTCTTGCAATTCTTGAAAGACCTACACCGAACTGTCCTGCTAACTGCTCTCCAACAGTCTTGATTCTTCTGTTAGATAAGTGGTCAATATCATCAACCTCAGCCTTAGAGTTTACAAGCTCGATCAGGTGTCTTACGATAGCAATGATATCTTCTTTTGTAAGAACTTCAGTGGTAGTAGGAATATTAAGACCTAACTTTTTGTTTAGCCTGTAACGTCCAACTTCACCTAATGAATACCTCTGCTCTGAGAAGAATAATTTTTCAATGATTCCTCTTGCAGTTTCTTCATCGGGTGGATCTGCATTTCTTAACTGACGATAGATGTATTCTACCGCTTCTTTTTCAGAGTTGGTAGGGTCTTTCTGTAATGTATTCTGAATGATAGAGAATTCATTTGCATTTTCTTTGTGAATCAGGATAGATTTCACACCTGCATCAAGAATAAGATCTAAATGTTCTTTTTCAAGAATAGTTTCTCTGTCTAAGATGATCTCGTTTCTTTCAATAGAAACTACTTCACCAGTATCTTCGTCTACGAAATCCTCGAACCAAGTGTTCAGTACTCTCGCAGCCAAAGTTCTTCCTTCTACTTTTTTAAGAGCAGCCTTAGAAACTTTCACTTCTTCAGCAAGGTCGAAGATCTGAAGGATATCCTTATCAGATTCATAACCGATAGCTCTTAATAGAGTCGTTAATGGTAACTTTTTCTTACGGTCGATATACGCGTACATTACGCTGTTGATATCGGTTGTAAATTCCATCCAAGATCCTTTGAAAGGGATGATTCTTGAATAGTACAATTTAGTTCCGTTTGCGTGGTAAGTCTGCCCGAAGAATACACCAGGTGAACGGTGAAGCTGGGTAACAATAACTCTTTCTGCACCGTTGATGATGAAAGATCCACTAGGCGTCATATAAGGAACCGGGCCTAAATATACATCCTGAACTACAGTTTGGAAATCCTCGTGTTCAGGGTCTGTACAATACAATTTAAGTCTTGCTTTAAGGGGCACTGAATACGTCAGTCCTCTTTCCACACACTCGTTAATTGAATAACGTGGAGAATCTACCAGATAATCAATAAATTCCAATACAAACTGATTTCTAGAATCTGTAATTGGGAAATTTTCCTGGAAGGTTCTGTACAAACCTTCATCTGTTCTGTCTTCTGGAAGGGTATCAAGCTGGAAAAAATCTCTGAAAGACTCAAGCTGGATGTCCAGGAAGTCCGGAGTAATGATTTTTCCTTTAGCTGATGAGAAGTTAACTCTCTGATTCCCCCTTGTAGTTGCTGTTGTTTTACTCATAAAACTTTTAAGAAAGGGTTAAAAAATATTTTGATTCATTAAAAAATATCAGGAAAGATGCGAGATATTGAGATTTGAGATACGAGACAAAAAATGATGTAAGAAAAATGTTAAGAAAACTTTGGCGCTGTTATCCGAATATCTTACCATTCATTTGTTTATTAATCTCTAATCTTCAGTCTACTAATCTGTGATCTAACCTAACTGCAACGCTGGTATATCTTTTCACAGCGTAATGCAAAATATTCTTATTTACTTTTGAGACGGAATTACCCGTAGTATCTATATACACGAAACCCCTTTCATTATTTTCCATGAAAGAGCTGATTTTCAATATTTTATAGATTTACAAACAATTATTCGCGCCAAAAGAGGGACAAAATTACAAAAATTCATTCACATACGCAAATAAAACGCATTCATTTTGAGAATGTTAAAATCATTTCAACAAAAAAAGGCCGCCCATAAAGGACGGCCTTCCATTTTATAGTATCAAAATTATTTTACAATAATCTTATAAGATTTCACTGCTGATTTGGTTTCTATTTTTACAATATAAATACCAGCAGGAAGTGAAGCAGTGCTGATTTCAGCATTAGCAGAGAATTTATCTGATCTGATCAGTTGCCCCTGAGCAGAGAATAATGTATAAGTACCCCCTTCTTCAGATTTCACATTAAGGTTTTCACCTGATTTTACCGGGTTAGGATATACTTTAATATCATTAGCAGCCTGAGCAGGAGAAATATCTGTTCCTTTTGCTGCCGTTTCCATCTGTGCATTCTTCAACAGGGAAGCATAAGGTGAAAGTGGGGAATCCGGCGCTCCTCTTTTCGCAAGGTCTGTATCTACAACAGCCTGGATACCGTCTCTGTCTAAATCTACAATTCTGGAAATAAATCCTGCTCCAAAATCGTCCAGGTTAACTTTACCAATAGCCCAAAGGTCAAAATCAGTTCCGTTTGAATTTAAATCAATAAAATCAGGCTTATCATCACCATCTGTATTCTTAAGAGGATATTTTAAGATTCCAGAATCCGGAGAAGTTTCCAAAATATCTGCAATACCGTTACTTCCTACGGCAACATTGCTGTCAATAACACCATTATGGTCTGTATCGATCTGGCTGATTACTGATGTTGGAATTCCTGATTCAAATAAATCTAAAATACCATCATTATCAGAATCAAGATCCAGGTAGGTAGAAATTCCATCTCCCAATACCGGAACAAATCCAAAGATACCTTCTGTATCGTCATCTTCAAATTTACCGTTCTGATCAAGATCTTCTAAAGCATCCGGAATTCCATCATTATCAGAATCAAAATCACATGCATCCATGATGCCATCTCCATCTGTGTCTAACGTTGGTGATTTGTCATTTACAGCCGTACATCCTTCGGCACAATCAGGAATACCATTACCGTTATTATCGATACTGTCATTACCATTCGGACACTGATCGAAACAGTTTGGCACTCCATCATTATCATCATCTCTACTAGCAAATGCATTGTAGATATAATAGTTCTGTGGAATACGCACGCCTGTACCACTATAGAAAGTAACTTTAATACGGTTGAAAGGTTTAGTTGCCTTACCTCCTACATAAAATTTATTAGAGTCTGTAGTGAAGAAATTCCCACTGATCAGACTTCCGGTACTTGTAAAAGTATCTGTTTGTGTATTGTTATTGTAAAGTGTTACTGTAATATTTTCAAGAACACTTATCCCAATTAAGTTTGCTGCTTTTTCCAATGTGAATCCAGCATAGGTATTAGCCGGAAGCAAACTATTGGTACTTACTGTAGCATAAGCTGAAAAAATGCTTAAAAATGAAGCAGCTGGAATAGTCGCCGTAGCATAATTAGATGTATTGGTATCTACAATATTTGCCGGGTTTACCATTTTTGCTAAAATAAGACCGAAAAGTCCGGGACCTGAAGTCCAGCTAGTTCCCGATACCAAGTTTCCCTGAATTGCAGAACCGCTTGTCTGAATTTTATCGTTACAGTCGCAAGATGCAGGCTCTTCAAATGCATAATATACTTTTAAGGCTCCAATGTTAACCCCTAAAGTCTGTGTAACTTTTAAACGTACTTCGTTAAAAGGTTTGGAAGAGGTAAGCGTTACTTTCTGTTTTCCTGAACCAAAGCCTAAAACTTTGATATTAATCAGTCCTCCGCCATCAGATAATGTTTTGGAATCCTGAAGCTGGCCATACAAATAAGTTTCTACGGTAATATTTTTAAGAAATTCCGCGCTTATAAGTTTTCCTTCATCATCAGGAGAAATTACAAATCCGGTTTTGTTTCCTGCAGGATAGATCTGGTTTTTATCCAATACTCCTACTGAATAAGACCCAAGGAGCCCGGCAGGCAATACAATAGATCCGTAAGAGTTTTTGTCACCGTCTCCGATTCTTTCTTTATTCTGAACAAACGAAAGTGGAGCAAGGAAACTGCTGCTTCCTGATACGTTACCGTCTACTCCGCTTCCCGCAATAATATCATCACAGATTCCATTATTATCAACAGGTACTTTAGCAGGATCGAATGCAAATGCATAATACACATTCATTGCACTAAATATAGACAATACATTGGTTTGATATAATCTTACTTCATCAAACTCCCTTGTTGTTTTAAAGTGAAGGAAAATCCTGTTTTTAGATCCTCCAAATGCAGGTACTGATAACAATGTACTGCTTGTAGTAGATTCCTGTAATACTCCATTTTTATAGGTACTGATCCTTAATGAACTTAACAGATCAACTGTTATAAAACTTGTTCCCAAATCAACATTGAAACCCGTAATATATCCAGCCGGGTAGGTAGTATTGGTATTCTTCACAGAAATACCGTTTCCACTTACCAAAGAAGCAAAGTTCCCCATGCTTACATTATTATCTAAACTTGCATCTATTACCGGATTCATGCTTCCGTTATAGCAAGCCAGACAAATACCTGAATTATTAACAGGTTTTGCTTCTACACCCATCCCGCGGATAGGCTCATATCCCTTTTGGGCATATATTGCTGCAGACATCATGAATATCATGACCAGTACTGCAAATTGATCGAATAATTTTTTTGCCATTTTGTTTTATTTTTTGTTAAAAGTTTGTGTTTATTATTATAAGGTCTGCCATCCGTAATTTGTACCAGTCTGTTTACAGCCAATAAAATTACCACTTGTGACACCCGCCACAGTGGCCACCTCGTACATTATTGATCCGGCATTAGAGGCATCACATGTTGGTTTTGTTGTAGCTTTTATCTGGATAGCCTTACTTATTTCCAGATCTGCATAGTTTGTAGCGCTTGGAATCATATTGATCCCAACATCAGTGATCACTGTACCTGCAGCTCCCTGTCCTGAAAATACATGGGCAGTATTGGCATATGTGGATTGATTAGCCTGGGAAATACCATTAATTCCAATGGCAATAGAACCTGAAATTCCACTCACCTTATTGGTACTTCCAAATGCAAAGTTATTAACGGTAGTCACATTACTGGTCCCAAACGCAAAACCACCATTTATTGCATCATTTCCCATTCCTACAGCAGCAGATATTGAGTTTCCTGTTTTATTATTAGCACCAAACGCAAAATTATTACTGGCTAAGGTTGAGTTTCCGGAACCAAAAGCCTTACCACCTCCTGCTACAATATTATCCGAGCCAATGGCAACAGCAGGAAAATTAGCTCCTGAAGTATTAGCTGTATTTCCTCTGCCGAGTGCAATATTATTTGAAGTGGCATTGATCGTGTTGTTGCTACCCCAGGCTAAGTTGGAACCATCTTCTCCACCACCGGTAAGTCCGCCAGCGATGTCCAGTACTCCGTGAACTTTTCCTGCAGTTATAACCACAAGGTTGGCCACTCCTTTGGTACCCAGATAATTTACAGATGCCGGTGCAGTTCCTAAAGTTTCTGCTGTAGTAGAAATCTCACCTGCTGCATTCCCCTTCACCTGCCATTCTGTACCTGTCTGCTTTTGCCATTGTGTTCCGTCGAAATAATAATATCCGGGTACCGTTACGTTTACGGTCTGTCCTGCTGGTGCGATATCCGCCAGTGTCACATAAACCATAGCCCCGATCTGAGGTGCTCCGTATGTTTTTTTATTCAGTTCTGTTTCTGTGAGCCGGGGTGCGATGATCCCGTCCAATTTACTTGTAATTGAAGGAAAGCCTACCACATCAAGCGTTACCTGCGCCTGACTTGTATTAATTCCAACTTGTGCATTTATTCCAAAATACATGGATAAAGCTGCGAATGTCAATAATCTGTTTTTCATTTCTAATGATATTTGTCTTTTTTTGTGTGTTTTATTTTAGAAGAGGTATATGAGTTTCCTTTTCAGTCAAACTAAAGAAGGAATCAGTATTTTTTTTCGGAAAATTTTTTAGTGGTTAGGAAGTGCTGTTAGGATAATTTGTCCGGAACCTTAATTATACAATTAAAGCCTTTTAAATCTTTAGAATTTTCTATAGAAGGAAGTTTTGATTTTTGGTTTTGTATTCTTACCATCTGATCATTCTGAGATCCTATGTATTGAAAATTTGTATTTGGTTTGTAAAGTGTTATAAGAGAGGAATTCTCGTAGAAGAAATAACTTCCTACATCAGGATAATTATTTTTGAAGTTTTGACCATATAAATCAGCAGTCTTATTTTTGGTATCTTTTTTCCCAAAATAGGAATTATTATCATACCCAAAGCTAAATATCCTGTCAGTATTAAAACTGCAGTATGCAACAGTATATTTCTGTGCTGCTAAAGACTTGCTTATACTTCCCAGACTCATTGCCAACAACATACTTATACAATATGTCATAGCAGAGCTACGGAAGAGATCGTAACTTTTTTTCAAATTATGTGTGTGTTTTTTTTAGTGCAAATATAACAAATTTACAATTAAAACAATGTTTTAATAATTTATTTTAACTAAAAAGAAACAATTACATGAATAATAAATATTTTACAATAGCAATTATTATAAAATAAACAATCATAATTAAATATAAAATAATATAAAGCAAGTATATTTAATTACTGATATTATATATTGTGTACTTTCAAATGATATAAAAGCAAAAAAAAGCCCGGACATTACTGTCCGGGCTTCTTATTCTATAATAAATTGAATTATTTCAATTCTACTTCAGCACCAGCTTCTTCTAATTGCTTCTTAAGAGCTTCAGCTTCGTCTTTAGAAATTCCTTGCTTGATAGCAGCAGGAGCTCCGTCTACGATATCTTTAGCTTCTTTAAGACCAGCACCAGTTAAATCTTTTACCAATTTAACGATAGCTAATTTAGAAGCACCTGCAGACTTAAGAATTACGTCGAATTCAGTCTTTTCTTCAGCAGCTTCACCTGCACCACCTGCAGCAACTACTACAGCAGCAGCAGCTGGCTCAATTCCGTACTCATCCTTAAGGATAGTAGCTAATTCATTTACGTCTTTTACTGTTAAGTTTACTAGCGTTTCAGCTAAATTTTTTAAATCTGACATTGTTGTAATGTTTTTGTTGATTATTTATTTAATTTTTTGAGAGTATTATTCAGCAGCTGGCGTTTCGTCAGTGCTTTCTGCAGTTGGAGCTTCTGGAGCTTCAGCAGCAGGAGTTTCTTCTACAGCAGGTGCAGCTTCTTCAGGAGTAGCTTCTGCAGTTTCAGATTTGTTTTGAAGAGCAGAAACAACTCTTTGAATTGGAGACTGAAGTAATCCGATGATTTCACCGATCATTTCTTCTCTAGACTTAATGCTTACTAAAGCATCAAGGTTGTCGTCACCAACATAGAAAGTTTCTTGTACAAAAGCAGACTTCAATGCCGGCTTCTCTTCTTTTTTTCTAAAGTCTTTGATTAATTTTGCTGGAGCGTTAGCTGTTTCAGCAATCATTAATGCAGAGTTACCTTTGAAAGTTTGGAACATTTCAGAGAAATCTACTCCGTCAATTTGTTCCATTGCTTTTTGTAAAAGTGTATTTTTCACTACTTTTACTTTGATATTCTGTTTGAAAGCCTGTCTTCTGAAATCAGAAGATTTTGCAGCGTTCAAACCGTCTAAATCTGCTACATAAACTACTTTCGCATCCTGAAGCAAATCTTTGATCTCTTGTATTGCTACAACTTTTTGGTCTTTTGTCATTGTCTTAAGGATTATTATTAGTTAACAGATTTACTATCAATTGCAATACCCGGGCTCATTGTAGAAGATAAGTAAATACTCTTCACGTAAGTCCCTTTAGCAGCAGTTGGTTTCATTTTGATCAATGTCGAGATTAATTCCTGAGCATTTTCTTTGATTTTATTAGCATCGAAAGATACTTTACCAATACCTGCGTGGATAATACCGTATTTATCTACTTTGAAATCAATTTTACCTGCTTTCACTTCAGTTACTGCTTTACCAATTTCCATAGTTACAGTACCTGATTTAGGGTTAGGCATAAGACCTCTTGGTCCTAACACTCTACCTAATGGGCCTAATTTACCCATAACAGCTGGCATAGTAACGATAACGTCAACATCTGTCCAACCTTCTTTTATTTTTTGTAAATATTCGTCAAGACCTACATAATCAGCTCCAGCTTCTTTAGCTTCAGCTTCTTTATCTGGAGTTACTAAAGCTAAAACTTTAACATCTTTACCAGTTCCGTGAGGAAGAGATACTACACCTCTTACCATTTGGTTTGCTTTTCTTGGATCTACCCCTAATCTTACAGCGATATCTACAGAAGCATCAAACTTTGTAGTGCTCACCTCTTTTACAAGAGCTGAACCTTCTTCTAGGTTATAGATTCTTCCTTTTTCTACTTTGCTTAAAGCTTCTTTTTGCTTTTTAGTTAATTTTGCCATTTCAATTAGTTTTAAGCGTTAGTTGGTTTAGTTCCTGTTACTCTTAACCCCATAGATCTAGCAGTACCAGCTACCATAGAAAGAGCAGAGTCTATTGTAAAGCAGTTAAGATCTGACATTTTATCTTCAGCGATTTTCTTCACTTGATCCCAAGATACAGAACCTACTTTGTTTCTGTTTGGTTCACCGGAACCTCCTTTGATTTTAGCCGCATCCATCAACTGGATCGCTGCAGGTGGAGTTTTAATAACGAATTCAAAAGATTTGTCTTCGTATACTGTAATTACTACAGGTAAAACTTGCCCTGGCTTATCTTGGGTTCTCCCGTTAAATTGCTTACAAAACTCCATGATGTTCACACCTGCAGAACCCAATGCTGGACCTACTGGTGGAGAAGGGTTAGCTGCGCCACCTTTCACCTGAAGCTTTACCATTTTAAAGACTTTCTTAGCCATTTTTAATTTTTTTAGTTTGAATAATTAATGAGTTTGGAAGCATTATTTATTCAGTAGATCACCGACTCACATACAGTAAATCTACTTTTCGGACTGCAAAATTATGAAATATTTTTGAAATAGCAAACGGAATGTGTTGATTTTTAGAAAGAATTAATAATAAAAGTTTTTAATTATATTTACAAGAAACTGAAAACCATGAAATTTAAATTTATATTTTTGAGTATATTTTTAATGCTTTTCTCTGTCATAAGAGCACAGCATGAGTTCATCACCGTATGGAAGCCCAGTAATATCGGTATTTTCCCTTCATTAAGCTCACCGACTCAAATTTACTTTCCCGGAGTTGGAACAAATTATAAAATATACTGGGAAGAAGTTGGCTATCCTACTCACAACAGTACATTAGACAACGTAACAACATTACTGAGCGCACCTCTTTTAATTGATTTCGGAACCCCTTTGAATCCTGTGCCTGCCGATGCAACCTACACCTTAAAAGTAAGTAATGAAAATGGCAATTTTCATCGGATCTGTTTTTATGCTCCGAATTTTTCCACCCACAGAGATAGTCATAAAATCATCGATGTATCCCAATGGGGAAACATTAGATGGTCCAGTATGGAATATGCCTTTAATTTTTGCACAGAAATGGATGTGACCGCCACAGACCTTCCGATACTTTCTGATCTCACCAATATGGCTTCCATGTTTTCTATGTGTTACAAATTGGTTGGAAATCCCACTTTTGGCAATTGGAATCTGTCGAATGTTACTAATTTATCCGGTACCTTTTATTTTGCTAAAAAATTCAACCAGCCCATAGGAAACTGGGACATTTCTAATGTTACTGATATATCACTCATGTTTATGCATAGTGATCTATTTAATCAGCCCCTAGGAAACTGGGACACTTCCAATGTTACCAATATGCAATCTACTTTTACCGCTGCATTTGCATTCAATCAACCCCTGGCTAACTGGGACACTTCCAAAGTTACCAATATGCAGAGCTTGTTTTTCGACACAGGAGCATTCAATCAGCCTATCGGGAACTGGGATACTTCCAATGTAACAGATATGAGCTATCTGTTTTCAGGCACGGAGATGTTCAACCAACCTATTGCCGGTTGGGACACTTCCAGTGTAACCAATATGCATTATATGTTTAATAAAACGTTTAAATTTAACCAACCGATAGAAAACCTGAATACTTCCAATGTAACAGATATGTCAGGAATGTTTGCAGAAAGCAAACTTTTTAATCTTCCTATAGCAAACTGGGACACTTCACAGGTGACTGATATGAGTCAAATGTTTGCTTTATCTGAAAAATTCAATCAACCTATAGGAAACTGGAACACTTCACAGGTCACTGATATGAGCTATATGTTCTATGATGCCAAACTTTTTAACCAGCCTATCGGAAACTGGAATACTTCAAACGTAACAAATATGCTGTATATGTTTACGGATAATCCCATTTTTAATCAGCCAATTGGAAACTGGGATACGTCTGCTGTAACAGATATGCGCCATGCTTTTAAAAATGCAACCGCTTTCAATCAGGATCTGGGCACCTGGAATTTATACTCGGTTACTCAAATGAATATGATGCTGGATTTTTCAGGATTATCCTGCAATAATTATAATTCTACCCTTCAAGGATGGGCAAGCAGTCCTTTTACTCCCAATAATTTAACTCTGGGCTCATCAGGATTGGTATATTCTACTCCTCAGGCGGCAGCAGCAAGAACTAATTTAACAGGTTTTAAGGGCTGGATGATCACTGATGATACCTACGATGCACAATGCAATGCTCTTGCTACTTCCGAGGTTCATAAAAATGATTTTAAAATATACCCCAATCCGGTAAAAAATACTGTTTTCTTCTCAAAAGAATTACAGAATATTGAAATGTACAGTGCAGACGGAAGGCTTTTAAAAAGGAGTTCAAAAGGAAAAAGTATTGATATCTCAGAATTACCTAGAGGAATCTATATTTTAAAAGCTCATGAAGTGTCAGGAAGTGAATTATCTAAAAAAATAATTAAGGATTAAGAAAGAATAAAGAGGAAATATCTATTCCTGAAACATCAACTCCAATTATATTTTTCAAGCAAAAAAAATGACCACTTTTCAGTGGTCATTATATATTTTAAAAAGTAATGATTATACTTTTTCTACCTGCATATAGCTAAGTTCCATTGGAGTTTTTCTACCGAAGATCAGTACAGAAACTTCAATTTTCTTTTTATCCTCAAGAATTCTCTCAACAGTTCCGTTGAATCCATTGAAAGGTCCGTCTATTACTTTAACGTTTTCACCTACAATGTATGGGATCTCAATATCGCTTGCAAACTCTGAAAGCTCATCCATTCTGCCAAGCATTCTGTTTACTTCAGACTTTCTCATTGGAACAGGATCTCCTCCTTTCGTTAAACTAAGGAAAGATATAACTCCGGGAATGTTCTTAATAGCGTGAGGAATTTCACCCATCAGATCAGCTTCGATCATCAGGTATCCAGGATAGTAAGGCTTTTCTTTAGGAACTTTTTTACCGTTTCTAATCTGAATAACCTTTTCCATAGGAATAACCACCTGAGTAACGTACTGCTCAAACCCTAAGCGTTTGATTTCTGTCTCAATGTAGTTTTTCACTTTATTTTCCTGTCCGCTGATCGCTTTCAGCACATACCATTTCAATTCGCTCATTATGGGAAAATACTTTTTTAGTTGAACACGTTAATTAGCATTCCAATTATGTTGCTGATTGCCTTTGAAAACAATTCATCAACTCCAAAGGTAAATAATGCCAAAATCACTGTAGCTATAGTTACTACAATAGTTGAAGACTGAAGATCAGCCCATTTTGGCCATTCAACTTTATGTCTGAATTCGTTATAAGAACCTTTTAAAAAATCGACAAATGAACTCATAATTAATATTTGCACGGGCACAAGGATTCGAACCCTGATCAACGGTTTTGGAGACCGGTATCCTACCATTGGACGATGCCCGTAGATAAAAAGCTTCCGGAGAGTTTCCTTCCGGAAGCTTTATTTATTTTAAGATGATTAGTCTAAGATTTCAGTAACCTGACCTGAACCAACTGTTCTACCTCCTTCTCTGATCGCAAATCTAAGACCTACGTTAAGAGCGATTGGCTGTAACAATTCTACAGTGATCTCTAAGTTATCACCAGGCATTACCATTTCTACACCTTCTGGTAAGAAGATCTCACCTGTAACGTCAGTAGTTCTTACATAGAACTGAGGACGGTATTTGTTGTGGAATGGAGTGTGACGTCCACCTTCTTCTTTAGAAAGGATATATACTGATGCTTTGAATTTCTTGTGTGGTTTCACAGAATCTTTCTTAGCAATTACCATACCTCTCTTGATGTCAGTTTTTTCAATACCTCTCAACAATAGACCTACGTTATCACCAGCTTCACCTCTATCTAGGATTTTTCTGAACATCTCAACTCCTGTAATAGTAGAAGTTAATTTTTCTTCACCCATACCGATGATGTCTACAGGATCACCTGTATTGATAATACCAGCTTCGATTCTACCAGTTGCTACAGTACCTCTACCTGTAATAGAGAAAACGTCTTCAATTGGCATCAAGAATGGCTTATCAGTATCTCTTGGTGGTTGCTCGATCCAGTTATCAACAGCATCCATTAATTCTTCAACGCTCTTGAACCACTTATCTTCAGTATCAGGAGTAGCTGCTGTAGCTGCTGTAAGAGCACCTAATGCAGAACCTTGAATTACTGGAGAGTTATCTCCGTCAAAATCGTAAGTAGACAATAAGTCTCTAAGCTCCATTTCAACAAGCTCTAATAACTCAGCATCATCTACCATGTCAACTTTGTTCATGAAAACAACGATTCTAGGTACGTTTACCTGACGGCAAAGTAGGATATGTTCTCTAGTCTGAGGCATAGGACCATCAGTTGCAGCACATACTACGATAGCTCCGTCCATTTGAGCAGCACCAGTTACCATGTTCTTTACATAATCCGCGTGACCTGGACAGTCAACGTGAGCATAGTGTCTTTTTTCAGTTTCGTATTCGATGTGAGCTGTATTGATAGTAATACCTCTTTCTTTTTCTTCTGGAGCAGAGTCAATTGCAGAGAAGTCTTTTTTCTCAGCAAGACCTTTGCTAGCTAATACAGCAGAAATTGCAGCTGTAAGAGTAGTTTTACCATGGTCAACGTGACCAATAGTACCAATGTTCAAGTGTGGTTTGTTACGATTAAACGTTTCCTTTGCCATGATGTGAAATTATTTATTTATTGTTTTATTCAAATTTTCAGTGTGCAAATATAATGAATTTTTAAATATCAAAACCTTTTTATTTAAAAAAATTTCAACATCTTGATCCAAAGAATTGCAAACCCTATACTTCTAAGTATTGAGGTGCAAATTTACACAAATTTATTAATTGAAAAAAACCTTACAAGTGTTTTATTCAAAATATAGTCAGGGTAATCTTCTATTACAATGGTATAGTTTTAATAATGAACAAGATAAAAATTCATGCTGATAAAAAAAACTTAATCACAATCCATAGTCTCATTTATCTCGTATATCAATATAAACCAATAAATAATATTATGGAGACATTACTACATCACTTTGGTAATGATTACATGATCTTTTTTTCGTGCGACCTTTATGATGATCAAATGATAATACCAGAAACGTATATTGCAGCTTTGATTTAAGGCTTACAACCTAACCATAATGGATTGCAACAGCAATTCCCAATTGTCATGATTTTGGGAAAGCTTTGCAGTGTAACTATAATTTTAAAAGACTCATAATTATTATTTCGATAAGAGGAAGGGCGGAAAAACATAGTTTTTCCGCCCTTCGCATAATATAAAAGTAGAATAAAAGTTAAATCTGCTGGGACTTTTTCGTCCTGTTGAATATCCAGAATATAATCGGGAAGATCAATAAGGTTAATACAGTTGCCGTAATCAGCCCTCCGATGATCACAATAGCCAAAGGTTTTTGAGATTCTGAACCAATTCCTGTAGACAGCGCTGCAGGCATTAATCCTATTGAAGCCATCAGTGCGGTCATAATAACGGGACGGGTTCTGGATTTTACTCCATTGAGGATCGCATTATCCAAAGTAAGGCCATCTTTTACATTCTGATGGAACTCTGTAATGAGGATCACCCCGTTCTGGATACAGATCCCAAGTAGAGCGATCATTCCAACTCCGGCGGAAATTCCAAAGTTCATTCCGGTAAGGTGCAGGGCAATAATTCCCCCTATGAGTGCAAAAGGCACATTCGCCAATACCAGTAATGAGTCTCGCATGTTTCCAAAAAGGATAAAGAGTAAGAAGAAAATCCCCAGAATACTGATGGGAACTACCTGCGCCAGTCTGTGTGAAGCTCTCTGCTGGTTTTCAAACTGACCTGTCCATCCGATGGAATAACCGTCGGGAAGATCAACCTTAGCCACTTTTTTCTGTGCATCAGCGATCGTACTTCCCAAATCCCGGTCACGAATCGAGAATTTAACGCCGATATATCTTTTAATATCATCTCTGTAAATGAATGCAGCTCCGTTATCTTTTACAATGGTACTGATCTCTTTCAGTGGAATCTTTGCTCCATCCTGTGTAGGAACCATTAATGAAGCGATATCATTCTCATCTTTTCTGTATTCCTGGGAATATCGGAGGCGAATCGGGAATTTTCTTTCTCCGTCAAACATTTCTGAAGCTGTTTTTCCTCCAAAAGCCATTTCCAGCACAGATTGTGCATCATCCGGCATCACTCCGTAAGCGGCCATCTTATCCCTGTCCAGCACCACGCTTACTTCCGGCTGGCCTATGTTTTTAATGATTCCAGGGTCTTTTACTCCGTCTACATCTTTGATCTGTTTTAAGACCTCATCAGCTAATTTGTCCAGTGTTTCGAGGTTATCACCATAAATCTTGATTCCGTTTTCTGCTTTAAAGCCGGCTACAGCTTCTGCCACGTTATCTGAAATCGGCTGGGAATAATTAAATGTAATTCCCTGGTAGCTTCGGAGCTTTTTATCTATTTCTTCAATTAATCCTTCATAGCTTATGTTCCGTTTCCATTCTTCTTTAGGCTTCAGATTGACGGCAAACTGTACAAATCCAAATCCGTTCGGGTCTGTCCCGTCATTGCTTCGTCCTGTCTGGGCAAGAACATCTGTAACTTCCGGAAAGCTCATAATATCTTTTTTCAGGAGGTCTGCTGTTTTCAAAGATTCTTTTAATGAGGAGCTCATCGGCATTTCTGCAGTGATCCACAATGAACCTTCATTCAGTTGCGGCAGGAATTCTGTTCCTAAAAATTTCCCTGAAAATAAAGTTACCAACATAAAGGAAACAGCAACAATTAAGCTCATTTTCTTATGTTTAAAGGTATAGTTGAAGCCTTTCAATACAATTCTGTCCCAGAAATTCACAAACGGGTTGTTTTTTTCTTTTACATTTTTATTTAACAGAAGATGCGAAAGGACAGGAACCAAAGTCAAGGTGAATATCAATGCGCCTATTAGAGCAAATCCTAAAGTAAATGCTAACGGTGAGAACATTTTTCCTTCTACTTTCTGGAATGAGAAAATAGGGATCAGGGATGTGATGATAATAAGTTTAGAAAAGAAGATCGCTTTTCCCAAACCTGTTCCGGTCTGTTTGATCCAGCCTCCTTTTGAAAGTTTATTAAATTTTTCTGTTCCATATTTGAGTGCTTTGTGGTCGAGCATTACAAAAAGTCCTTCCACCATGACGACGGCTCCGTCAATAATGATCCCGAAATCTACGGCTCCCAATGAAAGCAGGTTGGCGCTCATCCCGGCCAGTTTCAGGCATAAAAATGCAAACAGCAGCGACAGTGGAATAATAATGGAAACAATAAAGGTCGTTCGCCAGTCTGCCATAAAGATCAGGACGATCACGGTAACCAGAATAATTCCCTCGATCAGATTGTGCATTACGGTGTGTGTCGTAAAATCCATCAGGTTGTCACGGTCATAGAAAGTCACCATTTTGACATCTTTCGGAAGTATTTTTTCATTAAGCTCTTTGATTTTAGCTTTTACTCCAACCAGAACTTCCCTTGGGTTCTCCCCTTTTCTCATTACCACGATTCCTTCTACCGTATCTTCATGTTTATTCAGACCGGCCTGCCCTACTCTCGGCATAGAACTTTCATGGACATCTGCAACATATCTTACCAGTACCGGGTTTCCACTGTCATTCTGGATGGTTATATTTCCTATATCTGCTACGGATTTTACAAGACCTATTCCTCTAACTACGTAGGCCTGGCCGTTTTTCTCAATAACATCACCACCGACATTTAAATTACTTTTGGTAACAGCATCATACACCTGCAGCGGCGTCAGATTGTATTTATCCAAAGCTCTGGGATCAATACTTAATTCAAAAATTTTATCCTGACCTCCAAAAACATTAATATCCGCTACCCCCGGAACACCTCTCAGTGCTCGCTCGATTACCCAGTTCTGCAGGGTCAGCAGTTCCCGGGAATCCTTTGTTTTACTCTCCAGTGTATATCTGAAAATTTCCCCGGTAGGCCCATAGGGTGGCTGAACTTCCGGATCTACCTCATCAGGAAGGCTTACGGTTCTTAATTGGTTATTGACCTGATTTCTGGCGAAAGTATCATCCACCCCATCGTCAAAAAGAATTTTTACAATGGAAAGACCAAACATGGTGGTACTTCTCACACTGGTTTTCTTCTGAACCGGGCTCATGGCTAACTCGATGGGCGTAGTGACAAAACGTTCCACTTCTTCTGCGCTCCGTCCATTCCATTGGGTTATAATGACAATCTGGGTATTGGTAACATCCGGGAATGCTTCAATAGGCATATTTTTGAAGCTTATAAAACCTGCAATGGCCAAAATAGCTACCCAGATAAAGGTAAATGCTTTATTTTTTAGCGAGAAAGCAATTATATTTTTAATGAATTTATTCATGATAGATTAAATTGATGACCTAAAAAAGCCGTTGAAAGAAATAGGTAGAAGAAATTTATTTTGATAGTCTAAACATTAAGAATATTGAAAGGGTAAAGAACAGTGAAATGATTTTCAAGCAAATTTTAATAATAAAGAATGCTTAAATATCTTCAGATGTTTTCTTAATAGAGCTTAACTTCTTATTCTAAGGTTATTAATGTTTTTAATATTTCAAATTATATTCAAAATAAAATCAGCTATTCAGAGAGCGGTAGATCAGCAGCTGATTGTTAGTGATTACTTCTTCTCCTTCAGACAATCCTCCGGCAACATAAGTAACATCTCCTACCTGTTTTAATATTTTTATTTCTTTAACTTTTATATCGGTTCTGGATTTGAAAACCACCACAAAACTTCTGTTATCATCAAAAATAACAGCTTTTGAAGGTACTGTAAGCGCTGTATTGGTTTCAGAACTTGAAACTTTGATGGTTGCTTTACTTTCCGGAATCAATAAACCATTGGCGTTATCCAGCACTACTCTTGCCTGCATGGAATTGGTTTCAGGATCAATAATCTTGAATATTTTATCAATTCTTCCATCAAAAATTTTATCCGGATATGAGAGTGTGGAAACCTGAGCTTTCATTCCCAGATTTATTTTTTCGATATCAGCTTCATTGACGTTCATGATCGCCCATACGTTTGTTGTATTGGCCACATCAAAAATATTTTCACTTCTGTCACTTCTCAGTTGCATGTCTTTGTTGATATTCTTTTGAACAATATATCCGCTGATAGGAGCTACCACACTGTAGATATTTCCTTTCTTCACATTATAAACTGTACTTACGGCTGTGGCTCTCTGCATCTGATCCTGGGCTTTCTGCACGACGCTTTTGGCTTCAAGGACTTCTCTTTCTGTATTCAGTTTGCCTTCGTACATTTCTTTGGCAACACGGAGGTTATTTTGGGCAACCACAAGGTCTGTCTTTGCATCGCTTACATCTTTCTGAACTTCGGCCAGCTCTGTACTTCTGATCGTAGCCAGCACCTGTCCTTTTCTCACGTAATCTCCAAGTTCTGCATTTACGCTTAAAACATTTCCGCCTACCAAAGGGTATACATCGATATAACTGTTTTTATCTGCAGAAATTTTACCGTAAAAACTATATTGATCTTCTACGCTTTTTCTTTCCACTTTTGCTAAAGAGATAGAGCTGAGCATCGTATTACTCAGTTCAAAACCTTTTTTTGCCTGAGGAGTTTTTTCTTCTTCTTTTTTCGCACATGACAACAGAGACAAGGCTATCAGTATAGGTATTATATATTTTTTCATTGCTTAATAGAAGATTTTTGTTTGTATGAGTTGATTAAGTTGTTCTGCAGACTGCATAATCTCGTTTTTCATATCGAAGATCTGAAGTGCTGTTTCCCTATAGCTGTCCATAAAATCCGTAAATTCTATAAGGTTGATATTTCCTTTTCTGAAATTTTTCAGCATTCCGTCGTAAACCAGTTCCATATTAATAAGGTCTGTGGTTTTGATTTCTGCAAGCTGATCATATTGACTTTTCCAGGTTTTATAGGCGGCCTGAACTTTAGTTTCAAGGTTCAGTTTCTGGTAATCGGCATTTTTCTGGTTTTGCTGGATCGCATAATTGGCTTTTTCCACATTCCCCTGATTGGATTTCCATAGCGGAATTGGTATTCCGACCATTAGATTGACCTCATTTTTGAAGGTTCCTCCATTTTGATCCCATCCGGCTCCAACATTCAGATCGGGAACATTCAGGGATTTCTGCCACTGGGAATACAGTTTACTGTTATCAATTAATTTTAGAAAATAAAGATAGTCTGCATTATTTTCCAATGCCTTTTTCTTTAATTCATCCTCATCTCCGAAAGGTTGTGCGGCAAGAATTTCTTTAGCTTCAGCATCAGAAAGTTGGGGTTCTATATCATCAGAAACTCCGGTGAGTACTTTTAAATTCTGTTCAAATTCAAGAATATTCTTATTGATCCCAAGTTTATCATTATTGAGCTGAATCACTAAACTTTGGAGCCTGACTTCGTCTTTAAGGGAAACGTTTCCCTTCGCAGACTGGACACGATAAGCACTAAGGAGATCATTCATATATCCCAACTGTTTATTCGTATTGTCCAGTTTCAGCTTTTCATAATATAAGTTGAAGTAACCGGCATGTAATTGGGTTCTCAGATCTACCAGAAGTTGTGAAAACTGAAGCTGGGCCAGCTCCTTGTTTGATTTCGCAAAAGCAATTTCATTTTTCTTTTTTCCACCTATGTAGATCAGCTGGGTTACCTGCGCTCCTTTAGCACTGCCTATATCAAAGACCTTTTTGGCTTCAGGATTATAGGCATTAATCTGCCCGCTCAGTTGTGGAAGCTCCCAAATCTTAGCCTGCAGAATATCTGCATCAGCCATATTGATGTTGTATTGTTCTGCAAGCAACTGAAGATTATTTTTTTGAAATGCCTCTTCACAGTCTGAAAGCGACATTTGCTGCTGTCCTGCCATGAATGAGGAAATGGCAATCAACAGCCCTGCAATTCTGTTCATTCTATCTTTATTTATAGGACAAAATTGGCATTATACGATTAAAAAGGCCTTAAATGAGCCTTAAAAAAAAATTAAATTTGGTTCAGGAATATTGATAAATGCTATATTTATGAGAGAATTGATTGAAATTTTACGGCTCTTAAATTATTAGATTAAAAAATAATTATGCCCCAAGCAAGCGCTAAATAAATTAACTAAAGTTGCTTATTAAAGATGATGCTGAAATTATTAGTGTGATCAGCAGGAGATGAATATCTGATTTGTGCCCCATGATATTCCAGAATTCTTTTAACAATCCTTAGACCAAGACCGGACCCTGAAATATTTTGAGAATTATTCCCCCGCATAAAAGCTTCAAATAATTTGGACTGCTCTTCTTCCGGGATCGTATTTCCGTGGGACGTCACGTCAACTCTAAGCTGATCGTTTGTTTCTGTTATTAAAACATTTACTTCCGTATCATCAGAATATACGGCTGCATTTTTAAAGAGGTTAATAAAGACAATCACCAGCAAAGACTGGATCCCATTGATCGTTAGCAGAGCATTTTCCGAAGTGTCTTCAGAGATCAGAAAATCAAGCTTCAGAGCCGGATAACTTTTTTCTACCGCTTCGAACGCTTCAAATATAACTTCATCAATTCTTACCTCTTCATAAATGGTCTGAATATTCTCTTTGTCAAATTTCGTAAGCAGCAAAAGGGAATTGGTAAGATCAGAAAGCTGATAGACATCTTTCTGAATCTGTTTCAGAGAGATCAATGTCTCGGGGGAATGCACCCCAAAATTAATCAGGTTTTCCAACTGAAATGCCATTCTTGTAATGGGAGTCCTGATCTCATGTGAGGCACTTGCCGTAAAATCTTTCTGTGACTGAAAAACATCATCCAGCCTTGTGATCATCGTATTAAAAGATTTTGCCAAAACATTGATCTCATCATTCGACTGCTGAACAGGGATCTGCTTCGTAAGTTTATGGGCTGTAACTTCAGAAATTTCGGTATTCAGATCTTCTAAAGGGCGGAGAAACTGTCCCATAAAGTAATAACTGAAAAAGCCAATCAAAAGCGTACTCATCACATAGGCCGTGATCAGAAGGTATTTAAGGTATTCAAGTTTCGATTTACCATTGGTATCAAAAGCACTGGTAAGGATATAATAATTTTCGCCATTGATGTTCCGGAGGGCGGCATAGATCTCAGGAACCGTTTTCTCCGTATAAATGATCTTTTTTTCATCCAATTCTTTCAGAAGAGCACTGTCCCATGTTACATTGCGGTCTTTGATCGTGCTGTAGATTAATTCTTTATCGCTGTTAAAAATCAAGATCGTTTCATCGAGAAGGATATTATCCGAGTTTTCATTAAAAAATACCGGGGCTTCTTCTTCGAAATCTTTAGACTTTGAAATAAAGTGAGAAGTAAATTCGAGACGCTGCCTGAATCTTTCTTTAAATTCATCTCTTCTAAAATCATTAAAAGACATATAGATCACCGCCATCACCATTGCAAAAAGCAGGGAAAAAGCGATACTTATCGTTAATGCTATCTTTCTTTTTAAGGACATCTACAATGTACTGAGGTAATATCCGAAACCGGAGCGGGTATGAATAAGTTTAAGTTTAAAATCTTTATCGATCTTTTTTCTCAAAAAATTGATGTAGACTTCTACGGTATTGGTGTTCGTATTGAAATTATGCTCCCATACGTGTTCTGTAATCTGCTGCTTGGAAACGGTTCTTCCTTGGGCTTCGGCAAGATAAACCAACAATTGAAATTCTTTTAAGGTAAGTGCTATTTCATTGCCTGCTCTATAGACTTTCTGCTCTGTTTTATTGATAATAAGGTCATCTATCCTGATAATATCCTGATCCGTAGTATCAGATGGCGTCTTTCTTCTCAAGAGTGAATTCATTCTCAGCAGAAGCTCTTCAAACTGAAAAGGTTTCACCAGATAGTCGTCTGCAAGTCTGGTAAACGCATCTTTTTTATCGGAAATATCTCCGTAGGCCGAAATGATGATGATGGGTGTGCTTTTATCAAAAGACCGGATCGTCTGGCAGACATCAAGTCCGTTTATCTTCGGTACATTAATATCCAGCAGATACAGATCGTATGTGTTATTCTTGATTTGACGGAGAAAGGTTTCACCATCATAAATTTTATCACAGGTAAAGCTGTTTGACTCTAAAAATCTGCTGAGTTCCGCTGAGAGAATAAGGTCATCTTCCAATAAAAGAATATTCATCAAAATATATTTAATACGAATTTAACAAAAATTTATGTTTCTGCCCCAATGCATTGAAAACAGATCTATAGATTTAATTAAATTTTAAGCTAAATTTTGTACAGAAAAAGAGAATTAAGATAGTTTTTTATACTAGATACTAAGAAAGGAACGAATAAAATTAATATACAATTCAGCCAGCGAAGGTTCCTATAAAATTCCTTACATCACGTCAGGCAAAAAAAAATCCCGAAATAAATTCGGGAAATTTGAGAGCCAACTACGGGACTTGAACCCGTGACCTCTTCCTTACCAAGGAAGCACTCTACCGCTGAGCTAAGTCGGCACTAACTAAAAAAATCACACTAAAATAAGCGTGATTTTCTTTGAGCGGAAGACGAGGGTCGAACTCGCGACATTCAGCTTGGAAGGCTGACGCTCTACCAACTGAGCTACTTCCGCAATTTTGTTTCCAAAACTATTGGTAAACGCTTTGCAAACTTAGGAAAATCCATTTAAATCTGCAATATTTTTTTTAATATAAAATGTGGGGAGAGCAGGATTCGAACCTGCGAAGCCGAAGCAACTGAGTTACAGTCAGTCCCATTTAGCCACTCTGGAATCTCCCCAGACATATTATATTAAATTGAGCCTCCAGAGGGACTCGAACCCACGACCTGCTGATTACAAATCAGCTGCTCTAGCCAACTGAGCTATGGAGGCAATTTAATAAAAACTGAAAGCTTCAGAGAGACTCTACTCTGTGCTGCATCAGCAGTTAAAAAAAATCACGCCTAAAACTGGTGTGAAATTGAGCGGAAGACGAGGGTCGAACTCGCGACATTCAGCTTGGAAGGCTGACGCTCTACCAACTGAGCTACTTCCGCAATTTTGTTTCCAAAATCATTGGTAACGGTCTGCAAATCTAAGAAAACTTCTTGAAACCCGCAAGACTTTTTTTAAATATAAATTGTGGGAAGAGCAGGATTCGAACCTGCGAAGCCGAAGCAACTGAGTTACAGTCAGTCCCATTTAGCCACTCTGGAATCTTCCCAAAAGTTTATATTAAAGAGAGCCTCCAGAGGGACTCGAACCCACGACCTGCTGATTACAAATCAGCTGCTCTAGCCAACTGAGCTATGGAGGCATAAATCAAAAAGAATTCAAAAGAACGCTGTTCCCTTTTTGCGAGTGCAAATATAGAACGTTTCTTTTGAATTCTCAAACTTTTTTATGACTTTTTTTATCTTTTTTTTCTATGCCATTTCTTTTTTCTTGATTAATAGCTTTTTAGCTGTATCAACACAAAGGTCCAAACTTTCTTCAAAAGTTTCAGATGTCTTTTTTACGACAATATCATCGCCTGGAACAGCCAAAATAAGTTCAGTAGTTTTATTATTTCTATCCGAATTATTTTCAACTTTTAAGAAAACCTTGCACTCATGAATTTTATCATAGAAGGTTTCCAATTTACTTACTTTTTTGTCAATGTGAGATTCTAATGGTTCGTGTGGAGTTAAACCAATTGATTGAACTGTGATCTTCATAATTCTTCTTTTTTAGATGCTCTAGGGTGAGCCTGATTAAACACTTTTTTCAATTGCTCAATATTGGCATTCGTATAGACTTGAGTACTGGCAAGACTGGAATGCCCTAATATTTTTTTTACTTTGGAGATCTCCGCCCCATTATCCAAAACGTGAGTAGCAAAGCTATGCCGAAGGATGTGAGGACTTCTTTTTTCTTTTGTTGTTACCAGACTAAGGTACTTATTAACTACCACATAAACAAATTTTTCATAGAGTTTTTTACCCTTTTTATTGACGAAAAAATATGATTTATATTCGGTTTCAGGTTTCCTTATTTCCAGATAACTTTTAAGCAGGTCCGAGAGGTCCTGGGAGATCGGAATAAAACGTTCTTTATTTCCCTTCCCTATTACTTTCAGCTCATTTCCGCTTAAATTAACATACTCAAACATCAGGCCACAAAGCTCTGCCTTACGGATTCCTGTTTGATATAATACTTCAATAATGCATTTTTCAAGAATATCATGTCCATCAGTGAGTACATGGTCACTGAGTGTCTGCATTTCCTCTTTGGACATAGGAATCTGTTTCTCAGCATAAAACTTAAGAGAAGAAATACTTTCTATAGGTGAAACTTTAACTTCTCCAATTTTTAAAAGAAATAAATAAAAACTTCTGAGGGATGATAATTTCCTGTTGATACTTCTTTTTGAAATATTATTTTCACTTAATTCAACAATGAAATTCCGGATAATCTTTTTATCAGCTTTGGAAATATCTTCTGAAGCCTCTGTTTTGAGGTAGAAATTGGAAAAGTCTTCAAGATCTTTCCTGTAGCTTGTAATGGTATGAGGAGAATACCTCTTTTCGAACTGTAAATATTCTAAAAATTTATGCAGCATTACGTAGGGTATAAAAACAAAAATTCACTATCCAAATATAAGTATTTGAATAGTGAATTTAGTATGTGGTTAAGAAAAATCTTAAGCCTGCTCTTCCTTACTAAGACCTCTCTGCTTGTGAGCAGCTTTAAGTCTAGCTTGTCTTAAAGTTACAGAAGGCTTGATAAACGCTTGTCTAGATCTTAATTGACGAACTGTACCGGTTTTATCAAATTTTCTTTTATATTTTTTTAATGCTCTGTCGATGGACTCACCATCTTTTACTGGAATTATTAACATATATTACATCTCATTTTGGATTGCAAAACTAAGACTTTTTTATTGAATTACAAAATCACAGTGCTTTTAACTTAAAAAAATAATTACAATATTCTACAAAAGCTTTATTAATCAACCTTTATAACGCCTGAATATTTTGCAATAAATCACGTTATTCTATATAAGACCACCTCTTAAAAAAAAGCATACGTCATATTAACGATATTTTAAACAAAATCCTTATCTTTGCATTCACTTTTATTTATGGGGTTGACTGGTTTCGACAGCAAGGTCAATGGGTAAGTAAGCATGCAGAGAACCGTAGCGCGATCTCTCTAATCCCTTGCTACACAATTTTAACTGGCAACGAAGAGTTCGCTCTTGCAGCTTAATCCGAATAAAGTAAGATTCAAGCGCTTTCCTGAAGATAGTAAGGAAGCAAGATGTCTCACAAATGCTCCGTTCTACGGCGTTTGATCCTGAGATATAGTAATGTAGAAATAAGGTTTCAGACGCTTCGGCTGAGACTCGAAAATTTCAGAAGATAAGCTGGAAGTTGGGTGTCTGCTCTCTGCCTCCAGTCGAAAACCAATAGTAGAATAAGCATGTAGAAAGCTTATGTATTGCTTGTTTGGACGAGGGTTCGAATCCCTCCAACTCCACAAAACAAACCCCTGAATAGTTGTTTAACTATTCAGAGGTTTTTAATTTTAACTGATTATCCTACAGTAAGAAAATTTTAATTATGTTTCTATTGGTAGTTCCACTTCATTTTTCTATTTTGATGGATTGATATATTTGTCTAAAATCTTAGATTAACAGAAAATGAAAAAAGTATTGTTTTTATTTATATTATTATTGTTTCCTTTCTTTTTCAATGCGACAACAATACCATTCGAATTAATTGACGGAAAGATAATTGTGAGTGTAAATATTAAAAACAATCCGCACAATTTCATTTTTGATTCAGGAGCTTTTACGATTATTTCGTCTGAACTAAAAGACCAATTAAGTGAAAAGAGAAGTACCATTATTTTTGAAGGAGCTGATGCAAATAATGCGAAATCAAAAATGGAAGTTTTTTCGACAGATCATTTAAAGATATCAGATTTGGACATTAAAAATGTAAACTTTTCATTTGCAGATATAAGTTGGATGAGTGGACGTGCATGTAAAAAAATCAGTGGAATCTTCGGGGCTAATATGATGAAGGGTAAAATATGGCGAATCGATTTTAAAGACAAGATGATTACCGTGTTTGATAAACAACAGAAACTTGCCTATAATTTTGCAACAATTCCTTTTTCTGAAGAAAATTTCACCAATGTTCCAAGACTTAAGACTAAAATAAGAAATCAAAATATAGAATTTATATTTGATACTGGTTCAGGAATGGGTTTTACTATTAATAAGGAATTATATGATCAAATAAAAGATAAAGACTTTTTAGTTTTTGAAGGGCTTCTTTCTCAGTCTTTAAATAGCATTGTTAAAGGGCAGCGGCAGGTTGATGTGATGGATATTGAAATCAATAACACAAAACTGGGTAACCAAATAATAGATAGCAGTTCTGATTCACCCAATTTAATTGGCATCAGGTTTATAGAAAACTATTTGGTTGATCTTGATTTCATTAATAAAAAAATTACTCTTGCCAATACAGGAAAATCTCTTGAATATCAAAGTTTTGGGATTGCATTTGCCCCGATTAACAACAGCCTTGTCATTGTAAATAAGCTGGAAATCCCTCAATTATCAGGATTACAATTAACTGATAAAATTATTAAGATAAATAATACTGATGTTTCTAAAATGAGCGGAGAGGCTTTTTGTGGAATAAAAAAAATACTTGACAATAGTCAGACCATTGTTATCGAAAATGAATCTCACAAAATCTTCACGTTGGAAAAGAAAAATATTTTACAATATTTGAATTAAAATTTAAAATACAATCAATAAAAAGACTATTAAATCTATCTTAACTATAAGACGGAGTTTTACAACCTGCTTGGCGGCAAGCCATATTGTTTTTTAAAAGCAAATGAAAAGTGAGAAAGATCTTCAAAACCCAGATCGAGATAGATATCCGATGCTTTTTTTCCTTTTTCTAAAAGATAATGAGCTTCCTGAAGTCTTTTTTCGAGCAACCACTTCCTTGGAGCGGTTCCAAATACTTTCTCGAAATCTCTTTTAAAAGTTGCCAGGCTTCTTCCCGTGAGATAGGCAAAACGATCAAGTTTCACATTAAAATGATAGTTTTTAATCATAAATCCTTCGAGATCGATTTTATAGGGATTTGAAATATCATACAGGATATTTTTAAAAGATTGATCATGTCCAAATAAAAGCAGTAATGCTTCTTTCTGTTTCAATAAAGCAAGTTCGGGGGATTTATTTTCCAACAAATCCTGATACTGCAGCAGAGACTCCATAAAATATTTCAGATGTTTTACATCAGACACTTCAATAAAAGCAGGGGTCTTTAATTTTTCATGCAGCACAAAACTTTCATCCTCATTCATCTGTTTCAGCATTTTATCATCAAACCTGATGGATAAAGATTTAAATTCTGATTCTTCACCAGGTTTTTTCAGGAATTTCAATAATTGATTTTTCCGGACAAGATAAACATCACCACTTCGGAATATTTTCCGATGTACACCATCATTAAGTTCCATTTCTCCGGAAATCACCATGCATAATGAATTGTAAAGCACAAACTGTTCTCCTTCACGAAAAACAGTAAAGTAGCAGGAATAATTGATATACTCAATATTTTCAGACATTTTCCTTGTATTAAAGTCAAGTCAAAAAAGCTCTGACTTGACTGTTCAATATAATATTTTTAATTGTTGTTTTAAACTAAAATTGATTTAGGTTCTAAATATTCTTCCAATCCAAATGCTCCGAATTCCCTTCCAATACCAGATTGTTTGAATCCACCGAATGGCGCCAGCGGATCATGCTTGAACCCATTAATACAAACTCTGCCGGCTTCAATCCTTGAGGCCACTTTCAAAGCTCTATTTTCATCAGAAGAAGTCACATAAGCAGCTAATCCATATAAAGTATCATTAGCAATAGCAATGGCATCCTCATCGTTTTGATAAGAAATAATCGACAATACCGGTCCGAAAATCTCTTTCTGAGCAATGCGCATATCGTTTCGGACATTGGTGAAAACTGTAGCTTTAACAAAGTTTCCGTTTTCAAGACCTTCAGGCTTTCCCATTCCTCCGACTAATAATTCTGCATTTTCATCTAATCCTACCTGAATATAATGCTGCACCCTCTCATATTGTTTTTCAGAAACCATAGGACCTACATTGGTATTTTCGTTGGCAGGATCACCTACAACAACCTGAAGAGCAGCCTCTTTCGCCAACTGATTAACCTCTTCTAATCTCGACTGAGGCACCAACAAACGTGTTGGAGCAATACAGGCCTGCCCACTGTTCATATAAGCACCAAAAACAGCTTGGGGAATGGCTTTTTCAAAATCTGCGTCATCCAGAATAATATTAGGCGATTTTCCACCCAGCTCTAAAGTTACCCTTTTCATACTGTCTACAGCCCCTTTCGCAATCATTTTCCCTGTCTGGGTAGAGCCAGTGAAAGATATTTTCGCAATATCGGGATGGTTTACAATTTCATTACCAACAACATTTCCCAACCCGTTTACCACATTGAAAACTCCTTCAGGAAGCGCCGCTTCATGGAAGCACTCTATGATAAGCTGGGTTTGCAGCGCACTCATTTCACTTGGCTTCACCACTACAGTACAACCTGCTGCTACCGCTGTTGCAAATTTATTGCATATAAAACTGTTACTGGAATTCCAGGGTGTAATAATCCCCACAACGCCCAGTGATGTCATTTCAACAAGTGCGCTTCCTACTTTTCTTTCAAATTCAAAATGTTGCAGTGTTTCAATCATATGATCAAAAGCACCCACCATATTTTGGTAAGCGATTGTACAGAACTGCCTTGTTCCCCCATATTCCAGAATCATGGTATCAATAAGTTCCTTTTCTCTCTTTTCCACAGCCTTTTTTAAGTTTTTAAGAATTTCAATACGCTCCACCACATTTGTTTTTGAAAATGTTTTAAAGGCTTTCTTTGCTGCTGCAATTGCATTTCTGGTATCAATTTCATCACCCAGGATCACTTCCCCTATTTTCTCATGATTGGATGGATTGATAAGATCAAATATCTGTTTACCGTGTAATTCTGTAAACTGGCCATTAATGTAAGCTTTGTCTATACGTTTCATATGTTCTAAATTTTATTAAGACAAAGTTCCTTCAATTTCAAAGACAATGTTTTGTTATACAGCTCAATTCAACTTTGTTAAACAGCTCATCATTAAAGTTCTATCCTTTTATAAAAGACTCTGTTTATTGTTTAATAAATGATTTTAAAAAGAACAAAGTAATTATTGGTCAACCAACCTGAACATAATCTTTGATTTTACAATGTTTTGATACAATCTAAATGAAGAATAATTATGTAATTTACTTATGATTTGCATAGCAAACATAAACACCTGAAAACGAAAACACTAAAACACCTCACTATAAAATAAGTATAGTCTACCCACAAAAAAGACTAAAAAAATGTTTTATCGTGAAGAATTTTATATATTTGCACCATCTAACAATTAAAAAAATAATTTACTATGTCAGACATTGCATCAAGAGTAAAAGCTATCATCGCTGATAAGCTTGACGTTGAAGAAACAGAAGTAACTCCTGAAGCTAGCTTCACAAACGATTTAGGAGCTGACTCATTGGATACAGTTGAGTTAATCATGGAATTTGAAAAAGAATTCAATATTCAAATCCCTGATGATCAGGCTGAAAAAATTACTACTGTAGGGCACGCTATTGCTTACATCGAAGAAGTAGTAAATAAATAATATTCTTCAACAAAAAAGAAAATTTTAAAAGTTTATGGAATTAAAAAGAGTAGTTGTAACCGGTTTTGGCGCAATAACACCGATTGGAAATAATGCAAAAGAATACTGGGAAAATCTTCTTAAAGGTGAGAGCGGTGCTGCTCCGATTACTCTTTTTGATGCCACAAACTTTAAAACCAAGTTCGCTTGCGAAGTAAAAGGTTTTGATCCGTTGCAGCATTTCGACAAGAAAGAAGCAAAGAAAATGGACCGAAATACCCAGCTTGGACTTGTTGCTGCCCGGGAAGCGGTAGCACACTCCAGAATTATGGAAGACAATGTTGATAAAAACAGAGTCGGTGTAATTTGGGGTTCCGGGATCGGAGGTTTGGAAACTTTTGAAACTGAAGTTTTAGGATGGGCGAATACGGAAATTCCAAGATTCAACCCTTTCTTTATTCCTAAAATGATTGCGGATATCACTCCTGGACACATCTCAATAGAGTATGGCTTTCACGGGCCGAATTATACTACGGTATCTGCCTGTGCATCTTCTGCCAACGCTCTGATTGATTCCAAAATGATTATCCAGCTTGGAAAAGCTGACGTTATTGTATGCGGGGGCTCTGAAGCAGCCGTTACAGCAAGTGGTGTCGGTGGATTCAATGCAATGATGGCACTTTCTACAAGAAATGATGATCCTACCACAGCTTCAAGACCGTTTGATAAAGACAGAGACGGTTTTGTATTAGGTGAAGGTGCAGGAACTATTATCCTTGAAGAATATGAGCACGCAGTAAAACGTGGAGCTACGATTTACGCAGAATTACTGGGTGGCGGTATGAGTGCAGATGCACATCATATGACAGCCCCTCATCCTGAAGGCTTAGGAGCTTATCTGGTAATGAAGAACTGTTTGGAAGACGCAGGCTTAACTGCTGATGAAGTAGACCATATCAACATGCATGGTACCTCTACTCCATTAGGAGATATTGCAGAATCCAACGCAATTTCGAAATTATTAGGCGAGCACGCTTTTGATATTCAGATTAATTCTACAAAATCAATGACCGGCCACCTTTTGGGTGCAGCTGGAGTAATTGAAGCTATTGCTGCATTAGGAACTATTATTCATGGTATTGTTCCTCCAACCATCAATCATTTTACTGATGATGAAAATATTGACCGCAGACTGAATTTCACATTCAACGACGCAGTTAAGAAAGATGTAAAAGTAGCCATGAGCAATACTTTTGGATTTGGTGGGCACAACGCTTGCGTTCTATTTAAGAAAATCTAAATTCAATGAATGGAGTTACAGAAATACTTTTCTAAATTCCTTCTCAAACAAAGAAAAAGAAAATTAACGGAGAGAGACTTCTTCCTAAGTACCGAGATAAAAAAAATACTGGGTGCAGAGGTTCAGAACGTTGCTCTTTACCGGGAAGCTTTTTCTTTAAAAAGTTCTTCTAAAAATCAAGACAGTAATTACGAACGACTTGAATTTTTGGGGGATTCTGTTTTGGGTACAATTATTTCCTGCCATCTGTTTCAGACGTATCCTCAGGCTAACGAGGGGTACCTGACCCAGATGAAATCAAAAATTGTTAATAGGAAAAATCTTAATAAATTGGGAGAAGACCTCAAGCTTACCGATCTTTTGCAAAAGCAGGGATCCGCGGCATTGGGCGAGAATATTTCCGGAAATTTATTTGAGGCACTTATTGGCGCTGTTTATCTGGACTTTCATTATGATACCTGTAAAAGGATTATTCTGGAGAGATTGCTTACGCCTACTGAAATTAACAAGCTTGAAAATAAAATTGTAAGCTACAAAGGTCTTCTGCTTGAATGGAGTCAGAAGAAAAAAGTAAATATAAAGTATGAGACCTGTGAGGAAATCCAGGTTAATAAAGCAGTGGTTTTTAGATGTCATGTCTGGCTGGGAGAAGAAAAGATCGCCAATGCGACGGAAACTTCCAAAAAGAAGGCAGAAGAAAAAGCAGCGCAAAGAGCATTTTATATTTTAAATAAAAAAGAAAACATACTTGGAAATTCAAAAACTTTATGATCTAGACGATATAGAATTTGAAGATATTGCCATAGGATTGGTAAGATTAGCGAAAGATATACCTGCTCATGAGTTTTTCTACAAAATAAATCAGATCAACGGCCTCACCTTTTGCAGAAAGAAAGACGTTATTCTTCACGGGGCTTATTATGATTATTATTTTCCGAGATTTGAGGCTTATCACAAGTTTACAAAAACATGTTTTACATTCATTTCAAACCGGTCTTCAGAAAGTAAGCAAAAAAAATTGCAGACCGAGCTCTTCACAGAAGAAGAAAACATTAAATTTTTATTAAATAATCAGGTAGATGTAGAATATATTTTGCATACTTCGGAACAATTCCCTGATTTTTCCGTAATTTTGCTCCCTGAAAATCTTGTGTTTCCGATACAAGATTATACACTGAGTTCTGAAGAGGAACTTTATCAAATTATCCAGTATTATGAATAAGTATTTAAAGAAGACAAAAATTATTGCAACACTAGGACCTGCTTCGTCATCGAAGGAGGTAATGTTAGACCTAATGAGAGCGGGTGTTGATATTTTCAGAATAAATTTTTCACATGCAGACTATGACTTAGTTCGAAATAATATTGAAATTATCAGAGAGCTTAATAAGGAATACGGCTATTCTATAGGGATCTTAGGAGACCTTCAAGGCCCGAAACTGAGAGTAGGCGTTGTAAAAGAAGGTTCTTACCTGAATCCTGGAGACATTCTTACCTTTACCAATGAGAAAATAGAAGGTGACTCTACCAAGGTTTACATGACCTACCAACAGTTTCCTCAGGACGTAAAAGTTGGGGAAAGAATCCTTATCGACGATGGAAAGCTAATGCTGGAAGTTATTGAGACCAACCAAATAGATACGGTAAAAGCAAAAACCATTCAGGGGGGACCATTAAGTTCTAAAAAAGGAGTTAACCTGCCTAATACCAATGTTTCTCTTCCTGCACTGACGGAAAAGGATATTCAGGATGCCAATTTCATGCTTGACATGGAAGTGGATTGGATTGCATTGTCATTTGTGCGTCATGCTCAGGATATCATCGACTTAAAAGAACTTATCAATGCGCATCCTAACGGTAAATTCAAAACACCGATCATTGCTAAAATTGAAAAGCCTGAGGGCGTTAAAAATATTGACGAAATTTTATTGGAATGTGACGGACTGATGGTTGCCCGTGGTGACCTTGGTGTGGAAGTTCCGATGGAAGAAGTTCCTGCTATTCAGAAGAACCTGGTAGAGAAGGCAAGATTCTATTCAAAACCGGTGATCATTGCTACCCAGATGATGGAAACCATGATCAACAGCCTTACACCTACAAGAGCAGAAGTAAATGACGTTGCTAACTCTGTATTGGATGGTGCAGATGCTGTAATGCTTTCAGGAGAAACTTCTGTAGGAAGATATCCGGTGCAGGTGGTTGAAAACATGGCAAAGATTGTTCAGAATATTGAGAAAACTAGTTTTTATCAGCACAAGAATGAGCCTATTGAGAAAGATTATAACTGTATCGATGAAAGATTCATTACCAACAGGGTATGTCTTGCCGCAGTAAGAATTGCAAAAACCACCAATGTTTCTGCTATTGTTACATTGACGCATTCAGGATATACGGCTTTCCAGCTTGCTGCACACAGACCGAATTCCCATATTATTGTTTACAGTGGAAATAAAAGAGTGATCACAATGCTGAATCTTCTTTGGGGAGTTCATGCTTATTATTATGACATGAAGAAACCAACGGATGAAACCATTATCCAGGTAAATATGCTGACCCATAACCACGGTTATATTGAAAGCGGAGACTTTGTTATCAACATCAATGCTACACCATCTTACGAAGGTGGAAAAACCAATACACTGAGACTGACGACAGTATAAGCAATAAGCAAAATTACTTTTTGACAAGCATACAAAAAAATCCCGGAAATAGATATTTCCGGGATTTTTTATATTTAATGACTGTAAATTACATTAATACATTATACTTTGTACATTTTACATTGTACACCATACAACTAGTTTCCCACAATCGTTCTTGCTGTTACAAACTCTTTTAAAGCCAATAAAGACAATTCCGTTCCATACCCCGAAGCTTTGCTCCCACCAAATGGAAAACGCGGATCAGAACTCGTCATTCTGTTAATATTGACGGTTCCTGATTCAAGGTTTTCAATAAAGAATAACTGACGGTCTGCTTTTTTCGTCCAAACAGAATTGGAAAGCCCAAAAGGAATATCATTAGCCATTTGTAAAGCTTCTTCATCACTTTTAGCGATCATTATCATTCCCAGAGGACCAAAAAGTTCTTCTTTTAAAATAGGATTACCTTCCTGAACACGAATTAAACCGGGTTTAAATTCATTTTCAGAGATTCTTTCCAGAGGAATAATAATTTCAGCACCATTTTCCAGCGCCCGGTTGAATTGAGCTTCCAATTCATCGGCCAGATCCGGTCTTGCCATTCCCGCTAATTTAGTTTCCTTATTGAAAGGATCTCCAACTTCATAGGTTTTATATTCTTCAATAAATTTCGGTAAAAATTCGTCTTCAATTTTTTCGTCAATAATAAATCTTTTAGCTGCAGTACAGGTTTGACCGCAATTTTGAAGTCTGGATTTCACTCCTGCTTTTGCCGCTTCATCCAAATCTGCATCATCGAAAATAATGAAAGCATCACTTCCTCCTAATTCCAGTAAAGATTTTTTGATGTTTAAACCAGCAATTGAAGCTACTTCTCCACCTGCTTTTCCACTGCCTGTAAGGCTTACCCCTTTCACAGCATCGTGCTCAAGGATTTCTTTTACAGCTTTATGCCCCACTTCCAGGTTCTGGAAAACACCTTCCGGAAAACCAGCCTCTAACAGAACTTCTACAATTGCATTCCCGCTTCCGAAACAGATTGAAGCATGTTTAAGAACGACTGTATTTCCAGCTAAAATCGCAGGAACAGCAAATCTCAGTACCTGCCAGAAAGGAAAATTCCAAGGCATTACTCCTAAAATCACACCTTTCGGAACATAATGAACTTCGGAATAAGAAAATTCAGATTCAACTTTTTCAGGTTTTAGAATATTGTCAGCATCTGCATAATAATGCATCATTAAGGCACACTTTTCCACCTCGGCAATTGATTCTGAAATGGGCTTATTCATTTCAGTCGTAATGATCCTGCCGAATTTTTCTGAATTATTCTTTAAAATTTCTGCCGCTTTTGCAATCAGCTTCTGCCTTTCTCCAAACGGTACTTTTCTCCATTCTGAAAACGTCTTATCTGCTTTAATAAGCTTATTTTCAATTAACTGTTCCATAATTTAACTCTGTTTTAAATTCAAAAATGAATTTATTAATGCCTTTATTCTAAAAAGCATCGTGAAAGTAACAAATTTTGTTCCTTAAGACTAAATAAAGTAATGATTTTTCTCTATCGAAATAATATAATTTTGTACTATATCATAAACCATTCATTCACAAGACATGCTGCTAGTCTTGCCGTCCTGTCCTGAATATCAAGGGAAGGATTGACTTCTGCTGCATCAAGCGCTATCAGTTTCTCATTTTTCAAAATATGTCTGTAAAAATGCATAAAAGGCGTATCTGCAAAGATGCCGTTGTAGGCAGAAGCAGAAACTCCCGGGGCAATAGAAGCATTGAATACATCCATACAGATCGTAAGGTAAAGAAAGTCTACACTGTCTGCCAGTTCATCTATCCGCTGATAAATAGAAGGAAGGTTTTCAAAAAACAGCTCATCGGCAAGGATGTATTTCATTCCGTACTGATGGGCTGTATCAAAGAGTTTCAGGGTATTAGAATTTCTCTGAATCCCGATATGAAGCGAATTGATCTGCCCTTCCTGTGCGATCTGCCAAAAGCCTGTTCCTGAGCTTGCTCCTACTCCATTTTCCGGTTGTCTGTTGTCAAAGTGGGCATCGATATTGATAATTCCAATCTTCTGTTCCGGAAAGGCTGTTTTAATTCCTAAATAATGGGCATAGGTTACTTCATGCCCACCGCCTAAAACAAGTGATCTTCCTCCTTTTAATAATACTTTTGAAACTTTTTTAGCAAGAGTATTCTGGGTATTTTCGAGATCCCCGTTTTCACAGCTCACATTTCCAAAGTCTAAAAGGGAAAAATCAGGACGGATAACGGGGAAGTTTGACATATTTTTACGGATCACATCCGGAGCATCTTTCGCTCCCTGACGTCCTTTATTTCTTCTGACCCCTTCATCTACGGCAAAACCGTGCAGAACGAAATCATCCGCTGTAATATGGTCATAATTATTTTCTTCTTTAACTCTTTGAAATATTCTGTGGAAAAGAAGTTCTTCTCCATCCAATCTGCCTTGCCAAGTGTCCTGAAACATAGAATTTAAATTAAATTTTTAATGACATCGTTTTATATCGTAAATCTAAATAATATTGTTTAGATATTAAAACGCTCCTTTGTTTAATTCCAACAGTATTCCATGAGATCAGTCATTCAATGGAGAGGGTTGTTTTCAGGTCATTTTTTTCCCTGGTTGGCATTACTGCTGATGAACATTTCATTGCGTTCTTCTGAAACGATTTCCAGGAATCGTTCATAATGCTTGAGAACATCAGAAATCAGCTCATTTTTTGTAAAGTACTGCACATCGTATCCTTCCCTTCCATCCCCAAAATAGGATCTTGGATAGTGGGTTTTCTTATCATCCAAATCGGGAAGATTTTCTTCATTAATCATGTATTCAGAAACGGTTTTCACCTTATTTTCAACTCCGTAAACAAAATTATTGACTACTCCCTGGTGAATTTCTATTTCTGTCCTTACAGGATTTTCATACTGGTTTATTTTCGCTTCAATTCCATTGGCTGCAAACTCCTGCTGCAGATCTGTAAAGGCTTCTTTTGTTTTAACCTGAATAAAATGATCTACTGATGAATTATCTTTAAAGGAGACGATGTTTTTTAAACGCTCTTTCCAAAATTCTCCTGACCAGGGAACGGTTGAAGCAGAAAAATTGGTGTCATAATATTTCTGGTCAATGATCAATCCCTTCATCAGACTGACTATAAATAAAAGGACTATGATTGAAAAAGGCAATGCCGTAATTAAGGTCATGCTTTGAAGTGCTTTTAATCCTCCTGCGTTTAATAGTAAAAGGGAAAGCACGGCAAGTAAAATACCCCAGAATATAATCTGCCATTTCGGAGATTTACTGGAATTTTTAGTAGCGATACTATTCATTACAAATATTCCCGAATCAGCGGATGTTACAAAGAAAATAATAATGATGGAAATCACAAAAAATCCGGTCAGGGTTGACAAAGGCATATATTCTAAAAAACGGAACATTAATGCATCAGGATCAGATGCCAGCTGGCTTAATTTACCATTCGCTACATTCAGGTCGAACCAGATAGCACTATTCCCGAATACGGACATCCAGATAAAATTGAATAAAGTAGGAAGCACTAAAACGGCCAGAATAAATTCCCTGATGGTTCGTCCTTTAGAAATCCTTGCGATAAATAATCCTACATAAGGTGACCATGAAATCCACCATGCCCAGTATAAAATTGTCCAGTCATAAAACCAGGGCAATGCATTTTTTTCGTAAACATGGGTATTGAAAGTAAGATTGAAAAAATTATTGACATAGTTTCCTAATCCGTCGGTAAAACTTCCTATTAAATAGACAGTCGGACCTAATATGAGTACAAAAAGTAAGAGTACAATGACACTCATTACATTAATATTGCTTAAGATCTTTACTCCTTTATCTACTCCACTAATTGCTGAAAAAACAGAAAGAGAAATAAGACTGATCACAATAATCACCTGATTGGTAAAGCTGTTTTCTGCAGTAATATGAAGTATATTCAATCCTGAACTGATCTGCACCACTCCAAATCCCAAAGTCGTGGTCAAACCGAAGAAGGTACAGCATAATGCAAACACATCAATTGCATTTCCCCATTTGCCATTAATTTTATCTTTCAGTAATGGATAAAAGCAGCTTCGCAATGAAAGGGGCAGCCTGTACCGGTAAGCAAAGTAAGACAGGGAAAGCCCTACCACTCCATAAATAGCCCAGGCATGAATTCCCCAGTGAAAAAAGGTATATAATTGTGCCTGCTTTGCTCTGCTGACGTAATGATTATCTGCAAAAACTTCTGAGGAATAGTGTTGCATAGGTTCTGCCACACTGAAATAAATAAGCCCGATTCCCATTCCTGCAGCAAACAGCATCGAAATCCATGAGAAAAAGGAGTAGTCCGGCTTGCTATCGTTAGCTCCAAGTTTTATGTTCGCATATTTACTGAAAAGAAGGTAAACTAGAAAAATCACAAATAAAGTAACTGCCCAGACATATATCCAATTCAGATTAACAAATATAAACTGTTTAATCTCATTTAAAATATTTTCCGTCGGTTTAGGATAGAGCGCCGAAAGAAAACATGTTCCGATAATAAAAATGAGACTTGGAACAGTAACACCTTTGTTAAAAGTAGACTTTAGATTTTTAAATTTCATCACCTTATTTTTTTGTAATTTAATATTGACAGACACCTGGCATAGCCCTGGTAGAAGTACTCAAAGAATAATATGACTGCTTTATTTTCCTTATCAAGGAGTGTACTTAAGAACTATAGAAAGTTACTATTTTTTTTAAAGATTCAACAGTAACGGGGGCACAATATAAGGAAACTTATATAAAAAATGAAAATCAAGGCTACTATTGCGGCTCATTCGTCTGCCTTGGCTCACTAAAAATTTGCTTTAATTTACGTTATAGTGTTCAAAGCTTTGCCAGTATTTATCCTTATAGATTTCGAGTGAAATTTTATACTGAGGATTCTCTTTTATAATCTGATCAAAGACTTTTGAGGGCCGTCTGAAATCTTTGCTGGCAAAATAGATACTTTTGCAGCTGTCTGCCGTCTCTCTCCCGATGTACAGATGACCACTTTCAGGAGCCAAAACTTCTGCTGCATAATCTTCGATGGTATTCATGGTATTGTAATCTTTTTCTTCCGGGAAACCATCATTCCTGCTTCCGTCGTAAGAAATCTTCAGCACCGAGATCCACGGATAAGAAGCTTTTGCATTGTATTTCAATAAAGAAGTATTCACGGTGGCCATAAGCGGCATTCCGTTTTCCAAAGTGGCTTCAAGAAGAGAAAACTGATCTTCACTTTCCAGCTTCATATCCTTATATTTCTCAGTAAATTCTCTTTCTCTCCAGAGAAGGAATTCTTTTAACTTTTCTATCGGAATAAGTTCTTTTTCAGCTTCATTCTTACCAATCACACTAAAAGTATCAATCTGAGTGGCAAAATTCAGTTCACCTAAGAAATTATCCAGAAAAATACAGATTCCTGTTGTAGCGGAACTCCTGTTTGCCTCATTCAGATCACTATACACAAAAGCCAGATCTATCTCGTCCGGATATCCGTCTATTTCATTGGAGTAAAAATAGATATTGTCTTTTGTGAACTCGCAGTCATTCATCCGGATTCCTACGTTTTCAATATTAGTTTCAGGCTTAAGGGCAGTTATTTTCCAGCGGTCCATCTTTGGTGCAGCGGCCACAAGCTCCTCAGCAAAAATTATTTTTTTAATATCGCCTTCTACCGTAATAATAAGTTCTGCCGTATGGTCATCAGACATGCCTGAAAGAAAATAATATCCCTCATTTATTTTAGAAAGTTCCGGAGCCATAACATCAAAAAACTGGTCTTCAATATGCTCTCTGTTTTTAACAACTTCAAAAAACGTTTTCTCTTTTGTTAAAAACCAATCCCAGAAATCATTGTATGTCCTGCTTTCTTTTTCCGGCTCTTTTTTGCCTAAAATCTTATCAAAGATGCCCATATTTATTGAATTAGGTTTCCATCAATATATACTTTTTCTGCATTCAGGCTTCCCTGATTGTAAAGTATGTTTTGGAAATTATCCGTTTTAAAAGTGACAAAATCTGCTTTTTTACCGACTTCCAGTTGTCCTATATTATCAAGACCCAACGCATAAGCTGCACGGAAAGTCATTCCTGCAAGTACTTCAGCAGTCGTTAACTTTTCAAATGTTGCTAAAATGGAGGCTTGGGTAATTAAATTTCCCATTGGGGCAGATCCCGGATTCCAGTCACTGGCGATGGCTACAATTGCTCCGGCATCCAGTAATTTTCTGGCTGGTGTAAATTTTTCTCCTAATCCTAAGCTTGCCCCCGGAAGTGCAGTTGCCACAGTATCTGATTTTGCAAGAAACTCAATATCTTCATCAATGGTAGCTTCCAAATGGTCTGCAGACTTCGCTCCCACTTCCACAGCTATTCTTGAACTTCCGGGTGTAAACTGGTCTGCATGCACGGTAATATCAAAACCTAAATCTTTAGTTTTAAGCAGGAAATCTTTACTTTCTTCAGGCTGGAAAGCCGATTTCTCAATAAAGATATCTACACGCTTGGCCAACCCTTCTTCTTTTACTTTGGGTAAAATTTCGGCAAGGATATAGTTTAAATATTCCGTATTGCTTCCTTCAAAATCTCTTGGCTTTAGGTGTGCAGAAAGACAGGTAGGAACAAGTTTAGCTGGAGTATGTTCCTGCGCTCTTTTTATTATTCTGAGCATCTTTAACTCGTTTTCTACATCCAATCCGTAACCGCTTTTTATTTCAATGGTGGTGATTCCAAGTGAAACCAGAAAATTAATCCTTTGCAGTAAGCTTTTTAGCAATTCTTCTTCTGAAGCTTTTCTGGTATGCTGCACAGAACTCCAGATCCCACCTCCACTTTCTGCTATTTCAAGGTATGTCTTTCCGGCATTACGCATCGCAAAATCATTGGCACGATTTCCTCCGAAGCAGATATGGGTATGGGAATCTACAAATCCTGGAAGAACAATCTGTTCTCCTTCAATGGTTTCAATTTCTATATTTTGATTTTTAGATTTTAATGTCTCAAAATTTCCAAGTTCCCGGATTTCTCCATCATTCACAATAATTCCACCATCAGAAATGATTTTAATCTGTTCATCAGAAAGTTTTCCTCTTAACGGAAGATCTGCCAGCGTTACGATCTGTTTGAAAGGTCCTATTAATTTCATTTATATAAGATTAAAGCTATTGCTTGTTTATAATTAATTTTTCCTCTCAAAAATACTTAAAATATCTCAATTTATTCTATCTTAAATTGTCCTATCCTGCATCTGTACCTTAATCTTAACGTTTTTTCAATGTCTGATTTTATCTGTCTACGTTTCAATCTTGTTCTAAATTTCCTATCTTTGAGGTAAATGAAATGAATTAATGCCAGATTTTTTACATCCAGATAAGGAAAACTACTCGCACGAGGAGCTTATACAGGAGGAGCAGATCCGTCCCCAGAGTTTTAAAGACTTTGCGGGGCAGAGAAAAACGCTCGAAAACCTTGAAGTTTTTGTCAGTGCTGCCAAAAGACGTGGCGGAGCTCTTGACCATGTTCTTCTGCATGGTCCACCGGGTCTGGGTAAAACTACTTTAGCCAATATTATTGCTAATGAACTTGGAGTAAGCTGTAAAATCACTTCCGGGCCTGTTTTGGACAAACCGGGAAGTTTAGCAGGCTTGCTTACTAATCTGGAGGAAAATGACGTTCTTTTTATTGATGAGATCCACCGTCTGTCTCCTATCGTGGAAGAATATCTGTATTCTGCCATGGAGGATTATAAAATAGACATTATGCTGGAAACGGGACCCAATGCAAGAAGTGTTCAGATCGGTCTGAATCCTTTTACTTTAGTAGGAGCTACCACAAGAAGCGGAATGCTGACGAAGCCGATGCTGGCAAGATTTGGGATCCAAAGCAGGCTTGAATATTATTCAGTTGAACTTTTATCGATGATCATTCAGAGAAGTTCAAGGGTTTTGGGAAGCAAGATTTATGAGGATGCAGCGATAGAAATTGCAAGAAGAAGCCGTGGAACACCGAGAATCGCCAATGCTTTATTGAGAAGGGTTCGTGATTTTGCGGAGATCAAAGGAAACGGAGAAATTGAAATCAACATTACAAAATATGCGCTGAATTCTTTAAATGTGGATGAATTTGGCCTGGATGAAATGGATAACAAAATCATGCGTGTCATGATAGAAAACTTCAAAGGAAAACCGGTAGGAATTTCTGCACTGGCGACTTCAATTGCTGAAAATCCTGAAACATTAGAAGAAGTTTACGAACCCTTTTTGATTCAGGAAGGATTCATTATCAGAACACCGAGAGGAAGGGAGGTAACCGACAAAGCTTATCAGCATTTAAATATAACCAGACCGAAAAGTCCGGGAGAATTATTTTAAAATCTATGTTTATTCCAAAATTATACAGAAGTGAAGATTACGATCTGATGAGGCAGCTCATCAGTGAAAATGCCTTTGCCCTGCTTATTTCTTCTACTGAAAAAATAAGGGCAACCCATTCTATGATGATGCTTAATGAAGATGATCCAGAGCATATGTATGTGGAAACTCATATTTCCAAGGCTAATCCTCAGGCAAAAACACTGAAAGACGGAGATGAAGTTCTCTGTGATTTTCTGGGAGCTCATGCATATATTTCGAGCAGCTGGTATGATCATATGAATGTTTCAACCTGGAATTATGAAGCGGTACAGATCCGTGGAAATGTACAGCTGATGGACAATGAGGAGCTTTATCAGCATTTGGAAAAATTAACATTCAAGTATGAGAATTTCCAAAAGTGTCCCGTAATGGTAAAAGATATGGGTAGAGCGTTTGTAGAGAAGGAGATGAAAGGTGCTTTCGGCCTGAAAATAATTCCAACAGAAATATACATCAAGCAGAAACTTTCCCAGAACAGAAAAGACCATGATTTCCAGAATATCATTTCGGAACTTGACAATACAGACGAAAACGGGAAAAAGATCGCTGCTAAAATGAAATTAATACAGAAATAAATCAAAATATATATGAAATTATATCCAATACAATGTGGAAAATTTAAATTAGATGGCGGCGCTATGTTTGGGGTCGTCCCAAAGAGTCTGTGGGAAAAAACAAACCCTGCAGACGAAAGAAACCTGATTGAACTGGGAACCCGTTCCCTTCTGATAGAAGACGGCAAGAAGCTCATCCTTGTGGATTGTGGTCTTGGCAATAAACAGGATGATAAATTCTTCGGACATTATTCGCTTTGGGGAGATGACAATCTTGATAAGAATTTAAAGAAATTCGGTTTTGTAAAAGAAGATATCACAGATGTTTTTCTTACGCATCTTCACTTTGACCATTGCGGTGGTGCTATTGAATGGAATGATAATAAAACGGGTTACAGACCTTCTTTTAAAAATGCACAGTTCTGGACGAATGAAAATCACTGGAAATGGGCAACAGAGCCGAACCCAAGGGAAAAAGCAAGTTTTCTGAAGGAGAATATCATGCCAATGCAGGAAAGCGGACAGCTGAACTTTTTACCACTTCCTGCTACAGGAAATTATGGTTTTGCCCCTGATCTTAAAATGGATGTGATCTTTGTAGACGGACATACGGAAAAGCAGATGCTTCCGGTAATTCAATACCAGGAAAAAACGATTGTTTTTGCCGCTGACCTTATTCCTACTGCAGGACACATCAACCAGGTATATGTCATGGGATATGATACCAGACCTCTACTGACAATGGAAGAGAAAGGAAAATTCCTGAAACAGTGTGTGGATAATGAATATTTACTGTTCTTTGAACATGATGCTCACAATGAACTGGCTAGTCTTAAAATGACTGAAAAAGGAGTAAGATTAGATGAGATTCACAGTTTTAATGATGTTTTTGGATATTAATTTTTAATTATGGAAGAGTTACATTCAGAGACACAGAAGGCAGAACCGGAACCGTCGTCACCCAAGATCATAGGTCTTACGGGAGGTATTGGCTCAGGAAAGACTACAGTAGCACACTTTATTGAGGAGTTTGGCTTCCCGGTCTATTATTCCGATGACAGAGCAAAAACCATTGTAAATGACAATGAGGATTTAAAGATCAAGATCAGGGAATTACTGGGCGAACAAGCTTATGATTCAAATGGCCTTTATAATAGAAAATATGTAGCAGAAAAGGTCTTTAACAATAAAGATCTGCTTCATGAATTAAACGAAATCATTCATCCCGCTGTAAAGATTGATTTTGAAGAATGGCTTAAAAAACAGACCAAATATTTAGTCTTCAAAGAAACAGCATTATTGTTTGAACTAAAACTGAACAAACAATGCTACAAGTCTCTTCTGGTCACTGCGGAAGATAATATCAGAACCAAAAGGGTAATGGACAGGGACGGAAAGACCTACCGTGAAGTAGAATCTGTCATGGAAAAGCAAATGCCTGAAAAGGATAAGATTAAACTGGCAGACTGCGTTATATACAATAACACTAATCTGGAAGATCTTAAGGAACAAACCGAACAGATCATCTTTGATATTGAATAAGAAAAACCTCGTTAGAATTTCTAACGAGGTTTTTTATAAGTTTAAATAAACTTGACTAAGTCTGTCTTATCATCAGTTATTATGTAGAAGATCTGAAAGAAATCTCGGATGAGATTTTAGAATAAACAAAACACAAATCACTAATTATTTATTTAGTTAATATACATCTGGTATTAACATTAAGATAAAATTCACCAAATTTTACCAATAAAAAAGCCCTCATTTCTGAGGGCTTTATCTATTTTGAAATTTAAATATTATTATTCTTTAATAAATTTCTTTTGGACTGTTTTACCATTGTCATCGATATCTATAACATAAACTCCATTGATCAGTTTACTTACATTGATCTGGTTGTTTAACAGGATACCTTCACCGATAATTTGTCCTGCAGAATTGTAGATTTTATATTTAGCTTTTTTACTAATATTTTTCACATACAATACTGAGCTTACCGGGTTAGGATAGATCAGGATATCGGTCTGGTTAACAGGATTTGCGATTCCAGGTTTAGAGATTCTTACTGAATAATCCTCTACTTCTCCGTTGGCAAAATTAGTACAGTTAACCGGAATACCATCTCTCATCATCGCAATTCTCATTACTACGTATTTGTAGTTGGTCATACTTACATAAGCATCTACCGGTACGCTGAATGTTCCTGTAACAGGACTTGTCGTGTTCGGTGGTGATGTAAGTACTCTTTCATCGATGTCGAAATATCCGTTTCTGTTGAAATCGATCCATACAGCAATACCTTCATCATGATTGGTTCCGTTCCATTTTTTCTCGATGGTGATCTGGTTTCCTGTAGATCCCTGAACCATCTCTATAAATGTATCCGGTACTCCTGTGTAATCTGTATAGCTTGATGGCCCTGAAGCATTTTCCATTTTAGGTCTTCCGCTAGGCGTCACCGTAACTTTGGAAATATGTTCGTTAACAGCATTCTGAGAAGCCATCTGGCAATAGATCACTGTAGGGGTAGTGAAATAATATGGAGGTGTGTATGCACCCGGCGTACCGTTACAAACGTTCACTACCTGCATTTCATATTTCGTTTCTTCCAATAATCCTGTAATTGTATAAGTATTCACAGTCAATGGAACGTTTGTCCAGCTCGGAATACCTACTTTTCTGTATCTAAGGATATAGGTTGCTCCAGTGAAACCTTCCCATGTAACTTCAGCTGATGTTGGAGTAAGCTGTAGTATTGTTAATCCCGGAGGAGGTAGCTCACAAGTCCTTAGTGTAGTAAACACTTTTGGATTCGAATACGGGTTAAGTGTAGTTTCTCCCACACACTTGTTTCCCACTCTTACTTCATATGTTGTATACGGATCTAAACCGCTCAACAGATAAGTATTGGTAGGAGGCGCGATATTACTGATTGGAGTCCAAGGTAAGCCTGAACCTACTTTTCTCCATTCTACCGTATAGGTAGAGCTGGCAGCAACAGGGGCCCAAGTAATCAAGGCGGAGGTTGTGGTGATATTACTAATTGTAACATTTGGAGGCGTAGGGTCGCATCTTGTTACAAATGGCTTGATCGGGGTAAATGTACCGACAACGTCTCCACATACTGCAGCTACCTGAACTTCATAATTTGTAGCTGGAGTTAAACCAGTCAGTACAAGCGGCATGTTGTTCAATAGTGTAGAAGCATATGTTTCTATCCATGGTCCCGGAGGCGGTCCCTGAAGTCTGTATCTTACTAAATAACTTACGTTATTCGCTCCACCTGAAAGGGTAAGTGTAGCAGAATTATGAGTTGTTACAATACCAGGCTGGTTTGGTGTAACATTACTACATGGTCTTATTCTTACTGCATAATCTTCAACCTCACCATTCACTGCATTCTGACACATTACCGGGGCACTTGTACGTTTAAGCACAACTCTCATTGTAGTGGTAAGTGGTCCTGTATAAGCTCCTGTCGGTACACCGAAAACAGCTGTAACCGGAGTAGTAGTACTTGCTGCGGAAGCAAGAATCTGTTCATTTGCTGTAAACTGTCCGTTTCTGTCGAAATCTATCCATACTGAAACTGCATCATTACTTGTAGATCCAGTCCATCCTTTTGCTACAGAGATTTTATTGTTTACAGATCCTGCATCAAGAGTAATTAATGTTGCAGGTGTTACATAACTTGTATAATTGGTTTGTACAGAAGTATTACTCATTTGTGGAACACCAAGGTTAGAAGAAGTAACCGTTACATTAGAAATGTGGTCGTTAGTTCCTGTTCCTGTCATTGTACAGTATGACAATGGTGGTGTCGTAAATGTTGATGAAGGACCATATGCTCCTAATGGACCGGTTCCACATTGTGTAGCGACCTGTACATTATAGGTAGTTTGCTCTGTAAGACCGGTAATCGTATACGTACTTGCACCGGCAGCTAAAGTTTGCGTCTGCCAAGCTCCTGAAGGAGCAACTCTCCATCTTATGGTGTACGTAGCATTTGCTGCACCAATCCAAGATACATTTACTGTTGTAGAAGTAAGATTGGTAAGTGTAAGACTCGCAGGTGGTGCTGTAGTACATGCCGGCTGATCTATTAATTTCACAGCATAATCTTCTACCTCACCCCAAGTGAAAGTTCCACATGCAGCAGCAGTAGCAGATTCTCTTAAGGCTACACGCATACGGGTATTAAGCGTACCTCCGTAAACGGCAGTACCGGAAGGCACCGCAAATGTAGCTGTTACCGGAGTGGTTGTATTACTTGCTGAAGTTAAAACTTGTTCGTTTGTTTCAAATATACCATTCCTGTTAAAATCTATCCAAACACCAGTTCCAAAAGAATACTGAGTGCCCGGCCAGCTTTTAGCAATAGAAATTGAATTCCCCGCAGATCCTCTTACCAGCGTAATTAATCTGGCAGGATCCGTACTGTAATCTGTATAGTTGCTAAAATCTGAAGTACTAACCATTACGGTTGAGTTAGTAGGCGTCACTGTTACATTACTAATAAACCCATCAATTGTAGTACTGGTTGATGATGATGTACAGTAGGTAATCGCCGGTGTCGTAAAGAATACTCCTGCTGAGAATGCTCCCTGTGTTCCACCACAAATGGTAGCTACCTGAACCTCATATTGAGTTTGTTCTAATAAACCTGAAATAAGCTGATTACTTGCTAATACAGCAGTGGCAGGAAGAGTGACCCATGCACCGGCAGGTGCTTGTCTGTATCTTACCACATAACTTGCTCCTGTAGCTGCAGCCCATGTAACGTTGGCTGAAGTAGGTGTTAAGTTATTTACTCCAATGTTGGTTGGTGGAGCAGCACTACAAGTCTGCAGATCAATAAGTTTTACTGCATAATCTTCTACTTCGCCCCATGTAAATGTTCCACAAGCTGAAACTGAAGAGCTTTCTGCTAAACCTACTCTCATACGGGTCGTAAGATTCCCTCCATAAACAGCTGTACCAGAAGGTACCGGAAAGGTAGCAGACACCGGAGTTGTTGTATTACTTGGAGAAGTTAACACACGCTCAGTTGCTTCGAAAATACCATTTCTGTTAAAATCGATCCAAACTCCTGTGCTAAAGCCATATTGATAACCCGGCCAATTTTTCGTAATCGTAACTGTATTATTTGCACTACCTCTTACTAAAGTAACTAATCTTGTTGGATCTGTACTGTAATCAGTATAATTACTGAACCCAGAGTTACTTACCATAGAAGGAGCTGCTGTTGCATTAACAGCAACCTGACCAATATAACCATCTATTGTTGTACTTGTAGAAGCGGCGGAACAATAGCTGATAGCTGGAGTTGTAAAAGTTGAACTCGCTGAAAATGCGCCCTGTGTACCTCCACAAATGGTAGCTACCTGGACTTCATACTGAGTTTGTTCTGTTAATCCTGAAATAAGCTGACTTCCTGTTAATGGAGTATTTACAGGAATACTGATCCACGCACCTCCAGATACAGGTCTGTATCTCACTACATAGGTAGCTCCGGTAGATGGCGTCCATGAAACATTAGCTGAAGTTGGTGTTATACTTCCTACTGTAATACCAGCAGGAGGTGCAGTTGTACAAGGCTGTAAACTTACACTTACCAACTGTAATCTTGGGATGTTATCATATCTTGTTGATGCAGTAGGTGGTGCTGTAGGGCTAGGATCTGTAGTATCATTATAATAAAGAATCCCTCTGTTTGTTCCTGCATTATAGTTCCCCCAGCCTGTTCCCGGAGATCCTGAATACCCTGGAGTATTCTCATCAACTCCTACAACAATATTATCGGTTCCGTTCCACAGGAATGGAGTTGATAACTGAAGGGTCACCCAGTTTCCACTTGTTATAGCAGGTAATGTTCCTGAAAAAACTTGTGTCAATGAAGCTGCAGGCACCCAACTGGTTGTAGTAGCAAAGTTGGCTTGGGTTGTATGTCCCATATATACTACCCAATCACTATAATTGGTTTGTGGCAATACAGCTGAATCAACGTAGAATTTTATAGCTGTAATATAATTTGCCGTTCCGACAGCAGCCGAAACTTCAGCAGCAGTATAAATCTGCTGAGAATAGTTATATCCATAATATGAATATATAGGAAGTTGAACCATGGAGGTAGTTCCCGTCCCAATCTGCCCCGTTTGACCATAGACTTTGGAAACAAAGCCTATATTTACTAAACACAGAAAGAGTATTAAAGAAGTAAAGAGTTTCTTCATAATGTTCTCATTATTATATTAATCATACAAATCTAATAATTTTTTCACTATTAATATATCCATTCAAATATTTTTTTGTAAAAATTTCACAATAATAATACATTTTATACATTAAAACATAAAATCCCCAGGGGCAGCCTGAGGATCTTATATCGTTTTTAATTCTTATTATTTTTTGATGAACTTGGATCTGAACTGATCTTTTCCTTTTTCATCAATTGTGATTACATATCCGCCTTTAATTAGAGCTGAAACATTAATTTTTCCGTCCTTAATATTTCCATCTCCTACTAGCTGACCGGCAGCATTGTAAATTTTATATAATGCTTTGTCTGAAACTTTAGTAATGTTTAATACATCACTTGCAGGATTAGGATAGATCTGAATTCCATTATTAGGAGCATTTACATCACTTGTTCCTAAAGCTAGCTGGATCTGAACAGGATAATCTTCGATCTCGCCGTATGCAAAACCATTACATCCGTTTTCAGGCTGATCTTCGTAAGCCATTACCACTCTCATAATGATTTTTTTATCTGAATAAGCGTTGGCAGGTACAGAGAACGTTCCCGACACAGGCGTCACCGTATTAGCCGCATTACTGTAGATTATCTCAGAATCTGAGAAGTTACCATCTCTGTTGAAGTCTATCCAGGCAGTTACTCCTTCATTGTACTGATCGGCAGTCCAGGCTTTACTAACACTGATGGTGTTGCCTGAACTTCCCTGTCTTAGGGTAATTACTTTAGTAGGGTCTGCAGTGTAATCTGTATAAGAAGAACCGGTACTGGTATTGGAAATAACACTCATTCCAACCGGAGTTACAGAGACATTTGAAATATATTCGTCTGCAAAGCTTCCTGTAGCATTTGTACAGTATGCATAAGGCAATGTAGTAAAGTTTGTAGTTGCTGAATAATCACCCGTAGTGCTTCCGCAAATATTAGCTACCTGCACCTCATATTGAGTTGTATCTTCAAGTCCGGCGATGTAGTAAGAGTTGGTTGGAACAGTTACATTAATCCATGTTGAAGTTCCTGCTTTTCTGTATCTTAAAGAATAGGTAGCACCTTGAACTGGCGTCCAGCTGATGTTTCCGGAAGAAATTGTCAGTCCAGACACAGCTACACCTGCAGTAGCCGTTGTAGAACAAGTACCCATTGAAGCAGCTACTGTAGCATTTCCTATTGCATAAAAAACATTTCCAATAGCACTTACTCTAATTTTTATATTAGCGCCTGTAGCAAGAGAAGAGAATGTGAAAGCTTCCGCACCGTCATTAGGTGTAGATGGCGAAAGTACGACCCATGAAGTTCCGTTATCTGCAGTATAATCTATTTTAACGTTTTGAGCATTGTAGATCCCTGCATTGGTATTCACAACATTCCATGTTACAGCACTGGCAGCGTTGTTATATACTGTAGTGGAAGTCACTTTAAAAGGTCCTTCATTTCCTACACCAACTTTCTGAAGTGAAGAATTAGTCTGCTGTTGCGTTACAATTGGACTGTTATCTCGGGCAGTGAACACAAAATTTGTAGATCTGGCTACGGTGGATACCGTTTCCCAGTCTGCCGCAGAAGAAAGATTTCCTGCTAATACAGTATTCAGTTTAGGAAAATATCTGGTAGGTGAAGTAGACGGTGCTATAGATCTGAATAATGGTCCTACACCTGTATTTCCAATGATAGCCGTAACTGGTATAGCAGCATTATCAAACTGTTCCCAAGTATAGGTCATAGGATTTCCTTCAGGATCTATTGCATTACCTGTAAGGACGAATGCGGTTCCTTTTGGAATTGCTAAATCATTCAAAGCAGAAATAACAGGAGGATTGTTGGTAACCGGAGTTTCAACATCACATGTTTTGGCAACAAGATTATTCTGAACCTGAAGAATACTTACCGCATGGAAATAATCATCAGAATTGGTCTGAACATCGGCATTTGTAATACCCGCATATCCCATAATAGTGGATCCGGATCCAGGTTCCATATTCACCCCAGAACCTTCAAGGGCATGAGAGAAAGTATGGTTAGCTCCTAACTGGTGTCCCATTTCGTGAGCCACATAATCTATATCAAATGTATCACCCTGAGGAATAGCATTAGCTGGTGAAGTATAACCAGAACCTTTAGCCTTACTTGTTGCTGTTGCAGGATTTACACATATACATCCAATACATCCGGCATTTCCTCCGCCTCCGCTTCTCCCGAATAAGTGCCCGATATCATAGTTCTCGTTTCCGACAACACTGGTAAGGGTTTGCTGAAGCTGAACATTCCAGTTGCCCATCTGAGCAGCCGGAGAATAAGGATCTGTAGCTGCATCCATATAAACAAGCGCAGGATAGTTCACCATATTCATGTGCAATCCCATATCTTTTTCGAAAACACCATTCACTCTTGTAAGCGTAGCATTCATTGCGACCAGTGCTCCCGCCTGGGTTCCCCCGAAATACGTGGTATATTCACCTGTTACAGAAAGTGCCAGTCTTAGTGTCCTGTACTTTTTGTCTGAAGATTTAGAAAAATCTGACGAATTATTAGCGAAAGACTTTTTGCTGTTGTATAGTTTTGCAATTTCTTTTTTAGAAAGGATGTCTTCATCCATTGAACAAAGGAAACCTTGAGACCCTGCTGTAGGTACTGTTTTTGCATGTACACCGTAAACCGTTTTAGCCGCATTCTGAGGTTCTATAAACTGATAGACACCGTCTTTAATAATCATGGACTGAAAATCGTTCGGAGCTAATGAAAATCTTAAATATTTTGAAGGATCATCAATTCCCACTCCCACATAAGATCCCAGCTCATACTGATCTGCAAGCTCTTTTGCGATCACAGGAAAACTGTAAACATTGAACCTTTCCACCTTACCATCCAATGTAGGAAGTGAAATAGCAATAGGCTTGGAGTTCTGGCCCATTTCCTGGGCTCCTGCAAGTTGTGATCTAAGTAAAGAAATATCTAAGTTATAATATCCTTTGATATCTGACCGCTGTATCAATTCTCCGCCTCGGCCTGTTGACGGCGTCCACTGTGCGGTAGCAGCGGCAAATAGACAGAACGAAAATACTGAAGTAAAAAGCTTCTTCATATTTTTAATATTATGTTAATTTCACAAATATAACATTTTAAGTAAAACAAAATCACAAAAAATTAAAATACAATAAAGAATAATCACTCAAATATAATTTATGATTTAACAATAACAAAACAAAAATCCCCAGATGGAGATCCGGGGATTCAATAGTAAAGGTGAATCTGGTTATTTTTTATAAAGACTGATCTTATCACTCAATGGAAAAATCAGTTTTGTTTTTTAAAACTTATAGGCAATATTCCATGCAAAGCCCATATTGAATTTGCCTGAACTTTTTCCAAATCCGGGAACAATCATTGGAGTGATATCATCCTGTTTGGAAGTATAGACTAAATATTTAGGCTGAAGATTGATATCGATATAGAAGTTGGACTCAAACAGTTGCACTCTTCCTCCTACTGTTCCTTCTATCCAACCGGAAGTCTGTGACGAAGAGGGAAATGACACAGAGGAGCCACTGCCACCATATCCCCGCACAGGAACGGCCATATATTCCTGATTGTAGAAAGCAGCACCGATCTTACCTCCTGCATAAAAACCGTTGAATTCATTTTCCAGATCTTTTGCAAGCATATAGAAAGCCCCTAATTTCACAAACGGTCCACTGGCTTTTGCATCGTACCCATTTTTTTGATATACATTCTTCTCAAAACCGGCTTCAGCAATAGCATGTACATTTCCCCTCACTTTTGAGGAAATAAAACCCTGATAAAGCATTCTGTCTGAAAAAAAGGAAACTCCGGCATTAAGAACATCAAAACCAACCATAAAATTCGGTTTGTATTTCTCCTGAACTTTTTTGGCTTCTTTAGCTTCTTTTTTTTCCTGGGCCAGACCCATTACTCCTATTATGCTAAAAAAGAAGGAAAAGATTAGTCTTGTCTTCATTTTCTATTTGATTTTGTCCTGCTTCAATTTTCTGTACAGGATTTGATTGTAATAATTCTGAACTTAAATTCTCATATGTTTTTTTGATTCCACATCCCGGAGATACATATGTAGTCTTTGTGGTGTAACTGATCCTTACATGAGATTCGGGGCCTTTCAGAGTTTCCTTGAAGTAAATATCTGTATAAGGAGAATCATCTACCCTTATTGGAACCAGCTTGGAGGTTACTGTCTTATCCCATCCCAAATCCACTTTTCCGGATCCGTAATCTACTGCAACGTGTAAGGAATCCATTGTTTTCTCTTTGCCTGTTTCAAGAGATTTGAAAGCTACTTTTAATCTTGGCGTTCCTTCACCGCTTTCACAGATATCATCTTCTCCGCCACAGGAAAAAAGCATTCCCACGAAGCAGATCATGATGAGAAATTTAAAATATTTCATCTGTATATTTTATTTTTTATTTGGTCAGATGCAACTGACGTTCATATTAAGATTTGAAGTCAAATTTAAATAAAATTATTTTTTAATAAGCAATGCAATGTTTTCCACATGATGAGTCTGCGGGAACATATCTACCGGCAGGATTTTCACCAATGTATAATGTTCTTTCATCAAGGCAAGATCTCTCGCCTGTGTTGCAGAATTACAGCTTACATAGACTACTTTTTCCGGGGCGAGTTTAAGGATTTGCTCTACCACTTTCTGGTGCATTCCATCTCTTGGAGGATCGGTAATCAGAACGTCTGCTTTCGGATGATTTTCCATGAATTCATCATTGAAAACATTTTTCATATCTCCACAATAGAATGTGGTATTGGTAAGACCGTTTAATTCAGCATGTTCTATAGCTGCATCTATGGCTTCCTGAACAGATTCTATCCCGATCACATGTTTTGCATTTCTGGCAACATACTGTGCAATAGTCCCAGTTCCTGTATAAAGGTCATACACTACTTCATCACCTTTTAAATCAGCAAACTCCAATGTTTTTCTGTAAAGCTCTAAAGCTTGTTTATAATTGGTTTGAAAGAAGGATTTGGGCCCGATCTTAAACTTCAGCCCATCCATTTCTTCCATCAAAAAGCCTTCTCCGAAATAAGTATTGACATTTAAATCGTAGATAGAGTCATTTTGTTTTGGGTTAATGGCATACACCAGTGTTTTGATCTGTGGAAATTGCTCCAAAAGATACTGGAAAAGATTTTCTCTGTTTTGTTTTTCTTCTCTGTAAAGCTGGAATAAAATCATCCATTCGCCTTTAGAGTTTTGTCTCATCATTAAGGTTCTTAAAAACCCTTCCTGTTTTTTTACATCAAAGAAGTCCAATCCATTGTCTACCCCAAATTTTCTCACAGCCAGACGTATGGCGTTGGAAGGATCTTCCTGAAGGAAACATTCTTTAAGGTCTAAAATTTTACTCCACATTCCCGGAATATGAAATCCTAAAGCATCTTTGCTTCCGAAGTTTTCTTCAGAACTTATTTCATATTGAGTAAGCCATCTCGCATTGGAGAAAGAAAATTCCATTTTATTTCTGTAAAAATACTGCTCTTCAGCACCTAAGATGGGAACGGTTTCAAAATCTTCAATTCCACCGATTCTCTTTATATTATTATACACTTCTTCCTGTTTGAAATCAAGTTGCTTTTCGTAGCTCATATTCTGCCACTTGCATCCTCCGCATGTCCCAAAATGAATACATTTGGGCTCTACTCTGAATGGGGAACGTTCCACCACTTCTACGGTTTCTGCTTCGTAGTATTTTGACTTGGATTTTTTTACTCTTGCATTCACAACGTCTCCCGGAACCGCTCCGGAAATCAATACTGTTTTTCCTTCTTCGGTTCTTCCTATGGCAACGCCTTTTGCTCCTGCACCGAACAGCTTAATATTTTCAAGAATTATATCTTTCTTCTTTCTCATCCGTAAACTCAATTTCTTTTAATGGTCGGATAAAACCTATGGGTTTCAGTCCTGAATCTCTATTACTATTTTTTAATCTGCCGAAATGAACTTCCGGTTTCAATCTGCAAAAATACAATAAAAAAAACCTTATCCGAAGATAAGGTTTCCATCTATATTAAAGTTTATTATTTTGTTGGGGCTGGCTGAGGATTTGCAGGCTGTGCTGACGGATCAACCGGCATTGCCTGTTGCTGCTGCATCTGGATATTAGGATCTACTCTTGGAGCAGAAAGTCCTGTAAGTTTATCTAAAATCGTCACAACCTCCTGCTCACCTAAGTTCACAAAAGATCTGCTGGCAATTTTGCCATCTTTGTCTACTACTATAAAGCAAGGCAGCTTGAATCCGTAAACGCCATATTTTTTAGCAATATCTGATTCCAGTCCTTTATCACCGTATACATTCGTTCCCGGAATTCCTTTTAATAATGCACTGCTGGTTTTTACAAACTGATCTTTTGTATCATCAACGTTTACAAAAACAAAGTTCATTTTAGATTTATAGAAATTCACAACTTCTTTTAAAACAGGAACTGTAGCTTCACTGATGTAAGGATTCCAAGATGCATAGAAGAACAGCATGTATGGTTTTCCTTTATTTTCAGAAAGCTGGTAAGATTTACCGTCTGCTTTTACCAAGGCTGCTTCAGGAGCAGCATCTCCTACTTTAAGTCCGTTGATTGCTACCTGCATTTTAACAAGATCTGCTTTGATGGATGCATCAGTAATATCGGTATCAATAATTTTTTTGATTTTGTCAGTATTCTTCGCAGGAGCACCCGGATGAATATCCTGAGCCACTACAAATGCTAAAAGATAATCTTTAGCAGTCTGTGTAACTTCTTTTCTGTCTTTTAGGAATTGTGCAAAAATTTCAGAAGTGATAATGTCTGTTTTTCGTTTAGCTTTTGCTTCAGCAAATTTCTGAAAGTCAGGGCTCATTTTCACAAGCAGATACTGTCTGTACAACGGAATTGTTTTCACCATTACGTCTTTGTTCTCTTCCAGTTTATTTTCATAATCCTGGAAAGCTTTGGAAACTTTAAATGAAGGGTTCCCTGACATCTGGCGCTGGGACATTTCATAGTTGGCAAGAAGGTTCAGAATGGTTACTTTTACGTCATTCTTTTTCCATTCCAGGATTCCTTTACCCGGGTTATTTTTCTGAGCAAGCTCATCTACATTTTTATTGATATCAGCTTCGATCTTCTGAGCTCCTTTTAAGAATGTTTTTTCGTCTCCGCCCATTAGTTGCTGAACATTGATCTTACTTCCATATTCACCTAAGAACTTTTGGCTTGCCTGAAGAAAATCATTGTTTTTTTTAGCGTCTCCTGTAACGACGAATTCGTTTGGAAAGGTCATTGCGTTTCCAGAAATATTTAGCTTCTGTCCGCCTTCAAGATAAATAAGATTCTGTCTTCCTGCATAGTTGATGACATACATCCCGTCTTTAGGAGCATCGAAGCTTCCAGTAAAGTTTCCATTTTTATCTAAACCTATATTAATAAGCGGAAGTGTAGCAACACCAGAAGCTTCAACAAATTCAATTCTTTCGAGTGGTGAACTTCCAGCAATTTTTCCTTTTACTTCAACTTTTTTTGAACAAGACATCACAAAAACCGTGATGATAAACAATAAAAGATATTTTTTCATTTCAATTTTAATATTACACAAAAATACCGTTTTTTACGGTTTGTTGATTAAGAGTATTTATTTTTTTTAAAAATTTTATGAAAACCTATGAAAAGAGGGTTTGCAGCCATTTTACCACCATAGATTTTTTTGTCAAAAAAAACATTTGCAAGATGTTTATTCTTCTTTCATTCATAAAAAATGTTCACCAAATATAGACTTATTAAATAAAGAACATCATATTCAATCAACAACTTAACAAACTTTAACAGCCATAGGGTATGTACAAAAAAAATCGTCTCCATAATGAAGACGATTTTTTTATGTATTTGAATAGATATCTATCCGTTATCTACCATAGCAGCCATATATTCTCTGTTCATTCGGGCAATGTTTTCAAGAGAAATTCCTTTCGGACATTCAACTTCACAAGCTCCTGTATTTGAACAGTTTCCGAATCCTTCTTCGTCCATAGCTTTCACCATGTTCAGAACTCTTCTCTTCGCTTCTACTCTACCTTGAGGAAGTAGGGCAAACTGAGAAACTTTAGCTCCAACAAATAGCATTGCAGATCCGTTTTTACAAGTAGCCACACAAGCTCCACATCCGATACATGCTGCAGCATCCATTGCTTTATCTGCATCTTCTTTAGGAACCGGAATTGCATTCGCATCCAAAGTATTACCAGAAGTGTTCACCGAAATGAAACCACCTGCAGCCATTACTCTGTCGAATGCGCTTCTGTCTACCATTAAGTCTTTAATAACCGGGAAAGCAGCACTTCTCCAAGGCTCAATAACGATGGTTTCACCGTCTTTGAACATTCTCATGTGAAGCTGACAAGTCGTGATACCAGTATCCGGACCGTGAGCTCTACCATTGATGTAAAGAGAACACATACCGCAGATTCCTTCACGACAATCGTGGTCAAAAGCGATAGGTTCTTTTCCCTCGTTAATAATATTCTCGTTCAAAATATCTAACATTTCCAAGAAAGAAGAATCTGTAGAAACATCTGATATTTTGTAGGTCTCAAACTGACCTTTAGTTTTGCTATTTTTTTGTCTCCAAATTTTTAGGGTAAGATGAAGGCCTTTTTTTGCACTCATAATTGTTTATTTATAGGTTGGAGATTATTTGTAACTTCTTGCTTTAACTTCAATGTTTTCATAGATCAGGTCTTCTTTATGCAGAACTTCCGTTGTGATATCATCTGTTTGATATTCCCAAGCTGCTACATATTTGAAGTTAACATCATCTCTTTCAGCTTCACCTTCAGGAGTAGCATGGTCTTCTCTGAAATGTCCTCCACAAGATTCGTTTCTGTGTAATGCATCGATTGCCATTAATTGTCCTAATTCGATGAAATCTGCCACTCTGAAAGCTTTTTCAAGCTCAGTATTCATTCCATCTGCATCACCAGGAACTTTCACATCGCTCCAGAATTCTTTTTTCACCTGAGCAATTTCAGCAATAGCTTCTCTCAAACCTTCAGGAGTTCTTCCCATTCCTACTTTATTCCACATAATGTGTCCTAATTTTTTGTGGAAATGATCTACTGAATGAGTTCCTTTATTATTTAAGAAGAAATTCACTTTGTCTTTAATTTCTTTTTCAGCCTGATCGAATTCACCAGAAGTTGTAGGAATTGCTCCCGTTCTGATGTCCGCTGAAAGGTAATCTGCAATCGTGTAAGGAAGAACGAAATATCCGTCTGCCAACCCCTGCATCAAAGCAGAAGCTCCCAATCTGTTAGCTCCGTGGTCTGAGAAGTTAGCTTCACCGATTACGAAACATCCAGGGATGGTAGACTGAAGGTTATAATCAACCCAAACACCTCCCATGGTATAGTGAACGGCAGGATAGATCTTCATTGGAGTTTTGTAAGGATCATCGGCTGTAATTTTTTCGTACATTACGAATAAGTTACCGTATTTCTCCTCAATCCAAGCTTTTCCTAAATCATAGATCTGTTGATCTGTAGGATTTTGAATATGTTTTTCGATAGCGGCTTCTTTACCTTTTTTGATAATTTCTGTAGAGAAATCTAAGTAAACACCTTCTTTAGTATCATTATTCTCGATTCCGAAACCAGCATCACATCTTTCTTTACCCGCTCTAGAAGCAACGTCTCTAGGCACTAAGTTTCCGAATGCAGGATATCTTCTTTCTAAATAATAATCTCTATCTTCTTCTTTAATATTTTCAGGTCTTAATTTACCTTCTCTGATGGCTACGGAATCTTCAATTTTTTTAGGAACCCAGATTCTTCCGGAGTTTCTTAACGATTCAGACATCAAAGTCAGTTTAGACTGCTGTGTTCCGTGAACAGGAATACAAGTTGGGTGGATCTGTACATAACAAGGATTTGCGAAATAGGCTCCCTTCTTGTGAATTTTCCAAGCTGCAGAAACGTTGGATCCCATTGCATTGGTTGAAAGGAAATATACGTTTCCGTAACCACCTGAAGCAATAACAACTGCGTGGGCAGAATGTCTTTCGATCTCACCTGTCACCAGGTTTCTTGCGATAATTCCTCTTGCTTTTCCATCTACGATTACTAAATCCAGCATCTCGTGACGGTTATACATTTTTACTCTTCCTTTTCCGATCTGACGGCTTAATGAAGAGTAAGCTCCTAATAATAACTGCTGACCTGTCTGTCCTTTTGCATAGAATGTTCTTTTAACCTGAACTCCACCAAATGAACGGTTATCTAACTGGCCGCCGTAATCTCTTCCGAAAGGAACACCCTGTGAAACACACTGGTCGATAATATTGGCAGAAACTTCAGCTAGTCTGTAAACGTTGGCCTCTCTTGCTCTATAGTCACCACCTTTGATAGTGTCATAGAATAATCTGTAAGTAGAGTCACCGTCACCCTGATAGTTTTTGGCAGCGTTGATACCTCCCTGTGCAGCAATTGAGTGTGCTCTTCTTGGAGAATCCTGGTAACAGAATGCTTTCACATTATATCCCTGTTCAGCTAATGTAGCTGCTGCAGAACCTCCTGCTAAACCTGTACCTACAACAATAATATCAATCTTATCTCTGTTGTTGGGTGCAACAAGGTTCATATGGTCTTTATGATTTTTCCATTTATCCTTTAAAGGACCAGCCGGAATTCTTGAATCTAATTTACTCATATTAGTATATTGATATTATTGAGTTACGAAATGAAAAATTGCAATAAAAATAAAACCTGCAGGAATAAGGATTGAATACCATTTTCCAAAAGCTTTAATTACCGGAGTATATTTCGGATGTCTTGCACCAATAGACTGGAACGAAGACTGGAAACCGTGGGCTAAGTGCAGTCCCAGCAAAACAAAAGAAACTACATATAAAACGACTCTCCAAAGATCTTCAAACTTTGCGTGCAGGTCTCCCCAGAAACGTGTTTCTTCGATCGGAAGTCCGTCAATATATTTGTAATTCATTTCATGAAGCCAAAAGTCATACAAATGAAGAAAAACAAAAGCCAAAATCACAGCACCGGAAATAATCATATTTCTGGACATCCAAGTAGAATTGTGAGAAGGATTGTTTGAATTGTATTTCACAGGACGTGCTTTTTGGTTTTTAATTTCCAAAACAAACCCCATTACAAAATGGAAAACGACAGCAAATATCAAAATTGGCTGCATTACAAATTGAATAAGAGGATTGTACCCCATGAATTGCGAAGCATTGTTGTAAGCATCCTCACCAAAAACCGACAAAAGGTTTACAGAAAGGTGCATCACCAGAAATATCAGCAAAAATAGAGCCGACAATGCCATAGCATATTTTCTACCTATCGTAGAACTCGTTAAACCTGCCATATAAGTTTACATTTGATTTTCCACAAAATTAAGAAATGTTAACTATATCAAAAAGTGAGAAATCTCACAATTAGACAGTTTGTAATGTTTCTAAATAATAATTTACTGCCTAATGATAAGGAAAACTCAAAAAAGGCACTTATTTGTTTAAATTATAAATTCTGCCATTATAAACTACTTTTTGGGCGGCTTGAGGAAGAATTTTAATTTCGAAGGTATTAATACGTCTTGAAGAGCAGTAAGGATCAATAACAAACCTTATCAATTTCTGACGATCTGAATTTTCCTCCATCCAAAAACAAACCCTGCTCCCGCTTTTTACAGACAATACTTTAGTTTTATTATAATCATGAATAAGCACCTCCTCTTTTTGGTTTTCATAAACCGTAGATCCGGTTCTTAACATAAAGAACGCTAAAACAACAATTGCAAGTCGCATTGAATTTTTAAAATTCATCTGTAAAAGCAATGGTCTCATCATACAAACAATGACAAATAGAGACAAAACCTCAACGATATTCATCGCTATATTTGAAAAAAACAGCATGTCGGCTTCTGCAAACCAGTGGATAAGCTTCAACAAGACCTGTATGGATACATCATAAACTATGTTGATTAGTGTAAAATCTGAATGTATTGCTACAAGCATGGTCATCAAAAATGAAAACACAATAAGCAGCTCTGAAAAAGGAACAATCAGGACATTGGCAGGGATAGAAACTAAAGAAAACTGATGAAAATAAAATAAAACAATGGGAAGGGTTGCTAATTGTGCAGAGAGGGAAATGGTAATCGTATTGAATAGTATTTTTTTGAAGTAACCATCCGGTCTGGGAAAATAGGACAGTAAAGGCTGATTCAACCAAAAGATCCCTAAAACTGCCAGAAAACTGAGTTGAAATCCTACATCAAAAATCTGCTGGGTATCACCTACCAGAATAATCATGGCCGACAGTGCAAGAGAATGCAGCAGATCCGTTTTCCTCTGAAGAAGAACATAAATAAAATACACCGTGAGCATAATGCAGGAACGCAAAACTGAGTTTCCAAAACCAATAAATCCAGCAAAGAACCAGATAAAAATTATGCTGGAAATAATGGCATATTTTCTGAACCGCAACGGACTGAAACGAGTTAGTAAAAAATAAAACATTCCAAAAATAACGACAATATGCGTTCCTGAAATTGCCAGCAGATGAACCATTCCGGATCTGTTAAAATCCTGCACGGTTTCGGAGTCCATTTCCGTTCTGTCTGCCAGGATAATACCTTTTAAAAATTCCCGGCTTCTTGCTGACATTTCTGAGTGATCAATATCCTGCAGGATTTCAAGTCTTTGCTGCTGAATACGTTCATAAAGGCTTAAATCACTTCTTACCGCAGATGAAATATTTTTTGTTATATAACACTGATATTCAATATTTTTACGCTTTAAATAACGGGAGTAATCAAACTGAAAATTATGCTGAGGAGATTTGGGCTTTGAGAGATAAGCTTTTGCTTTATAGAAATGTTTAAAATCCAGCTCTTTACTAATCTTCGGAATATAAATGACGGCATTAAAATTTTCTTTTTCGGTATAAATAAGTGCCTCATATTTTTTATTTTTCTCTGTAGAATTTAATTTTTTTGAGATTTTAAAAATAATTTTCTCATTTTGAGAAACCGGAAGATCACGGGGAGTGAAGGTATTAAAAAAATGAAGGACTATTCCGGCTTCAAAAAACATCAGCCCCAGCAATATTGCTTTTACTTTATGAAGAAGATAAGAATTAAAGAAAGTCATGAAGAAGAGCAGTAAACAGCTTCCTGATAAATAAAAAATTCCATTTTTATCCAGCTCTAACTGATCTTGAAAAAAAATCCCAAGGATAAAACAAATGGCAAGTATAAGAATAGGTTGTTTATTCAACTGATGCTGTTATTTACAATCAAAAAAATACTAATTTATTTGATCTTTAAATAGCACAGTTTTTACTGAATTTCATCTGGTTTTGCCCCCAAAAGAACAACAGAAGGCTTGATTATTTACTACATATTTCACCTTATAAAGAAAAAACAAAAGCAATCTAAATGAGACAGCTTATCATGGGCAAACTACTTATATCAGCAATTTTATATTTTTTAATTAAAATTTTTAATAAGGCCTGTTTTTGCTGAATAAAATCTACGTACAAAATATAATTTGTCTGAATTATTTACTGTTCAAAAAAGCGGTCAGTCAGCCTTTTCGTTTCTTTAATATAAAACGCTGAATCCTTTCCGTAATCCTCATATTTGAAATTTCCTGACTTTTTAGGAATGGCAGGTTCTATCTGAGTTCCTTCGTGCCATTCATTAAAAGAGGTAATCCCGATAAACTGGGGATGAACTTTTATGGCTGCATCAAACATTCTTTCATAGTATTTCCCGTTTTCCCGACTTTTAAAATTAGCTTCATTCCAAGGCCGTATTCTGGTATCTGAATATCCCGGCCCAACACAAGGTATAAAAACAAGGTGATGATCTTTTGCATACTGAGAAAGATAATTCCAATTGGAAGTTGTGCTTCCAAAAACAAAGCCTTCACTGGCAAAATAGGTATAAAAACCATCAAATCCTGAGGTTTCAAAGAATTCAGAATGTTCTTTTTCAACCCACAGTCCAATGTAAAGTCCATCCAAATCAGTATTCCTTACTGTGTTTTCTCCATTTTTAGAGAGCAGTTTTGACCATTCTGAAGGAGAAATTTTATAACTGTCGTACACATAGTATAATGGTTTTCCATCTTTCTTGTAAAAAGCAGGGTGATGAGAATAGGCTTTGACAAGATAAGAAAGCTGTTCCCGGAGTTCGGTAATATTTGTGTAAAACGGCTCTATATGAAACGCTACCTTTAAACCAAACTGATCAGCAATATCCAGATATTTCATAATGCTTTTATCTACAAAAGAATCTTTTCCGAGCCAGCTTAAAACAACGACTCCAACTCCGGATTCTTTGATCATTTTCATGTGTTTTGTAATGATTTCAGGATCATTGGAGCTATAATTTCCCAAAGCAGGATAAAAATTGGCTCCGATGTCATCTCCTCCTTTGTGGTTTCCGAGGTTATCCCACTTCGGATTGTTCCAGTGAGGTAAAATATCATGGTTCCAATGATCATATTTTCCATCTACTGTAGGATTCGCATACCAGCCGTAATAAAAGATCTGAACCTTATCACGCGACTGGATGTTTTGGGCAAAACTTTTCCCCGAAAAGCATGTTACTAAAATGAGAACCAGAAGACTTTTAAAAAAATTCATTTAATCATTTTTAAAACTAAAAATCACTGAATATAAATCTATTAATTTTTTTAGATACTGAGAATTACTTCAGCTGCTTTTTCACTGGCACCTTTTCCTCCTAATTTTTCTCTTAAAAGCCTGTAATCTTCCAGCATCTGATTTCTTTTTTCGCCTTCAATGATTTTATGAAGCTCTTCTACCAGATTTTTGGTATTCAGATCAGTCTGGATCAGCTCTGTTACCACTTCCCTGTCCATGATAAGATTGACCAAAGAGATATAATTGATATTTTTTACAAGTCTTTTTGCAATAGCATAAGAGATTTTACTTCCACGGTAGCATACCACTTCAGGAATATTGAGAAGTGCAGTCTCTAAAGTTGCGGTTCCTGAAGTCACCAGAGCAGCTTTTGAGCACCTCAGCAGATCGTATGTCCTGTTGGAAACGAAATGAACATTGTCATCCACATATTTTTGATAAAAATCTTTTGGAAGGCTAGGAGCACCGGCAATCACAAACTGGTAGTTTTTAAAATGAGGTCTCACAGAAAGCATTATTTCAAGCATCTTTTCTACTTCCTGTTTCCTGGAACCAGGCAGCAGCGCAATGATCTCTTTTTCATTCAGTCCGTTTTCCTTTTTAAATTCTTCTATACTCAATTCTTTCAAACTGGAAATAGCATCCAGAAGTGGATGGCCTACAAAGTGGGAATGAACACCATGTTTTTTGTAAAAATCTTCTTCAAAAGGAAGGATAACCATCATTTCGTCTACATACTTTTTGATGATCTCTACCCTGCCTTCTTTCCAGGCCCAAAGCTGTGGAGAGATGTAATAAACCACTTTGATTCCAAGCTCTTTTGCAAACCTGGCGATTCTTAAATTAAATCCAGGATAATCAATCAGGATCAAAACATCAGGTTTATTGTTTCTGATATCTTCTTTACAGAATTTAATGTTATTCAAAATGGTTCTAAGGTTCATGGCAACTTCCAGAAAGCCCATAAAAGCGAGGTCACGGTAATGTTTCACCAGTGTTCCGCCTTGTGCTTTCATCAGATCGCCACCCCAGAATCTGATGTCTGCCTGAGGATCTTTCTGTAAAAGAGCTTTCATTAAATTGCTCCCATGCAGATCTCCGGAAGCTTCTCCTGCGATAATATAATATTTCATTTCTTACGAAATCTTTTATTTGTTTTTATAGCCATTAGACACTTCCATTGATTTCATATCGGATGATTATGAATCATGGGAGGTTTCTATGGTAAGGATAGAGAACAAATTAAGGTTTACATTGATCTTAATTTGTAAATTTGTCCAAAGATAATGATAAAAAATGTCAGAAGAATTTGAAATCCGAAATAAAGTTGCAGAAAGCGGGCTTGTGAATTTCGACCTAGCCACCCTGGTTCCCAAAGGAATAAGAAAGGGTATTGACCTTAAAGATTTCCTTTTTCAGGAAATGATTCTGAAGGAAAAAGACTTCAGGGAAAAAGTGGACGTATTAGATATTGAAGAGTATAAAGACGCCTATATCTACATTTACAATTCTGTGGATACTATTGTTCCATTATGGGCTTATTTTGTACTGACCGCTAAGCTTACGGATGTAGCTAAAAAGATCGTATTTGGAAACCGGGAGGATTTGGAAGTGATTTTAATGCACAATGCCATCCAGACTTACGATTTTGAAGATATGAGAGGAAAAAGAGTCCTTGTAAAAGGCTGCTCTGATAAAGAAATTCCTGAAAACGCTTATATAGAACTGGTGGAGCAACTAAAACCAATGGTTAAATCATTAATGTTTGGTGAGGCATGTTCTTTTGTTCCTATTGTAAAGAATTAAGATGAGGAAATATCTTTCTGCTATATTTCTCTTCTTTATTTTCCTGACGATTTATTATATCGGGAGTTTTACAAAAATCCCTTTTGCAGACTGTGTCGGCTTTGTCCTTGATGCTGAAAAAGGTAAATTTATGACGGTTGCTACGGCCACCACTCATTTTCTGTATATCAATACGGTAATTTTAATTAAAAATCTTACTGGTCTCAATGCTATTGAGGCAAGCCGTTTCCTTATTGTTTTTTCAGGAGCAGCAACGGTCTCTATGGTGTATTTAACGGTTAAAAACATCACAAAAACAGAGTGGGCATCAGTAACGGCGGCATTTGTGTTCGGGTTCAGTTTTTCATTCTGGAGAAATGCCGAAATTGTGGAAGTCTATACTTACAATACTTTGTGGGTAAGCCTGTTTTTCTTTTCGATGATCAAGAGTTTTACAGAAAATAAAAAAAACTACATCACTGCTGCCGGTATATTTTTAGGGATCAGTCTTTGGGTACATATTCAGAATATTTTGCTTATTCCAGCCTTTTTAGTTTTTCTTTTTTATTTCAGAAACGAAAAAAAATATGCATATGGCTCGTTACTGACTTTTACTTTGCTTTTTGCTTCATTATTTATTCTGAATACTTCGCAGGGATTAGCTTTTAGTTCTCCTTATACTTCAGATCAGGGAAACTGGGTGGAAGAGACTTTTAAGAAAAATTCCATGCAATATGTGAAAGATTTTTTCCAGTCATTTGCTTATCTTATTTATAATTTCAATGTATTTACTTTTTTTGGAGTGATGGGCACTGTATTACTTTACAAATCCAACAGAAAAATGTTTTTCGTTTTCCTTGCAGGGTCTTTATGTGTATATGGTTTTTCAACTTTTTATGCGGTTTCGGATAATTATGTATTCTTTCTTCCCTTCAACCTTATTTTTGCACTGTCTATTGGATATGGCTTATCTGCACCCAAATATATTTATTTCAAAAAAATTTCATGGGTATGCCTTCTAATTCCGGTAGGGTATCTACTTTCTTACCAAATTGTTTTTGCAACAAAAAAAGGAAAAGAATTTCATGCATTCAAACAGTACAAAGGAGGCTTGAATTACTATATGCTGCCATGGATGAACGATAATGCCGGTATTCTGGAATTCACTATTGATAAGAAAGAAGCTCCGGAACCTATTAAATGGATGACTTTGAGTGCCATAGAATATATAGAACTCATGAAAAGTAAAGGGTATACCGAAGAAGAGATCAAAAAACTTTAACAATAATTATGAGGTCGAAAAATTTTGTGAATCACATTTTTTGATAACTTTGATTTACTTAATACTTTAAAATAAACACAAACTATGAATTTAATTGACCTACTTACAGGCAGTACCAGCAATCAGGTTGCTGAACAGGCAGAAAACAAATTCGGAATCAGCAAAAACCAGATTATTGCGTTATTGGCAGTAGCTGCCCCTTTGGTTATTTCTTACCTTCGAAACAAGTCTCAGGACACTAATGAAGCAGAAGCTTTAAACAATGCTCTAGATAAAGACCACGACGGAAGTATTCTTGATGATGCATCCCAAGCCGAAGCAAGACAGGCTGAAGGAGGATCGATCCTTGACCACGTTTTTGGCGGACAGAAAAGCAATGTAGAAAACCAGCTTTCTCAGAATACAGGAATTTCAATTGATAAAATAGGACCTATCTTAGCGATGCTGGCTCCTGTGATTATGGGATATATTGGTAAAGAAAAGCAGCAAAATAATGTAGGTGCCGGAGGGTTGGGAGATCTTTTGGGAGGAATTCTTGGAAACGCATCTAATCAGGCACAGGCACAGCAGTCTAGTCCCCTTAATGACATTTTAGGTAGTGTTTTAGGTGGAGGACAATCACAATCCGGTGGAAATCCACTGAATGACATCTTAGGAAGTGTACTTGGTGGAGGCGGTGGACAGCAGCAACAGCAAGGTGGTGGCTTAGGAAGCATCCTTGGAAATCTTTTAGGAGGAAAATAATTTAATTTTGTATATTGAAAAAGGCTGAAGATTAATCTTCAGCCTTTTTATTTTTAGCTCTTCGCTTTAGTTTCAGAAGGACCAATTGATTTCGAAGCTTTTCTAGGTCTTCTTTTACCATAACTTCCGGAATTGATCTTTCCTCTTCTCGATTTTCTGTCTCCTTTTCCCATAATGTATAGATGTTTATTGGTTTAACACTAAATTAAACAATATGGTTTAAAACCAAAAATTACAGCTGTTAAAATTTTTATAAATCTGGTTTGAAAACAAAGCATTTGAAACAGAAAAGGTCTCTTCTTTTAATTAAACTTTCACCATCTTCCACTTCCCTTTTTTAAACAAGATAAAAGCAACAATCGTAATTAAGGTTTCTGCTGCCGGAATGGATATGAATACCCCTTTTGGTCCCATTTCCAGATGCTTTGAAAGAAAATAGGCCAGCGGAATCTGAAACAGCCAGAATCCGAAAAAATTCACCCACGTCGGAGTCCACGTATCTCCGGCTCCATTGAAGGCATTAATCATTACCATACCTATACCGTAAAAAATAAATCCTACACACATGATGTGTAATGCATTTTTAGCAAAATCCCTGATCTCCGTTTCTTGGGTAAAAAAGCCGACAAGATAATCCCCCAGAAGGACAAAAATCAAACTTACAGCCAGCATGAAAATGACATTATACTTTACCGTTTTCATCACGGACTGTTCTGCCCTCAGCATTTCATTCGCTCCCATATTCTGGCCAACCAATGTAGAAGCTGCATTACTCAATCCCCAGGCGGGAAGCATAAAAAACATCATGAGCCTTAAAGCAGTCTGATAACCTGCAGACGCATTTTCTCCTCCGGTAGTCGCTACCAGCTGTGCTAAGAAAATCCAGCTGCAAGAAGCAATTACAAACTGAAAAATTCCGGGAGTGGCAATTTTCACAATAGATTTTATAAGTCCAAAGTCCGGTTTAAAATAATGAAGTACAATACGGATCCTGGTATCAGCAACCAGGAGATGATACAGCTGATAGATTACCCCAATACTTCTTCCAATTGTTGTTGCCAAAGCAGCTCCCGTAAGTCCCATCGCAGGAATGGGTCCAAAACCTTTGATCAGAACAGGACACAGAATAATATTGGCAATATTGGCGATCCAGAGAGATTTCATTGCGATAGCAGCATTTCCAGCTCCCCTGAAGATCCCGTTGATCAAAAATAAAAGCATAATAACCACACTGCTGCCCATCATAATTCTTGTAAAATCTTTTCCGTAGGCTGCGGCTTCAGGTTTCGAACCCATCAGGATTAAAATTTCCTCAGCATAAATAACGCCGAATAAACTTAAAATAAAAGTCACCAAAAAAGAAACCAACAGCACCTGTGCTGCACTTCTGGAAGCCTGTTCAGGGTTTTTCTCCCCAATTCTCCGTGCTACCAAAGCCGTAGCAGCCATGCTCATACCTATCGCAATAGAATACATGACAGAAAGTACAGACTCTGTTAAACCTACCGTCTGAATCGCATAACCGCTTTCTTTCAAATGACCTACAAAATACAGATCCACCAGTGCAAATACAGATTCCATGGCCATTTCCAACATCATAGGAATAGCCAGAAGAAGCACGGCACTTCTTATCGTTATTGTCGTATAGTCTACTTCCTCACCGCTAAAAGCTTTTTTAAAGAACTCTATATATTTTGTCATTTTTATAATCAATAATTATCTGATTTTCAAAAATACAAATTCAATTCTTATAAAAATTTAGTTACCCATATCAAAAAAATAATTTAGATTTGTATATTCTTAAAATGAATCTTATGAAAAAAATAATCTCTACTGTTTTTATACTTACCATCTCGGCATCTGCCAGTATGCTTTCTGCTCAGTCACTTAGCTCAGCTCAGATGCAGGCTATTCAATCTGACAATGTTACTTCATTTAAAAAGAATTTTTCAAAAGCAGATTACAACAAATGCTTTGCTCTTAAAGATGAAATGTTCAGTGCATTGGGTTTCAGCTCTCTTTATGGTAGAAATAATATTGTAAAATATCTTCTGGAAAATAAGGCAGACGTAAACAAAGAGTGTAATAGTAAAACTCCGCTTTCATGGGCTAAATTGGGAAATAAAGAACAAACCGCCCAGCTATTGATACAAAAAGGCGCTACCAACAATTAAAAAGCCCTCAAATAATATACAAGACTTCCGAAAGGAAGTTTTTTTTGTTTACAGAACCTGCAAAAATCTTATCTTTGCATCCGGAAATTAAGGTTGAAAACTTCATGATCATAAAGCTCAACCTTATATCTTAAACATTGAACCTTAAACAAATAATTATGTTTCGATCACACACGAACGGAGAATTATCTCTGAAAAATCTTAATGAAGAAGTTACACTTTCCGGATGGGTACAGACTATCCGTGATAAAGGATTTATGATTTGGATAGATCTTCGGGATCGTTACGGAATTACTCAATTGGTTTTCGATCAGGACCGTTCTTCGGCTCAGCTGATGGAAGAGGCAAAGAAGCTGGGGCGTGAATTTGTTATTCAGGTTACAGGAAAAGTAATAGAAAGAGTAAGCAAAAATCCCAATATTCCAACAGGAGAAATTGAAATTTTAGTTGAAAAATTAACGGTTCTTAATGAATCTCAACTTCCGCCTTTTACGATTGAAGATGAAACGGATGGTGGTGAAGAATTAAGAATGAAATACCGTTACCTGGATATCAGAAGAGCTCCGGTAAGGGATAAACTGATCTTCCGTCACAAAATGGCACAGAAAGTGAGAAACTATCTGTCAGACGAAGGATTTATCGAAGTGGAAACTCCAGTTTTAATTAAATCTACTCCGGAAGGAGCAAGAGACTTCGTAGTTCCAAGCAGAATGAATCCGGGACAGTTTTATGCCCTTCCACAATCACCGCAGACCTTCAAACAGCTTCTGATGGTGGGCGGAATGGATAAATATTTCCAGATCGTAAAATGTTTCCGTGATGAAGACTTAAGAGCAGACAGACAGCCTGAATTTACACAAATTGACTGTGAAATGGCTTTTGTAGAACAGGAAGATATCATGAACGTCTTTGAAGGAATGACCAGAACGTTGATCAAGGATATTACAGGACAGGAATTCGGAGATTTCCCGAGAATGACTTTTGCTGATGCTATGAATACGTACGGAAATGACAAACCGGATATCCGTTTCGGAATGAAATTCGTCGAGCTTAATGAGCTGGTAAAAGGAAAAGATTTTAAAATATTCGATGATGCTGAACTGGTAGTTGGAATCAACGTAGAAGGATGTGCTGACTATACAAGAAAGCAGATCGATGAGCTTGTAGACTGGGTAAAACGTCCACAGGTCGGGGCATCGGGAATGGTTTGGGCTAAATTCCAGAATGACGGTGTTAAAACCTCTTCTGTAAATAAATTTTACAACGAGGAAGATTTAGGAAAGATTATCGAAAAATTCGGAGCTAAGGAAGGTGACTTAATGCTGGTCTTATCCGGAAATGAAAATAAAGTAAGAGCACAACTTTCAGCCTTAAGAATGGAACTTGGAAACCGTTTGGGATTAAGAAAAGGAAATGTATTTGCCCCGCTTTGGGTAGTTGACTTTCCATTATTGGAATTTGATGAAGAAAGTGGGCGTTATCACGCAATGCACCACCCTTTTACCTCTCCTAAAACTGAAGATTTTCATTTATTGGAAACAGATCCGGGTAAAGCAAGAGCTAATGCATACGATTTAGTTATCAACGGTAATGAGATCGGTGGAGGTTCTATCAGGATCTTCGACAAAGATCTTCAGTCTAAAATGTTTGACCTGTTAGGATTCACAAAGGAAGAAGCAGAAGCTCAGTTCGGATTCCTGATGAATGCCTTTAAATACGGAGCTCCTCCCCATGGTGGCCTGGCTTTCGGATTTGACCGTTTGGTGGCTATCCTTGACGGAAATGAAGTGATCAGGGATTACATCGCATTCCCTAAAAATAACTCAGGACGTGACGTAATGATCGACGCGCCTGCATCGATCGCTGATGCCCAGCTGGATGAGTTGGAAATACAATTGAATTTAAAAGCATAAACTGAAAGAGGAGATTTTTTCTCCGCTTTTTTAATGACTAAAAATGAAAATAGCAGCAGCACAAATAAAACCCATCAAAGGAGATATTCTTAAAAATATTGAAATTCACAACGTATTAATCGAAGCCGCAATTAGTAACAACGTTGATTTAATTATCTTCCCTGAGCTTTCAATTACCGGGTATGAGCCTGAATTGGCAAATCAGCTCTCCATTGATTATGAAGATCCTATTTTAAATATCTTCCAAAAAACAGCAGACGAAAATAACATTAGCATTATTGTTGGAATGCCTACAAAGGCTGATAATCAATTATTTATCAGCAGTATTATATTCCAGCCGGAAAGAAGGAGAAAAGTTTATTCAAAACGGAATCTTTTCCCAACAGAAACTGCAGTTTTCTCAAAAGGAGACCATTACTGTCAGCTGGAAATAGTACAGAATAAAATTTCATTAGCTATATGTTATGATTTATCTGATCCGGCTCACTCTCAGGAAGCATATCAGGCAGGGTCAAACATCTATACAGCAAGTGTGCTCAATTCTGTAAATGGGATCGATGATGATCTGGTTAAACTATCTACTATTGCACAAAAATATCATATGCATGTTTTAATGGCTAATTTTTCCGGAGAGTCCGGAGGTTATGAATGCGCTGGAAAATCTTCTATCTGGAATACCAATGGAAGTTTACTCGGGCAGCTGAATGATCAGGACGAAGGAATTTTGGTTTTAAATACGGATGATAATCAAATCGAAAAAATTTATATCAATTAATATTTTAAAAAGTGGAGAAAAATCTCCACTTTTTATTCAGACTCTTAACCTTCCATTTTTAAAATCTGCTCTCTTCCCGGTCCTGTAGAAAGATAAGTGATAGGAACGCCAAGCTCATTATTCAGAAAAGAAAGAAAATCCTTTAATTCAATTGGCAAATCGTCTGTATTTTCAATAGCTGAAATATCTCCTTCCCAACCTTTCATAAGTTTCAGAACTGGGTGGGCATTGTCAGGAAGAACCCCGGAAATCTGTTCAATTGTTCCGTCTTCAAGTTCATAATGAGTACATACTGATACTGATTCCATTCCGCTTAGAACATCTGCTTTCGTTAAAATAACCTGGGTAACTCCGTTGATCATAATAGCATATCTTAAGGCCGGAAGATCCAGCCAGCCAATTCTTCTGGGACGACCGGTATTTGATCCAAATTCATTGCCTTTATCCCTGATCTCTTCACCTAAACGACCCAAGATTTCTGTAGGAAACATCCCATTACCAACTCTTGTACAGTAGGCTTTTGCGATCCCGAATATTTCACCGACTTTTTTAGGGGAAATGCCCAATCCACTGCAGGCTCCCGAAGCTGTTGTAGAAGACGAAGTTACATACGGATAAGTCCCGTGGTCTATATCCAGCATCGCAGCCTGAGAACCTTCAGCAAGAACCTTCTTCCTTTCAAAGATAGCAGTGTTCAGGAATATTTCAATTTCTGTACGGGTAAATTTTTTCAGAAAATCAATCGCTTCAAAAAATTCATTGCTGATTTCTTCTAAAGGAGGAAGGATCATATCTCCACCGGCAAGCAGCCTGAAATCTCTTTTCAGGATGTGCTCTACCCTGCCTCTGAAATCCGGAGAATCCATATCACCGACTCTGAGATTCTGCCTTAAAATTTTATTTGAATAAGCCTGTGCAATACCGTTTCTGGTAGTCCCGATAGTTGTATACTCAGGATTCTCTTCCATGAAAACATCCAAAAGCTTATGGGTTGGAAGAACCAAATGTGCTTTTCTTGAAATAATAAGATTCTGTTCCGGCTGAACTGTTCCGTCAAATTGCAGGAGGTTCAAAATTTCCTTCCTGAAACTTACCGGATCCAATACCGTTCCCGTTCCGATTACATTCTGAACACCTTTCATAAAAATTCCTGAAGGAAGAGATTTCAATGTAATCCTTTTGCCGTTGCGTTCTATACTGTGTCCTGCATTTGCTCCCCCGTTAAAACGAGCAGTAATATCATAATCTTCACTGATGAGATCAATAAATTTACCCTTTCCCTCATCGCCCCACTGCAATCCTAATACAATATCCATATTTTTATATTTTATATTGCAAAGCTAGGCCAGCTGGATACATAGACCATTGTCATTTGACAAAAAGGCCTAAATGATATTACGTCTGATGCGGCTTAAGGATGAAGGCGTAATGCCCAAATAAGAAGCTAGCATCGACTGGGGAACTCTGTTTGCCAGTCCCGGATAATGGTTTAGAAAATGAATATAACGCTCTTTAGCATCCAGATTCAACATAATACTGGCCACTTTAAGCTTGTTATGTGCTACAAAAGCATGAAGCCGGGCAAATAAAACCGGCCAGACCGCAATTTTTTCTTCCAGCTTTTTAAAATGATCAAGATCGATAGCCAGAAGTACTCCGTCCGTTATAGCTTCAATATATTCGTGGGAAGCCAGCTGATCTGCAAATCCATGAAAATCTCCGATAAATCTTCCTTCGTAAATAAAATAGCGGGTAAAATCATCCCCCTGTTTGTTATAATATAAAGACCGGAAAACCCCTTCCTTTACAAAAGCGATCTTACGGCTCAATTTTCCAGCTTCTATAAAAGAGTCTCCTTTCTCTATCGTGATCTCCTGTAAACCTTCTGCGATCAGCAGCTCTTCTGCATGAGTAAGCACCCCAAATTTTTTGATATAATTAAAAAGCTCTTCCATAGTATTTCCGACCTTAAAATGGCAGAATATAAAGGTAAAAAAACCGGCTGTAAAACCGATTGTCATTTGACAACAAAGCTGATAAAATGTACCACATCAGCATTTCACGGCATGTTAATTGATTGATTTTTAAAAACGTAAGACAATGAAAGCAATTTGGAATGGCGCCATTGGCTTTGGTTTAGTCAATATTCCGGTTAAGATTTACTCCGCCACAGAAACCAGCAAACTGGATTTGGATATGCTCGATAAATCTGATTTTTCGAATATCAAATTCAAAAGAGTTAACGAAAAAACAGGCAAAGAAGTCAAGTGGGAAAACATTGTAAAAGGTTATCTCCTTGATGATCAATACATCATTCTCGAAGATGAAGATTACGAAGCGGCAAGTCCTGAAAAAAGCAAAATACTTTCTATAGATCAGTTCGTGAAGGAAGTTGAAGTTGACAGTGTTTATTTTGAAAATCCTTATTTTCTTGAACCTCAAAAGAACGGAGAAAATGCTTACAGGCTTCTACTAAAAGCTTTATCACAAACAAAAATGGTAGGTGTAGGAACTTTTGTACTCCGCGAAAGCGAAGCAATCGGAATGATCCGGCCTTACAACGATGAGGTTTTGGTTTTAAACCGTTTACGATTTGCTCAGGAAATCAGAGATTACAGAGATTTAAAAATACCAGCCAAAAAAGCTCCGAAACCTGCCGAATTAAAAATGGCAGTAAGTCTTATCGAACAGCTTTCACAAGAGTTTGATCCTGAAATGTATGAGGACACTTATTCTGAATCTTTACTGAAAATCATTAAACAGAAAGCAAAAGGTAAAGGAGTAAAAGCCAGAAAAGCAGAACCTGCAAAAGAAGGCAAGGTAATAGATCTTATGGCCCAGTTAAAAGCCAGCTTACAAACTTCCAAATCTAAAAACGCATCATAATGGCTCTGAAAGATTATAACGAAAAGCGAAGATTCGATGAAACCAGTGAACCTAAAGGGAAAACAAAAAAAAGTAAGGACAAGCTTATTTTTGTAGTTCAAAGGCATGCTGCATCCCGACTGCATTATGATTTCCGGCTGGAAATGGAAGGTGTTTTGAAAAGTTGGGCAGTTCCGAAAGGTCCATCATTAGATCCAAAAGACAAACGTCTCGCTATGGAAGTTGAAGATCATCCCTATGATTATAAAGACTTTGAAGGCAACATTCCGGAAGGAAATTACGGTGCCGGGCAGGTTGAGGTCTGGGACAGCGGAACTTATGAACCCTTAGATGATACAAGCAAACTTTCTGACGAAAAAGAATTATTGAAAGAATTAAAAGCCGGTTCAATAAAGTTCATTTTACATGGAAAAAAACTGAAAGGTGAATTCGCATTGGTTAAAATGAAAAATGCAGAAAATAATGCATGGCTTTTAATTAAGCATAAAGATGAATTTGCAGAAGAAAATTATGATGCGGAAGAAAATACATCCAAAAATTCTGCAGTCACAAAATTCTTAGAGGAAAAAAAAAGCCTAAAAAACAGCAAAAAGAAGTCATAAATTCTGAAGCTACACCCAGATTTCAAAGATTTAATTCTTTAGTTGACGAAAAAAAATTAGAGAACTTCATCAAACCTATGCTGGCTAAATCTTTTGAAACGGCCTTTGATGATGAAGATTGGGTTTTTGAAATAAAATGGGATGGCTACAGAGCTATTGCCGATCTTAGTCATAAAAATCCACTATTTTATTCCCGGAACGGAATTTCTTTTTTATCAAAATTTGAAAAGGTGACACAAGATTTCGAACAACAGAAGTATCAAATGATTCTTGACGGAGAAATTGTAGCCTATGATGAACACGGAAAACCCAGCTTCCAGCTCTTACAGCAAATTGGTGATAATCCTAACCTTGCCTTAACCTACCAGGTATTTGATCTTCTATGGCTGAACGGCCATTCTACAGAAGAACTTCCGCTTTTACAGAGAAAAGAGCTTTTAAAAGAAGCGTTAATTGAAACCGATGTTATTAAATATTGCGACCATATTCCCGAAAAGGGCATTGATTTTTTCAACCAAATGAAGAAAATGCAGTTAGAAGGAATGATTGCGAAAAAAGCCAGTAGTTTATATACCGAAAATCATAGAACAAATGACTGGCTTAAAATAAAATTTACCAGTACCGAGGAAGCCATTATTTGTGGATTTACGGAGCCCAGGGGATCCAGGAAAAGCTTCGGAGCATTGATCCTTGGAAAATATATGGATGGAAAGCTGGTGTATAGCGGACATACGGGAACAGGTTTTAATAAAGAATCTTTAAGCCAAATGCATGAAAGGTTAAAAGAACTGATTATAAAAACTTCCCCGTTTGAAAAAAAGCCTAAAACAAACATGCCCGTAACGTGGACGAAACCTGAATTAGTCTGTGAAATAAAATTCTCTGAAATTACCAAAGACGGTATTTACCGGCATCCTGTTTTTATTGCTCTCCGTGAGGATAAAAATCCTGAAGAAATCAGTGATTCGACCAATAAAATAAGTCAAATTAATAAAAATCCTAAAGAAATGAAAACTAAAGCTACGCCTAAGAAAAGTACTAAACCTACAGAAAAAGAAAAAGAGGTTACTCTAAACAGACATACAGTAAAACTAACAAATCAGGATAAAATTTATTTTCCGAAAGATGGCATTACAAAAGGTGATGTGATAGAATATTACCAATCGGTCGCGGAATATATTCTTCCTTATTTGAAAAACCGTCCGTTATCTCTGAACCGTTTTCCCAATGGAATTGAAGAGCAGGGCTTTTATCAGAAAGATGCAGGGGACAATATGCCGGAATGGATTAAAACTACGGAAGTCTACTCGGAATCCAATGATAAATATATAGATTACGTATACTGTAATGATAAAGCTACGTTAGCTTACCTGAATAATTTAGGCTGTATAGATTTAAACCCTTGGAACAGCGCTCTTCCCGACCTTGAGCATCCTGATTATCTCGTTTTGGATCTGGATCCCTCAAAGAAAAATACATTTGACCATGTTATTGAAACAGCTCTTCAGGTTAATGAGGTTTTAAATTCAGTTAAAATAAAAGGTTACTGCAAAACTTCAGGAAGCACAGGGATTCACGTTTATATTCCGATGGGTGGAAAATATGATTTTGACCAAGTGAAAGATTTTGCCCATATTTTGATGAAACAGGTTCATGAGCAGCTTCCGGAAATCACCACATTAGAAAGAAGCTTGCAGAAAAGGGATGACAAAAAAATATATCTGGATTATCTGCAAAACAGAACCGGACAGACTTTAGCAAGTGCTTACAGTTTACGCCCTAAAGAAGGAGCATCCGTATCGATGCCTTTGGACTGGGATGAAGTAAAGCCCGGTATGAAACCGACGGATTTTACCATTGATAATGCTTTGGATAGAATTAAGGAAAAAGGGGATTTATTTAAACCTGTTTTAGGGAAAGGAATTGATATGATGATGGCGTTGGAATTACTTCAAAATAATGATTAATTTGTATATTTTTGTTGCAGTAAACCTCCCTAAATGAACTGAGCCTATCAAATTACAAATTCTTTTCAATGAAAATACGGAAAGAGGTCAGCAAAAATTTTCTTTTAAGTATGTTTGGAAAAAATCGTTTAGCGAGCTTAAAAAAGCTCTTATGTATGCTATTCTATTTCTGGCACTGGGCTTTTTTCCACTAAAAGGTTTTGTTGGAAGCCCGTTTCCCTACATTTTTAAGTATATTGGTTTTCTTTATATTGGATATGCATTCATTCTAGTTTATCAATATTTTGTAGCTAAAAGAAAAACATATAAATTGATAGAGGAAAATATAAACGATTTCAAAACAAGAGATGTAAACATGCATTTTATTACTCTGAATCAGAATAATATAGTTATTGAAAATCCTCTTAACACAATCAGTTCTATTTGGGAAAAAACAAATTACAAAATTGTTGATAAATATATCATTTTAAATATATTGAATAGTTCTTTACAATTCATTTTCACCTCATCCGAATTTAAGGAAGGTGATTATCAAACACTGATAGATTATTTACAAAAAAATTCTAAACATATAAGTTAGGGAAGTTTCGCCACTAAACTTTCCGGTAATATTTTCAAAATTAAATAAATCATTTTCCACTTAAAATTTGGAACAATGGTAAAAGGATTTCCAGCATTCACGATATGTTTTGCCACATAATCCGGCTCCATAATCAGAGACTCATTGAGCTGAAGCCCTTTATTGATCTTGGTTCTGATGTAACCGATCACCAGGGCATTAACAATAACCTTTCTTGAAGCTAATTCCTGTCTTAAGCCTGCTAAATATTGAGTAAAAGCAGCTTTTGTACTTCCATATACGAAGTTGCTTTTCCGACCTCTAACTCCGGAAAGCGAAGAAAGCCCGATGATCCTTTCTAAATTTTTATTGCTTTCATCCATTGCAATAATATTCAGAATAGAAACTGCTCCCATATAATTGACCTGCATCATCTGCTGCGCCCCATTAAAATCTTGTAATGCTATTTCGTTATCAACCAGAAAGCCGGCTGCATAAACTGCAATATGAGGTTTTACAGGAAGTTCATTATAAAACTTCCGATGAGAATCAAAATCTACTGCATCAAAATACAGTATCTTAACCTTTGAAGAATCAAGGTTGTTGTCTTTAATGAAATTTTCCAGAGAAGCAGTATCTCTTGAAGCTGCTATTACAGAAATTCCCTTATCAATATACTGCCCGATGCACTGCTTAGCCACATCTGAATTAGCTCCTAAAATGAGAACGGTTTTTCCTGTATTTTGATTCATAGTGCAAAGATATTTATTTGATTTTATGATGATGAATTTTGAATGAAATACTTTAATCACAAATTTCAAGAATGAGTTTACGGATATTACTAATTTCAATGGCTATGGCTAATTTTCATGCAATGCTATCTTAGAACTGAAAAATATAATAGGTAAGAATCTGCATAATCAGTGTGATCTGCGGGAGATTTCAACGCAAAGTTTTAAGATGATGCCTCATAGCTTTGAAAGAAGCAAAGAATGTGGCTGCGCCACTGAATAAGTATATTTACTATGTTGATAAGTATATATAAAAGCTCGGGGCGGTGAACTTTGTTCACCGCCCCGAGTCAATATTTTAAAAACTAAAAATTATTTCTTTTCAGTTTCGATTTCTTTTTTCTCTGTTTTCTCAGCAGCTGCTTTTGCTTTATCTCCAAAACGATTTTCAGTAAATTCTCTTGAAACTGCTGCTTTTTCGAATTTAAGTTTTCCAGATAATGTCTCAATCACGAAACCATCATCCTGTACCTGAGCAATTCTACCATGAAGACCTGAAGTAAGGACTACTCTGGTTCCTACTTTTAAAGTTTCCTGGAAGTTTTTCTCCTGCTTCTGCTTTCTCATCTGTGGTCTTATCATTAAAAAATAAAATCCCACAAACATCACACCCATCATGATCAGCATCATTGATGAAGATCCCTGCGGCTGTGCCTGTAAAAAGATTGTCAACATATTGTTTAAATTACGGTTGAATGTTCGCTGTGAACGTTAATTTGATAGGAGCTTTATCTACGTTTGCAAATACATCTGCATACTTCTGAACGTTTCCGTCAAAGCTTGAAGAATCAAAATGCAAAGTGATATTTCCTTTTTTCCCTGGAAGGATTGGCTCTTTTGTAAAATCAGGAGCTGTACATCCGCATCCAGGCTTCACTTCAGAGATCACTAAAGGATTTTTTCCTGTGTTTGTAATCTCGTAAATGTGCTGTACTTTATCTCCTTTTTTGATTTTTCCAAAATCGAAATTGTTTTCAGATAATGCCACAGACGTTAATGGTTGGTTAGAAACCGGAGCTACAGCAGCTGTTTCAGCTGAAACTGGAGCTGCATTAGTAGGAGCTAAATTAGTCGCACCTGCAGCAGAGTCTGTAATATCAGCAGCTACTGCACCAGTAGCAGCTTGCTGGTTTTCTTTTTTACAAGAAACTAAACCAAAGCCTATGATAGACAAAGCGATAATTGATAATGTCTTTTTCATGTTAAATTCTATTTTGATCTTTACAATATTTATCCAAAATTCCATTAATGAAGATATTGGAACGGTCTGTTGCAAATACTTTTGCAATCTCAATATATTCATTGATAATAACTCTTGAAGGCGTAAAAGGAAAATTATCAAGCTCTGAAATAGCCGTCGTCAAAATGACTTTATCCATTAAAGAAACTCTCTCCAGATCCCAGTTTTCCAATCTTTCACCTAGTTTTTTCTCAGTAGCTTCCCAGTTGTTTAGCGTATCTCTAAGAAGTTTTGCAGCAAAAGTTTTGTCTTCTTCATCTTTAATCATTTTAATTAAAGTTCTGCTTTCTTCATCTTCTTTCAGGAAACCAATTGTTTTCTGTACCATAGAGTTGGCAATATGAATATCATCATACCATGAAAGTTCCTTATCACTAAGGTACTCCTGAAAATCTTCATTTTCGGCAATATATCTTAAAAACAGCTTCCCGATAAATTTCTGATCAGCTTCAAAAGAATAGCCTTCCTCCTTCATAAAATCCTGATAACGCTTTCCTGCCGTAATCCTTTGGAAAGTTTTCACCAATACATCATCATGCATATCCCATTTCAACTGTTTGTGCTGACCTGTAAAAAATAATCTTTCAGGATTTTCTTCCAGCTTTATCAGAACTTGGTTATTGATGAATTTTTGGTTAGGATTAATATCAGAATCGGTCTTAATGTATTTATTCTTACCGATCTCAATTTGGTTTTCTGCTAATTCTTTCAGAGCCACCATAAAATTGAGCTGATAAATATAGAGATAATAGATTTTCTCTATTCCTGTAAACATGTTTTTCTCTAAAACATCAAATTTTACAGGATTTTGGTAGTATGAATACAATGTCTGTACTACTTTTTCACGGATTTGTCGTCTTCCTAACATTCAAAGAGCTTTTTATGCGTGCAAAGATACAAAAATTAAAATTGATGAAATTCGTAGTGTGCTCACATTTTTGTAATTTTGTAAAACTTTATGAAAGCGCTAAAAACCTTAAACCCTTACTTTTGGAAGCACAAAATATTATTGTTTTGGGGGTTACTATTTATTATTGCCAGTAATTTCTTCAATATTTATAAGGTCCAGTTTGTAGGTAAGTCGGTTGATATACTTGCAGGCTTTGCCAAAGAAGGCAGTGTGGGCTTTAGCAAACAGGTTTTAATTTATGTTGCTATTATTGTAGGATGTTCGCTTTTAACAGGATTTTTCACCTTTATGATGAGACAGACTATTATTGTAGCCTCAAGAAGAATTGAATATGAGCTGAAGAACAAAATTTACAGGCATTATCAGGAACTTTCTCTCACGGATTATAAACAAACGACCATCGGTGACCTGATGAACAGGCTAAGCGAAGATGTTGTCGCAGTAAGAATGTATCTTGGACCGGGAGTAATGTATGTTGCAAATCTTATTATCTTATTGCTTATCACAAGTATTTACATGGTAAAAACAGATGCATCAATGACGCTGTGGACCTTGTTACCGCTTCCTATTTTATCATACCTGATCTATAAAGTAAGCTCAATTATTAATAAGAAATCGAAAATCATGCAGAAAAGCCAGTCTGCAATTTCCACTTTTGTACAGGACAGCTTCTCAGGGATCAGAGTGGTAAAATTTTTCGCAAAAGAAAATTATATCAAGAAAAACTATAGCACAAAAGTAACAGACTATCAAGACAAAGCTTTAGATCTGGCCAAAACAGAAGCCTATTTCTTTACCATCATTTTATTTGTTATCGGATTACTGAATGTAGCCATTATTGTCATTGGCGGGCAAAAATATATTGACGGACAACTAAGCATTGGTAAAATAGCAGACTTTTTCATGTATATCAATACCCTGATCTTTCCTTTTTCTATGGTAGGATGGGTAACTTCTGTGAACCAAAGGGCCGAAGCTTCTATGCAAAGGATTAATGAGTTTCTGGATAAGAAATCGGAGGTAATCAACACCAACTTTGAAGACTATCCTATTAAAGGAGATATTGAATTCAGAAATGTTTCGTATGTTTATCCGAATACAGGAATCAGAGCATTGCATAATTTAAGTTTTAAAATCAATGCTGGACAATCTCTGGCAATCATGGGTAAAACCGGAAGCGGAAAATCTACCATTGCCCTGCTTCTGTGCAGGCTTATTGATCCTACAGAAGGAGAAATCTTAATTGACGGTAAGAATTTAAAGGAACACAACCTGACCAATTATAGAAATTTCATCGGATATATTCCCCAGGAAAGTTATTTATTCTCGGACTCTATTGAAAACAATATTGGCTTTGCCATCGACAGGCCTTCTCCCGAAAAAGTAGTGGAATATGCAAAAATAGCAGACGTAGATAAAAATATTGTTGAATTCAAAGAACAGTATAAAACCCTTGTTGGTGAACGTGGAGTGATGCTTTCGGGAGGACAAAAACAGAGAATATGTATCGCCAGAGCTTTAATTAAGGACCCGAACATTATCATTTTTGATGATTCTCTATCTGCTTTAGATACGGAAACCGAGCAGAATATTCTTGAAAATATCGATAGGAAAATCAGCAATGCAACCTCCATAATTATCACACACAGAGAGTCTAGCGCTCAAAGAGCTGATAAAATCATTAACCTTACTGAAATTACCAATTCTTTAACTGCTTAGCCGTTTCGTTCTCAATTGTTAAATAAATCATAAAAAAAATTTTGTGATTAAAAGAATTCTTTTATATTTGTTCTTAACAAGATTAAAAAATATCTAACAATGAGTGAATACAAGGAACGCCATGAAAATGAGATTTTCACGAAGGTGTTAAAAGCGGGGAGAAGAACTTATTTCTTTGATGTGCGCGAGACGAAAGCAGGAGATTATTATCTTACGATTACCGAAAGTAAAAAGAACTTCGGGGAGAATGGGGAAGCTACATTCGAGAAGCACAAAATTTATCTTTACAAAGAAGATTTTAAAAGTTTTCAGGAGATGTTTAATGAATCCACAGATTTCATCATTAACGAAAAGGGTGAGGATGTAATATCAGAAAAACACGACAAAGACTTCAAAAGCAAATCATTCACAATTGATTCTGACGACGAAGTATAAAAAAGAATATCTAAAAACACAAGCATCTGAAAAAGGTGCTTTTTTTATGCCTTTTTTACACAAAATAAAATGTATTTATAACGCGGCTCCGTTGTTAACAGATATTGAATAATAATAAAAAAGAGTATACTTCTCAGAAATATACTCTTTTTTGTATGATCCTTATTATAATAGGTTATACCAATTCTCTTTTGATCTTAGAAAGGATGGTGGGATCCTGTATTTCATGGTCTTTGGCCAATAATAACACTTTAGACATCACTTCAGCAGATTTCGGATCGTCATCCGCAAAAGGTAAGAATAATCTTCCTCTGTGCTGGGAATGAACCGGAAGAATCGACAGATATTTTCCCGGAACCTGATGCACTACTGCACTCCCTAAATGCACACTGTATTCTGCCATTTTACCTTTCACCAATACGTGTGAACCTTCAATGCTTATATTATCCAGCTTAAATAAACGGGCGGTTTCTTTCATCAATACAGCTCTCATTTCTATAGAAGAATGGCTAGCTTCCGGATCTACTCCACCTACGTGAGCTACTGATACCACCAGATCTATATCACGCATGACTTCTGAAAACAACCTTGGATTGATGTCTTCAAAAGGAATGTTCTTATAGTCTTTTAATGAATGGAACTCTATGGTTTCCAACGTTGGATGTTCTACTTCAGCAGGAGAAAACCAATTGGCTGCAGCATACATTTTCACCTGGAATCCTTCTTTATGATATACTTTTTGTAAACCTTCCTCGTAATCTACTTTCCAACCTCTTGTTTTGAGTAAAGCCAATGTCTGTTTAGGCTGAACCTGGTGCCCCGCATAACGGCGTGACACAGATCTCTCCTTCAGTTCATCAGGAGTCGGCACATACAATTCCCTGAATATCTGTTTGAATGGCTGAATGAGTTTTTCTGTAAAACAATAGTGTTGATACTCACTCCAAACGGAATGCTGATGCAAATCTATACAATGGGCAATGCGTAAAGTATCGGTTTCACTTAATTCATGGATTTCTCCATGCGCATCAACCAGATTTCCTTTATGATAGAATCCTATTTTGTTATCGCTGGAAATAAACACCAGCTTTTCCAGGTGTTTTACTATAATGGGATGTTCGAAAAGGTTTTGAATTTCTGCAAAAAGAAACTCATCCCCTCTGATCATAGCTTCTTCCAGTCCTTTTCTAGAACGGGTCCATTGTTCACGCATTATTTTGCGATAGTTTCCTAATTCTACAATGGCTTTGTCTTTTTTGATTTTTGGAGGAATAGATTTGAGCTGCTTGTCGTCTCTGAATACAACGATCTCAGCTTTTCCATCCGTTTCTATAATTAAACCTACTGTGACACCATCAATCGTAACCTGTGTTTCTTTTGAAAGAATGGTCTGAATTTGCTTCGTTTCCATAGCCCAGGTCAATCTTATCGGATCCGGATAACCTGCGTTTCGGGCAAGATTTTCCAAAGCCACACGAATAGCCAGAGCTTCACTCGCCTGTTTCATAGAACCAAATTCCTTACTTTCCTTTTTAAATTGTTGAATATACTCATATCGGCTCAATACATCTTTCTCCGGATTGGCTTTGCTCAGCGGCACCAGCCCATACACGCGAAGATAATCCTGATCCCGTTTGTCTTTTACTTTTGCAGTGACCTCTTTTATTTTTAAGTCACCTGTGAGCGTATCAGAATAAAGCCTTGCCCGGCGGTGTCCGTTTCCGTCAGAGATGTATTTTGCAGATTCATAAAGCATTTCCCAACGGGCTTTACCTAATTCTTTATACGCTTTTATGAACCAATCCTTATCAACTGCTCCATCCTGAAATTCCTGAACGTCTACAGATGAGTATTTAGCCACTTCACTTTCAAGTTCCGAGTTCTGAGCCTGATACGCAGTTGTTTTGGTATGGGCATGCATCCACCAGATCGCTGAATCCAGACCTTTCCAGCCTAAATACGTACTGACAAGTTTCTGCCATTGCGGCGCATAGATAGCAGCCTGTATCAAACGAAGTTCTGCAATCTTCTCTTTCTTCATCATTTCATTGAATGATTCCTGAGTATCACTTTCCAAAGGATAAGAATTTTTGATCAGATAAGAGAACAGCTTCTGCTTGGTCATGCTTTCGTTGCCATAGCTATAAATATAATTGGCATATAATCCTGATTTCCCAAGTCCTTTTAACAGCTGTAGAAGGCGATGGGTTCCGAATAGGGTCTGAAACTCCTGTACAAATTGAGAAACGGCAGTATTGGCATCACCGCGAATAAGCTCCACATCCAGGAATTTATTTTGAATTTCTTCTATGATCGGTTTCAGGAAAGGAAATGTATCCAGATATCTTTCCTGATGATGGTAGGTAGTATAAGTCTTAGCTCTTGTAAGATCCCTTATCACTGAGTCGGCGGTAAAAATCCCCTCATAGAGTTCATCCTTTGTAATGACATTAAGCTCGTATGCTTTACAGAATAAGTAGAAATTCGGAACGGAATGTTTTTTGTTTTCTTCCAGGCCATTGTACTGCATCCAGCGGTAAAGATTCCACTGTTTGATACATTGTTCATCGGTAAGATCTTTAAACGGAACAGCTCCTAAAAATACACTGAAAAAGCCCAGCTGCTGCCAACCGGTTCCTCCACCGTAATAATACTCACTTTCTTTTGTCTTGTAGTTGATCACATCGTCCGGAAGGTGAGCAAACAGCGTACTGCATGCATCGATCAGGAAATCTGTTTTCTCCTCAAATACGAATTTATATTGCAGGGATTCCAGAATCCTTTTAACAGGGTTGTCCCAGTAATAGTCACTTTTCAACGGATTAGGCAGGATCTCCTTGTGATAGAATACATAGTTTCCCAGGAAATCCCTGAACTTTTTGCGATCGCAGTTTTCAGCGAAAGTCAGCAGGAATAAATCGCGCGGCTGAAGCCCCGATTCTTTATACCACTGCGCCCATATTTCATGCAGAGGATAGTTTTCAGCAATCTGTTCAGAGGTAAAGCCTTCCGTATTATTGCTGATGTGTCTGAAGGTATTCCCCATCAAGAGGGTTATTTTAGAGCCATTCCAGTCGTCTGCTTCATATTCATAGTCTTTATTTTTTCAGGAATAGATCATTAAGCTTTCTTAATTCTTCTTTGATATGATTGACGGATTGTGTGAAACCATATTTATCTTTTTGGGTTGCCAATGCATACAAGTAACTGGCTTTGACTTCGGGCAGTTCGAATTTTGATACTACAGAAGGATCGTAGAATCCAAATCCATTTTCTGCTGAAAGCACCTTCTTATCATCAGAAGGATTAAGCTGATCCAGCAGGCTCTGTTCCCTCTCTGATACTTTGGGCTTTGCAGCATATTGTGTGGTCCAGTTTCTAATTTGAGCAGATATTCTTTTATCTTTCTGAAGCTGTAGCATGATGTCTAATGAAGCCGTTCGCTGTTCAATATCTCCTTTGCCCAGTAATTCTTCAACCAATGGACCTACTACTGCATCTTCCTGCTGTACCACCAATTCTATCAGTTTCTTACGAAGTGTGCCGCCTTTTCTTTTAAACATATCAAAGAAAATCATCAATTCCTCTTTGCTTAAAGGGTTTTGTTGAAGAACATTGATTCCTGAAGTCACTAAAGACTCCCCTCTGTCTTTTATAATTTTAAAGGCAAATTCTTTTTGAAAGGGAGTGACTGCTTTTTTCTTCTTTCCGAAGTTATAGGAATAAGAATAACAGTAGAAATCCCCTAAAATAGCTCTTGACAGCTGCTCCCGCAATGAAAGGTCAAACTGATCGAAATAAGAAAGAACGAGATTCAGTTTTTCTGTATCCTCACCCACTAAATAAAACATAGAAGCGTATAAATTGCTTTTGTTAAAAGTCGCATTGAGCCAGGAGAATATTTTACCTTCGAATTTCTTTTCTTTCACTTCTATCTTTTGGGTAAGTTCGTGAAGCTTTTCAAAGAAATCCGGATAATCTGCATTATTGATAAAGAATTTTGAAGTTACATTCGCACTTAATAATGTTGATAAGGGTTCTCCGGCAAACGCCAGCACCTGTAAATCACATTCCAGCACTGCTTTGTAATATAATGGCATTTGGATATAAGGATCCTGGGTTTCACCTGCGAACTTGATCGCAAGACATTTCTTTTCCACGCCACCTTGATCATACAGCTGATGCAAATAGGGGACAGCTTTTTCCACATCCCATACCGACTGTACCCAAAGTGCCATATACACTTCATTATTATTCTTGCTTTTTATGGCATCAGGAATCTGGTGCGGATTATTAAAATAAGTATGGGCTAACGATACAATATTTCTTACGACCGATTCTTTTTCGGTATCCCAGCCTAAGCCTGTCCAGGTATCTATGGAACGGACAACAGAGGAAAAACGAGTCAGTTTATGCTCTGAAATTACATTCGTCATATATTCCAAAGCGCCGATACTTGTTTCATCCAGAGCTTCGAGTACGGTTTGTCTCAAGCCTTCCTGTCGCTGAGCTGCTAGCAAGAGTTTTTCCACCAGTTCCCAACAATGCTTCTGTTCACTGTTGAGCAATGCTTTTATAATGTTTCGGGATACTTTTCCTTCGGGATGTTTATTGAAAATGATGTTTTCAATCAGTTGGTAAATGGCTGTATTTCCTGTATCAATAGCTGCTGACCAAATATAAAACTGATTGGCGCTGTTTGATATGTCGCTGTCGTAGATGATCTGCTCTTCCAGCGTAAGGTTATAAAACTGTTCACCTCCATTGGTGTAAGAGTATATACTCGGCAACTGCAACAGGCCTCCAATTAAATTAATCTGGTTGAGAAGTATGTATTTTTCATTATTAGGTGCACGGAAAGAACGCCTGTAGTATCCCGTCTGATACATTTTATAGGGCATTTTATTCCAGGCATGCTTTACCAGATCTGCATGATCTCCAAAGAAGTAAACCAAAAGTTGATAATAGTCTTTATCATCCCAAATATTAGGTTTGATATATTTCCTGAGATTTTCCGTGCGGTCAGAACCCAGGCTTACATCCTCAAAATGGTTGGTCTTACCCACTATTAATAATCCCAGTTCCGCTACCTCTTTCTTAAGTGCAGGTTTTGAAAAGATTTGGGATAGCAAACCTTTTTCTGTTTGCTCTTTTAAATCTTTCCTGAAATTCCGATAATGATTTACTGTCTTTTTCGATTCTAATTTTTCTATGATTTCCATTTATTTTGAGATTCAGTGTTGATAATTACCAATAACTTCCTGCAAGAAATGTAAGTCTGATGAAAGCAAATGTATGATTCAAACTCAGATCCACTGTTTCAGAAAGGCTTTCCAGCTGCTCATCATTATAGAATACAGCAAACATACCATCCTCGAAAGCTTGTATTGCATTTTCCTGTGCTTTTTGAAGATTAGCTTTCTTCTCATTATAAATACTTCCGAAGCCCACCTTACCAGTGTCTGTAAGAATATTCAGATAGTTTTCCGAAGGAATTTTAGCATAATCTTCATCTTCCAGCTCAAATGATTTCGAGTTGAATGTTTCCACCTGTTGCTGAACAATTAATTTTAATAAATACTCTAATGAGATTTTGGGATCATTGCACGCAATGTCAAGTTTCTGCTCAGAAAGAATGGGATGCTTCCTGCCTAACTGCTTTACGGTAACCGTTATTTCCATACATGAAGTTGATATCAATAAATATAGGAAAATTTTAGGATCAGGAGTACTATAACCTTTATCAAAGGCCATTAATTAAGAGAAAATTAAGAAAAATATTCTTTTGTAATATAATCAGATCGGTTAATCCATGATCAATCAAAACTGAACTTCATATTTTTTAAAATCTGATTCATTTTCTAAAGTTTAAATAATTGGTAAAAGATTTTTATACACTGAATTTTTGAAATAATTTCGAAAAATCCCCATTAAGCACCACCAGGGTTAAATAAATAAAAAAAATTACAAAATAAAATGGAATGTTATAGAATTTTTAGTGATTGAAATTCAATTCAATAGGGGTATAAAATAAAAAAGTACACTTTAAAAAGTGTACTTTTCTTGGGTGAATGAGGGGTCTCGAACCCCCGACCTTCGGAACCACAATCCGACGCTCTAACCAACTGAGCTACAATCACCGTTTTGTGAGTGCAAATATAGGGAAGATTTTTTAATTACCAAACAATTCCGTCAAAATTTTTCATCGCAATGAGCTTCTCAGACGTAAATCCCTCAGCATAAGTCACTCCCGATAATCTTCCTAAATCCTGAGCACGATAGGTCAGACTTTCGAAAAAGTCTTTTGTTGCAATTGGAGTTACGGGTTCATTGGAAGCAGGATCATAAAACTGCGTTTTGAATGCCATACATGCTTCAATCTTCTTATCTAAATGTTCGGAAATATCAATAACAAATTCCGGCTTGATATCTTTCCACTGAATATAATGGAAAATCTGCTTAGGCCTCCAGACTTCCTGATTTTCGCCGTCAATAAGTGTTTGAATTTTTCTCAGTCCTGCCAAAAAGCACGCATCCGACACTAATTTCGCTCCTTTTGCGTGATCCGGATGCCTGTCATCAATCGCATTAGCTAAGACGATTTCAGGGCGGTATTTGCGAATCATTTTTACGATCTCCATTTGGTATTCTTCAGAATTCACTAAAAAGCCATCTTTCATTCCCAGATTTTCTCTGGCAGAAACACCCAGAATTTTTGCAGATTCCCCAGCCTCTACTCTTCTGGTCTCATCGGTTCCTCTGGTTCCCAGCTCACCTCTTGTAAGGTCTACAATTGCGCATGTTTTGCCTTCTGAAATCATTTTGGCAATAGTTCCGCCGCAGCCAAGTTCTACATCATCAGGATGTGCTCCAAAAGCAAGTATGTCTATTTTCATCTGTTCTTTTATTTTTAATTTGTCAGATGGAACGTTCAGTAAACTTTCTGCTATTTTCTAGCTTCAACAACGAACGTTTCATATTTTCAAAGATAAGCTTTAAAATAAAAGCTTCCCAAACATTGAGAATGGAAAGCTTTAATATTGATAATTTAAATTTTAAATTACTTATTGATTTCTGCATTTAGTTTTACAGCATCCTGATAAGTAGGATCAAGCTGTAAAGACTTGGCTACATAATCTTTAGCCTTTGCAGCATCAGTATCTTTACTCATATAGGCTACTGCAAAGTAAGCATAAGCCAGAGTCTGCTTGTTAGCTTCCTGATCTGCAGGTTTTACAGTACTAATGAATTTTTCATATGCTATCTTCGCAGCATCATTATTTCCTGCCTGCTGATAAGAATACCCCTGGCTGTAATAAGCCGGAGCCCAATCAGGCAGAAGTGTACTCATTTTCTGCCATGTAAGGATGGCACCGTTCCAGTTTTTAGCATCCTGGTAAGCAGTTGCCAACTTAAATAGTGAATCTGAATCCTGTGGATTAGCCGCAACTTTCTTTTTCAATGCTTCAATTTCCGGTGTAGATGGTCCTTTTTCTGCTTCAGCCTGAGAAGCTCCTCCTCCGGCAATGTTTGCAAGTTCCATATCCCATTTCATTGTTTCATCTTTAGCTGCCTTAGCAATAGCAATTTTCTGCTGCGCTTCTGTCGTTAAAGCTGTTTTTTTAGCAGCATCGGTTTCAGTTTTTGCCAATCCTGCTGCAATAAGTCCCTGAAGACCTTGATCAGCCGGCTGTATTCTTGTTTTCTCAGCCTGAGATACAAATGTATCCATGTTCTGTTTTGCTTCTGCATACTTTCCATCTGCATAAGACTGGTAAGCTCTTAATTTAAATTTGATTGGATCATCAATTTTATCAAAAATCTTGTCCAGTACAGTTTTAGAGTTTGCATAATCTTCATTAGTGAAGTACAGTTTAGCAATTTCTAGCTGAGTATATGGATCCTCATCAGCATATTTTGTATAATTGATAAGGTCTTGTGTTGCTTTTGCGTTTTCCTGATATCTGATATCATAAGAAGCCAGAGCTTTGTATGCAGGTGCATAAGTTGCATCTACACCAATGGCTTTGTCAATGCTTTGTTTAGCTTGTTGCCATTGTTGAGCAGCCATCCATAATGTAGCCATTCTTGTATAAACAGATGCTTTATTTTTAGCTACCGGAAGAGCTTTGTCATAAGCAGACATTGCTTCACCTGGTGCTCTTTTAATTCTGTAAGCATCACCAAGAGTGTAATAGTAATGAGCGGGAACTCCCTTCTTCTCAGCCTTTTCAATAGCTTTGGTCAGGTATTGAATGGCAGGATCAGGAGCATTGTTTTTCTCGAATAAAGTCAGCGCTTCCGCTGCTCTAAATAATACTTCAGCATCTTTTTCTTTTGAGTCAGCTACAATTTTCTGAATTTCAGCAATGGCGCTTTTGTCACCTTTACCTAATTTTACAGTAGCCAAACCAATCTTGTTAAGATAGCTTTTGTTATCTACAGCCAAACCTTTGTTAAAACTTTCTATAGCTTTAGCATAATCAGGTTCACCTTGTTTCAGGTATGTATTTCCTAAATAGAAGTAATTTTCTGCTGTAGGTGCCTTTGCAACCATTTCAGTGAAATTGATTTTGGCCTGAGCATATTTGTCACTATCTATACTGTTGATCCCATCCTGCAACGTCTGTGCAGAGGCTAAACCGGCAAAAAATACCACGGCTGCTCCAAAAGCAATTTTCTTTACATTCATAATCATTATATCTTTCATTTTATATTTTTCTCTATTTTGAGTTATAAGCTCCACAATTTTTAGACCAAAACTATGTTTTTGTAAAAGGTAAGTTGCTATTTTAATAATATTTAACGCATCTGAACCTCTCTCTTATAGATATTATAGGGCTGTAATCCTTCTTTCTGAACAATCATTTGTCCCAGTTGAGTACATGCATATCTGATAAACCCGTTAGCAATGTTAAAATTTCCTTCATTGGTCAAAAAGTAGACCGTCCGTGTGAAGGGATACTTCATTTCGCGGAGATTTGCGTAATCGGCAGTATATAATTTTCCTTTATCCTGTACCGGAAGAATTTTAACCATTTCCCGAAGCTTTTCAGAGGTTTTATCATAGGGACGGCTGAAGGTATTAAGCCCTATCACTCCAATTTTATCCGGGTATTTGCTTAATTCTTCAACAATATTCTGATTTCCTGGAATAATTGAAAATTTAAGATCTTTAGGTTGTTTTTTAAGCTTTTGTGCCACAAAGTTAAGATTGCTGGAATTGGTTCCGTCAAAAATAAAATTTTTGCTGTCAGATTCCAGTCCTTTATTTATTTCTTCCATAGAAATGTTTTCTTTCGGAGAATCTTTAGGAACAACAAATACTACTGCATCTGCCGCAAATTTTGCAGGAAGGAATTTCAGGTCTACCTGTTCTTCATAGGTTTTAATCTCTTCAGTACTAAGATCTCTGGACATTACTGCTATTCTTGCTTTATCATTAAGCAAATCAAGAAATCCCAAATCTTCTTTCTTGGTTACAATTTTGATATGGGTATCAGGATAATTAATCATATATCCGTCTGCCAATGCTTCTGTAACACTTTTAAAAGATTCGTCGGTAAGTATCGTAAGATCTCCTTTATGATAAGACGGCGATTTGTCTTCTTTTTTGCAGCTTACTGCAGCAATGCTTATTATAGAAAGCAATGCGATTTTTAAACTATTTCTCATTTCCTGAATCTTTAATTCTTGAAACAGCTCTATAGATTCTAAATAGTCCATAAAGAATAAGCACTGCTCCTAACGGATAGGCAACAGCAGGCTCCAGAACCGTAAGGAAAAACTTGTAGACAATGACTACAATTCCCAGTACGATATAAAACAATCCTGTAACTAAGGATAACCAATTGAACATCATGTAACAAAAATACCAAAAAAAATAAAAAAGAGAAGCATAAGCTTCTCTTTTTATTTATAATTTGAATAAATAAGTCTTATTCAAAGTTCATAGTGAACGGTACGCTATAGTAAGATCTTACGCTCTCCCCGTTTCTTTTCGCAGGAGTCCATTTTTTCAGTTTCTTAACTACACGAATTGCTTCATTGTTGAAGTCGCTATTTGGAGATTTCTCTTCAATAGTAACCGCTGAAACTGTTCCGTCTTTTTCTACAACGAACTTAAGCTTAGCTTTAAGTGTACCTTCACCTCCTTCCATTAAAGAAGTATCAAAATTTTCCCCAAGGAATTTTCTCAATGCACCCATACCTCCAGGATATTCTGCAGACTGGTCTACATCTTTGTAGATCTCATTAGGATTATTTGTTTTTACTTCCGCTGTACTGGCTTTGTTACCGGTAGATGGCGGTGGTGGCGGTGGTGTATAAGCCGGAGCTTTTACCCCTTCCTGATTGTTCAAACCAGTCGTCGTTTCTAACTGCTTAGAAATTGGCGGCGGTGGGGTCTCAATCTTTGGAGCTTTTACAGGCTCCGGAACCACATTCTGAATCACCTCAATTTTCTCTTCTTCTTTTGGAGGAGGTGGTGGAGGTGGTTCTTCTTCTTTTGGCTGCTCAATAATTGGCTCATCTTCAATAATGTTTACCAGATCTGCCTTTACCTCCTGTTTCGGTGGTTCAGTAAGTCTCTTAATGGTAAGATAAATAAAAGGAGATAAAGCCGCAACCAGGAATAATGCCGTTCCAACAATAAAAGATTTTGTCAGAAGTCTTGGATACTGATGTCTCAGATCATAGGCACCATATTCCTTGTTTCTATTTTCAAATACAATCTCGTCTAAAGTAAGATTCTGATTGTATACATTTTCATCTGCCATAGATATACAATTTTATGGTTAAATTACTTTGTAGCTGGTGCAGCCGCAGCTCCATTATTTCCAACTTTCTTGTCATAGATGGTTTTTTCCCAAGGCTTCACATCGGTAACCCCGTACTGCTCGCTTTTGGTAATGGCCATTTCGTCAAGAATATCTACAAAGTTCTTATATACAGCATCGTCAGTCGGCTTAATGATCACGGTAAATTTCGTTTGATCTGCAGCTCTAGATTTTGCCTGCTGAATTATTTTTCTAATTCCTTCTCTATCAAGAGTGGTTTCCATAAGAGTTTGGTCATTCAAGGAAGTAGCATCCTGCTGGTGCCAAAAAACTCTATTGTTTTTTCCTAATAAGACAGAAATCGAGTTAGAAAGTTTAATTTCTGTTGGAGGTGGTTTTTGTTTTTCATCTTTCGGTTTAGCCGGAAGACCCAAATCCATAACGTTCGGTTTACTAAATGTGGTTGTGAACATAAAGAAGGTAATCAATAGAAAACCCAAGTCCACCATCGGAGTCATATCTACTCTGGTATTCTGCTTCTTGGAACGAACCTTGCCGCCCTTGCCGCCTTTTTCCTGTACTTGTACTTCTGCCATTTCTAAATGATATTATTATGGTTTACCTTCTTGTGATGTAATCAACCAGAATTTAAGAAAATCAATATCTCTTAAACCTTCAAATAGGCTTTTAACTTTAGGATACTCAGTAGTAACGTCACCTTTGATTGCTAATTTGTAATCAGGATTTACGCTTAAACTCTGTTGTACCCAGTCTACTAACTGCTTATTTGTACTATCCATAGGAATCCCAGTAGGACTCTTGAAACTTTTCTGATCCTCATCTGACAAATCGAGATAGCTTTTAAGTTGGCTCATAGGAACCCCAATTGCTTGTACTTTCTGAAATGCTGCTTTTTGCTGGTTGCTAAAAGTCATGTTGTACTTTTGCCCCATTTTGTCTAAAAGCTGTAATCTCTCTGATGCGTTGTCTACCGGCTGGAAATAGAATTTTCCGTCCGGAGTAGCGTTGATGGTCATCAAACTTGCATCTGGAAGTAACTTCTCGGATATTGAAGATGGCGGTTTAATCTGCTCCACGTCAGGTTTTTTAAACTGAGTGGTCAATATAAAGAATGTAAGTAGTAGGAACGCAACGTCACACATTGCCGTCATGTCCGTCACTACTCCATGTCTTTTTGGTTTGACTCTCGCCATTGTTTTGAATTATTTTTAATTAAACTTCTTTTAATTGGAATGCAAATTCCTTGCTATAAATTCAATGATTAGTTGAATTCAGCAAAAGACTGCTGGATGCTCATAGCGATCTCGTCGATCTTATAAGTTAATCCGTCAATTTTAGAAGTAAAGTAATTGTAAAGGATAATTGCGATAGCTGAAGTACCAATACCTAAAGCTGTGTTGATCAATGCTTCAGAGATACCTGTAGAAAGTGCCGCAGCATCAGGAGTACCACCTCCAGAACCTAATGCGAAGAATGCTTTAATCATCCCGATTACTGTTCCTAAAAGTGCGATTAGTGTTGCTACTGTACCTAAAGTAGAAAGAATCATCATGTTCTTTTCCAACATTGGCATTTCAAGAGTAGTAGCTTCTTCGATAGCTTTGTTAAGAGCTACCATTTTCTGCTCTTTATTTAATGTAGTATCATGAGAAAGAGCTTTGTAAGTAGTAAGACCTTCTTTCACTACATTACCTACAGAACCTTGTTGTCTGTCACACTCTTCTAGAGCCTCATCAATTTTGTTTTGGTTCAATAAGTTTCTTACCTGAACTACAAAATTGTCTAGGTTTCCTTTTCCAGCAGCTTTACCTAGTACGAAATATCTTTCGAAAGAGAAAACGATTACTGTAATCATGAAAGTAATCAAGATTGGTACGATAACCCCTCCTTTGTAGATAATCCCTAAAAACGACTCTGGGTGAATGTCTTTTCCTTCAACACTTGAAAAAGCTACAGATCCACTTCCTAACTTTTCTGCATCTTTAAAGTTTCCTGGGTTCCCAAGAACAAATAAATAAATACAAACTCCTATAACGAATAAAATAGGAATAATAACAGCCGGGTTTAAACCTCCTGCTTTTCTAGCAACTACTTGCTCATCATTTTTTGAAACATTCATTTCCATATTTAACTAAATTATATTGTTTTAAAATTTTACAAGGTGTAAATTAAAGGCAAAATTAATTAAAATGCAAGAGTCTTAAATAAACATTTTGCATTTTTATGATAAAGAAAATTTAATACGATTTCGATATAATAATTATTTTTAAATATTTTATTTATTTTACCCAATTTTAACATTTCAGTTAGAAATTTAAAAAAATAAGACCCTCATTTTTTTTAATTTGCCAATGTTAACTTTTTTTTAAATTACGATATTCACAATACGGTGATGCACGACGATGATTTTTTTGGGAGTTTTACCCTCTAAAATCGGCTGCATTTTTTCATCTGAAATCACCAAATCTTCTACCTCCTTAGCTGATAATTGAGCAGAAAGTGAAATTTTGAACTTCATTTTACCATTTACACTCACTGGATACTCAATTTCATCTTCTACAAGGTAATCCTCGTTCAATACCGGAAATTTCTCAAATTCAACAGACTGCTTATTTCCCAATAGGCTCCAAAGCTCTTCACAGATATGTGGCGCATACGGAGAGATGATAACGGCTAAGGGTTCTAAAATATTGCGTTTGTTGCATTTTATTTTTTGAAGCTCGTTGACGGCGATCATAAATGAAGATACGGAGGTGTTGAATGAGAAGTTCTCAATATCATACACTACCTTCTTTATTAAGGTATGCAAGACTTTATATTCTGCTTTTGTAGGCTCTTCATCAGATACTTCAAAAGTATCTCCGTCGAAATACAGATTCCAGAATTTTTTAAGGAAACCATACACTCCGCTTAATCCTTGTGTATTCCACGGCTTGGATTGCTCCAAAGGTCCCAAAAACATTTCATACAGCCTTAATCCGTCTGCTCCATATTCTTCACAGATATCATCAGGATTTACGACATTATATTTAGACTTGGACATTTTTTCCACTTCACGGCCTGTGATGTATTTCCCATCTTCTAAAATAAACTCGGCATCGGCGTAGTCTGGTCTCCAGGCTTTGAAAGCTTCCGTATCCAATTCATCAGAGACTCCTTTTAATAAAGATACATCAACGTGGATGTTTTGAGTCTTATATTCGGCAGCCAAATTTTTGGAAACATACTGGTTCGTTCCGTCAATTCTATACACAAATGCACTCATTCCCAAGATCATCCCCTGGTTGATCAGTTTTTGGAAAGGCTCATCATTATTAATATAGCCCCTGTCTTTTAGGAACATGTTCCAGAAACGGGAATATAACAGGTGACCTGTTGCGTGCTCGCTTCCTCCAATGTATAAATCTACCTGTCCCCAATAATCTGAAAGGTCTTTATTTGCGAAAACCTCATCATTTTTCGGATCCATATATCTAAGGAAATACCATGAGCTTCCTGCCCAACCCGGCATTGTAGATAATTCTAATGGAAATACCGTTTTATCATCAATCAGGTCTGTAGAAATCACCTTTTGATTAGCTTCATCCCATGCAAAGTCTTTTGCGTTTCCTAATGGTGGATCGCCGTCTTCAGTAGGTAAATATTTTTCCACCTCAGGAAGTTCGAGCGGTAAAGCAGAAACCGGAAGTGTGTAAGGCATTCCTTCCTTATAATATATAGGAACGGGCTCACCCCAGTAACGCTGTCTTGAGAAGATCGCATCACGTTGTCTGTAATTTGTGGTTCCGTGGCCAATTCCTTTGTTTTCTATTTCAGAAATTATTTTTGATTTGGCATCATTATAATTTAATCCATTCAAGAAATCAGAGTTTACACAAACTGAATCTTTAGAGTCGAAAGATTTTTCCTGAATATCTTCATCAGTTTCTACAACTTTTTTGATATTGAGGTTAAATTTCTTTGCAAATCTGTGATCACGCTCATCATGGGCAGGAACGGCCATTACAGCACCCGTTCCATAACCCATCAATACGTAATCTGAAATATAGATTGGCATTTTTTCTCCGCTGAAAGGATTGACAGCATAACTTCCCGTAAAAGCGCCGCTCACGTTTTTTACGTCAGACATCCTGTCTCTTTCGGTTTTTTTGGAGGTTTCTTCTATATAAGTATCTACTTCCGCTTTCTGAGCTTCCGTAGTAATGGTATCTACTAAAGGGTTTTCGGGAGCCAATACCATAAATGTAGCTCCAAAAATAGTGTCAGGTCTGGTGGTAAATACCTCAACGATATCGTCATGGCCTTCTACTTGAAACTGCACCTGCGCTCCCTGAGATTTTCCAATCCAGTATTCCTGGGCATCTTTCAGAGGCTGCGGCCAGTCTAATTTATTAAGTCCCTGTAATAATCTTTCAGAATAAGCAGAGATTCTCATACTCCACTGCATCATTTTCTTTTGGAATACAGGGAATCCTCCTCTTTCTGATTTTCCGTCTTTTACCTCATCATTTGCCAATACGGTTCCCAAAGCCGGACACCAGTTTACGGTAGTCTCTGCTCTGTAAGCCAAACGGTAATTTAAAAGGACATCTTCTTTATCAAGGTCTGAGGAATCTTTCCATTCTTCTGCCGTGAAATTGAGTTCGTCGTTTTGGTTGGCATTTAATCCCTCAGTTCCTTTTTCTTCAAAATGCTGGATCAAAGTCTGAATAGGCTCTGCCTTATCGGTATTTTTGTTATACCAAGAATGATACAGCTCGATAAAGATCCACTGCGTCCATTTATAATAGGATGCATCTGAAGTTCTCACTTCCCTGCTCCAGTCGAATGAAAAACCAATCTTTTTTAACTGCTCTTCATATCTGTTGATATTTTCTTCAGTTGTGATTGCAGGATGCTGTCCTGTTTGGATGGCATACTGTTCAGCAGGAAGTCCAAAGCTGTCATATCCTACCGGATGGAGAACGTTGAATCCCTGATGTCTTTTATATCTCGCATAAATATCGGATGCAATATATCCCAGCGGGTGTCCCACGTGAAGTCCCGCCCCGGATGGATACGGAAACATATCGAGAACATAAAATTTAGGTTTGTCCGTTTTATCGGAGGTTTTGTAGGTCTGGTTTTCCTCCCAGTACTTCTGCCACTTTTTTTCTATCTGCTGATGATCGTAAAACACTTTATTATAGATATTAGATGTTAGATATTAGATGTTGGATTTTTTAAAATCTCCTTCTAATTTTCACAAAAATAATGAATTTAAAGGAAATGAAAATTTTAATTTTAATTAATTCTGGAATGCTTTTCAACAAAAAATCTCATCCGGGGATGAGATTTATATTCAGTATGGAATGTATACTTATTGAGGAATCCTCTTCATGGTATACGTTCTTGTTTTATATACAGTCGGGTCTTGAGTCTCTTCTCTTACCGAAAGATTTAAGGTTGTATCATCAAGGGTAATGATCTTACCGTTGGATGGCTCTACTGTCCCCTGGTATTTGATGACCACTGTTTTTGCACTTCTGTCATAAGTATAGGTAAAGTTTCGGTCTGATGAAATAGCACATTGTGGAGTTGCCCCAATAAAATCCCATTCCGTTCTTTTTCCGGCTGCCTCAGTATTGAATCTCCATCTGGATTCCTTCTGACAGTCGTTATACGTAATAAGATCTGAAACCGGATCTTCACCGACTTCTACTGTGGTAACCACTTCTTTAAGCGGCTGCCAAACCCCTACAAGAGGATATTCCATTGTATTATCGCCATCATCATTACATCCTGTAGCCACAAATAATGATAAACCTGCAAATAGTAATGCTAATTTCTTCATATATAAAAATTTCAAGCGCTAAAATTATAATTTTTTTGATTTATAACACCATTATTTATGAAAAATTATTTACTTAATGCATATTTCTGCAAATTTTAAAACAGTAATCTTCAAAATCGCTATTATTTAACAAATAATGAATAAAGCAGGGCTGCTGTATTTTATTAAAAAAACTATTTTTGTAGAAAGAAACAAAAATGCAGGATATAACGAAAAATAATTTTGACTTCATACGTGTTCTCCTCGCTTTCATTGTCTTTCTGGGACATTTGGGAGCTTTAAGTGACTCGAGTCAGCTCACTTTTTTAACGCACAGTCCTGTAGAAGTTGCTGTTTTTTCGTTTTTTATTGTCAGCGGATTCCTTATTGCAAGGAGCTATGAGAGATCTTCCAGCCTGAAAAGCTATGTAAAGAAAAGATTCAACAGGATTGTTCCTGCCTATTTGCTGGTTGTATTTCTATGTACAACCCTTCTTAGCCTCGTAAGCACGCTCTCGTTTGCAGATTATTTCGGGAACATACAGGTTTATAAATATTTTTTCTGGAATTCAATTTTTATGAATTTCATGGCCCCTTCCCTTCCTGGAGTATTTGGTAATGAAGCAGTGAACGGAGCATTATGGACACTTAAGATTGAAATGTGTTTTTATTTTGCCGTTCCTCTGATTTTTTTGTTATTCGGAAAAAAAAATAAATACAGGGATACTAGTTTAATTGTCTTGTATTTCCTTTCCCTGATCTTTCTTAATTACTTTGAAATAATCGGCAAGGCGGCTTTATCAAGACAACTACCTGGTTCACTGTGCTATTTCATTGGGGGAATGCTAGTTTATTTTCATTTTGACAAATTCATCAAGTATAAAAATATACTCTTTATTATCGCTATAATTACGGTCTGGATCGATCTGTTTCTTCACATCAGGTTATTTTCACCCATCATGATCAGCATTATTGTATTGTATATTGCTTATTCATTGAAATTCCTGAATAACTTCGGGAAATACGGAGATTTCACGTATGGCATTTATATCTTCCACTTCCCTATTATCCGTGTTTTTGCTACACTTGGACTTTTTGCAAATTACAATCCCTTTTTGATGAGTTTTGTATGTATGCTGGTTGTTATAGGAGTGGGAGTTGCATCCTGGCATCTTTATGAGAAAAAATTTTTATAATTTTACCACAGTAAAAACATAAATGAAAGACCTGGTCTCCATCATCACGCCCTGTTATAATTCTGCAGAATTCATCGAAGAAACGATACAATCTGTTCTCAACCAAACCTATGAAAACTGGGAATGGCTGATCACAGATGATCTTTCTAAAGATAATACCGTAGAGATCCTTAAAAAATATAATGACCCGAGAATAAAACTGGAAGTTCTGGAAAAAAACGGCGGTGCCGGAAATGCCAGAAACAAAAGCCTTGAAAGAGCTCAGGGCAGATATATTGCCTTTCTGGATTCCGATGATTTCTGGTATCCTGAATACCTGGAAACGATGACGGATTATATGCAGGAAAACAATGCAGAGCTGGTTTACTGTAACTATTCCAGGTGTAATGAACAGCTGCAGCCTGTTTTAAAGGATTTCCTGGCCGATAAAGTGGTTACTTTCTCCAATCTTCTGAAGACCTGCAGACTGGCGCCGGTTTCTACGATGTATGATACCAAAAGAGTAGGAAAGTTTTTATTTCCGGTAAAAAGTAAGCGTGAAGATCATGTGATGTGGCTGAATCTTTTAAAGGTAATTCCTGAAGGTATGCCCATCAATAAAACACTGGCTAAGTACAGAATGCGGGAGAACAGTGTTTCCAGAAAGAAAAAGAACATCATCAAGGATCAGTATCTGGTGTATAAAGATTTTATGGGGTTTTCTACTTTAAAATCTCTTTATTATACAACGAACTGGGCCGTGAACGGCTTTCTGAAATATTCTAAAATTTTTAATTAAATGGAGTACTCAAAAGAGTTTAAAGCAGCATTGAGCGCTTTTTCCAATGTAGAAAAAGACCGTCTTATTTTCAGGCTTCTGAAAAAGGATAAGCTTTTGTCTAAAAAATTGTATTTTGAACTGATTGATCAGGAAACTACTGACGATAAGAGAAATGCTATGGAAGAAAATGTTGCAGAACAGGTTCTCCTGGCTTCAAAATATGTTGGAAATGCTAAATATTTCCTTAGTGTTATCCGAAAACTGAGTGCAGAAATAACAGAGCATATCAAAATAACAACAGATAAATTTGGGGAAGTCTCGCTGAATCTTTTGCTGGTCAATAGAATTTTAGATTCCAATAGCGACTTTAGTAGACAGCGATTCGATAATGTTTACAAACTGTATATTTATATCATTAATAAAGTATTCAAAGCATTGGTTTTAACAAAAAAATTGGATGAGGATTACTGGATGGAGATCGATGAGCTTCTGAGTGAAACCCATGCAAAAATTTCTGAAAATCACTATCTGCAAAAGCTATGCATCAATAATGGTTTAAATCTCAGCTGGCTTGATTCTGAAAAGATTCCGGAAGATATAGACCAGATTATAAAAGACACCAAAAGCCAGGGATTTTTACGCTAAAATTTTCTGGAGAATAAGGTGGGTAGCATCAGGTTTATCGCTCACAAACTTTCCGGCGCAATCAGACATTCCATTCAATTCTTCTTCATTATTCAGGAGAAACAGCACAAAATCTGCTGCTGCCTGCTCTTCTGTGAAAGATTTTCCGCCATTGGCAGCAATCAGCTCATCTGCTTCAGGATTTTTTCTGTAATGGTTACCAAAGATCACAGGCACACCAAATGTTGCCGCCTCCAGGATATTATGCAGCCCGGCATCATGAAAACCGCCTCCTACAACAGCAATATTTGCATAGGAATATAGTTTGGACAGCAAACCAATGCTGTCTATAATTAAAACCTGATAATCAGCGAGGTGTATCTCAGATTGTTTAATTTCACTGTAAAGTAATGCATCTGGGAAAATATTTTTAAGATGTTCCACTCTTTTAAGATCGTGAGGAGCTATAATCAATTTAAGGTCAGCATTTTTCCTGAAAATCATTGATGCGATCTTTTCTTCAGCCTGCCAGGAGCTTCCGAAAACGATCGTTTTTTTATCTCCTTTGAAGTCCGAAATAAAATCGACATGATTATACCGCAATCTAAGCTGTTTTACTCTATCGAATCTTGTATCACCTGTTACCGAAGAATGGGTGAGTCCAATACTTTTAGCCAAGGCAAATGAAAACGGGGTCTGATGAAAAAACCAGTCTACATTCTTTTTAAGCTGCCTTCCAAACCATTTCCCATAGGAAGTAAAGAATGACTGCCTTTCATAAAATAAGGCAGAGATTACATAGATTTTAGCTCCCTGAGCTTTGAGCTCAGCTAGAAGATGATACCAGTAATCATATTTAACGGTAAAAAAAAGTTCAGTTTTAAACTGGGCCGTAAATTCTTTTATGGTCCTTTTTTTATCAAAAGGGAGATAACAGATCACATCAGCAATATGATTTTTTTTGACCACATTTTCATAACCCGACGGCGAAAAAAAAGTTATAAGGATCTTATGACCGGGAAACTTTTCTTTCAATTTTTCTAAAACCGGAAGACCCTGCTCATATTCGCCCAGGCTGGCTGCATGCATCCAAATCACTTTATCTGATGGTAAAAATGCAGCTTTTACTCTACCTAATGACTGCTTTCTTTCTTCAACTCCTTTTTTAGTTTTATCATCAAGCCATGAAAAAACTTTCATTCCGAAAATGAGAAGACTGATAAATATGCTGTATAGTAAAGACATCTTATTATTTTTTAATTTCAATTCGGTCATTATTGGTAGATGGACTGGAGATCACGAGAAACTCAACTTCCTCCTGAGATTCATTAGAAATAAAGTGCTCGGATTGAGGCTGAACAGAAATACTTTCGCCTGCCCTGACCTTGAACTGCTCATTATTAATATGCAGTACAGCTTCACCTTTTAAAATATAAAAAACCTGTTCTGCTGTTTCGTGGAAATGTAGTTTTTCTGTAGCTCCTGCAGGCATTATTTCCTGTTTTACAGAAAGATGGAGAGAATCTTTTAGAACCCAGCTGTCACAGCCGTTTCCCCAGATATAATGCTCAGAATTTTTTTTTGACTGTATCATTTGAATATTCCTACGAAAATAAAAACAATGATTACACTTCCAATTACCGATAAAATTGCTGTATGAATAGAAACTCTGGGCTTCACATTTTCATTAAAAGTATATCTGAACATATAATCCTGTCCGTTTATAAAAATAAGCATCAACAGTAGAAACAGCCATCTAATAAAAATTTCCATGATCAGGAACTGGGCATTTCGGTTCTGCTCTGTAATTTCAACGGGGAAATTAGTCGATTCAGGGTGTTTTAATGTATATATAAACAGGAAATAGAAAGCTGTTCCAAGAAGCGGTGTTAAAAAAGAATAAACTTTGTTCCAAAAATTATCTGCCTTTCCACCAAAATCGAAATGGACGGGAATTCTTTTGGGAAGGGTTTTATAATGTTTCAGGGTAAACCACCAGAAAAAAACGACCAGTCCGAAATTAAAAATATCAAAAAATGTAAAAAGAATATTTTCCATTAAGACAGAATTTAAAACTAAAGTACGTTTTTGATCACTCTCAGTTTATGCGTATGCTTATTCATTTCTTTATTAAAGATTCCGGTAGAATCAAGAATATCGATTCTCACTTTTCCTGAAGCATGAATGATTCTTTGATTATCAAGCATGATTCCTACGTGGATAATTTTTCCTTCGGGATTTTCAAAAAAAGCTAAATCTCCGGGCTGACTTTCTTCAACAAAAGTTAAAGGTACTCCCACTTCTGCCTGTTGATAAGTATCTCTCGGTAATTTAATATCATGAATTTTATATACCAACTGTGTAAAACCGGAGCAGTCTACTGCAAAAAAACTTTTGCCACCCCACAGGTAAGGTACATTAAGGAATTCTTTGGCAGCCAGAGCAATACTTTCACGGAGATCATGGCTTCTTCTTGAGGCCACTGCCGGAAACTCTACCTCAGATCCCATTGAAAGAAGGGTTTTACCATCATTCATCAGTACTGAAGCGAAATCCTCAGTAACTACTGTAATTTTTCTTTTGCCCAGCTCTTCATCTGTTACAGGTTTCAGCTGTTTGGTATCCATCCATCCTTCATATCCGTCATAATGCATCTTTATTTTAGTCCAGTTTTTATTCACTTCCAAAATATCTGCGCTTTCTCCAAACAGTATTTCCGTAACAATTTCCGCCTTATCAGAATTCTCTGCGCGGACCGGTGCTACTGTAACATTACAAATTCCTTTATTCATTCATTAAGATTAAAAGATTGAATCATTTAAAGATTAAAAAATTACAGCCTGTAAAAATCTTTAATCTTTAAATATTTTAATTACTTCCGGCGAAGGAAGTTTACTCCATCACGCAAAGGTAAAATAAGATTTTCAAAATCATCGTCTTTTGCGATCAAATCATTCAGTTCCTTAATGACCTGTGTAGATTTCTGTTTTGGATTTTCCTCCAGGACTTTACCATACCATAAAACATTATCAAACATTACGATGGATCCTGATCTTGTTCTGGGTTTGATCAGTCTGAAATATTCTGCATAATTCTCTTTGTCGGCATCTATAAATATAAGATCAAAAATCTCGTTTGTTTCTTTTAAAAATTCTTTGGCATCCTGAAGTTTAAAATCGATCTGTTCTGCATATTCACTTTCTTCAAAATATTTTTTCGGCAGATAGGCAAGATCTTCGTTGACATCTAAAGTAATGATTTTTCCGTCTTTAGCCAGTCCTGCTGTCAGACAAAGTGTGGCATACCCTGTAAAAGTTCCTATTTCCAGGACATTTTTGGGCTGTACCATTTGGGAAATAATCGTCAGAAGCCTTCCCTGCTGATATCCGGAGATCATATGAGGCTGTGTGGTTTTCTGATAGGTCTCTCTTCTTAGTTTTTTCAGAATTTCAGGTTCCGAGGAAGCATGAGTCTCCAAGTACCTGTCCATTTCTGGATTTTTTTCTTCAAAAAAGCTCATAAAATTTTAATTTAAACAAATTTAATCATTTTAAAATTCCTTTTTGAATCTCTTACTTCAAAATATTTTACAAAAAAAAGAGAGAAATTAATCTCTCTCTTTTTCAGATATATCTGTTTTACATTACAGAGCAATACAATACTCACCTGGAGAACCACATACCCATCCTGGACAGCAATCTCTGGTTACACGACAAATGATCTGTGGATTACAATTGCTAATGGCACCCTGTACCTCTTTCATTTGTCCTCTTGAAAGCTTTTTTAAATTTTCCATATTTTTAGATTTAGTATTAATTTCCTACTCTTTAAGATTTTCGGATAACTCTATATTATTTCTCTTTTATGAGATTTAAATATACACATTCTCCATTAAAAAACATAAAACACATCTAAAAATCAATAATTTATTAAGCAAAAACAGTGTATTTGATTAATATTTTTCATTCAATTTAATCTTAAACATCATTTGGAACCGCTCTATAATTGGCAACTGTCTTTCTTAATAATTGAATTAATTCATTATTCCGGGAAAACCCGGATTAAAATACCGTGAAAATACGGATATGTTTATAAGAAGCATAATGATACATTTGCAGAGAACAAAGGGTAAAAACACTAAGAGAAAATAGAAATGAATGCAGGGGGAAAACTAAATAAAACCGAGAATCAGAAGACCGCATTGCTGAAAAGCAAAGCGGGTTCTTCGTCTAAAAAAGCTAAGAAGCAAATATCCAAATCATTTTTGAATCGAATGATTTCATTATTGAAGAAAGAAGAATTAATTTGATATCAAAAAGAAATCCCGAATGACTTCGGGATTTCTTTTTGATATGTTGTTTCAATTACTTTTTAGGAGCAATATCCATCAATTTCATAAATTCATCAAGCTTAGGCATAATGATGATTTCTGTTCTCCTGTTTTCCGCTCTTCCGGAAACACTCATATTTGTTGCCTTCGGGTTGTATTCTGAACGACCACCTGCTGTGATTCTCGCAGGATCCACACCGAATTGTGTCTGAAGAACTTTAGCAATAGAAGTCCCTCTCAATGCAGAAAGATCCCAGTTGTCTCTTGGCAGATTTGGAGAGTTTAAAGGAGCATTATCTGTGTTCCCTTCGATCAATACTGAATATTTATCATAATCATTGATCACTTTAGCCACTTTCCCTAACACTTCTTGTGCAGCTGGAAGAATATTATAATCTCCTGTCTTATATAACATTTTATCTGAAAGGGAGATCATCACCACTCCTTTCAATACTTTTACCTGTACATCATCATCTGTTACATTATCAAGAGATCTCTTAAGCTTGTTAGACAAAGCAAGGTTCAGACTGTCATTTTTAGCATTGTTTGAAATCAGCTGTTTGATATAAGAATTGGAAGCATTAATCTCACCAACCAGTTTATCAATGTTAGCTGAGCTTTTGCCTGTATTGGAAAGACATGCATCCAAAGATGATTTCAAAGCATCATGCTGACTTTTCAAGAGATTATTTTCGCCGGTTAAAGCTGAATTCTGAGACTTCAGATCCTGGATCTCTCTCTGTCTTTCACCAATATTTTCAATACACTGCTTATAGTTTGAGCTTAAAGCGTCATATTGCTTCTTGCTGATACAAGATGTCAATCCCAACGCCATCGCAGAAACTGCTAAAATTTTTAAAATCTTCATAAATAATCATTTTTAGACGAATCAAAGTTAGGGAAATTCAATTGAATTATATGGATTATCTTTGCATATAAGAAATCCACAACATACCTTTTGGAAAAAAATAGTTTTAAAAATCAACTGGAAAATCTTGTCCGTGACCCGGAAAATTACAGCTATCTTCTGGCGGTAAGTGGCGGTGCAGATTCTATGGTTCTGGCCTCTCTTTTTGAGGCTTTGGGGCTGTCTTACCATATTGCTCATATCAATTATAAACTTCGGGGAGAAGATTCGGATCTGGATCAAAAAACGGTTCAGGATTTTTGTGAGAAAAATCATATCCCATTTCACCTGTATCAGGTATCAGAAAAAGATAAAAAACCTGAAAATTCTATTCAGCTTTGGGCAAGAGAACTCCGTTACCGTTTTTTCAGAGATATCCAGGAAAAAGAAAGACTAAAATTTCTTGTTACTGCCCATCATCTGAATGATCAGCTTGAAACTTTCCTCATCAATCTTTCGAAAGCTTCCGGAATCAACGGTCTAAGTGGAATTCCTGCGGGAAGTAATAACACGCTTCGCCCGCTTCTCAATTTTTCAAAAAATGAAATTTATGAGTATGCTGAAAACAATAAAATTGATTTTCGGGAAGATCTTTCCAATAAAAAAAGTGATTATTTAAGAAATAAGATCAGGAATGAGGTTATTCCCAAACTTTTAGAAACCAATGATCATTTTCTGGAAAACTTCCAAAAGAGCTCCTCTTATCTTAACCAAACAAAGGATTTTGTACAGAAACAAATTGAAAATATAGAAAATCAACTCACCGTATTTAACCCTGACTATAAAATCCTATCAAAGGAAAAGCTGGTTCAGGAAAGCACTTTCGTACAGTTTGAGATTTTAAAGAAATATGGTTTTAATCAGGAGGAAGAAATTCCTAAAATTTTTACTGCAGAAAACGGAAGTTCTTTTTTTTCAAAAGATTATCACTTAATCATCAACCGGAATGAATTAATTCTCGTAAATAAGAACAAAGATCAGGAAACAGAAAATGAAATCGTTCTTACTGAAGGTTTTGATTTTTCTGAAAACCGGCTCAGTATCAGTCTTGAAAACACAATTGAAAATATTGACGGAATCAATAACCATTTTGAATGGGAATTTGATGCTGCCAAGCTCCATTTCCCACTGCATTTGAGAAAACAGCAGGATGGCGATGAGTTTTATCCGACGGGATTTTCAGGCAAAAAGAAAGTTTCTAAGTTTTTTAGGGACGAAAAATTATCTATTTTAGCGAGGCCAAAAATTTGGATCCTGTGTGACGGCAACAATTCCGTACTTGGGATAATCCCTTTCAGACAGGACAGAAGATATGCAAAGGATGAGAAAACGGAAAGTATTCTCAAAATTTTTAATGAAAAGAAAAAATGAAATTTAGAAACTGGTTTTTAGCAGTGTTGCTGCTTTTAGCGGCAGGAATGAATGCACAGATCAAGAATCCTGTAAAATTCAAGTTCACGATCAACGATCTGGGGAACAATCAATATGAAGCTGTTTTGAATGCTACCATGGAAAGTGGATGGCATATCTATTCCAAAGATCTGCCTGAGGACACAGGAATTCCTACTGAATATAAAGTTTCAGGAAAGAATATTGAACTGATCGGAAAATTCACAGAAGTGGGTAAAAAACACGAAGAATTTTCGGAAGCTTTCGGTGGAACGATTGTTTTTTATTTTCTAACTCTGCCGGTTTTAAACAGAAATTCAAATTAAAAGATCCTGCAAAACCAGGAGATGTTACTTCCGAAATAACCTATCAGACTTGTGACGACCGGGTGTGTCTGGCTCCCAACACTTTAGAATTCAATCAAAAAGTAACTCCGAAAGGTGCTGTAGCAGAAATAGCAGAGGAAAAAACTGAACCGGTAAAAGATTCGGTAAAAGCGATAGAAACGGTTGCTACAAATCCGGCAAAAGGAGACGTGACGGTTACTGCGGTTTCTCAATTGGATCCTAAGCAGTTAAAAATAGCAACTATTGATTTCCAGAAACCTTTAACTGACTGTGGAACCACGACAGAAAAAGTAAGTGAAAATTACTGGACTTATTTATTTTTAGGATTTGCCGGAGGTTTAATCGCTTTACTGACACCTTGCGTTTTTCCTATGATTCCGCTTACGGTTTCTTTTTTTACCAAAGGAAGCAGCAATAAGGCAAAAGGTAAGAGAGATGCATTGATCTATGGATTTTTTATCCTTCTGATCTTTGTATTATTAAGTGTTCCGTTCCATTTGATTGATGGAATTGCAGGAAATGTTTTCAATGAAATATCTACAAGTGTCTGGCTGAATATTGCCTTCTTTATCATATTCATTTTCTTTGCAGGAAGTTTCTTCGGATATTATGACATCACGCTTCCGAGCTCTATTGCCAACAAATCTTCAAAAGCAGAAGAAGCTGGCGGACTGGTTGGTATTTTCTTTATGGCGTTGACTCTGGTTATTGTTTCTTTCTCTTGTACCGGACCTATTCTGGGTGGTTTATTAGGAAGTGCTGTAACTGGATCGTCTAATGTTCCGATGCTGCTTACTTTTGCATTAGCCGGATTTGGATTGGCCTGGGCTATCGTTTTCGGACTGCTGGCTTTATTCCCGCAGGCTTTAAAGAGTCTTCCGAAATCAGGAGGATGGATGAATACGGTAAAAGTGGTTCTTGGATTTGTAGAACTGGCTTTAGCTTTAAAGTTCTTATCTAAAGCTGATCTGGTTTCGAAAACATTCTTATTAAAAAGAGAACTTTTCATTGCCATCTGGATCGTTGTTGCATTAGGACTGACTTTATATCTTTTCGGAATTATAAGATTTCCGCATGATGATAAAAAACCAAAGATTTCAATTACAAGAAAGATATTGGGCGCATTGGGAATTGGTTTTGTTATTTATCTTATTCAGGGATTAATTCCTGCCGAACGTCCAAAACTTCAGTTATTAAGTGGGATTTTACCTCCACTGAACGTCAGTTATTTCCATGATGAAAAAGACGGTATTCTGGGAATGCATCCTGAGCATGATTTCTTCAAAGCTATTGAGCTTGCCAAAAAAGAAGACAAGCCTATTTTAATTGACTTTACCGGTTACGGCTGCGAAAATTGCCGAAAGATGGAGGAATTTGTTTGGAGTGAACCGGACATTCTTCCCATTCTGCAAAATGACGTGGTACTTGCTTCTTTATATGTAGATGATAAGGAGGAACTTCCTGAAGATCAGAAAACAAAAATTGATCTTGGAGACGGACAGGTGAAAAAGGTAAAAACAATCGGTGACCGATGGAGCCTGTTCCAACAGGTGAATTTTAATAATAATTCCCAGCCGCACTACGTTTTGATAACACCGGATGGAAAAGTAATCAACACTCCTGTATCGGGATATATGCCGAAAGAAGATTTTAAAAAGTTCCTTGAATGTGGAGTAAATTATTATAAGAAAAATAAATAAGATCTTATCTAAATAATGTAAGCCTTATCAATTTATTTTGGTAAGGCTTTTTCTTACACTTACTAGAAATAAATCTACACTTACTAATTGATTTGAGAACAATTCTTTTTTTTTATTAAATTACACCCTGAGTCACTCAATTACAATTACATATGAACTATTTTAAATTTACTTTTTTATTTTCTCTTATCATTTATTCCTTTCTGCCGGCACAGACCTCCCCTGCTATACAATGGCAGAAATCACTGGGTGGAAGCCAGGGAGAGCATGCAAAATCTGTCCAGCAAACCTCAGATGGAGGTTATATTGTTGCCGGATTATCTAATTCTACTGACGGAGATGTGACGGGAAATCATGGAGGTTCTGATTACTGGATTGTAAAACTGGATGCCTCAGGAACGATACAATGGCAAAAATCACTGGGTGGAAGTTCTAATGACAACGCCAATTTTATTCAGCAAACCTCTGACGGAGGATATATTATTGCGGGAGAATCTAATTCCAACGACGGAGATGTGACAGGAAATCATGGAAATTTTGATTACTGGATCGTGAAATTAGATGCTTCAGGAACTCTGCAATGGCAAAAATCATTAGGTGGAAGTAATCAGGATGTGGCCAATTGTATCCGACAAACTACCGACGGCGGCTATATCGTTGCCGGTGAATCTTATTCTACCAACGGAGATGTCACAGGAAATCATGGAATTTCCGATTACTGGATTGTAAAATTAGACGCCTCAGGAACTATGCAATGGCAGAAGTCACTGGGCGGAACTTCTTATGAAGGAGCAAATTCAATCCAACAGACTTCTGACGGAGGATATATTTTGGCAGGCACAGGTAGTTCTACTAATGGAGACATTAGTATAAATTATGGAAACGGAGATTTTTGGATCGTAAAATTAGATGCCTCAGGAATGATACAATGGGAGAAATCATTAATGGGTAATCTTGCTGATACTGCACAGTCTATCCAACAAACATCAGATGGAGGATATATTGTTGCGGGCATGTCTAATTCTACAAACTCTGAAATACCGCTAATGTTTGGAACATCTAATTATTGTGTGGCAAAATTAGATTCTAATGGAAATACATTATGGCAAAGATATTTTGGGGGCAGCGGTGAAGATCACCCCTATTCTACCCAACAAACTTCTGACGGAGGATATATTGTCGCCGGGGCAACTGGTTCTTTAGATGGTCATATTACAGGAAATCATGGAAGTTTCGATTTCTGGATCGTAAAATTAGATGACACAGGAAACATACAATGGCAGAAACCATTGGGTGGAAGTGATTTTGATGAAGCCTATTCCATTCAGCAGACAGCTGATAGCGGATATATAATCGCAGGTATGATTTTTTCTGCAGACGGGAACATTACGGGTTACCACGGAAACAATGACGCCTGGATTGTCAAATTAAGTTCCACCCAATTAAACACTGGAGAAACTCAACTTATTAATAAGCCCATTATCTATCCTAATCCGGCAAAAGATATGATCCATCTGGATCATCTTCCCGCAGAAACGGTTGTACATATTACCGATATGTCCGGAAGAAATCGTTTCACCCAAAAATACAAAGAGAAAAAGATCAACATCCCTGTTTCTCAATTCAACAATAGCGTGTATCTTATTCAGGTTCAGCATCAGGGGAAAATTATTTTATCCGACAAACTGATCATAAGAAAACAATAAACAAATCCATAAAGTATCATAAAACATTATGAATTCAAATAACTATAATGCGTTTTAATGTTAAATTATAATTTATTTTTGATTTTTCATATCATTTAATAAATTTAGGTACAGACTTTGCATCGATTCCCTCGAATCACGATGAATTCTAGACGCTTCATCAAGTACCGTTTAACATTTAAAAATATGAAATCATGGCTGAAGTAATTGCACAAGAAAAATCAGGAGGCAAACAAAAGAAAAAACTAATCCGGGTAGATATGACCCCAATGGTAGATTTGGGATTTCTACTAATCACCTTCTTCATGTTCACTACCAATTTTACAAAACCCAATGTAATGGATCTGGGACTTCCGGCAAAGGACCCCAATCCGCATCCAATAGATATTCCTCATATTGGAGATAAAAATCAGGTTACCTTTATATTAGGAAAGGACAACAGAGTATTTTACCACCAAAGTAATGAGAAGGATCTCAATTCCGGGAATTTAAAGGAAACGGATTTCAGTGGAGTGAAAATCTCACAGATTATTTCTGAAGCCTATAAAAACGCACCGGTACCTGAAAACTTTACCGTTATTGTAAAACCAACCGATGAAGCTAATTATAAGAATTTTGTAGATATCCTGGACAATATTGCGATCTCTAAAAAAGAAAGATATGGCGTTACTGATATAAAACCCTGGGAAAAGAAAGTGTATACAGAATTAACCAAATAACACAGAAGAGCATTTTTAGAATGCTCTTTTTTTATTTAAATTTGAAGATAGAATAGATTTCAAGACCTGAAATTATCTTCTGAAATATTTTTAACTGTTATAACATCTACGACCATGCTGAATTTTGAAAGAAAAGGAAACGGAAAAGAAACTTTGGTACTACTTCACGGCTTTATGGAAAACCTGTCTATCTGGAGCGACATGGAACCTCATCTTTCTAAAGATTTCTCTCTGTTAAAAATAGATCTTCCCGGTCATGGACAGTCAGATATTCTGGCAGACGTTCATACCATGGAACTGATGGCTGATGAAGTAAAAAAAGTTTTAGATAAGGAAAAACTTGATAAAGTGCACCTGCTTGGACATTCCATGGGCGGCTACACTGCACTGGCCTTTGCTGACAAGTATCCTGACACGCTGAAAAGTCTTACCTTATTCTTCTCAACCTATTTTCCTGATGATGAAGAGAAGAAACAGCAGCGCATTAAAAGCTACAGAATCATACAGGATGCTTTTGCCCATTACGCAAGAGCAGGAGTTCCCAATCTGTTCAACCCTAATGAAAGAGATATCCTGGAAGGAAAAGTAGAGACCGCTCTTGAAACAGCCCTTGCCACCAATAATCTGGGAGCCCTTGCCTGTGTAAAAGGAATGGTGGCAAGAACGGATAAAAAACATATCATGGAAAATCTGGAGGCCAAAATTTTAGTTTTAGCCGGAAAGCATGATAATGCCGTAAAAACAGATATGGTTATCAAACATCTTCCTGACAGAACCAATATAAAATCATATGTTCTTGACTGCGGACACAACGGACACTGGGAGAAACCCGGCATCTGTGCAGAAATTATCAATACAGAGCTTCTTCATAATCTGCCCAAAAAAATAGTTATGTAAAAATATGCAGTGGTGGTTCCAGACTATACCTATCAAAATTTCTTGTATATTAGTAAAGATTAATTATCTCAATGGGTTTATTCTCTTTCAAAAAAAAGAAACCGCCAGTCATCGGGCTTACACTTTCGGGTGGAGGAATGCGTGGAATTGCACATATTGCAGTACTCAAGGCCCTGGAAGAATATAACCTGAAGCCTCATATCATCTCAGGAACCAGTGCAGGCTCTATTGTAGGAGCTTTCTATTCTTTCGGCAAATCACCGGATGAGATGATGGATATTGTAAGGCATACGACTTTCTTTTCGAGGTCTTATCTGAAACTGTCTAAAAATGGTATTTTCAGCTCAAATTTCATTTTAAAACTATTGACCGATTATTTTCCCGAGAATGATTTTAAGATCTTAAAAATCCCTGTTTATGTTACTGCTACAGAAATGACTCACGGAATTGTGGATTTCTTTTCAGAAGGAGAACTTTTCGCACCCCTTCTGGCCTCATCAAGTGTTCCGTTCATTCTGCCTCCGGTAAGGATGGGTGAAAAAATATATGTAGATGGTGGTGTCCTGGATAATCTTCCTATAGAACCTATTATTGACAAATGTGACTTTTTAATTGCCTCCCACGTCAATTCTATAAGCTATGATGAACTCAAAAAAATGAGTCTGATGAAAGAATTTGACAGGATTCTTCACTTAGCCATTGCCAAATCCGTTTATTCTAAAGTGAAGTCCTGTGATATTTTTTTAGACCCGCCTAAAATGACAAAATTCAGTCTTTTCAGTAAGAAAAACCTTGACGTGATGTTTCAGGAAGTTTATGAATATACATGTAAAGAACTGGAAGAGAAAGGATATACTAAGGATTTAATAACAAGAGTCTAAACCTGTTTAAATCTTATTTTTTTGAAACATAAGAAGAATAAACTGTTTAATAAGGTTAAACAGATTTAATGATAATATTACCTCTTACAATTGCCTTTATCTTGTCTTGAATACATTACAATTTATCCTCCTCTAGTCTTTTCTTGAATGTTTCAATCGTATCGGCAAGAGATTCATCAGATTTTCCTCCCGCGGCATTAATGTGCCCGCCGCCACTGAAATATTTTCTGGAGAACTGATTCACATCTACATCATCTTTACTTCTGAAAGAAATTTTAATAAAATCATCATACAGATCTTCCATAAAGAAAGCCGCCATTTTTACACCGGCAATACTCAGTCCATAATTTACAAAACCTTCTGTATCTCCTTTCTGAAAACCAAATTCTTTCAGTTCATTTCTTGTTAAAGATAAGACAGCCACCGTACCGTCATTCACCACTTCTATTCTTCCCAGTACAAGAGCAAGGAGATGAAGACGGGAAACAGTATTCGTATCCCAGGTATTTGAAGTAATTACGGATGGATCAGCTCCTTTTTCTATTAAATTAGCAATAATCCTATGGGTAGTTGCACTTGTAGAACGGAAACGGAAACCACCGGTATCCGTCATGATGCCGGTATAAAGACATTCCGCAATATTCTGATTAACCAGTGCCTCATCCTCCATTGCTTCAATAAAATGATAGATCATCTGTGAAGTGGCAGGAATGACCGTATCAGAATAGACAAAATCAAAATTTTCAGGCTGCTGATGATGGTCGATAAGAATTTTTTTAGCTTTAGCCCTGGTCAGCCAGTCTCCCAATATTCCTATTCTGGAAGGCGAATTAAAATCAAGGCAGAAAATAACATCTGCACTGCTGATGAGCTCAAAAGCATATTTTCTCTTATATTCTCCGATGATTACCTTTTTAGATTCCGGCATCCATTTCAGGAATTTCGGAAAATCATTTGGTACGATTACTTCTGCAGGAATTCCCTTTGCCGTCAGATAATGTTTCAGCCCCAAACTGGAGCCGATAGCATCGCCATCCGGATTATAATGGGTAAGGATAACTATCTTGCTTTCAGGCGTAAGTAATGTATTGATATCTAAAAGTTCTGCTGGTGTAAACATCGTGTGTTTATTTTTCTTTAAATTTGAGTTTCCAAAGATAGAGCTTTTAAATAAAATCATCTACAATATTATTTCTGACCCGGAAATTTCGTTTCCAGGCAGAGTTTGCCTGTATGGAGATCAAAACATTTAAAATAATTTCTAAAAAAAGATACGTAAAATTTGTAACTTTTAAAAATTTCTATATCTTTGCAACCTGAAAATTAATAGATTAATTACGATTTAAATATATAGTAATGAGTAAAAGAACATTCCAACCATCAGAGAGAAAGAAAAGAAACAAACACGGTTTCAGAGAAAGAATGTCTACGCCAAACGGGAGAAGAGTTTTGGCAGCAAGAAGAGCTAAAGGCAGAAAGAGTTTAACTGTTAGTGCAGCGCGCGCTAAGAGATAATATCTCGAATTATCATATACAGATCATGCTTGAAAAGAAGTTTTTCAGGCATTTTTTGTTGTTAAAATTTCCTAAAATTTAGGTTTCTTAAGCTTCTTTTTTCTATTTTTAAGATCTGAAAAAATATTTTAGAAATAGCACGATAAAACTGAATTATGCCGCATACAAATATCTCCGGAGATAATATAATAAGCTTACAGCACGCAAAGATTGCACAAAAAAACTTCACTGTTCTTACTGACGTTAATCTTAACATCAAAAAAGGCAGATTCTGCTACCTTATCGGAAAAACAGGTTCCGGGAAAAGCTCTCTTCTAAAGACGCTTTACGGACACATTCCTTTGGCATCAGGACATGGAGCTGTGGTAGGTTTTGATATTGCAAAACTAAGACCTTCAGACATTCCCAATCTGAGAAGAAAATTAGGAATTGTATTTCAGGATTTCCAATTGCTTTCCGACAGGACGGTTGAGAAAAACTTAAAATTCGTTCTTGAAGCAACAGGATGGAATGATAAAGTAAAAATGGAAGACCGCATCAACGAAGTTTTGAGCAGCGTAAACATGAAGAGCAAAAAGCATAAGATGCCGCACGAACTTTCAGGAGGAGAGCAGCAGCGTGTCGCTATTGCCAGAGCCTTACTGAACCACCCGGATCTTATCCTTGCCGATGAGCCTACAGGAAACCTTGACCCTGAAACTTCCAATGAAATTATGACGCTTCTAAAGCAGGTAGCCCTTGAAAACGGCGCCGCAGTAGTAATGGCAACCCATGATTATCATATGATCCAAAACTTCCCTGGAGAAGCGATCAGATGTGAGGATGGAAAAGTTTCCGTGCTGGACACAGCAGAACTGTTTGAATAAAATGAAATTTGAAAGATTTAGAAATAAGATAAAGATTACCCATTTATCAATTAGCTTCTAACCTTTTCTTTTAAAAATATGAAATTCCCTGGTGAGTTCAAGATATTGGTCCGAGTATTGTCTCGGACTTTTTTCTATCACAAAATCAGATTCTTCAAGCCGACTTTCTGTTAGCGAAAATTCCAAAACTAATCTTTTCGTTTTTGAATTCTCAATTCCTTTAATATTGATTTTGCGCCTTAAAAACAAGTGGTTTTCCGAAGCTACCTGAACAAAGCTACTACCAGCTTCATCAGGTATAATAACGGAAAAAATTCCCTGATCAGAAAGTAATTTCACAGAAGATTCAATAAGTTGCTGAAAATTTAATTCTATAGTCTGGCGGGCAATTTTATCTTTATCAGAACCTGATTCTTCAAAATAAGGTGGATTGGAAACAATCAAATCAAACTTATCCCCAGTCTGAAAGGCTTTAAGATCCTGATGAATATTTTTCAGTCTCAAATGAAAAGGAGACTGTTCAAAATTTGTTTTGGTAAGCAAAACAGCTTCCTTATTGATATCCAATCCTAAGAAAGATGCACTTGTATTTCTCTGGGCCAGCATCAAAGAAATCAAGCCGGTTCCGGTTCCAATTTCCAAAACGGAAGAAACTTTTGTTACATCCGCCAATGCGCCAAGCAACACACCGTCTGTTCCTACACGGAAGACCTCTTTTGATTGCTGGATTTCGAAATATTTAAATGTAAAAGGTTTCACTATAAATTGGTAGGAAGTGTAATGGTAAATGTAGATCCCTTCCCTACTTCTGACTTCACTGTGATCTCGCCTTTGTAATCTTCGATCATTTTTCTTACCATCGAAAGACCAAGTCCCATGCCGCTGTTTTTAGACGTAAAATTAGGCTCAAATATTCTTTCGTACATATTTTCCGGAATTCCGATACCGTTATCCTGAATGGAAATCATCACTCTTCTCTGGTGTTGTTCCACGTCTACATTGATGATCAGCTTGCGTTCATCGCTCTGCGCCTGTTTGGCATTAGTGACAAGATTGGTGATGATCCTGGAAAGGTAAATTTTATCCATATTGATCATAATATTACTTTTATTAGAATGCATAAAGATACTGTCATCATTGAAGACACGCAGAATATCTTCCACTTCCGTATTCAGGTTGATGATTTCATTATTTTTTTCAGGAAGCTTGGCAAATTCCGAGAAAGCTGAAGCAACAGTAGCAATAAGATCAATCTGATCTACCATGGTCTTGCTCATCTGTTTTACTCTTTCTCTGATATTTGGATCTTCCGGATCAAATTTTCTTTCAAAATTCTGAATGGTAAGCTTCATTGGCGTAAGCGGATTTTTCACCTCATGGGCTACCTGTTTTGCCATTTCCCTCCACGCCTCTTCAGAAGCTTTAAAACGAAGTCTTTCTTTCTGGTCCTGGATCTGAAGAATCATCCTGTTGTAAGCTCTTGCCAAAGCATTAAGCTCATCATTTTTATAATATCTTATAGGGCGCATTTCATTTTCAAATAGTGTAATACGCGTGATCATATCAGAAAATTTTGTGATATTTTTGGCCAAGCTGTTGGAAGTCACCCAACTTATCCAGATACTGAACAAAATCAGAAAAATATCGACAAGAAGAATATATTTGATATACTGGCTGAGAACATCCAGATAGGCAGATTCATTATGATACAAAGGAATATAAACAATTCCTACGGGGGCAAGCTCATTATTCTTTAAGAGCAGATAAGAAGAGGTAAATACGGCATCTTTCTTTTTGTCGTACCCTTTAATGTCCACTCTGGAATCTGTAGCCAGAATTTTATTAACAATATTAACAGGAATAGTTTGATGATCAATCAGGCTTTCGTCTTTATTGGAAAGAAGGTAATTACCTTTCAGATCATAGATCACAATATCATGCTGGTTAATATCTGCTATTTCAAAAATCTTATTTCCCAATACATTCGGAAGATCCTTTGTCTCTACAAGAGTACGGCTTACTGCATAGTCCAGATATCTCATTACCGCATTGGTTTTCTCCTGCATATCGATATTGCTCTGCTGGAGAGAGTTATTCCTTAAGACAAAATAAGGAACCAATGATGTCGCAACAACACTTAAAAAGCAAACCAGCAGGAATCCGAAAAACACGCGGTTCCTTAAACTATATCCTTTGTATTTATTAATCGGCATCCTACTTTTTAATTAACCTAGCAATATACTTACCAATGATGTCAAATTCTAAATTAACTTGATCTCCTATTTTGAGATGCTGCATATTGGTAAACTCCCAGGTATAAGGAATAATGGCCACAGAAAACTGTGTATCTTCACTTTTTGCAACGGTCAGGCTGATTCCATTTACAGTAATAGAACCCTGTGGAACCGTTACAAAATTGCCGTTATCTTCATATTTAATGGTAATAAAATAGCTTCCGTCTTTATTTTCTATTCCAACTACTTCACCGGTCTTATCCACATGTCCCTGAACAATATGTCCGTCTAATCTGCCATCCATTTTCATACATCGCTCAAGATTCACAACTGTACCCGTCTCCCATTTTCCAAGATTAGTTTTCTCCAGGGTTTCGTTGATTGCTGTTACGACATACTGATTATCTTTGATTTCAACAACGGTCAGGCAACATCCGTTATGAGCAAGGCTTTGGTCTATTTTTAATTCGTTTGTAAAAGGACATGTTAGGGTGAAATCTATGTTGCTTCCTTTTTCCTCAATTTTTTCAATTACACCAACTGCTTCAATAATTCCTGTGAACATATTATTTTTTGCTAAATTTGTAAATTATAATCTTCAAAGATAATCAAAATGAGCCCAAAAAACCATAAAGTACGAGTAGGAATTTCAATCGGTGATTTTAACGGCATCGGCCCGGAGATCATCATGAAGTCTCTGAAAGACAAAACCATTACGGACTTTTTTACTCCGGTAATTTTTGGCTCGGGAAAGTTATTTACCTTCCAGAAAAATATTTTCAAGCTGAATCTGAATTTCAACTACGTTAATGAAGCATCACAGGCGCAGCCGGGAAAACTTAATATGGTGAACCTAACCAAAGAGAATGTGAATGTAGAATTGGGCGTTCCAACGGAAGAATCCACCAAAATGGCTATTGAATCTCTTGAACTGGCTACCGAAGCTTTAATGAAAGGCGACATTGACGTCCTTGTTACAGCTCCTATCAATAAGGATGAAATGGTAAAGATGGGTTTCAAGCACACTGGACACACAGGGTATTTTGAAGAGAAATTCAGCAAAAAAGGACTGATGTTCTTAGTGACAGAAGACCTTAAAGTAGCAGTATCTACCCACCATATACCGATCGCCAGCGTTGCAGAAAACATTTCTAAAGAAAAAATAAAGAAACAAATCAGAGCTCTCAATCAGACTTTGATTGAAGATTTCTGCGTTCAAAAACCAAAAATTGCGGTACTGGGTCTGAATCCTCATGCAGGAGATGGCGGTGTAATAGGAAAAGAGGAGATTGAGATCATTGAGCCGGCAATAAAGGAACTTTCAGATAATGGAACATTAGCTTTTGGGCCTTATCCTGCAGACAGTTTCTTCCAGCCGAATAAATACAGAAACTTTGATGCTGTTTTGGCAATGTACCATGACCAGGGATTGGCTCCATTCAAAACGTTAGCGTATGAAGAAGGTGTGAATTATACAGCCGGTCTTCCATTCATCAGAACATCCCCTGACCATGGGGTAGCTTACGATATTGCAGGAAAAAATATTGCTGATGAACAGAGTTTTACCGAAGCTATTTTCACTGCCATTAAAATTTTTAAAAACAGAAGTGAATATAACGATCTGATGAACAATCGTATGCAGCCGAGAAGGGTGAATGTTGATAATGGTGTAGATGAAGATCTGCCTGATGATCATGAAGCTTAATCCGTTAAAACAAATTTTAAATTAATTTGTTGTAGAATTTATTTGTTATTATAAAAAAATTGCATATTTTTGCACACTCATTTTATGGACAAGTTAAGAAACTATGATGTAAGCTTTTCCGGACTTAAAAACGGAAAGCATACGTTCAAATTTGAGATAGAAAAAGCGTTCTTTCAATTATTTGACACTGAACAGGAATTTACAAATCCTAAAATAATAGCTGATGTTTTTCTTGAAAAACATACTACATTTTTAGAATTTGAGATCAAAGTACACGGGACTGTAGAACTCATTTGTGACCTTACAAATGATGAATTCGACTATCCTATTGAAAATGAGATCAGAATTTTGGTGAATTTTGGTGAAGAATATGATGACAGCAATGAAGATGTCATTACCATCCCAACCTCAGATCACGCATTCAATGTGGCACAGCTGATTTACGAAAACGTACAGCTTTCTATACCGATGAAGAAAATTTCACCGAACATAAGCGATGATGATCTGGAAATTCTGAATAAGTTCAGTCCAAAAGATATTGAAGAAGCAGAGGAAGAGAAACATGATAGCGACCCTAGATGGGAAGCACTGAAGAAGTTAAAAGACAATAATTAAATAAAATAATTTAAATATGATGAGATGATGAATCTCATCGCTCATCAATTAAAAAAGTTATTCAAAATGGCACATCCTAAAAGAAGACAGTCGTCCACAAGAAGAGATAAGAGAAGAACTCATTATAAAGCAGTAGTTCCTCAATTAGCGAAAGACGCAGCAACTGGTGAACTTCACCTTTACCACAGAGCTCACTGGCATGAAGGAAAACTTTACTATAGAGGTAAAGTAGTATTGGAAAAAGAAGTAGCAACTACAGAAGAAAACTAAGAGTCGCTTTTCACTGAAAAAGCCTCATTTTAATACAAAAACCGCTCAATTTTGATAAAATTGAGCGGTTTTTTGTTGTTTTTTACGTTTTTTTGGTATCTTTGAACCAAAATCAAATATCAATTTTATGGACATTAAAGACATACAGAATCTTATTAAGTTTGTATCTAAGGCTGAAGTTTCAGAAGTGAAATACAAAACTAAAGATTTCGAAATCACCATTAAAACTCCATTAGCCGGTAATGATGCGGTTTATGCACAGCCAGCGGTTTATCATACAGCTCCTCAGGCAGCAGCTCCAGCTCATGTTGCAGCAGCTCCGGCGGCGGCTCCAGCTGAAAAAGCGGAAGTGGCGGCGGACGATAGCAAATATGTTGTTATAAAATCTCCAATGATCGGTACTTTCTACAGAAAGCCATCTCCGGATAAGGATGTATTTGTAAATGTAGGCGACGAGGTTTCTATAGGAAAAGTAGTGTGTGTAATTGAAGCAATGAAGTTATTCAACCAGATCGATTCTGAGATCAGCGGAAAAATCGTGAAGATCTTGGTAGATGATGCTACTCCGGTAGAATATGACCAGCCTTTATTCTTAGTAGATCCATCTTAATTTAGAGGTTAGATGTTAGACATTAGATGTTAGACTTAATTCTGCATTCAAAATAACATTATCTAATTTTCAAATTATCTAATTTTCAAATTGAAGAAGATGTTCAAAAAAATATTAATAGCCAATCGTGGCGAAATTGCAATGCGTATTCTACGCACATGCAAAGAAATGGGAATCAAAACCGTTGCTGTTTATTCTACTGCAGACAAAGACAGTCTTCATGTAAGATTTGCTGATGAAGCAGTATGTATCGGTCCCCCTATGAGCAAAGACTCATATCTTAAAGTTTCCAATATTATTGCTGCAGCAGAGATTACCAATGCTGATGCCATTCACCCGGGATATGGATTTCTTTCTGAAAATGCCAATTTCTCAAGAATCTGTCAGAAAAATAATATCAAGTTCATTGGAGCTTCTCCTGAGCAGATTGAAAAAATGGGTGACAAAGCCAACGCTAAGGCAACCATGAAAGCGGCAGGAGTACCTTGTGTACCAGGTTCTGACGGCTTAATAGAATCTTATGAGCACGCTGTAAAAGTAGCTGAGGAAACAGGCTACCCTGTTATGATCAAAGCTACTGCAGGTGGTGGTGGAAAAGGAATGAGAGCTGTATGGAAGGCTGAAGACCTTAAAGATCACTGGGAATCTGCAATTCAGGAAGCTGTGGCTGCCTTCGGAAACGGAGGAATGTACATGGAAAAACTGATTGAAGAACCCAGACATATCGAGATACAAGTTGCCGGTGACCAATATGGAAAAGCATGTCATCTTTCTGAAAGAGACTGTTCTGTACAGAGAAGAAACCAGAAATTGACTGAGGAAACTCCTTCTCCGTTTATGACAGACGAACTTCGTGATAAAATGGGTGAAGCTGCTGTAAAAGCCGCCGAATTCATTGGATATGAAGGGGTAGGAACTATTGAATTCCTTGTAGACAAGCACAGAAATTTCTATTTCATGGAAATGAATACAAGAATTCAGGTAGAGCATCCTATCACCGAGCAGGTTATTGATTATGACCTGATCAGAGAGCAGATCCTTCTTGCTGCAGGAACTCCTATTTCAGGAATCAATTATTATCCGAAATTACACTCAATCGAATGTAGAATTAACGCTGAAGATCCTTACGCAGACTTCAGACCATCTCCGGGTAAAATTACAGGATTAAATATTCCTGGCGGACATGGAATCAGAGTGGATACTCATGTTTACTCAGGATACAGTATTCCATCCAACTATGACTCTATGATCGCTAAGCTAATCACTACGGCTCAAACCCGTGAAGAAGCAATTGCTAAAATGAGACGTGCACTGGAGGAATTTTATATTGAAGGGGTGAAAACTACCATTCCTTTCCACAGACAGCTTATGGATAATGAAGATTATCTTGCCGGAAATTACACTACAAAATTCATGGAAGATTTTGTAATGGATAGAAAATATGATAATCACTAAGATTATTTACCTATAAATTTTAAACTGCTCCTTTTGGGGCGGTTTTTTTTATTTTTAAACACCACTATTATTTAAAACCTTGCAATCTCTCTATTTGCCGGACAGTTTATAAGCACCTAATATTAAACACCTTAATCATTTGATTTACAATAATCAATTTACCTAACACTTGTTAGTCGAAGAATTACGACACTTTTCAAAATTTATTCAAAAAATGTTTTTTGATAATGTAATTACTTCTATTTTTGGTGACATAAGATAACAAATCACACAATATTAACAATTAAAATTTACTTATCATGGCAGAAAGAAATTCAAGAGGAATCTTAAAATTTAACGGCGGTGAAGGACAGAAGTTATTAAAACTTAACTACAGTGTATCCCGTTCTACAGACGTATCAGGAAGAGTAGCATCAGATCCTTCCAATGCTCTTATCAAAATCACAGTGGAAGCTACTGAAAAATCAGACATCCTGGAAAGTTTACTTAACGGTAAATACAAACCTACAACCGGAGAGGTAACATTCAACAAATCTCACGAAGAAGGAACATTAACTACTTTAAAATGGGAAAACGGATATGTGATCCAACACGAAGTAGATTTCGATGCAGTAGATGAAAACAGTATGTACATCAGCTTTGTAGTAAGTGCTGAACTTATCGATCTTGGTAATTCTTCTTACAAAGCAGAATGGCCTACATCTTAACAATGTAAATTTTACATCCAGAAAAACAACAGGCAGAATGGTATACCCGATACAACGGATGCTGTTCTGTCTTTTTTGGCTGTAAAAGATCTCTACATTAGTTTTTTTACAAATAAAAAACAGATAGTATAGGATTATATTATCCGGTTTTTAGTTTACACCAAACAAAATAGCTAGCCATGGAAGAAAGTAGCAATTTTTCATTCCGCCCGAACCAGTATAAAGCTCCGGATAATGCAGACAAAATCTCTGTGAACCATATTCCGGGCATCAACCGTGTGGTAAAACTGGATATTGTGATTGAGGGAAAATCAGTCAAACATTTTAAACATTTCCGTTTGCAGCAAAGTGCCAGACGGCATCATCATTTCGAACTTGTCCTGGCCCATGATTCCTTAGGCTCTGCACAGAATCATAATCTTGAAGAGGCCAGACAGTTTTTAGGAAAACGAATAACGGTAGTTTTTAAATATAAGGATTACGAAAATGAGAGCCCGGAAAGGACTTTTGTAGGCGTTATCACCAAAGCGGCATTCAGTCAGGAAAAAATGAGCCTTGGTAATATTGTCTTGAAAGGTGAAAGTCCTACCATATTGATGGATTCAGCTCCTCATACACAAAGTTTTGGGGGCGATCAGGCTGTCAATACCGGAATTATTGCAAATAAAATTATTAAAGAAGCTTTAGGTTCTTCGAAATTTGATTTTAGAGTAGACCCTCAGAATAAAAGCTATATCAATTACAGCTCACAATACAACGAAACCCATTATAATTTTCTTGCCAGAACAGCAGAAGCTTACGGCGAGCAATTCTACTATGATGGTGAAATCCTTCATTTTGGGAAGCTTCCTCCATCCGAAAAACCTGTGCGCCTTATCTATGGCAGCAATGCAAGTGACGTTCAGGTAGAACTGAAAGCCGTACACACGAAACCCGAATTTTTTGGATATAACAGCAGCAGCCATACAAAAATGGAAGGCTCTGAAAATAATATCAAGCACGTGGGGGAAATTCCTTCCAAAGCCTACGAACTCAATAACAGCATTTTCAAAACCCGATCGCTCTCCCCTGCCCCAGTCAATGCCAATATGTTCATGGATGTTGATGACTCACAGAGAAGTGCGGCAGGTAGCGCCGCTGTAGAAGTTTTTACCGTTTCCGCAAATACAACGGTTCCATTTCTGTATCCCGGATGTTGCGCAGATATTGAAATGCGTAAACCTGATACAAGCGAAACATCCTATTTTACAAGAGTAACAATCACAGAAGTATTTCATGAAGTAAATGCACGCGGATATTATACCGGAAACTTTGAAGCAGTAGCTGAGGGAACCGGTTTTATGCCTAAACCTGATTTTGTTATTCCCAACGCCCAGCCACAGGTAGCAACCGTGATTTCAAACGTTGATCCCATGAATCAGGGACGGATCCAGGTACAGTTCGACTGGCAGAGAAATCCCGACACTACTCATTTTATAAGAATGATGAGCCCTGATGCAGGTGGAACTGATGCGATCACCCAGAACCGGGGGTTTGTAGCAATTCCTGAAATCGGGGATCAGGTAATGGTAGGTTTTGAATATCATCACCCTGATTTTCCATTTGCCATGGGCGGAATGTTCCATGGACAGGTAGCTCTAGGTGGCGGACTAAACAATCACATTAAATCTATACAGACCAGGAGCGGAAATAAGATCATCTTTAATGATCAGGAAGGAAGTATTTTTATAGAAGATCCAAGCGGTAACACTTATTTAATGGATGGAAAAGGAAATATTACAGTAAATGCTCCTAAGAATATGACATTTACAGCCGGAGAAAATGTACAAATCAATGCAGGGCATAATATCATCGCTTCTGCACAGAGAAACGTAAATATTATGGCAGGTGAAGACATCACTGAAACAGCAAATGATGACTATAACCTTACCGCCAGCAACATTATTGAAACGGCTGAAGCAGGCAGAAGTTCCCGAGCAAAAAATATTACGGAAAATATGGAAGCAGGCTCCTACATCAGTACAAAAGATGCCATTAATGTGGAGAGTGCTAAGGAAGTAAAATATCAATAGTGGCAAGCAGGTAAAAATGCAGTAGGTCAGAAAGATAGACAACGTAAAAACTTTTATAACAACCATGGAAGGCGGAAATATCATACGGAATGTCTTTGGTAAATCTTACAAGGAAGCAGAACACATCATGAAGGATGCTTCCAAAGGTGCGCTGGATTTTAAGTCCCCACAAGAAAATACCTTTTACGGTAAAAAAGGGGGTAAAAAGCTGGATGAATATCAGGCTAAGAAAGACAATACCTTACTCGTAACCAAAGTGGAAGGTCCGCTTGATGATAATGGCGCAAAAATCAGTAAGCCCAAAGAAGGAGAAAAGCACTGGTTCAAAGCAACATTTAACAGGTCAGCAGCAAAGAATGAATATAAGAAACTTCTGTGGCAGGTAAAGATAGGGGGAACGGCTATACCTTTCTTTTTTGATTATTCTTCCATAGAAGGAAATACGCAGACCATACAGGTTAAGCTACCATGTTATGATATGCGTGCCTATGCCTATTTCAAAAGTCCAATTGATAAGGTAAGTGTGGAAGTAAAAATAGACAATCCATTACCTGTTTATATTGACAGATTTAAAATTAAAGGAAAAGACAGGCAGGGAGTCAATCTTGCAGATGATTTATGTTATGGATTAGGTGTATCCAACCAATATCCTTCACGGTATACCCTTAAGGATGTTGAGAGTAAAGGAATCTGGATCAAAGCTGAAATCAGAGATAAAACTGACGAAGAATTATGGGTTGGTTTTAAACGTATGGTTACAGATTTATTTTCTGTTGGTGAGCTTGAAACTGTTGCACTCGATATGATTGAAAAATTTAAGCGAAGCGAAGGTGGTGAGTATACCAATCCTATCCTGACAAAGCATGTACAGCAACATCCATCAAATCAAAGATTTTGCCTAAGCATGGAAGATGAAATTGCTGACCGAATCAAAAAAAGTCGTGGAAATCTTGCCTCTATTGAGGATGATGAAATACACTTTACTGATAACGAAATTGGAAAGTTTGGAAACAGAGGTTGGGGCCACCCACAATTCTCAACATTGAAAGATACATTTTTAGGAGGTCTGACCATTTGTATGAACGATACCTGGGCTTATGAAGTTAAGCTCACAAAATTTAGCAAATCAGCTAACGGAAGCTATAATGCCACCTATAAAGTCTCTCTATATGATCATTTTGGGCTAGATATGCCTGATATTGAAAAGAAATATTATTACCTGTTAGGATTTAGATATTGGTTCATTCTTCAACATATCCGGGGATATAAGCCATTCGTCACTAAAGTTGAATTTGAAAAAACATTTACTGAAAACTTATCTATTGGAAAAGCCGAAAGGATAAATAAAAGAAGAGCTGAAAAAGAAAGAATGGATCACCTTAGAAATATGGGAAGAAGAAGACCGGGAGAATATTAATCATTTAGTGACTTAAAAGTGAATAAACTTATTAATAAACAATGAAGCATTTGAAATACATACAATATTTAACGACTTTCTTTTTCATTATAGCAATGATGAGCTGTGACAGAAAAAAGAATGAGTTTATTCCGTTGGATCATATGACCTTTATAAACAGCTATTACAAAAACTCTGTAAAGATTTCTTATTATATATTGATAGACAATCCTGATTCAGAAAATATTTTAAAAAAAGAAATCATAAAATATGCAAAAAAGAAATTACAATACAACAAATCATTGGCGCAGAAAAATATAGCTTCAATAAATTTCGTTTTTTATAAAAAAACAGGTAATACCTCTTATTTTATAACACATAAAGAAAATTCAGACGGATTACTCAGTGAAGAAATATCTCATTATCAGGAAGATTTTATAGCTAATTATTATGTAAGTAAATGCAAGGAAGGTACTATTGAAAAAATATATATGTATCAACTATTGGAAGAAACTATTTCGAATACCTGCAAAAAATAAAAAAGCATGGAAGAAACCCGAGTAAAACCTTTTCAAAAATATCAAGGAACACACCTTTATCATGTAGAGGGTTCCCTTCAGATACAGTTTGGCGAAACCAAAGGTTTTCATTCTTCCTGTAAACTTACCATTCATGAAACAGAAAATGAAGACCAGACTAAAAACTGGCTGATAGAAAAGATAGAGGATCTTCCCCTTCCCTCTGAAAATAGTTTTATGGAAATTCTTCATACCCTGGAACAGAGTTCTTATCCCGCAGAAATAAAAGTAGACGAAAAAGGTGTTTTTCTCCAGGCTACCAATCATCAGAAAAATATAGAAGACTGGAAACAAAAAACTTCAGGAATTCAGGAAAAGTATCATAATGCCGATGTTTTCAGAAACCAATACCTGGCAGCTTTTGAAGATGAAGAAATTTTTTATAGAAATAAACGTAAAGAACCATTCTGGAATCTGCTGCTTTTTGCTCCTTCCTACGTAGACAACGGTGGAAAAAATGAGGAGGTCATGACATGGAATATTAAGGGAATCGGAGATATAGAATGTGTAGGCACCATCACAGCAGAACAGAGAGATTATGGTTTTGATGCATTCTTCATTTCAGAAACCATTGTTCCAGATTATATAAAAGAAGAACTAGGCAAAAAATACCTGCACAAAGCAGAACAGTATAAAGCTGAGCTTACCATACATATGGAGTATAATTCTCCGAAAAAACAGTATTCAAAGAAGAAGGCTGAATTTACATTATCAGCCGGTAAAAAAATAGTATACAGGGAGACAAGCAGTATTATTTAACTTTATGAACACATGATATGGCAGATAAAGGATTTATTATTGTAGAAGGGGCTACCGCATTCTGCAGCAGTTCTATAGCCAATAATTCTAAAGGAACCGCCGTTCCTATGGAAGTAAAAAGCCAGAAAAAGAAACTTGGAAAAAATAAATATTTTGCCCAAAGCAAACCTGTGGCTACTTATCTGGATGATAAAGCTGAAAGTTTCGGCGGAGGCAATGGATTTGGAAACTGTAAAGGTTCAGATGGAAAGCCGTATCCATGCAAAGGAAAGTGCAACCTTAAATACAAAGACTATTATGAAAACGTAGAATTCAACAAAAGTATGAAAGTACTTTTAGATGTTTCTACTGCCACCTGCCCCGGATATGGTGTGCCGGGAACCATTGCCTTTGCCACTACCGGACAAGCCAACAATGTTTCTCAAATCGACGTAAAAGAGGCGGATGAATTCTCGGTAGCCAATACCTCACCACAATGGGCAACTTCAGATACATCATCCACTACTACATCAGTAAATTCCATTTCAATGACCCTTCCTGTTCCTGTAACCAAACCTACCGGAATCTATTATTATGTCCAGATTCCCAAAAGTCCTTTTAGTTCTTTTATGAATCCCTTCTCTGCCGACAATCTTACATTGAACGCCCAGTTTAAGGGAGATGCCACAAAGATTATATGGGCTCTTTTCAAAGGAGAAGATACCAAAGACAAAGTAAAAACTTTCATAGGCTTGGGAAGTATTTTCAATCAATCTTTAAGTAAAACTTTTGACACTCTTCCGGAAGGAAAATACCGAATCGAAGCATATGGAAAGAAAGCCGGTGATAAAAACTGCGCGATCATCATTGAAGTTGTAAAAGATTTCGTTAAAAAGATTGTTATTCCCGGAACTTCCACTCTCATCAATATACCTGTTCCCGTATCTGTAGAATATAAATTGAATACAAGCGCTGATCAGATGAAAATTCTGAACAGAAATAGTTTTTTACCTTTAACCAATACAGCGCAATGGCGTATAAAACAGGGAACAACAGTGCTGTACAACAGTCATTCAGGAACAACTTCACCTCATCTTGTCGGTGTAGGTAAAGTTGGAGGAAATGCAATGCTTAGCTTTAAAAATGCAGGTAAATATACCATAGAAGCATTTACGGATCCCAATGATCCCAAACCTGAATCTGTAGAAATAAAAATTGAGAATACATTAGGCGTTATGGGCGTAAGCGGAGAGCCAGGGCTGCTCCGACCTGGCGATATGCTAAAAATTCAGGCTTCTAAGTTCAATGTAGCTTATCTGCCAAATACAGGAAAAACAGTACACTGGTACCTTAAAAAGGAAGGAGCAGGAAGAATTACAGCATTTGAAAATTCAGCATCATTCAAAACTGCGGTGATCAATAAAAAAGCAGATGCTTTCCTTAGTCAGGATGCTCAGCTTTCCAGTGGGCAATATCTGGGAAAATATGTTCTTGAAGCGTATGCAAATCCGCTCGGTGCAGGCAAGCAGCCGGCTTTCACAGGTTCGGATACTTTTAATTTCGAGATTATCAACAATGTTATTGATAAGTTCTCACTTCCTGCAGGAAATATCCCCAAAGGAACAAAAGTAAAATATACCGCAACAGCCAGAATTGCTACCCTGGCCGGAAATGAGGCGATAAAAATAGAAGTCCCGCAGAATGTTACGGATAATGGAGATGGAACACTTACCTTCAACGAGCTGGGCGAGTTTACCATTTCAGCTTATTTAACCGGCACGAATACGGATAATAAAAAAATTGATACAAAAATAAAAGTTTCACAGCCCGCTATAAAAAGAGCACTCTGGGCATATGGAACAGGAGTAAAACGTACCGAAACAGGTTTTGGAGAAGAAACCTATGGCTTTGTGGAAATAGATGGTCTTCAGAATCAGACTCTGAAAGTAAAGGTCTGGGTAAAAGGCGAAGGGGACGATTTTTACAAGGAGAAAGAAAAATACATGCTGGAAGAAAAAAGCGTAACACTTAATAATGAAGGTAAAGCCTCCTTTATAATCAATACCAGCGAAGATTATAGGAAAAAACTGGATACTGCCATTCCTAAAACAGCAGAAAATCCCACACCAAAATACCGTTTTGTATTTACGATAGAATTGCAGGCAGGCACTTCAACAGAGGTAGTATTACCCGGCAATATCTCCATAGCCGGAACAAAACCTGTTGTGATAGATGCCACGACTACGTATCTGGAAGTTCTGGATTCCAATGAAGAACTCATCATTACCTCGGAACAGAAAATAGTTTCTATTATGTTTTCCACCGAAAACGGAAAAGACATTCAGCGTCAGCAGACGTTCTATGGAAAAACGCACAAGATCTGGGTACATACCGTCAATATGACAGAAGAAACTCTGAAAATTGATGTGTTTAAGGAAGTTCCCAAAGAAGCTCTCAACGAAAAAGACCACATTATCTATACCCACGAAAGCAAAGAATCCTACAAAGAAGAAAAAACAGGTAAAGACGGTCTGCTGGAAGTTTCCTTCACAGCGAAAGAAGAATGGAAAAACCCACCTAAAAATTTCGACTACTATATTGCCCAGGTTTCAAGACAGCTGAAAGATCCTGCCGATCCCAATAAAAAGATATGGAAAGAGGAAAAAACCCAGGTAACCATTAATAATACACTGCCAGCCGATCTTGTACGCACCGAAGATATGGAAAAGCTCGGTATAAAAGCTTACAAACAGGATGGAACCGCTTTTACACAAGAAGAAATGCTGGAGCTTCGCAAACAGTTTATATTTTATGAAGCTGGTTGCCTGAAGGTTTCCCAGAAAGAAACACCGGAAGCAATTGATAATGATGTGATGCCGGTGGTGGTGGAAATGGCGGAGGTAAAAAGAGAAGGAAATGGATGTCCCCGTTGCAATGATCCAATAACTGCAGATCAGCTAAAGCAAATATTTCCCAATGCAGATCCTACTATACTGACGCAAGTTGCCGCTGCATATACAAAATACATGAAAGAGATCGGTATGAATACCTGCTGGAATAAAGCGCACCTATTTGCTCAGGCCAGAGTGGAATCAGGCACATCCCTTCATATTAAAGACGGAGAAAATTTCAATTGGTACTGGGAAAAAATACCGGGTACTTTTGCAGCATTCAGAACAACAGAAGGGAGAGAAAATGCAAAACTTTGGGGACGTGCAGTAGAAAAACCAGCTATACCCGGAGTATCTCAAGAAAATCAAAAAAATATAGCAAACTGGCGCCTATTCTCCAACAAGTGCCAAAGGGAAAGAATTAGGAAATACGGAATCTGGAGACGGATGGAACTTTAGAGGTAAAGGTCTTATACAGCTGACCGGAAGAAAGGCCTATGAATATGCCAACACTTATACAAAAAAAGAAGGAGCAGATATTATCGCAGATCCGGATCTAGTGTTAACCAACGTTGCGATTTCTGTAATTTCTTCCATGGCTTTTTTCAAATGGAAAGGGATCAATTCAATCGTCAATGGATCGAAAGATACTTTACCTGTAAGCAAAAAAGTGGGTAAAATGGTAGAAACGAAAGATGAACAGGGAAAAACATCTGACAACTACAAAGAAAAGCAAAAGGCATTTGATGACTTTACTTCCAAGACATTCAAAACCTCAGAATGTGAATGGGGCAAAGCAGTAGATATCAATCTTGCTGGAAGGAGTCCATGGATGGAAATTGCAATTGCTGAAGCTAAAGTATATGGTGGTAAAGATGAAGGAACAATCGACAGCAGAATCAAAACTTATCATAAAGACGGAGGAGGAACGGATGCAGGAAGTGGGACAGCATGGTGTGCATCATTTGTATGTTGGTGTATTGAGCAAAAAGATCTACCAAGTCCGCATTCTGCAGGCTCCAGAATGTTTTTGACCAGTGCTAAGGCTGAAAAATGTGAGGCATTCTTTGGTGCGGTGGCTATATTTTCAGACTGTAATTCTACAGGGACCAATATAGAAACCTCCGGACACGCTACATTTGTTTTCGGAAAACTGCCAGGGACAGAAATCTATGCCTGCCTGGGTGGAAATCAATCTGACAAATTGAAAATGTCAAGCTATAATTGCAGCGGAAATGTTTTTGTATCATGGAAGGAGAAAAATGGAACAGAACATTATAAAATTTTTAGAGGATTTTATAAACCTAAAGGCTATGTTATTAAAGACCTGGATAAGTTAAATAACAATGATAATTATTCATCTGCGGATGAAGCTAGCAAAAAAGCGTTAAATTTAGATATTAAATCAGATGAAAATGGCGAAAGTTCAAGGTAAACTTATTATAACTAAGATTTTAATTGCTTCCTGCTTTTTCTGTCTCATCCAATGTCAGGAAAAAAAGCAGGAGGTGATTAATCCACATCTAAAAACCAATAACATGCAAAAAATAGAAATAAGCTCTGTTTTGGCGGAACAATTAAAGAAAGGGGCCGCTGAGGAATATGGAAGTTTTAGCAATTATTCTGAAAAGGACCTTAATTCCTTAATTGAAATTGAAGACTCTATCCTTCAATCCAATGGCTATAAAAATCCTGATAACAACCAGTTTGCTGCAAAAGTGGAACAAATTTTTGGCCGAAAAATAGATTACAATTCAACCACTAACTTTTTAAAACTGGACACCTCTGACAAATGTGATAAGGAGCTGAACTTTGTACCCCTATCTTCAGAACATCAGAACCTATATATATCTAAAAAAAATAAATTCCTTTCCTATTTTTACCCTATTCCTTTGATCATTGACTATCAGAAGCAATATCCTGAACTGAAAAATATCGAAGATAGTCCTATTGATATTGAAACAAACGATGGACCCAATACAATAAAACGCTGGAAAGATATACCTAATTTAAAAGAACAGCAAAAAAAGAATACTCAGACATTAGTAGCCCGTAATATGTACCTGTTTAATGATAATAAAACATATACGACATGGCTGGTTACACAGGACCCTATCTTCGTGAAGTTATTGGTTAAACAATATGGCTATACCAAAGAACCTAAGTTTAATGATTTGGCCATGAATGATTATCTTGAAAAGTACCAGACATCGCCTGATATCGGAGATATTATCTTTGTAAAAAACTGTAATGGAGCATTAGAAATAAGAACCGAACTTCTAACCTATATCAAAAATCACACGAAAGCTGATGAAAACAGATTACTGACTGGCTTAGAAAATTTCGGATATGCATTAGAAAATAACAATACTTTTACAAAAGACGAGAAATATAAAATATTAGCCTACATCGGCAATACAGTAGACCCATTCTATCTGGATTTTGCAGGGATTACTTCCGGTAATGCCTCATGGAATGCCGAAAGCGTACTTTATAACAGTTCGGTAAAGGATAAAAATATAATAGCCATATTCAAGAAAAATAATTATTACGGACTCCCTGATCTTAAAGAAAGCTTAATAAGAGTACAAGGAATTCTGGAACATGATTCACAATAACGTTTAGATACAAGTATAATTTTTCAGATTATGATTTTTTAATATTTCAGCATAAGAATTATAAAATTGATGAGAATAGTCATCCGTGAAAACTAAACATCTAATTCGCCATCTTTTTGCTCTTATAATTTCAACAATTTTTGTAATTCCCAAGCCATAAGCGAAGAAAAAATAAAGAAACATATTCATGACAACTATTTCACTTAAAAAATCTCTCCAATCAGTTTTTTCTTTGCTGATTCTTTTACTTCTACCGGTATGCATTTCTGCACAGGAACTGGATCAGGTAATTTTAAAGCAGGATTTATTATTCAGGAATGTTCTTAGCAAAAAAGATTACGGTGTGCATGGAGATATAAGAAAATTACAAATAACAAATTCTAATTTTGGTGACAAGGTTACCAAATACTATGAAACTGTTTACTTTTCCGAAGCAGGAGTACTAACAAAAAAAGAACTGTATGGGGAAGGAGAAAGAGAGGCAGTAGAAACTTTGCTTTACCATTACAATAATAACAAACTTGACAGCATAACAAACAATTCCCATACAGCAAAGCAAGTTTTTATTTATGATGACCAGAATAAACTTATTAAAAAGGTCAGTTATGGAAAATATGAAGAAAATAAGGATGAAATAGATGAAGAGGAAACCTTTCATTATAATTCTGAGAATTTTATAATCAAATCCGTCAAATCTACAAATCTTGTAATAGAATGTAAGTACAACAAAAATAACCAGATTGTACAGACCAAAAGCTTTTCTACAGACAGCCCGAAAGATATTGACGTTATAGAATATCAGTTCCGGGCTTTAACTGATAAACCAGATATAATCATTACCAAAAGGAATGGAAAAGTTCAAAATACAGTCCTAAACAAATTTGATACAAAAGAAAATACAATTGAAACAACGATTATCTTTCCGGATAAAACTGGCAGAACAACAAAAAACAGCCTTACCTATGATAATAATGGTAATATTGTATCTAACATCACCTCAAATAATGAAGGAAAAACTGGTGAAAGAATTCAGAAAATTGAATATCAATAATTTTTTTTCAGCAAAAAGAAAAAAATTACAACAGTTCCTTTCTAAAATAATACAGGAGCCTACCGAAAGATATAAAACCTACACCCTCTTATCAGCAAAAGAAATATTTTCTAAAACAGCATAACATAGCCCAAAAATACACTTTAAATACTGCAGTGTACCCTATTACGTTTTTGTTTATGCATCTCATTAATAATCCTTAAATTTGTCAAAAACCAAAACATATGTCAACAGCAGCAACAGCAAAAAATTCACAATATTTTATTGACCTTGAAGACAAACATGGAGCACACAATTATCACCCTCTTCCAGTAGTTCTTGACCGTGGAGAAGGCGTTTTTGTATGGGATGTGGAAGGCAAAAAATATTATGATTTTCTTTCAGCATATTCTGCTGTCAACCAGGGACATTCTCACCCTAAGATTGTTAATGCATTGGTAGCTCAGGCTCAAAAACTGGCCCTGACTTCAAGAGCGTTCTACAATTCAAACCTGGGAGAATACGAACAGAAGATCACTACACTTTTCGGATTCGATAAGGTACTTCCTATGAATTCCGGAGCTGAAGCCGTAGAAACTGCCGTAAAATTAGCCAGAAAATGGAGTTATGAAGTAAAAGGGATTTCAGAAAATGCAGCCAAGATTATTGTTTGTGAAAATAATTTTCACGGAAGGACGACCACCATTGTTTCTTTCTCCAATGATCCGGATGCCAACCAGAATTATGGCCCTTTTACACCAGGATTTATTAAAATTCCATACAACGACACCGCAGCATTAGAAGAAGTTTTAAACAGAGAGGCAGGAAACATCGCTGCATTTTTGGTGGAACCTATTCAGGGTGAAGCGGGTGTATATGTTCCGGATGAAGGCTATCTGAAAAACGTTTCTGAACTGTGTAAAAAACATAATGTGCTTTTCATTGCTGATGAAGTGCAGACCGGTATTGCAAGAACAGGACAATTAATTGCGTGTCATCATGAAAATGTACAGCCCGATATTCTGATCTTAGGAAAAGCCCTTTCCGGAGGAATGTATCCTGTATCCGCAGTATTGGCCAATGATAATATCATGAGTGTCATTAAGCCTGGCCAGCATGGTTCCACATTCGGAGGTAATCCTATTGCCTGTGCAGTGGCTATGGCCGCTTTAGATGTGGTAGCTGATGAAAAGCTTTCGGAAAGAGCAGAACAGCTCGGACAGCTTTTCAGAGCTGAGATCAATAAGCTCATCGAAAAAAGTGACCTTATTACCAAAGTAAGAGGAAAAGGTCTTCTGAATGCTATTTTGATCAATGACACTCCGGATAGCTCCACAGCATGGAATTTATGTCTTCAGTTGAAAGAAAACGGGCTCCTTGCAAAACCTACCCACGGAAATATTATCAGATTGGCACCTCCTTTGGTCATTACAGAAGAGCAGCTTTTAGACTGCGTAAAAATCATTGAAAAAACTTTTACAGAATTTCATTAATGAAGTTATCAGTCTGTTATATTGTTTTTAATGGAGAGAGAATCATTGAGAAAAGTATCAATAGCATTTACCAAATAGCTGATGAGATTATTATCGTTGATTCTTTTTCCACAGACAAAACTGAGGAAATCTGTACCGGGTTTCCGAAAGTAAAATTTATCCAGAAAAAATTTCACGGCTTCGGCTGTCAGAAAAACTATACCCTGTCAGAAGCTTCGGGAGAATGGATCTTATTCCTGGATTCTGATGAGGTTCCGGATGAAACAGCTGTAAATGCTATCAACAACATTTTAAAGAGCACTGATCCTCCTTATAAAGTATATGAGATCCATTTCAACAATATCCTGTTGAGAAAAACCATTAAATATGGTGGCTGGGGCAATGTATGGCGAGAAAGGTTCTTCAAAAAAGGCCATGGAAAATATTCTGACGACCTGGTACATGAATGCTTTATCACAGAAGATAAAAAAGGAAAGCTACCGGGACACATCGACCATTACACCTATAAAAGTATAGCCCATCATATTGAAAAGATCAATAACTATACCCAATTAATGGCAGAAAAAAAGGTTTCCAACGGAAAAACAGTATCTCTTTTCAAGATGATATTTTCACCTTTTTTTGATTTCATGAAAAACTATTTTTTCAAACTGGGTTTTCTGGATGGTATTGCAGGATTTTACATTTCCATTACCGGTGCCTTTTACACATTCCTGAAATATGTAAAAATCAACGAGATCCTTAAATTCAGAAAATAATTTTTAAATATTCAAACCCATATCAGCCGGAATACCAATCAATTGTATCATCCGGCTTTTCTTTATCTAAAAATAAATGGTAATGGATAGCCGGATATTGTATGTTGATCTTTTTAAACCCCAGCTTAACATTCTTTTCTTTAATTTTATCAATGGCTGTTCAGTTCTTTACCTCTTATTTTAATGTATTTTTAAGTTCCTGCATTCAATAATTAATTAAATTTGAAGGTTGTAACAAATGTATATTTATACAGACTTATAGTATATAATCAGACAATCAATTAGTCATTAAATAAACAATAGAATGATTGGGGCTATCATTAATTTCCAGGGATAAATTTCAGAAATTAACAGCTCCACAATTCAGATAACCATGCTCAGATTTGTTAAAAGGACACTTGGATTTTTAAGCACAGAAAGCGTCCGCATCCTCATGTATCATAAAGTTCTGCCGGAGAAAGAAATCCCTGGTAAAGACTCTCTGACCGTTTCTACAGAAAATTTGGAAACGCAGTTGCAATACATCAAAAACAATTATAACACACTGTTTTTCAGCGAACTGGAAGCCAATAAAAAGCAAACAAACAAACTCATACTGACCTTTGATGACGGCTATCTGAATAACCGGCAATACCTTATTCCTTTGCTGGAAAAATACAGACTGAAAGCGACGATCTTCATTCCAACCGGGCTTATCCAGAACGATACTGCAGATGAAAGCCGCAATATGATGACATTTGAAGAGATCAGATCACTTAATCCTGAATTTGTTGAAATTGCTCTGCATAGCCATTCCCACAGCAATTATTCACAAATCTCGCTGCAGGAAGCAGAAAATGATCTTCAGGAAAACATCCGTACTCTCGAAGAAAAACAAATTACTTTTACCAAAGTACTGGCCTACCCTTATGGTAAATTTCCAAAAAAAGGAGAACAGAAAAAAGAATTCTTTGCCATGCTGAAAAAAGCAGGAATTACTTCTGCAGTGCGTATCGGAAATAATATTGCATATTATCCGTGGCAGAATAATTTTGAGATCAAAAGGATAGATATTAAAGGAGGCGACAGTTTTGATGTATTTAAATGGAAATTAAGACTGGGAAAGATCAAACTTTAATTCAGAAGCTCTCCATATAATTTTTCATAAGCTCCAGCCATCTCACGGTACCCAAATTTTAAGGCTCTTTCTCTTAACTTCAGTGCATATTCATCAGTTTTGGCGCCATACGTCTGCATTCCGTGGGCATATACCTGTTGCATATCTTCAGGCGAAAAATCGTCAAAATAAAAAGCCAAATCTCCCCCAATCTCCGGGAGGCTGGTCAGACGGCTTAAAAACACAGGCTTACCAAAATACATGGCTTCTACTGGTGGGATTCCAAAGCCTTCTGCCAAAGATGGATGACAGTAAGATTCACAATGCTGGATAAGAAAATATTTCTCATCATTATCTATATTTTCAAGAATATGTACTCTATTTTCCAGTCCTAAAGCCTTGATTTTTTCTAAAAACCTCTCTTTATAAGCAGATTTTGCAGAGGAAGTTATCAACACAAGCTCCTTATCATTTTTTGAAATAAGATCCAGCAGGACTTCCTGATTTTTTTTAGGGAAAAGTACGCCGATATTTAAAATATACTTCTTCCCGATAAAGCTGTATGTTGTTTTAGAATTAAATTCTGTATTATTGGGAAATATCAGTCCATTATAAATCACCTCTACCCTTACTTTATTTTTTAAAGAAAAAAGATTTTTATTTTTGATAAAATCATCTTTCACAAATTCAGAGATACAAACAACCGCATCTGCATTTCCAATATTTTTCTGAACGAGTTTTGTGCTTTTTTCCACTTTTTGTTTCGGACTTCCATCATGCAAAAAATTAAGATCATGGAGGGTCACCACCTTTTTCTGCTCTTTTTTTATGGTATAAAAATAACGGGAAAGCTGATGAGCAGTATGAATCAGAGCAAAAGAGCCGGTACTAAAAGAGAATTTCTTGTGCCAAAACTTCCAATTGATGATTTTAAAGTTTTTTTTCGTGTGTGGAATATTTTTTTTCGGACCAAAAAGAGTATACTCAAAATCAGACGTTTTTTCATCTAATCCCTTTATTAATGAAACACATACGTTGGCAATTCCCGACTTCGGGTACTTTAATCTTTCAGCATCAATAAGGATTTTTTTTTCCATTTCAGTCAGGCTTTGCATCAAAAATATAAATTTAAATATGAAATTTTTATTTTTGCAGTATGAAAATTTGTTTAATCAGCTTCGATTTCTGGCATTACGACGAGCACATAGTTGAAAAACTGAGTGATAGAGGCATTCAAGCGTGTCACATCAACATCGGAGCCTTTACTCACAAAAATACCGGGGAGCGTATAAAAAACACTTTCAGTAAGATTTTTCTGGGTAAAAACCCGAAACATCACAAAAGACAAAGTTTCATACTGGAATCTCTGGAAAAAATAGGAAAACAGGATCAGATCCTCGTCATTAATCCTGAAGCTATTGAAGAGGAGATCCATAAGAAGATCCGGGAATATGCTGACCGCAATATTGCTTATCTTTATGACAGTATGGCCAGAAACCCAGCCACTCATCTCCTTCATTATTTCGACACTACATTTTCTTTCGATGATGAGGATGTGAAAAATTTTGGATTTGAAAAAATTACGAATTACAATTATCTTGATCATGTTCCGGCTGACAAACAACATCCAAAGCTGGATCTGTTCTATATTACGTCTTATGACCAGAAAAGATTGACCGCTTTAAATCTGCTGATCAACAGGCTACATCCTCTGAAAATAAAATTTCAGGTATACATTGCCGGAAAGAAAGGCTGGAAAAATAAGCTGAACCAGATTTTTGACAAAAAGAATATTGAAATTTTAAAATTCGGAAGAAAAAAAATACCTCATCACGCACTTCCTTCCTATTATAGAAATACCAAAGTCATTCTCGACCTGATGCGTGCAGACCAGACAGGATTAAGTTTCAGGATATTCGAAGCAATGGCTCTGGAAAAAAAGGTGATTACAGATAATCCTACGATAAAGACCTACGATTTTTATAATCCTCATAATATTTTGGTGCTGGATAAGAATTTCCGTAATGTAAAAAAAGATTTTTTCAGGACACCATACGAAAAGCTGCCGGAAGAAGTTTATTATAAGTACACTCTGGACAATTGGGTGGATACTGTCTTTAAACTGAATTCATGAAAGAAATAAAAAATGTGCTGATCGTAACCCGGGAATATCAATGTTCCCAAACTCCCAAAATAGGAGGCACGGGTGTTTTTTACAAAAACTTATGTTCAGAACTTATCAAAAAAGGGATCTCAGTACATGTTTTCCTGGTCTCAAAATTTGCATTTGAAATTGAGGAAGAGGGTGTGAAAATTCATTCTGTTAAAGATATTTTTAAAGCAAATCCAATTCTGGAACTGGTAAGGTCATTTACAGGAAAAGTAAAAGCACTGGAACAGTTTCATTTTAAGACTTATCTATTCGAGAAAAAAATTATTTCAGATAAAATAAATACCTGGATCAGAAAAAACAATCTTCATTTCGATATTGCAGAAACCCATGATTTTGACGGAATGGCTCTTTCTATCCCAAAGGAAATTCCTTATGTGATCAGGTGCCATGGTTCATGGTCTGTACTGGAAAAATATTTTGGATATAAAAAAGTCCATAAAGGAAGAATATTTTGCGAAAAAGAGGCCTTCAAGATCTCAAAAAACATCATTACGATATCCAGATATAATGAGCAGATCAATAAAAGTCTTTTCGCTATTAAAGATCCGGAATTGATCTACAATGGTATTGATGAAAAATTCTACAGGCCTTTTGAAAACCGGAAAATCATCCCTAAATCTATTTTTTATTTGGGAAACGTTTCTTTTGAAAAAGGAGCAGAAACGGTTATTCATGCATTCATTCAACTTAAAAAAGATTATCCTGAGGCTTCGCTGCACTTCATAGGAAACCCTAATCATTACCCTACTTACATTACAGAGACTATTCCAGATCCTGAAACCAGGAATGCCATCTATTTCTACGGAAATAAATCAGGGAAGGAAATCGTAAAGCTTATTAACCAGGCAGAGACCGTATGCTTCCCCTCCAAAGGTGAAAATTTTAGCTTATCTTTGCTTGAAGTAATGGCCATGCAAAAAGCGGTTGTATGTTCTGCTATAGATTCTTTTAAAGAGATCATACAGGAACCGGTGAACGGCCTTATTGCTAAGGAAGGCAACTTCCATGAAAAGCTGAGTCTTATTTTTGAAGACGATGATCTGAGGAACAGGCTATCATTGAATGCACGACAATTAATAGAATCAAAATTCGGTATTGATAAAATGGTGGATAAAACCATTAGCTATTACCAGTCAATCAAATAAATAAGTGTATTTAACAGGAAACCGCAACTGAATTTCTTAGGTTATCCTAAGTTTTAGAATATGAATGCAAAGGAACAAATTGAGAATCTAGAAAAAGAGCTTAAAGCACTTAGGAAAAAATATTATATCAAGTCTTTTTTCAGAAAAGCAAAAAGGCTTGTGACAGATTTCCTGCCTCTGGATTCTATACCATCTGAATACTGTACAGAAAGAATTAAGGTAAGTGAAAAACAGGAGGCAGAGCTTTTTCTGCCTAAAACGTTTGGTGCTCTTCAGGTTTCTGTAAAGACACCTAAAAATTCCGTAGAGATCCTTGCTCTTCAGAATGTGCTGTGCATTCCCAATTCCACGTATTTTTTAGATTTAAAAAAGGAAAAAATCTTTTATGAAAAGTGGCATGATGATGACAGGACCATTTATGTTTATAATACAAACAATTTGATGCAGCATTCTATGACTCTTGCAAAGGTCAAGAATCATAAGAATGTTTACTATGATGAAGAAGCTATTTTTCTGGGCGGAACTTTCACCTTCAATTATTATCATTTTCTGGTAGATATTTTATCTAAGGTTGAATTTTTCCAGCATATTCCTGATGCAAAAAATAAACTGATCATCATAGATGAAGACGTACAGAAGGTTGAAAATCTGAAAGATCTTTTGATGTTCTTTCTCAAAGATTATAAAATTCTATTTTTAAGTCATGAAAAAAATTACTACCAGTTTAAAAAGCTGTGGCATATCACGAGCACGAATTATGCTGTTCCCAACATTATGCCCGGCGAAAATTATGAAGTAGGATTTGCTAAAATGTCAAAATCTTCTCTTCAATACCTAAGAAAAACGGCGTTTGATAATTTGGATCTTACTAAAGTCCGCATCAAGCCTGTTAAAAAAATCTTTATTTCCAGAAGATCTCAATATAGAAAATATAACGAGGAAGAAATCTTCGGAATAGCAAAAAAATATGGTTTTGAAGAAGTCTTTTTTGAAGACCTGAACATCCACGAGCAAATCTACCTGGTCAACAATGCTGAATATATTATCGGTCCAAGCGGCGCAGCCTGGACGAATGTTCTGTTTGCCAACCCCGGAGCAAAAGGTCTTTCCTGGTTCAGTGCAGTGTGGGGAGATTTTGCCATCTTCTCTACTCTGGCGGCAGAAGTGAAGTTTGATCTTTATTTTTACATCTACCCACAGGATCACGAAGGTTTCCATGAGGATTATAGGCTGGATCCTGAAGTTTTCCGTGAGTATATGGATAAACTAATCAATAAGGAAGATACAGCTTAATCAGATGATCATTACAACGTATGAATTCAGTCCCTACTCTTAGAAAACAGATTTTCTCGTACGGAATATTATTTTTATCCATTTTATATCTTGCCTTCATAAGTGTCTATTCTATTAATCAGGTTGATTTAGGATTTCAATTATCTGCAGTAGGAAGGTTAAAAGCCGGGCAGGCTATCTATAAGGATTTTGATTTTATCCGTCCTTTTTTCGGGATTATTTTCTGGGACTGCCTTCTAAGGTTTATTCCGCAAAATTTTGATTATTTAATCTTATTGTCAAGAATTCTTGTTATTGCGGAAAGCTTTATAATCTGCCATGTGATCCAGAGAATTATTTTTGACAGGAAAGATCTGCAGACTACTGTATTCCTTGTATTATGTTTTCTTCATACCTTCCCTCTGATGCCATGGCATACCATAGACGGAATTTTTTTTTCAGTGTTTGCCATCCTGTTTTATAAAAAAAAATGGTACCTGAGTTCCCTTATTTTTATTGTATTTGCAGCCCTTACCAAACAGTCATTTGTAGTTTTTGGACTCGGGGCATCAGTATTTGTACTGATTGATCTGTTTAAAAAATTTACAATCAGAAAAGAAGATTTATACCTGTTTGTTCCTTCACTGATATTTTTACTCGCTGTACTGATTCAATACCAAATTTTTGAAAATTTCGGCTTATTTGTCGAACAGGTTTTACAATCACCTTCTACTTCCTACCTTTATGATGGCTGCATAGCTCCTTATCTTTTTTTTGATAAAAACTTTCACACTATCCTTTATATTCTTTCATTAATCCTTGTCTATTTTTTAAATATCAAAAGAACAGTCTTTGAAACAATACTGGTTGTCATACTGCCTTTGTTTATTATCTATCCTTTTTTTAATGACGGATTATTCAAAGGAGTGTATGTGCTATATATGCTGTTGTTTGTTTTATTTTTAAAATATGAACGACAGAATAAATTTATATTTTTAATGCTGTTCCTTGGGTGGAGTTCATCTATTTCCTGGGGATACAATACTCCTCTATTCTTTATTTTAATTCTTCTTTACAGGTTCATAGAAAAGCAGGATCGGTTTTTCATCCCTGTATGGGCAATCACATTAACTATTTTTTCAGTATACAGAATAAAATATCCTTATTCTTCAGACAGTCTTACCTCTAAACATATTTTTATTAAAAACGTTCCGGCAGTGTCAGGATTACTGGTTTCAGAAAAAGAATATACTTATATAAAAGAAGCACAGCAGATCAATAAAAAGCACAGAGATGTTATATTTTCTGCCTGCCTCTCCCCTTCTGGATATTATTAATGCAAGCTTCCCTGACCGGGCCTCATGGGAGATCGATATTGAATATCCAAGCTGGAGAAACGACTTTAAAAGACTAAAGAACAACACCATAGCGGTAGACAATAATCTTTTTGTAAATTATAAAGAAGGCTTTTTTATCAGTTCCATCACCCTTGAGCTGATGAAACACAAAAAAATAATTGAAAAAACTGAAAACTTTACGGTGTACAGTAATTAAATTCGTCCCATCTAAAATCAGTATATTTAAATAATGAATAACCCGCCGCTTGTCAGTCTTATCATTATCACGATGAATCATGAAAAGTTCATTGAACAGGCATGCCAGTCTGCCATTTCTCAGACCTACCCCAATTATGAAATCATTCTGCTGGATAATGCCTCACAGGACAATACATTTGAAAAGGCAGAACGGGTACTTTCACAATTCGGCCAGCACTATAAAATGATCCGGAATACTGAAAGTTTTGGAGTAGCTAAAAACATCAACATTGCCGTTTCAGAGGCTTCGGGAGAATATGTTTCCCTCCTGTCTGGAGACGACTGGTATACAGAAGACAGCCTTGCAGAAAAAGTATCTTATATTCAAGAAAATCCGGTAGATTTTATTCTTTCCGATGGCTATAAATATTATCAGTCTGAAGATAAAACCACGGATGCATACAGTCCGAAGGAGAAAAAACACGTCATAGAAAGTCTTACTAATTTCTTTCATGAAAATGTAGCAGAAAATAAAACGGCCAATGTAGGAACGTTTGTAAAAAGAGAAATTCTGACACAACATCCGTTTGATGAAAACATCAATACTGAAGACTGGGATATGAATCTAAGGCTTACTTCCAAAGGCTACAGAATTGGATTTATTGACAAAAAGCTCTTCTACTACAGAATTCTTTCCACCAGTCTTTCCAGAAACTGGAAGCTGATGAAAGATTCGTACGAAAAGGTAACGAATAAATACATTGATTATATAAAAGCTGACAAAGAGCTTTATAAAAAATACAGGCTTAAGCTTATCCATTTCAAATACGAGATCTTATTATCAGAAACAGATTCTGAATCTGAAAAAGAAAGACTGCAAACCGAATGGAAAAAAGAAAAGTACAGGATCAAATACAAAAATCCGGTCTTATTTTTTAAACTTATAATGATAAAATAAAAGATGGAGATTAGAGCTTATATAGTTGAGATCATTTCTAAAAAATAAAGCAGTAAAACTCCTATGTTTTACTGCTTCACATTATTTATTATGTATTAGTAAGCATAAAATTCTATTCCTTCATATACATAGCCACTTGGTCTTACACTCGACTTTGTATAGTGATGATTTTTCCCGTTCCAATATCTGTAAATAGGGACTGTATTTGGCTGTTGTGTAGAAAAAGCATTAAACTCAATTCCTTCATCAACATAGCCTTGGTAATATCCTGGTGTTTTTGTATAATAATGATCTTTACCGTTATAATATCTGTAAATAGGAACTGTGTTTGGAGCTTTATAAATGAATGCATTAAACTCTACTCCTTCATAATTATAGCCTCCATAATTTCCGGCTGTTCTTGTATAATAATGATCTATGCCATTAAAATATCTGTGAATTTGAACTGTTTTAAATTCCAAATATACTTTATTATCAATCAGATATTGATCTACATACGCCTTAAGCTGAGCTTTTTTAGATGCATCTTTTACCAAATCATAAATAAGTACCAATCCATTATTACCAAAATCCACTAAAACCGAATTATTTACATTCGAACTGCTCTGCCAGTTTGAAATATTAATTTTAGGATTAGTCTGATCCAGATTAAGTTCTCCGATCAATCCTATGGCAGGATTTCCTCCTCTTGTTCTGTATGATAATTTTTTTGAATAGTTTTGGTTTGATGTTGAAGTATTCACATCATTGGTAACGTCAACATCAAAAATATCTTTCATACCGGCTTTAATTCCTACTCTTGCAGCATGATCACGACTTTGATTCATTGTTTCTGCCTGAAACATGACATCCAATTTAGCTCCTGTATAAATATCCACAGCTACATGTGTTCCATAATCACTTACGATCTGCTGCGGAGTTTTCGTTTGTAAATCCTGAGTAAATTCGGGCGTTAAATAATCACCCAACATATCTGCCGTAGCATTAAATCTTAATCTTTTTTGTTTAATTGTAAGGTTATAGCTGCCATAAATATACTTTGCATCATATTTATTCGTATTGGTGACTGCGGAATTAAAAGAAACAGAAAGTACCTTTTTAAATAAAGGAATTCCTGCAGTTGCGTTTACTTTTGTGGAAACCATTTTAGAATAGGTTTCTGCATTTTCACCATATTCTTCAGTATATTCCTGAGAAAATGTATTTTCTGTAATCAATCTTCCTACTTGCTCATCCTTAAAACGGTTAACATCAATTACTTGAAATCCCGCTGCTGTAGCATTTGCATATTCTCCAGCAACATCATAGCCATGTCCTAAAACATCATAGAGACCGTCACCGGCAACTTTGCCTGCCAATAAGCGGTCAGATTTCTCAGGATTAAGTGATGATACCTCATTATTAAGTTCTTCCGTAGAACACGAAGTCATAAAAAGCATTAGAAAAGCACTAACACAAAAAGAAATTTGTTTTTTCATAGTTTTTGTTTAAAAATCTGTGCAAATGTAATACTCCCTTACAAGTGAATAAAAATTATTTTGATGATAAAAGTCACATAGAAGAGATTTTATATTCCATTAATGTTCTGTTTATAAAGATTTAATCTCCTTTATTGAAATGGAAAAATTATTTTTTTTTACTTACATCAATATTCACAAAATATAATTTTATTTAAAAAAATCCATTTTATTCTATCAAATCGATTTAAAAGCATTCTTCAAATCTTATAAACGTATAATTTTAAGTAAATTTGCATCAAAATTTTAATTGAAATGGAGAAAGTAAGAGTCCGTTTTGCTCCAAGTCCTACTGGACCTTTGCATTTGGGAGGTGTAAGAACCGCATTATATGATTATCTTTTTGCTAAAAACCAGGGTGGTGAGTTTATCCTTCGAATAGAAGATACAGACACCGCAAGATATGTGGAGGGAGCAGAAGACTACATTGAAGAAGCTTTAGAGTGGTGCGGCATCATTCCTGATGAAAGTCCTAAAAAAGGAGGTAAATTTGCACCTTACAGACAGTCTGAGAGAAGAGATATCTATGACAGATATACCGAGCAGATCCTAAAAACAGATTATGCTTATATCGCTTTTGATACTTCTGAAGAACTGGATGCCATCCGTGCAGAATTTGAAGCAAACGGAGACGTTTTCTCATATGACAACAAAACCAGAAACCAACTGAGAAACAGCGTTGCACTTTCTGAAGAGGAAGTTCAGAAATTACTGGATGAAAAAACGCCTTATGTGGTGAGGTTCAAGATGCCGGTGGATAGAACGCTGAATCTTGAAGATATCATCCGCGGACATTCTGCAGTCAATACCAACACATTAGACGATAAGGTCCTTGTAAAGAATGATGGAATGCCAACGTATCATTTCGCCAACATTATTGATGATCACGAAATGGAAATCTCCCACGTAATCCGCGGTGAGGAATGGCTGCCATCTTTAGGCCTTCACACTTTATTGTATGAAGCAATGGGTTGGGAAGCTCCGCAATTTGCACACCTTTCACTAATTCTGAAACCTGATGTATCAACCTTAATCAATAAAGATAATATTGACGGGATCACGAAGTCTTTTACAGAAGAATTTGTGACGAAAAACAGCCAGTATTCTTTTGACGAATCAGCAGCAATTATCAAATCCTTCTTTTCAGAGGTAAAAAGCCCAAGGTTTAAATCTATGCTGAGCGAAAATGATAAGGACAATGAAATAACGGCTTCTGTAAAACAGTTCTTAAAGAAGGGGCTTTCAGGAAAATTAAGCAAAAGAGACGGAGACAAATTTGGATTCCCTGTATTTCCACTGGATTTCAAAGATTCTGTAACCGGAAATATTTCAAAAGGATACAGAGAAAACGGATACCTTCCGGATGCATTCATCAATATGGTTGCCCTTTTAGGATGGTCTCCCGCAGATGATAAAGAAATTCTGACCCTGGAAGAAATGGCCAAAGAATTCGATCTTCATAAGGTACATAAAGCAGGTGCCAGGTTCAGTAAAGAAAAATCTGAATGGTTCAACCATCAGTATATTCAATTGAAATCTGACGCAGAGCTTCTTCAGATCTTAAAGAATACAGATATTGACTTTGCAGGTGCTTCCGATGAAAAATTAATAAAGATCATCGGCCTGATGAAGGAAAGAGCAACTTTTCCAACAGATATTTACGAAAACGGAAGATTTTTCTTTGAAGCTCCGGTTTCTTATGACGAAAAAGCATCGAAAAAAGCCTGGAACGAAGAAACGTCTGCAGTTTTAGGAGAACTAGCAGAAAAACTTACTACCATTGAGTTTGCTTCAGAGCCTTTAAAGCAGGCTGTCCATGATTTTGCCGAAAACAAAGGCCTTGGTATGGGAAAAGTGATGATGCCACTCCGTTTAACCCTCGTAGGCGAACTGAAAGGTCCGGACGTTCCGGATATCATGGAACTTATTGGAAAAGAGGAAAGTATCTCCCGAATAAACAATGCTATCAATAATTTTAAATAGTTTTTCATAATTTTTCATAAATTTGAAAGATTTAATTTACTTCAAGAAATGGAATATTTAAGTTTCGAACTTCCTATAAAAGATCTAATGGATCAACTTCAGACTTGTTCTTTAGTAGGAGAAGAAAGTGGTGTTGATGTAAAATTAGCATGCAGCCAGATTGAGGACAAGATCTTGGAAAAGAAAAAAGAGATCTACGGAAACCTCACCCCTTGGCAGAGAGTACAACTATCCCGCCATCCGGACCGTCCTTATACGATTGACTATATCAACGGAATGGTGGATAAAGGAAGTTTTCTGGAACTTCACGGAGACAGAAATTTTGCAGACGACCCTGCAATGATTGGCGGCTTAGCTACATTGGACGGTCAGAAAGTAATGATCATAGGAACCCAGAAAGGGAGAACCACCAAAGAAAGACAGTACAGAAGGTTTGGAATGCCGAATCCTGAAGGATACAGAAAAGCTTTACGACTGATGAAGCTTGCTGAAAAATTCAAAATTCCTGTAATCACTTTAGTAGATACACCAGGAGCTTATCCTGGATTGGAAGCTGAAGAAAGAGGACAGGGTGAAGCTATTGCAAGAAACATTTTTGAAATGGTTCAGCTTAAAACTCCAATTTTCACCTATATTATTGGTGAAGGAGCAAGTGGCGGTGCTTTGGGAATAGGTGTAGGTAACAAGGTATACATGCTTGAAAACACATGGTATACTGTAATTGCTCCGGAAAGCTGTTCTTCTATCTTATGGAGAAACTGGGATCACAAAGAAGATGCAGCCAATGCACTGAATCTTACTCCAAATGATGCTTTAAGAGAAAAATTCATTGACGGTATTATTGAAGAACCACTTGGAGGTGCTCAATATGATCCGGAAGTAGCTTATCTGAATTTGAAACATTCAATTTTACAGAATATTAAAGCTTTCTCTAAATTCTCAGGACAGGAACTTGAAACCCAAAGGCAGGAGAAATTCATTGCGATGGGACAGTTTAAAGGATAAAAATAAAACGGTTAAGAAAATTTCTTAACCGTTTTATTTTTATTTTTTCTTCAATATAATATTAATCAGCTACATTAAGCGCAATCTCGATATCCTGGGTGATCTTCTTCAGTGAAGAGTATTTTGCATCACAAACCATAGTGGTCAAAACATATTCTCCTTTATCTATCAGGATAAAATTCTGCCCTTTGGCAGGAACACTTAGATTATAATATTTTTTTCCGCTTATTTTAACGATCAGGTTGCAGCTTGATCTGTTCTTGATATTGATATAAGCTTCATTTTTATTGACATCATTATTAAAAAGATGAGTAAGCATTGCTGCGGTTTTCTTATTTGCTTCACTGGGTTCTGCTTTAGCAACCCCTGCAGTTTTGGCTGAGCCTGTAGAAGCAAAACTTGCCAGTCTTTCTTCTTTCAAAGCCTTGATGGCATCATTCGTTTTATCCGTGTTTTTGGTATTATTTTCAGCTGATGCTTTATTGGCTGCCATCACTTTGCCACTATTCAGTTCATTATTTTGAACAATTCTTTCGATCTTTTCCTTACTAATCGGTTTAATGGTAGGTTTTGCTTCGGGAGAATTATCAGCCATGATCATATCGATCAGTTTTCTTTTAAAATAATCAGTTTTGGCATGTCCGGGATTTTGTTTCAGGAAACCGGCAATGACTCTTGCCTCTTTTGAAGACTCTGCATCCTGCTCTGTATAGATAATTACGGTTTCTTTTTCTACAACAGCTTTAGATTTCGATTTTTTCTTTTTTTGAGAAAAACCGAGGGTAAAAATGCATAAAAAGAGAAGGAAAAAGATTTTTTTCATTAATCAAGTCTTTAAAATAGTATTAAATATATCAATAACGTGAAAAGTCATTTTTTAGTTTATCATTAAAATCATTATCTTTGCACTGCTTTAAATTTAAGCTAAAAATTAATACTAATCTTAAATAAAAAAATAATAGATATTATGTCTTATACACCAGCTGCTGCAGACGTAGCAAAATTAAGAAACCAAACAGGTGCAGGTATGATGGACTGCAAGAAAGCTCTAGTTGAAGCAGAAGGAGACTTCGAAAAAGCGGTAGATATCCTTAGAAAAAAAGGACAGAAAGTTGCCGCTAACAGAGCTGACAGAGATTCTTCTGAAGGTGCAGTAATCGCAAGAGTAAATGAGGACAATACTTTAGGTACTGTAATCTCTCTAAACTGCGAAACTGACTTCGTTGCTAAGAATGAAGCTTTTATTGAACTTGCTTACGAATTAGCTGAAATGGCTATCTTCGCAGCTACAAAAGAAGAGCTTTTAGCTACAGATTTCCACGGTATGACCGTTGCTGAAAAATTAATTGAGCAAACTGGTGTTATCGGTGAAAAAATTGAGATCGGAGCTTTCGAAAGAATTGAAGGACCATTCTTGGGAGCTTACATCCACGCTGGAAACAAAATCGCTGCTATCACTGCACTTTCTGCCAAAGTAGACGGAGCTGACGAAGCTGCTAAAGCTGTTTCTATGCAGGTTGCTGCAATGAACCCAATTGCTCTTGATGAAACAAGAGTTTCTCAGGAAACGATCGATAAAGAATTAGAAATCGAAAGACATAAACTTACTGAAGAAGGTAAGCCTGCAAACATTATCGACAATATCTTGAAAGGTAAAATGCAGAGATTCTACAAAGACAACACTTTGGTACACCAGGATTTTATCAAAGACAGCTCTATTTCTGTTGCTGACTATGTGAAATCTGTAAATGCAGACCTTAAAGTAACAGGATTTGTAAGAGTAAGCTTAGCTTAATCATCTTTCAAAGAACAATACGAATTCCGGTGAATATTTCACCGGATTTTTTTTATGCGTCAATGCTTATTTATTAAAAGCTTACTGCACTTGACAATGTTAGCCGAGCTAAATACTAAATTACCGGATTCGAATCTCGTAAGACTTTTAATTAAAAATCATGAATAAATTTTAACTTTTGTTATATTTATTTAACACTATTTCAAATATTATTTTAAATTTGTAGAAATCCTAATTCCACACACATGAAAAGATTTCTACTCGGCTTAGTATTACTTCTTTTATCAATTAATGTACTCTTTGCACAAAGGGATACGGAACACTGGTTTGCACCCATGGCAGCTAAGTCTTCTGCTCTTTCAAGCCCAAAGCAGGCGCTCTATTTTTCTACCGATTCCACAACTCCGTTTCCTGTAGAAATATATAGCAATGGCGTACTGCTTGGAACCGTAACCATTATGAAGGGTGACCCTAAAACATTTGACATTATCACTGCTACGATGATTACATCGAACGCAACGGAAATGTTTACCCCTATTGGTAAAGGAATTTATACTAAAGGAGCGAAACCATATTATGTTAATTTCAGATTTAGTGTCACCAGTCATGGGGAGATATTAACTTCAAAGGGTAAGGCAGGTATTGGACTGAAATTCTATGCAGCTGCTTCTCCAATGACAGGTCAGACTATAACTTTATTAAATTTCACAACTGGAATTTTAGCAACAGAAGACAATACTACGGTTACTGTTTCAGATTATGACCCTGGAATACAATTTTCTAACGGTACTACAGGAACTACCAACCCAACACTTACATTTACGCTTAATAAAGGTCAAGCATATATTATAGAAGGAAGAGAAAATAATGGAACCAACGCCACAGGATTTATCGGGGCCAAAATAGTATCTAACAAACCTATATCTGTAACCAACGGTAATTTTAACGGACAGTTTGCCCTTCCGCCAGCCGCTGGATCTGCCGGCTCTGATATTGTAATGGATCAATCTGTTCCTACTGACAGATTAGGTAATGAATTTGTCCTTGTAAAAGGAAACGGAGACAGTGATGACGGAGATGAAGATGCACTGATCATCGCAACAGAAAATGACACTCAGGTATACCTAAATGGCTCTACTACGCCTGTCCAGACCCTCAATGAGGGGGAATGGATGAGAGTAGGGCAAGGGCCTAACAATACTTATATATTCCCATATATTGACCAAGGAAGTACTCACTTCAATATGCACATCAAAACTTCAAAGAATGCATATGTATATCAGCTTCTGGCTGGTCTTCCAAACAGTACGGCAACGGAAGGATTCAATTATATCCCGCCTTTGAACTGTTTCCTGCCTAGAAAAATTGAGGAAATAGGATTGATCAATGAACTTCCGGAAACCTTTTCCAGTGGGACAAAAAATATTAAACTAAATATCCTTACTGAAACCGGAGCAGTCATTAACGTTACCTTAAATGGAACTCCTGCTCCAATCGTACAAGGCCCCTTCAACGTAACAGGAACTACAGCATGGGTATCTTATTCTGTACCCAACGTAACAGGTAATGTTACTGTTACATCATCAAAAGCAGTTACAGCAGGGATTTCTGCAGGAAGTGGAGCTGTGGGATATGGTGGCTACTTTGCAGGATTCTCTTCAATTCCTGTTATTGCTAAAAAAACAGGTGAATGTGCTCCCGGTATTGTATTGGAAGTGGATGACGGCTACGAAACATACCAGTGGTTCTTAAACGGAACAGCTATTCCAGGAGCAACAGCCAACACTTTCTCACCTGCAACTTCAGGAAACTATACCGTAAAAGTAACAATGGGTACATGTCCTCCTGTTACAACACCGGTTTATAAAGTATTTACCTGCTTAAAGCTGACCACACAGACATTGAGCGCATGTTCAACGAAAGTAATTACTCCTGCATTTACATCTTCAACACAAACACCGGTAGCGGGAACGCTGGTTATCCTCACAGCTCCAACGCACGGTACAGCTGTAGTGAATCCTAACGGAACCATTACTTATACCCCTACTTCAGGTTATTATGGTCCTGACCAGATCGTTTATAAATTCTGTGGCAATGCCACCGAGTTCATCGACTGTGAGCAGATCACTTTAAACCTAACGGTAGTCCCGTTTGTTGTAAGAGATGCTTTAATCAAATCATGTCAGTATGATGTAGATCCGTATGCTTATTTTGATCTGACGAAAGCTGTTGTTAGTGATTATAATCCTGTATTTAAGAAATATTATCCTTCAATGGCTGATCTAAACGCAGGAACAAATGAGATCACTAACATCACCAATTATCCATCTACTGGAGGATATGTTTATGTAAAAGTAACGACCAGCGAAGGATGTACAGCCATTGCAAAAATTGAGCTAATTGCTCTTCCGATAAAAAAATCACCAATTCTTGTTGACCAGTTTATCTGTGTAGACAGCTTAACGAATCTGGATGCAGGCCCAGGATATGACTCTTATCTATGGAGTACAGGGGCTACTACTGCCTCTATTCAAAATGTAGGGATAGGAGAATACACTGTGATCCTTGGTAAAAACGGATGTCTCCTTCCACAAGTCGTGAGAGTACGAAAAGTAGAAGATCCGGTAATCACAAAAATTGAAATTTCCAACACTACAGCTACAGTTATTGTAAACGGAGGAAAAGCTCCATATAAGTTTGCGGTAGACGGAACTGCGAATTGGCAAGATTCCAATATTTTCACAGGACTTACAAGAGGTCAGCATACATTCTATGTAAAAGACGCCTTTAACTGTGAGCCTACATCTGTAGAAGTAACGGTTCCTAACCTTATCAATGCCATCACTCCTAACGGTGATAACAAAAATGACTTTATTGATTACAGCGCATTGGCCTATAAAGAAAATCTTTCTTTTGTAATTTATGACAGATATGGTAATATGGTATTTACCGGAAACAAATTCAATAATTACAAATGGGATGGAAAACATTATGACAAGAAACTTGTAACAGGAACCTACTGGTATCACATCAACTGGAACGAAACCAACAAAGAAAAAACTCCAATCTATTATACAGGATGGATTTTAGTTAAAAACATTGAATAAACCCATTTTACTAAAAATAGATAACCGCAATTTATAATTGCGGTTTTTTTTTAACCAAAAACCAATAATTTTTAACTATTATACAATTACACATCAAATATTCTCTTATTTTTGCGACAATCATAATTCCCATATAAATGAAAAATTTTTTACTAACTTTTCTTCTACTTTTTTCAGCTATAAACTCACTTTCTGCCCAAAGGGATACAGAACATTGGTTTGCTCCTATGGCTGCAAGAAGTACAAATGTCATTAACCCGCAACAGGCACTGTATTTCTCAACAGATTCCACTACTCCGTTTCCTGTGGAAATTTATAGTAACAATACATTGCTGGGAACCGTAACCGTTGCAAAAGGGGCGCCTCAGACCTTTACAGTTCCCTTGGGAAGTATTATCACGAGCAATACTTCCGAGCTGTTCACAACAGTAAATAAGGGACTTTATACTAAAGGTACAAAGCCATATTTTGTAACCCTTAGATTTTCGGTAAGCAGCCACGGAGAGATTCTTACCTCAAAAGGAAAAGCCGGAATCGGTAAAAAGTTTTATGCGGTAGTTTCACCTATAGAAAACCCGGTTGTTGCACTAAATTTCACGACCGGTGTTATGGCTACTGAAGATAATACTACAGTGACTGTTTCAAACTATTCTCCTGACGTTATATTTGCCAACGGATGGACAGGTGTTACCAACCCAACTCTTACATTTACTCTTAATAAAGGCCAGTCCTACATTGTTGAAGGAGTTGGAGATAAAGCCGGAAATAAAGAGGGCTTCATAGGAGCTAAAATAGAAGCAGACAAGCCTGTTTCGGTGACCAATGGAAATTTTAACGGGCAGTTTGCCATTATTCCGGCAGGAGGCTACTTTGATGGAGCTGATATTGTAATGGATCAGTCTGTTCCAACAGACAGGCTGGGAAATGAGTTCGTTCTTGTAAAAGGAAACGGAGACATCAGTGAGAGAATGGAAGATGCTCTGATCGTAGCTACCGAAGGTGGTACACAGGTATTTATTAACAACGGTACAACTCCGGCAGTTACTTTAAGTGAAGGAGAAAGCTACAGAGTGAATAAACTTAATAACACCAATTATATCAATCAAGGTAACAATCATTATAATATGTACATCAAAACTACCAAAAATGTTTATGTGTACCAATTATTGGCAGGCGTTTCAAACAGTAATGCTACAGTTGGATTCAACTATATTCCGCCTTTGAACTGCTATCTTCCAAGGAGAATTGATGAAATTGGAAATATCAATATCCTGCCTCCTACCACCAATAATGTTAAACTGAATATCCTGACAGAGACTGGTGCTGCAGTCACTGTAAATGGAGCCACACCTCCTGCAGCTCAGGGACCTTATGTTGTATCAGGAACGTCTTCATGGGTATCTTATTCTGTTCCGAATGTTACAGGAAACGTTACCATCACCTCATCGAAAGCTGTAACGGCAGGAATTTCAGGAGGAAGTGGTGTAGTAGGTTATGGTGGATATTTTGCAGGATTTTCTTCCATCCCTGTTATCGCCAAGCAGACCGGTGAATGTATTCCCGGCATTGTGCTTGAAGTAGACGACAGCTTTGATTCTTACCAATGGTACAGAAATAACAATCCTATTTCTGGTGCCGTATCTAATTCCTATATCCCGACACAATCAGGTGAATATACGGTAAAGATTACCGTAGGATCATGCCCTCCTATAACCACTCCGGTTTATAAAGTTTTTACTTGTCTTACAGAAACAACATTAAACGAAACAGTATGCGACGGTGTGAAACTGATCGTCCCTACATTTACCAACTCTACTCAGTCTGTAGTACCCGGAAGCGTTATAATTGTTACGCCTCCTACTAATGGGAATGCAGTGGTTGATCCTACAACTGGGGTGATCTCCTATGCTCCTGCTTATAATTATGTTGGCCCCGACTCCTTCGTCTACAAATTCTGTGGAAATAACCCTGATTTCACAGACTGTGAGGAAGTGACCTTAAATTTAACTGTTTCGGAAAGCCCTGTGGTCAACAATGCGGCTTTAAGAGCTTGCTACCTGGACAACAACCCTGTAACAGGATTATTTAACCTTACCAATGCATCGGTAACGATTCAGCCTGGGGTGACAAAAAAATATTATCCTTCTCCTACAGATGCTCACAACAGCACCAACGAGATCCTGAATCCAGCTAATTATATCGCTCCTAGCGGTGTGGCTTATGTAAAAGTGAGCAACGCAAACGGATGTTACAGAATTGCAGAAATTACACTTACCGTTCTTGCTCCTGTAAAGTCTGATGTTCTTGTTGATAAGATAATCTGCGTGGAAGATAAAACAACACTTGATGCAGGTCCTGGTTTCAGTGGCTATGAATGGAGTACCGGTGCAACCACCCAAGCTATTCAGAATGCAGGAGTAGGAACTTATTGGGTAAGGCTGAAAACAGGTGACTGCACCACCCTGCAGACGGTGAAGGTATATGCTTCGGACCAGCCGGTTGTTTCAAATATTGACATTTCAAATACCACAGTTACGGTATATGCTATAGGTGAAAATCCTCCTTACCAATACTCTCTTGATAATATCCAATGGCAGGATTCCAATATATTTACAGATGTTGCGAGAGGTATTTCAGCAGTATATGTAAAAGACGGTTATAATTGTGTCCCTATCAAGGTGGAAATTACCATCCCAAATCTCATCAATGCTATTACACCTAACGATGACGGTGTCAATGATGTGCTCGACTATTCTCTGTTAGCAGGGAAAAAGAACTTACAGTTTACCATTTATGACCGATATGGAAGCAAAATATTCCAGGGAGATCAATTTAATGGGTATAAATGGAACGGAACTCTGGGCGGAAGCAAAAAAGTTTCTACCGGAAACTACTGGTTTGAGATCCACTGGAATGAGCCTGCGGGCAAGCAGACCGCTGTAAAATATACAGGCTGGATTCTGGTAAAAAGCAGAGAATAATAATTGAAAAATATAAGTTTCAAAACCGCAATTTTTTTATTGCGGTTTTTTTATTAATTTTCGAAGTAATCAATTCTTTTTATTATTAAATTTGTGTTAAACTCACTATCTGAATGAAGAAAATTTTATCTTTTTTATTTATACTTTGTTTTTTCACCTTAAACCTTGCTCAATTAGACCGGGAACATTGGTTTGCACCTATGGTAGACAGAACAACAAATCCCAACCCCTACCAAAAATTATACTTATCGACTAATAGAACGACACCTTTTCCTGTCAGCATATATAACAACAATGTGTTGATCGGTACGGTAACTATTAGTAAAAATAGTCCCCAAAAATTTGATGTCTTAAGAACCTATATTATTACTTCCAATCAGGCAAATTTATTTACCCCCACAACCAAAGGGTTATACCTAAAGGCAGAATTCCCTTTTTATGCCAACCTGAGATTTTCTGTATTTAATCACGCTGAGATTATTACTTCAAAAGGAATTTCTTCGACGGGAAAAAACTTTCATGTAGCCTATGCACCCATTAAGGTCATCAATCCCATCTTAAATTTTATGACCAGTATTCTTGCCACTGAAGATAATACAACGGTTACAGTCAGTGGTTATAAGCCAGCCGTTGAATTTTCAAACGGAACGACAGGAGTTACTAATCCTACTATGACTTTTAGCCTCAATAAAGGTCAGTCTTATATGATTGACGGAAAAGGCTCCATCGCTGGAAATTCTGACGGCTTCATTGGTGCAAAGATCAGTTCAAACAAACCGGTAAATGTAACCAACGGAAATTTTAACGGACAGTATGCAGGAAACTTTATAAGCAGCTCTGATATTTTAATGGATCAGTCTGTGCCGGTGGAAAAACTGGGAACAGAATTTGCCCTTGTTAAAGGCAATGGGAGCATAACATCCAATATGGAAACAGTTCTGGTTATTGCTACGGAAAATAATACACAAATTTTTGTAAATGATGAGATACCACCTCTCGCCACTTTAAATGTCGGTGAATATTTTATAATTCCAAGTTCCAAATATAAGCTTCAAGGAAACAACCATTATAATCTTTATCTAAAAACGTCTAAAAATGCTTATGTCTATCAACTACTCGCTGGAGCGGCTTCGACAAGTGAGATTGCTACGGGTGGATTCAATTTTATTCCTGCCCTGAACTGCTATCTACCAAAACAGATCAATGAATTAGGGCTTATCGATGAAAATTTTGTTCATTCTAATGCCAATCCATCAGGGGTTCTCAATATTCCAACAAAATTGAATCTCATTACAGAAAAAGGAGCTAACGTCACTGTAAATAATGTTATTCCTCCAGCTTCAACCGGTCCTTTTAATATGACCGGCACCAACAACTGGGTCACTTATGGCATTCCTAATGTAACAGGAACAATCACGATAGTTTCAGATAAAGCGATCACAGCTGGGATCAATGCAGGAAGTGATGCGGTAGGATATGGAGGCTTTTTTGCAGGTTTTCCAACTCAGCCTGTTATCTTAAGGTCTGGGGGGACATGCGTTCCAGGTATTGTGCTCACGGTAGACCCGGTTATTTATGACACCTATCAGTGGTATGTGAATGGAAATCTTATTTCAGGAGCAACAGGATCCTCCATTACTCCCACACAATCAGGATATTACACCTGTTCAGTAACGATGGGAAGATGTGCTCCTTTGGTGACAGAGCAGTTTAAAGTACTGAACTGTACTAAGCTTAGTACTTCATCTTATAATGTATGTAACACACAAACTGTTATTCCCCAATTCACTAGCTCAACACAAACTCCGGTACCTTCAACAGTTTCCATTGTTACAGCTCCTACTTTAGGCACAGCAGTAATAGATCCTGTAACAGGCATCATTAACTATACCGTTACCACACCCGGAACTCCGGGAACAGATACTTTCACCTATACATTCTGTGGAGACGACCCTGTTTTTACGGATTGTGAAACGGTAACTGTTACTCTTAATATTCTTGCCCTTACGGTCATGAATGTAACACTTCATGAATGCGATATTAACGGACAAGGAACATTTGACCTTACTTCCGCTAATGTAACGAACAATTCGCCAGTAAGTATTACCTACTACCCAACCATGGCAGATGCCATTACAGAAAATCCGGGTGCGCTAATCACAGGAGCAAATGCTTACACAGCTCCGAATGGCACCATTGTGTATGCTGTCGTAAAAAATAATATAGGCTGTAAAAGTATAGCTCAGATCACTCTTTCTTTGTACAATCTGGCTGTAGTAACAAACAACTACAACGGTATTTTCTGTGATGATAATATGGATGGAACCGTTACCGTTATACTATCTAATGTAACAGGCATTGTTCTTAACAACCCAGCCTATTTTACCAATGTAAGATATTACGCTTCACTTGCTGATGCCAATGCTGGCAATAACAATACACTTCCTAACAACTGGAGCTATACAGCTACCACAACGATCTACATAAGAGTAGAATCTCCAGATGGTTGCGCTGTTGTTGTGAAGCCATTACAGTTCAGTATAGGAGCCAGAATTCCTTTGATAACAACGTCTGTAGTTACCAGCATTTGTGATGATGACCTGGACGGAATAAAAACAGTTAATCTGGCACAATTCATACCTCAGTTTACTGCAGACCCGAATGTTACCTATACCTTCCATGGAACGCTGGCCGATGCACAGAATGACACGAATGCAATATCAGCAACAATAAATATTACCGGAACGCAGATCTTTTATATCAGATTCGAGAAAAACGGTATATGTCCAGAAGTAGGATCTGTGAAAATAACAGTAAAAAAACCCAAGAAATCAGATCTTTTAAAAGATAAGATCATCTGTCCTAAAGCAACTACGACTTTAGATGCTGGTCCCGGATTTGAAAAATACTTGTGGAGCACAGGAGCTACTTCTCCTTCTATTACCAATGTTCCTGTAGGAAGTTACTGGGTGGAACTTACCTTTAATGGATGTGTTTACAAGCAGTATGTTACTGTTACAGAGTCTCCTATTCCGATGATCACTTCTATCGAAATTAATGGAAGTACGGTAACAGTTGGAGTAAGCGGCGGTACACCTCCTTATGAGTATTCTCTGGATGGGGTAACCTGGCAGTTTTCAAACGTTTTCTACAATGTACCACGGGGTGGACATAGTGTTTTTGTAAAAGACTCAAATTTCTGTGAAGAAGTTACAAAGCCCTTTGCTATTATCAACCTGATCAATACGATTACTCCTAATGGAGACGGACATAATGAAGAGATCAATTATTCAGCTTTAATGAGCAATACTAATCTGGAATTCAGAATATTTGACCGTTACGGATCTGAAATCTTCAGAGGAAGTCCAAGCAACAGATACACTTGGGACGGAAGATTAGGTGGAAGGCCTGTACCTACAGCTACTTACTGGTATTATATTAGCTGGACAGAATATGGCACAGGAATTTCTGTAAAATACACGAGCTGGCTGCTTTTAAAAAATAAATAGCTTGGTTTAACAAAATATTTATTGTCTTTTAGCTAAAATAGTATGGTTTTACCTGCAATTCATCTGTATACTTTTAATTTATTTAAGTTTATAACATTCATTAACAGTTTAATGTTAAAGTTTAATATAACTTTAACCAGTAATTACCATCTAAACAGGTATAAATTGTTGTATTTCTGCGTAATTTTGCCCCAATTATATGAAGAAGCTAATTACCCTATTAATGCTGGTTTTTCTAGCAAAAGTCAGTGCACAGATATATTCCGGAGATGTATTTTTAAGAGACAATTCTATCTTGTATCTCAATCAGGTTTATGTAACCAATCTGAATACCCAGAAAACAGTGCTTACTGACTACAATGGTAGTTATAATATTCCTGCAGTTCCCGGTGATGTGATCCGTTTTACATCCATCGTTACAGAGCGGAAAGATATCAGGCTTACTCCCGAGATGATACAGCAGAAAAATTTAATTGAATTAAAAATTGCATATTACGAGATCCAGGAAATTGTACTCAGCAGGTTCAAGCCTACGGGAAATCTAAGGTATGATGTAAATTCTATAAGAAAAGTAGATAAGGCTCTGGCTCTGAAAAAAGTAATCGGACTTCCTGAACCAAAAGGCGACGGAACATCTCCTGAACTTCCGGTTGCGGGATTAAGGGATGGTGGACTTACTTTCAGCCTGGAGAGTATTTATGATATACTTTCGGGGGACAGAAAGAAAAAACAAAGGTATATGGCCTACGAAAGGATGAATAATTCTGTGAGTCAGATCAAGAATTATTTGGGCAAAGATTATTTTGCAAAATTCAAAATTCCTGAAAACCTGATTGACAATTTCCTTCAGTTTGTCTATACTTCAGAAAATATCGAAGCATATGTACTTGCCGGCAATTTTGAGGCGATCAAAATACCTATCGAAAAATACCTGCCAATCTATCAGAAGAGACTTAAAACCTCCAACCTCCAAGAGGTAATTAAATAGATTTTTAATAACAATAACTTTAAAGAAATGTATACTATATAAAATTTATGGTATACATTTCTTTTTTTGTTTAAAATATGCTTAATTTCATGTCACAATTAAACGTTTAAAATAAAAACAGCAGGATGTCGTTATTATGGAGAAAACTAATTGGCCAAACACAGATTAAGAAAAGCTTCAACCTTTTTAATTAATATTTGTCAATGAAAAAATTACTTTTACTTTTTATTTCCATTCTTTCCTTCAACATATCTGCGCAGAAAAAGGGGAAAGATTATACCAATATTATAAAGAGCAAAAACATTTACGAGATCAATGCATTTCTGAGAGATGCACACCCGGATGATCCCCGGAGATCTGTCCTGAAGCCGAGGGTAATGGAACTGATGACACAATATATCAAGGATGCCCATCCCGCTGACCAAAAAGTGAAAGACATGCAGGAAATGCTTGCCCTGCTGAAAAGAAGACCATCTACAAAGATCAGCTTCGATGAAATGAATGCCATTATCAAACAGAAACAGATCGCCAAATACAAGGCAGAACTTGCCGCAAAACAACCAACTGTAGTCTATACTCCAAGTAATGCACAGAACACATTTGTTGTCAATACATCAGCCAATGCCGCTGTTCCGAATGCAGAGGCCGACGAATTCAATCTACTGATGGCAGTAAATCCTGTGGAACACAAAAACAGAACCGTAAAAATATTAAACTCACTGTTTGATAACGATCCCAACTCCAAGGAGAGTATTGTTCTGATCAAAAATAATTCAGACTGCAATATTATTGTGAGAATGGAAGGGGTTGGAACTACCAAATACAGGCTTGCTATCCCTGCCCATGATGAAAGTTCTATTGTTATAACCAAAGGACAATATCTTTTCACCAGTCTGGTCTGCGGGGCACAGTATGCCTCACAAAAAACTATCGAAAAAGCCATTATGGTGGCACTGGGAAGTTCTGCAACACAATAGACGGAAAGCAAATATTCTAAGCACAACTCTTTTATATGTAAAAGGCAGGGCAATCTATGTAAAATTTGCTTATTTTTGCGGGATTTTATAAATGATTCGATGGGCAAAAATAAATTAGCAAGATTCGCTGAAAACAAGACATTACCAAACGTTATCCAGCCTACAAGAGAGGATGCCATCAATGGTATTTCCCTGAAAGGAAACTGGAGAAAAGATTTCTTCAAGAATGAAAATCCGATCGTTCTGGAGCTTGGCTGTGGAAAAGGAGAATATTCTGTAGGACTTGCGAAAACATTCCCTGAAAAAAACTTCATCGGAATAGATATTAAGGGGGCAAGGTTCTGGTTCGGAGCTAAAGAAGCTGTGGAAAATGGCATGAATAACGTGGCCTTCCTAAGAACACAGATCGAACTTGTAGATCATTTTTTTGCCGAAAACGAAGTTGATGAAATCTGGATCACATTCCCCGATCCACAGATCAAATACAAACGTACCAAGCACAGGCTTACGCATCCCGACTTTTTAGAACGATATAAAAAGTTTCTGAAGCCAGGCGGCATTATTCATTTAAAAACCGATTCTGAATTCCTTCATGGTTATACATTAGGATATCTGCAGGGCGCAGGCTATGAAATTATTTCAGCTCATCACGATATTTACGGTGCTCCTGAATATGATCCCGGTACGGAACACCTTAGAGACATAAAAACCTATTACGAAGAACTTTTTTCAGCAAAAGGAAAAACAATAACCTATATAAAATTCCGGATAAGCTGATGGAATAAACCAAATTGATGAAAAAAACTTTAATGACCCTCCTCTTCATTTTCCTGATTTCGGGTTTTACTTCTGCGCAGAAGTCACAGAAAAAAAACAATGAGATCCTGAAAAGCACAAATATCAAAGAAATTGAAGAGTACCTCAGAAAGGCACATCCCGAAGACCCTAAAAGGATGGTGCTAAAACCCAAACTCATCGCTCTGAAGAACGCTGAATGGACAAAAGGTGCCAAATCTTCCAAACCCATGGAAGCCAGGCCCGTAATGACTGATATTCCGAACAGATTCATGAGGAACTCAAGCTCTAATGATGCGGAAGAATTTAAAAAACTTCTTGCAGAAACCTCTGATCAGCACAAAGAAAAAACAGTAAAGCTTCTGAACGCTATGTTTGATGAAGATATTACCTCAAAAGAGGCTGTACTTCTGTTTAGAAATAATTCAGACTGTAATATTGTTCTGAGAATTGAGGGAAAAGATTTTTACAATCTGGCAGTTCCCGCCCATGGAGAGAATTTCATTGTCCTCAACAAAGGTTCATACAGCCTAAACAGTAATGTCTGCGATGTAAGATACTCTTCTCAGAAAGATATAAAAAAAAGTATATTTTTAGTGATTGAAAATCCGGGCTCCCCTAAACATGAAACAGTGAAAGATCCAAAGGAAATGGCACCGGTAAAACCAACAAAAAAGAAAAGATTAAAAAAATAATAGCTGGTATGAAAAAACTGCTTGTGTTTTCAGGAATTTCAATTATTCTGGTCAGCTGCGAAGCTAACTATGCTACCTATCCTGTAAGAACTTCTTATCCTTCGGGTTCTGGAAACAGTGTAGGAAATACTGCAATGAGTACAGAAAGAGAATATAATGAACTGATCAAGACCTATAAGCCTGAAACAGCAGATGTTTTAACCGATCTTCTTAATGAAGACTCTCCTACCAATCCCAGAACGTCTATTTCTGTAGAAAATAAATCACCGTGCAATATGGTTCTTACCGTAAGCGGAAACGGTTTTTTCAAAAAGATACCAATAGCATCAGGCAGAGTGGGTTATACTATGGTTCCTAAAAACCAGAATTACAAATTGTCCGGCATGCTGTGTAATTCATCGTATCAGTCTACAAAATTTATTACCACTTCTCACGCCATAAAGATCAGCAATTAACATAAACTCTCACTCTTTTGAATGGGAGTTTTTTCATGATTAAATATGAATAAAAAAAAACGCTGGACAGAATCCAGCGTTTTTCCTATATTAAAGAAAATCTTTAATTATTCAGCATCGAAATCAGCATCTGTTTCAGCAGATACTTTTTCTCCTTCTTCTTTAGATTTTTCTTTATCAGCTTTTCTTTGAGACTGACCTTCTTTGATAGAATCAGAAACAATGTTTAAGATCATATCAATAGATTTAGAAGCATCATCGTTTCCTGGGATAACGAAGTCTACTTTTCTAGGATCAGAGTTTGTATCAACAATACCGAAAACTGGAATACCTAATTTCTTAGCTTCAGTTACAGCGATGTGTTCTCTCATAATATCTACAACGAAGATTGCAGAAGGAAGACGAACCATGTCAGAGATAGAACCTAAGTTTTTCTCTAAGTTAGCTCTTTGTCTATCTACCTGTAATCTTTCTTTTTTAGATAAAGTTTCGAACGTACCGTCTTTTTTCATTTTGTCGATATGGTTCATTTTCTTTACCGCCTTTCTGATAGTAACGAAGTTCGTTAGCATACCTCCTGGCCATCTTTCTGTAATATAAGGCATATTAAGTTCAGAAGCGTGTTTTGCAACTACTTCTTTCGCTTGCTTCTTAGTAGCTACGAAAAGAACTTTTTTACCTGCAGAAGTTAATTTTTCTAAAGCGCTGCACGCCTCATCTAATTTAACTGCTGTTTTATGTAAGTCTACAATGTGAATACCGTTTTTCTCCATAAAAATGTATGGAGCCATATTTGGATTCCACTTTCTAGTCATGTGACCGAAGTGTACGCCAGCCTCTAAAAGGTCTTTTACATTTGCTTTTGCCATGTTTTCTGTTTTTGTTAGTTTACTTTCCGTCTTTTAAACAATCAACAACTTCTTTAGATGGGAGAAGCGTTTGGATGCTAAACGTAACGGGCAATTTTTTGTTTTGATAAATAGATTTTAGACATAAGATAACAGACCAAAAAAATTCTGAAATCTGAGATCTTGTATCTGAAGTCTGAAAATTAACGTTTTGAGAATTGGAATCTCTTTCTTGCTTTTTTCTGACCTGGCTTCTTTCTTTCCACCATTCTTGCATCTCTCGTAAGTAAACCAGCAGGTTTCAAGGCTAATCTGAATTCAGCATTGATTTCGCATAAAGCTCTTGAAATACCTAATCTGATAGCTTCTGCCTGACCTGTATTACCACCACCGAAAACATTTACGGTAACGTCATACTGACCAACAGTCTCAGAAAGGATAAACGGCTGGTTCAATTTGTAAACCATCACGTCTGTAGAGAAATAAGTTGCAGCATCTTTACCGTTTACTGTAATGTTTCCAGAACCTGGTCTTACATAAACTCTAGCTACAGAAGTTTTTCTTCTTCCGATTTTGTGAACTATAGACATAATTAATTATTTAAATTCGTTAACATTAATTGTTTTAGGCTGTTGAGCTTCATGTTTGTGCTCAGTTCCTTCATATAAATAAAGGTTCTTCAATAAAGCAGATCCTAACCTGTTTTTAGGTAACATACCTTTTACAGATTTCTCCAATACTTTTAAAGAATCTTTCTTTTGAAGTTCAGCCGCAGTCATAGACTTCTGTCCACCAGGATAACCTGTATGCCAGATGTAAGTCTTATCAGCCCACTTATTTCCGGAAAGCGTAATTTTCCCAGCATTCAAAACGATTACGTTATCACCACAATCTACGTGAGGTGTAAAGTTCGTTTTGTGCTTACCTCTCAAAATCTTTGCAACCGTAGAAGCTAGTCTTCCTAACGGCTGTCCTTCAGCGTCTACCACAACCCATTCTTTATTAGCAGTAGCTTTGTTCGCTGAAACAGTTTTGTAACTTAATGTATTCACACGTTTTAGTTAAAGATTAAACATAATTTTCCCCTAAAAGGGTGTGCAAAGGTACAAATAATTTTCGTAACCCAAAAACATATTTTATTTAATCTATTTGAGCATCTTCCTTTTCCTTTGATCAAATGAAACACTTTTTACCTTTACAATTCATTTTCCGTTCGGTAGTTGCAGAATTTCAACTACTTATATTGTAACCCTTACGCACTTCTGATCCTTTTCAAGTTTTAAAATCTTAATAAGAACTTTAAAAAGGCTTTAACAGGCATTAACAACAATTTTACTTTTGGCACAGAACTTGTAAAATGAATCACCGATGAATGAAAAATTTTCGAAGATTCTAAAAACACAAATGATAAAGTAAAGAGTTTGTCCCTCAACTCTTTCTTTATTAACTTTACTTTAAAAATTCCCCTCAAAACTTATCAATGTGATTATTTTATATTGCGAAATATTTATATTTGTGCAAACTATATTACAATATCCATGGGTCACGGAAAAATAAGAGAAGATAAAACATGCCTGAACTGCGGGCATCAGGTCGAAGAAAGATACTGCCCACACTGCGGACAGGAGAATATCGAAAGCCGCCACCCTTTTTATTATCTCTTCACTCACTTTTTTGAAGATTTCACCCATTATGACGGACAGTTCTGGGGAACGATGAAGAATCTTCTTTTCAAACCCGGAAAACTTACTCAGATTTACATGGAAGGGAAAAGAGCCCGGTTTGTACCTCCCGTGAAACTTTATATTTTTATCAGTTTTGTAACATTCCTTTTTATTTCATTCCAAATAACAGATCTGAATTTCGGAAAAGAGGGAGTTCAGATCCACAAAGGAAAAGAAATCAATAATGAAATTAAGAAAGAAGTGGCTAAAAATGAAGAGGTCCGTAATGCTTTACAGTCTCCTGAAGTGGCAAAGGCAGATTCTTTAACCGGCGGGATGCTGGCTCATGCATTAGATTCCTCCCAGATTAATAAGAAAGATGATATAGACGTTGAAAACATATTTACAAGTAAGAGCATTACAAAATCTTTGGGATTAAAGTCTATGGAAGACTTTGATAACAGGGAGAAGAAAAATGGCCAGAAATATCAAACTTTCCGTCCCTTCCTTGCCAAGATTTTTGAACTGGAGGAAAAAGGTCATTCTCCTAATGAGATCACCAATCTGTTTATAAAGAGTTCCATCCATAACCTGCCCAAAGCACTCTTTATATATCTTCCACTATTTGCTTTCCTGCTGTGGATCTTTCACAGTAAAAGAAAATGGTGGTACTTTGATCACGGAGTATTTACACTTCACTACTTTTCCTTTTTACTATTGCTTACCCTGCTGCTTTTTGTATTGAATAAAGTATTAAGCTATTTTGATGAAAATACTTTTATCATGTTCATAAAAGGACTGCTTACCACATCTGCAGTTGTTTACGCAGGATGCTATTTTTTTATAGCTCATTATAAAACATACAGAACCCACCCTGCCCTGACGATACTAGTAGGTGCCCTTCTGTTTTTTATCAACACCATTATTTTCACTTTCTTACTGATGGGTCTGGGAATCGTTAGTTTCTTATTAATGCACTAACGGCGGAGAGACTTATTGGCTCTGAAACTGGCAATTAAATAATATGCCACAAAAACTGTAGAAAATTTCAGGATAGACGGAATAGCAAGCTGGAGGCTAAATAATAAAGTTCCTATCAGAACCAGAACCCCCATTGCCGCAAATGACAGCCCCATTTTCTTAGGCAGGGAAAAATCCGGTGTATCCAGATAATAAGCCAATCCCCAGGCGCAGCCGAAAGCCACAGCATAGTACAGGTCTAATCCTATATTCTGTGTGCTTAAAAAGAAATAATTAATCAGGAAACTGACTACTGTTCCTAAGGCGAAATATATCAGAGCTTTTTGCATATTTATAAAAATAGACTGCAAAAATAGAGAATTTACTTATCTTTTTTAAACGAATGATTGTTAAGATGGGGAAAAGTCAAACATAAGCAAACACATAATCAGCTAATAATCAAATTTATAACCAAAATCAAACGGTTCTTATTTTATTATTATATTTGAAAATTCAGAAATTTTCTAGATTTTTTATGGAAACCCAAAAATATACTCCAACCAATAAAGTGAGAATCGTAACTGCGGCGTCATTATTTGACGGCCACGATGCTGCGATCAATATCATGCGACGCGTGATCCAGGGAACAGGATGTGAAGTCATCCACCTTGGCCACGACAAATCTGCTGAGGAAGTTGTGAATACAGCGATCCAGGAAGATGCCAATGCAATTGCATTAACGTCATACCAGGGCGGTCACAACGAATATTTCAAATATATTTATGACCTTTTAAGAGAAAAAAATTCACCACAGATCAAAATTTTCGGTGGTGGCGGTGGTGTAATCCTGCCTGAAGAAATTGAAGATATCATGTCTTATGGAATCGACAGGATTTATTCTCCGGATGACGGCCGTGAACTTGGTCTACAGGGAATGATTGATGATCTGGTTAAAAGATCTGATTTCGCAACCGGAAAAGATATTACAGCTGATGATTTAGATTCAATTAATTTTGAAAACTCTACCAGCATTGCTAAAATTATTTCAGCAGTAGAAAACTTTTCAGAGGAAAAACCTGAACTGGTAAAAGCAATTGACGAAAAATCAAAAGATTTAAATATTCCGATCATCGGGATCACAGGTACAGGAGGAGCCGGAAAATCTTCTTTAACAGATGAACTGGTAAGACGTTTCATCCGCTCAAATCCTGATAAAAAAATTGCCATTATCTCTATCGACCCTTCTAAAAAGAAGACCGGAGGTGCGTTGTTAGGAGACAGGATCCGTATGAATGCGATCAATGATCCAAGAGTTTATATGCGTTCTATGGCAACAAGAGAAAATAACGTTTCAGTTTCGCCTTTCATCCATTCAGCTTTGAATGTACTGAAACTGGCTCATCCGGATGTTATTATTCTGGAAACCTCAGGGATTGGACAGTCCGGTTCGGAAGTTTCAGATTTTGCTGATGTTTCAATGTACGTGATGACTCCGGAATATGGAGCTTCCACACAGCTTGAAAAAATCGACATGCTGGATTACGCAGATCTTGTTGCTTTAAACAAATCTGACAAACGTGGAGCTCTTGATGCGCTTCAGGCAGTAAGAAAGCAATTCCAGAGAAACCATTTGCTTTGGGAACAGCCGTTGGATGAAATGCCTGTTTATGCTACAAAAGCATCTCAGTTCAACGATCACGGAACTACGGAACTTTACAACAGATTAGTTGCAAAAGTAAACGATAAGTTCTCAGATTTAAATTTACAAGGATTTGTTGAGCAGGAAATTACCGATGAAGTAACAATCATTCCTCCGAAAAGGGTCCGTTATCTTTCTGAAATTGTAGAAAATAACAAGCAGTATGATGCAACAGTAGAAAAGCAGGCCGAGCTTGCCAGAAAAATGTATCATATAGAAGGGGTAAAAAGTTTCTTATCCAATGAAACATTAGACACCGAATATCAAAAAGCTGAAAAAGACCTTCAGCAGGAAAATATTGATTTCCTGAAAACATGGGATGATACAAAAAAAGCGTTCCATGAAGAATTCTATTCTTATTTTGTACGTGGAAAAGAGATTAAGGTGGAAACCTCAACAGAATCTTTATCACACTTAAGGATTCCAAAAATTGCTTTACCAAAATACACTGACTGGGGTGACCTGATCAAATGGAAGGGCCAGGAAAATCTTCCGGGAGGATTCCCTTATACAGCAGGGATTTATCCGTTCAAAAGAACCGGTGAAGATCCTACAAGAATGTTTGCGGGAGAAGGAGGTCCGGAAAGAACGAACAGAAGATTCCATTATGTTTCTGCAGAAATGGATGCAAAACGTCTGTCTACCGCCTTTGACTCTGTAACGCTTTACGGTCAGGATCCAGCATTACCACCGGATATTTACGGTAAGATCGGAAATGCCGGAGTTTCTATCGCGACACTGGATGATGCTAAAAAACTGTATTCAGGATTTGATCTGGTTAATGCAATGACTTCAGTTTCCATGACGATCAACGGTCCGGCTCCCATGCTTTTAGCGTTCTTTATGAATGCGGCCATCGATCAGAATGTTGAAAAATATATTGCTGAACATAAGCTTGAATCTAAAGTTGAAGCTGTTTTAAAAGCCAAATTTGACGACAGAGGCTTGGAAAGACCTAAATATAATGGGGAGCTTCCTCCTTCCAATAATGGTTTAGGTTTAAAACTATTGGGAATTACAGGAGATGAAGTGATTCCTGCTGATGCGTATGCAGAAATCAAGGCAAAAACGATTGCTACAGTTCGTGGAACGGTTCAGGCCGATATTTTAAAAGAAGATCAGGCTCAGAATACCTGTATTTTTTCTACTGAATTTGCCCTAAGATTAATGGGTGACGTTCAGGAGTTTTTTATTACAGAAAAAGTAAGAAACTTCTACTCTGTTTCTATTTCAGGTTATCATATCGCTGAAGCGGGTGCGAATCCGGTTTCCCAACTGGCATTTACACTTGCAAATGGTTTCACTTATGTGGAATATTATTTGTCTAGAGGAATGGATATTAATGATTTTGCTCCCAACTTATCTTTCTTCTTCTCCAACGGTATCGATCCTGAATATTCAGTAATCGGACGTGTAGCAAGAAGAATCTGGGCAAAAGCTATGAAGCTGAAATACGGGGCAGACGAAAGAAGCCAGATGCTGAAATACCACATCCAGACTTCAGGACGCTCTCTTCACGCTCAGGAAATTGATTTCAATGATATCAGAACGACGCTGCAGGCTCTTTATGCAATTTATGACAACTGTAATTCTCTTCACACAAACGCATATGACGAGGCGATTACGACTCCAACTGAGCAATCGGTAAGAAGAGCAATGGCCATCCAATTGATTATCAATAAGGAATTAGGTTTAGCTAAAAACGAAAATCCATTACAGGGGTCATTCATTATTGAAGAACTGACAGACCTTGTAGAGGAAGCTGTGTATACAGAATTCGACAGAATTACAGAGAGAGGCGGTGTTCTTGGTGCTATGGAAACCATGTATCAGCGTTCTAAGATCCAGGAAGAATCTATGCATTACGAATGGCTGAAACATACAGGAGAATATCCGATCATTGGAGTGAATACTTTCCTTGGAAAAGATGGTTCACCAACGGTTCGTCCGGGCGAAGTGATCCGTTCTACTGAAGAGGAAAAGCAGGTTCAGATTGAAACGCTTCATAATTTCCAAAAATCAAATGAGGATAAATCTGAGGAAGCCCTTAAAAAGTTACAATATGCAGCTATTAACCAGCAGAACTTATTTGCTGTGATGATGGATGCCGTGAAATACTGTTCTCTTGGACAGATCACCAACGCTTTATTTGAAGTGGGTGGTAAGTACAGAAGAAATATGTAGTCCTGTCGAACAGACATTTTAAATAATACTGAATGCTATTTCAGTTATATTATAATTTAAACCTCAAGGAATTTTCTTTGAGGTTTTTTGTATTTTTACACAATAGCAATATTTTAACTAATGAAATACATTTTGTTCCTGATAGGAATTATTTTCAGTGGATTCTTCAACGCTCAGGAAGCCAATAATAACCTTCAGGGTTATTTTATGACTAATTCTAAAGAAACGTTATACCCATATTTTGCCTTTGATGGCAACGGAAAGGTTGATATTGCAGGATATGGAAAAGGAGATTACTTTGTAAAAAATGATTCTGTAGTCCTTTTTCCGGATAAGGATATTTTTATTTTTAAGATTTCTAAAAACCGTTTGTCCGGAAATTCATCCTGGGTAAAAAACACCAAATGGGATCTGAAGAAAGACAGCATCGCTGAAAATAACAGAAAAGATGACGCTCTGGCTAAGAAAAACGCACAGCTTCTTTACGAATATTACCGTAAAACAAGAACAAAAACCAATGATCTTGAGAAATTATTTGATGAAAATGCAATGGTAAATTATACAAAAACCATTGATGATTTGTGTACCAGAGGACTTGCAAAGGCATGTATGGAAAAATTTGGATTAATGGTTATGAATGATATTGGAGGAATGGAAGCTGTTTTAAAAAACAAACTGAAAAAGCCTAAACAGAATCCTGAAATTATCAAGCTAGGACAAAAAATCATCAGCATGGGTGAGGTTGAAGGTCATACGGTTTTAGGAAGCTATTATTATAGTCTGGGTGACAAAACCAAAGCCAAGAAAGAATGGCAAACAGCAACTGATAAAGGAAGCACCAAAGCCGGATTAGCACAATTTGAAGCAGAAATGAATGATGCAGCAAAATAAAATGCAGAATGAATTAATGAAACCCAAAGCCGTATTCAACTGGAGCAGCGGAAAAGATTCTGCGCTTGCCCTTTACAAAGTTCTGCAGGAAGACCAGTACGAAGTTACTACCCTGCTTACAAGCATTAATAAAGAATTTCAGAGAATTTCTATGCATGGTGTTCATGTGTCGCTTCTGGAAAAGCAGGCTAAATGTCTGGGTTTTCCTTTGATTAAAATGGAGCTTCCAAAAGAACCGTCTATGGAAGAGTACCGTGATCTCATGAATAAAACGATGGCTGAAATTCAGGCTATGGGAATTACCCAATCGATCTTTGGAGATATCTTCCTGGAAGATCTCCGGAAATACCGTGAAGACCAGCTGAAAACCATCGGAATGAAAGCTGTTTTCCCGCTTTGGAAAAAGAACACGACAGACCTTATCCATGAGTTTCTGGACCTTGGCTTTAAAACGATTGTTACGTGCGTCAACGAAACTTACCTGGATAAAAGCTTTGCAGGAAGGATCATCGATAAAGATTTTATTCGCGATCTGCCGAAAGATATTGATCCATGCGGCGAAAATGGAGAATTTCACACTTTTACTTTCGACGGACCTATTTTTAAAGAGCCTGTTTTTTTTGAAGTCGGGGAAACGGTAAAGAAAACATATCCCAAACCTAAAGCCAGCCCTGAAGATGAAGACGGATCATATATTTTCTGGTTCTGTGATCTGATCCTTAAATAAACCCAGCTTAAAACAAGGAAGTTATGGGTATCATTCCATCTCTGAGATAATTTTATTCATCACATCAAAGATGATCTGAATATCTTTATCACCGGTTCTCCAATTGACAAAAGCAGCCCTGATTCCTTTATGACCATTATAAAAAGTAGGGGTCATAAAAACTTTTCCCGTACCATTAAGCATTTCCAAAAACTTTCCTACTGCATCCTGTTTTCTTTCATCTTTTAAAGTAAAGCATATCGTATTTAGCCGAACAGGAGCCAGAAGTTTAAAGTCATTGCTATTTTTAATCAACTGCCCGAACTGTTGAGATCGTTTTATATTATTTTCTACAATATCCTGATAGCCCTTTTTCCCATAAGCCATGATTGAAAACCATGCAGGAAGTGCTTTTAATCTTCTTGAGTTTTCGGGGAGAAAATTTAAATAGCTAAAGCTTTCCAACGGATCTCCAAGATAAGGAGCATTGGAATTCTGAAAAGTTTCTACCTGTAAAATTTTGTAGTCTTCTTTTACAAAAAAGACAGCACTTTCATAAGGAACATTGAGCCATTTGTGACAGTCAACCGTAATGCTGTCTGCATTTTCCCAGCCGTCAACAAGATGTTTATAAGTTTCTGAACATGCCGCAAAGCCTCCAAAAGCCGCATCAATGTGCCACCAGAAATTATATTTTTCTTTTAATTGGTGTATTGCATTGAAATCATCAAAATCAACTGTATTGACTGTTCCTCCACTGGAAATTAAAATAAATGGTTCTCCGTTAAGTTTCATAATCTGATCTTCCAGATCCGTAATACCGATAGCTTCCCGATCTTCTCCTGCTGTTTTGATCTTTATAATATTACTGCTTCCAATCCCCAAAAGTGACAGGGATTTTATAGATGAAGAATGAGGTGTAGCTGTTAATATATTGATCTTTCCGGAAATACCTTCCTTAGCAATATCCCTTCCCTGTTCTTTTCCAAGCCATTGGCGGGCAACAGCCATGCATGTAAAATTCGACATAGTAGCTCCGGTGACGAAACCTCCCAGAAAATTTTGTGGTAGTCCGAGAAGTTCCAGCAGAATCTTTATGGTTTCGAGCTCCACATTGGCTGAAATGTCTCCCTGTCCTTTTGCAGACTGTGTATTCTGATCATAAATTGTAGCCAGCCAATCACCGGCAATAGAAGCTGGTGTGGATCCTCCTGTGACAAATCCGAGATACCTCGGACCTGATGAGCCTACCATAATCGGTTCAAATCTTTCATTGAATATTCTCAATGTTTCTTCAGTTCCAAAACCAGATTCCGACAGATCTGCTTTACCTGATATTAATGTATTATCTACGGAAGTCATCCTTTCATTGATGTTATTCAGGAATTCAGTTCCCTGTTTCTTTATCATTTCCAGGATATGGTCAATTTGGTCTGAATCGTTTTTCAAGTATTCTTTCATCATGGTTGTGGAGTTAAGGGATAATTTGATCAAAAATATTAAATACTTAGAAACAATTCTCCTGTCTTAGCATAAATTTTGCTTGTCTTTGAGACTTCAATGGATTTTGTTACCTTTAAATAGGCATATTTCTATTTGATATTTCCAATTTTAATATAAATACACACTGTGATAAAAAAATTCCACTCTTTTCTTGTACTTATTGTACTTGCATCCGGCTTGCTTTCATGTAAAAATGAATTGGTTTCTACCTCAAAACCTGTTGACAAAAATGCAATCATCGATTCTACGGTCATGGCTTTTCAAAAGACACTTTTGAAACAGCAGATTGATTCTGTTTTTAAAAAATATGATTTCAATGGCAGCATTGCTGTGTTCAAGGATTCAACAGAGCTTTACCAGAAAGAGAATGGTTATTCAGATTTCAAGAATAAAATAAAAATAGACAGCAGCACCGTTTTTGCCATCGGATCTATAAGTAAGCAATTCACAGCTGTTCTTATTCTTCTTCAGATGGAACAGGGAAAGCTGAATGTTACTGACAAAGTATCTGACTATTTAAAAGAATTCAGGACCAAAGAATACGAGAATATCACTATTCATCAGCTTTTAAATCATACTTCAGGATTAAATCTTTTCGGAGGAAAACTGATGTTCAAGAGTGGCTCAGATTTTTTCTATTCTAATGACGGTTTCAATGCCTTGGGCAAAATTGTGGAAACTGTTTCAGGAAAAACTTATGACGAAAATGCGCTGGAGCTTTTCAAAAAGGCAGGCATGAAAAATTCGTCAACCGGAAACATTTTTGAAGGAAAAAACTTTGCCAGTGCTTACCTGGGTAATGGCAAAGATGCACAAATAGTTCCCAATATGCCGAAAAGATTAGGTGGGAAAGACATAGGAACTCCGGCAGGCGGAATTCTTTCCACCATAGAAGATCTACACATCTGGAATAATGCTCTTTATGGTGGAAAAATCCTGAAACCTGAAACTTTAAAACAGTTCGTCTCCAAAGGGGCAGTAAGGCATCATGCGATTTTTGGAAAGATGGGCTATGGCTATGGGATCATGCTGAATATGGGAAGGCCCGAAAGCTATTTTCACAGCGGCTATGTGAAAGGCTCCCCTTCTCTGAATATTTATTATCCTCAGACAAAAACATCTGTCATTATACTGTCTAATATCGCAGATGAAGAAAAAGGCAAAAGTTCAACTTTTCGCCCCCATATCGAAGTTAAAAGGATAACGGATAATCTGGAAAACACTTTGCTGCAGCTTAAATCAAAACATTAAAACTAAAAATCAACAACATTACAAAAACTGCTAAAGCAAAATCTGCATATACATAAACAAGGTATGAACCGGGAAGCAGCAAATAGGAAAAAATAAATGAAATATCAAGCCGTATTAGCGTGTTATTCTTATTCTAATTGGTAGTCTTTAGATTTTATATATATGTTTAAAAAAATATTACATTGAGCTATGAAAAAAATGTATTTCATTGCCATTTATCCGCCCCAGGAAATTATTGAAGAAGTGAAGGTTTTCAAAAAAGATCTTATGCTGAATTACGGAAATTCAAAGGCCATAAAAAATGATGCCCATATTACTTTATTTCCTCCTTTTTCCAGAGAGTTGGAACTGGAAAGTGACATTCATGCAGCTTTTCAAAAAATAGATACAAATATGTCTCCTTTTGAAATCATTCTGAACGGTTTTGGAAGCTTTCCTAACCCAAAGAATCCTGTCCTTTTTGTTCAGCCTGAAACCAACAATAATTTAAACATTCTTCACCAAAGAGTAAAACAGCACTTCAATTTTACAAAATACACTTTCACTCCACATATGACGGTCGGCTATAGAGACCTCAGCTATGACAATTACCTGAAGGCGTGGGAAGTTTACAAGAATAAAGAATACAGAACTAAATTTATAGTTAATAAAATTTCACTTCTTCGCCACGATGGAAAGTGGATCCCCATTGCCGAAAAAGCTTTACAGGAAAACTGAATTCTCAAAGAAGCTTTTATCTCAACTGTATCAGAAAATATTTATAAAACCCTATCTTTGATGAATGATTTCAGAGAAAATAATTTTAGGTATTGACCCGGGAACAGCAATTATGGGTTTTGGCATTATTTCCATTAAAAAGGGTAAAATGGAAATGATCTCTATCCACGAACTGATCCTAAAAAAATATCCGAACCACGAAACCAAACTGAAATATATTTTTGACAAAACATTAGCACTGATCGATGAGTACCACCCTGACGAAGTTGCTCTGGAAGCTCCGTTCTTCGGTAAAAACGTGCAGAGTATGCTCAAACTGGGCCGGGCTCAGGGAGTAGCCATGGCCGCAAGCCTGCACAGGAATATCCCTATTACGGAATACTCACCCAAAAAGATTAAAATGGCCATCACCGGAAACGGAAACGCCAGCAAGGAGCAGGTTGCAGGGATGCTCCAAAACCTTTTAAATCTGAAGGAATTTCCTACTAAATATTTAGATGCCTCGGATGGCCTGGCTGTCGCAGTATGCCATCATTTCAACTCGGGGACTATTGCAGATACAAAGTCGTATAGCGGATGGGATAGTTTTTTGAAGCAGAATCCGGGAAGGGTGAAGTAATTATTAGGAGGCTGTTATGTTAATACATTTATGAAGTCTATAACTTTGGTAAGCGGCTTACAGAAGTAAGAAAAGATAAAGGACTTATGCAGAAAGAAGTTTATTCACATCTCGCTATTGGCAACAGCAATTACAATAAGCTGGAGAACGGTCACAGACGGTAGATGAGTTGTTGAAGCTTTCTAAGCTTTTTAACCTTAGTGCAGATCAGATTCTGAACTACGAAAATATCATCTCAGAAGAAGGTTACCATTGAGGACAAACCCGATTTTGAGAAGCTGCTTTTGATTAATTATAAAGTATCAATAGATCCGCTACAAAAATGACTTAAATTTATGGTGTAAAGTTTAAAACCTTTATCCATGAATAAACAACAACAGCAAGTTAAGGCTCGCAAAGATTGGCTTAAAATCTATTTACAAGAATGAAAGTTATTAGGATCTACTCTAATAAAAAAGCAGAAAGTACGATACATTTTTTAGGTGAAATTTTGGATACATTCTATTTTCCTATACAGCATATTCAAACTGACTGGAGAACGGAATTTTTTAATTATTCCTTTCAATACGAATTGCATGAGCATTTTATCAAATACAGGCCCATCAAGCCCAGATCCCCTCATTTAAATGGTAAAGTAGAAAGAACCCAACAGACTGACAAATCCGAATTCTGGTCACTAATAGATTTATCTGATCCAGATCTTGATTTAAATGCTTTAGCTATTGAATGGCAGGAGTTCTACAATAAGAAAAGACCACACTCTTCTTTGAATGGAAAAACGCCTTGGGAAAAGTTACAGTTGTTGGAACATCTCATCCCTATTCAGCCTGATGTTACTGCAAAATTTTGGGACTCGAATGAAGTAATATTGCCCAGAAATTATACTTATTTAAGTTATATAAAACAAAAAAATATTAATTTAGTTTCAAAGCCCAAGAGGAAGTAGGCTCTGCTGGGGAGCAACCTACCAGCACTAGGCTTTTAGATATACGGAAAGGGAGACCCAAAAGGTCTCCTCTTTTATTTCCGGTATCTTTTATGGCTAAGAAAACCCTCTCTTAATTTGTAACGAATCTATTGTTATAGCACATATTAGTATTTTTATCTTATTAATCTGTAACGATTATTTAGGACTAGTGATTATTTTTCTTTAATTTTTCGCATTTACATGGAGGTGGGGCTCCATTAAAATTCTTATTATCAAAATGTAGATAATATATTTTATTATCTCTTTCAATCAATAATGTTAAACTATCTTTTTCTTTAGAAACATGATCACCTAAATGAATTTTTCCTGTCCATTGGTCAAGCATAGGTAAACAGACTTCTCCAAAATTCATGTAAGCATTCATGTGATTTGCCGTATCTGCAATCTCACCTAAATATACTTCTTTGTTCATTTCAATCGGAGAAAAATCGTCTAGGAATGATTCTGTTCCTGATTTAAAAAAATCAGACAAATCTTTTTTCTCCGAATTAAAATAGATAAAAAGAACTAGGAATCCAATCAATGAAAGTATAACTGTTATTTTATTATTCTTAAACATTTTAATATTAATTTTTAAGTGGTGTTGTCCAAAAAAGTTTCGTTGCACCATATTGATAAGATCCACCTGCGCCAATTGGATTAGTTCCAATACCAAAAGTTGTATAACCTTTTGCTCCGTTATTATTGAGTCCAAAATTACTCGGATTCATATCCCGTAATTGAAATCTGCCATCATAGTCTGTTCCTCCGTAAGATGCATTAAGAAATGGAACACCTCCTGAATAACTCATTCCATTTCCTGCAAAATCTCCAATTTTAAAATCATGCCCCTCGGCAGGAGTTACGCTATACATACTTAAAGATGGACCCACATCATAATCCACATCAAAATTTATATTGGCATAAAAAGAACTTCCATTATTATTATCAGCAGAAACATAACTAGGGCTCCAGACCATCCATAACCAACTATTGAACTGTATCTAAGTTCTACCCCCATTCCTCCAGATCCAGCTAATTTTAATTGGCCTACAGTTGCCAACATTTTGACTATCAGGATTAATTCCAATTTGAGTTCCTGCTCCAGTTGTAAAGGATTCAGTCATAACCTTTCCACTAGAGTCGGTTGCAACTCCTGTATCACTTAAATTATATTGATAATTTTGATTGCCATTACTATCTGTTCCTGTTATTGTTAAAGCATCTTGATATTCCTAAACTCCCATATATTTTTTATCTTGAGCATCTTGTAATGAATGAACATCTTTATCGTAAGTCCAAGATGTTTGCCCATCAACAACTGACTTAATCCATCCTGTACCTTCTCTTCCGTCAGGGTCTACAAAATTAATTGGATTATTGAAAGCATAATTAAAAGGAGAATGTCTTCTCATCTTTTCTGCCAACGGATCCACCACTCCCCATCTTCCAATATCCGGCATATACATTCTCGCTCCATAGTCATACATTCCAGTCTCTTGCAACTCCTTCCCGTTGTACTTGTAGTTCTATAATTCCATTCAATTGAGAGAAGTTGTTTATTTAAATACCCAAATGTTTTACGGTTAATAACTTCCATTGATTTTCTTTACAAGAATATTCAAACACTATTACCGAACCTCCTACATTTGTAAACTGATAGTTTTTATTCTTGTATGTTATTTTAAAATCCATAATGTTGATTGTGATTCTATTTCCGTTTAATACTTCTATGATTTTCCATACATTTATTCCTTTTTTTAAAAGGCTTCTGTTATTTTTATCATAAATATCAATTTCTTTGAATTGTATTTTAGAAATAGTGTTTATTTTAAAACCTCGATTATTCTCGTCTAGTAAATATAAATTATTAATCTTAGTAGAAAGTTGCTGTATATAAAGTTTCCAATTTTCGGTTTGAATATCTTTACTCAATTCTTGCTTATAAAAATTATAAAAATCATCACCACTAATTACTATAGCATCATCTTTTAAAGTTTTATATTCATTGTCTAATTTTTGAGCTTTAATCGTAAAAGAACAAAGTAAAAAAATACAGATTAAAGATATTATTCTTTTCATTTCTATTTTGTTTTAGGGGTTACAAAGTATTTTTGAGGAATAGTCGCTTTGACACCTGTATTATTATAAATATATACAGTTCCATTTGATCTGGAGAAAACATAATTAATTGCAGTTCCACTATTTTGAATATCTCCTCCTTGATTTGATGGTGCATTCCCCCAACTACTTGTAGTTGTAGTTCCTCCTATCGTTGCAGAAGATGATCCCATAATATTATTTGAACCTGATGATTCAGTTTTACTTCCACTTGGATGCGAGTGAAATATAGATTGATTTCCATAGCTAGTAATCGAAATACTTGCATTTGGATCTGTTGCGGGATCGCGAACAGGTCCCATTGGAGATTCTACAACAGTACCGTCTTTTTTAATTCTACCTCCGTATTCTCTATTATTTGCATCAGATGTCCCTCCTTTTCCATTATCCTGATTGACTATGTCTACCATCCCTTGACGTGTATCAGGACTTCCTGTAATTTCAACACTATTATCATAAGCTAAACTATTTGATTGAAATGCGGAAGTATTTCCAGAGTTTTCGGTAATAAATTTTTCTGTTGCTTTTCTATCCTTATTAGATATTCCTGCAGATGGTGCGCCAGAATCAAAGCTTGATTTTGTTGTTTTTACTACATAAACTTTTTTATCATCAATACCATCATTACCCAAATATGTTCCATCTTCACTTATAAAATCTCCTTCTAATCTTCCATCGGGATCTATAAAACGAATAGGATTGTTATAAGCATAACGATATGGTGACCAAGCTCTGTTAACTTCCGCCAAAGGATCTACCACACCCCATCTTCCCAAGTCAGGCATATACATTCTCGCTCCATAATCATACATTCCCGTTTCTTGCTGTAATTCTTTGCCATTATATTGATACTTATAAGCAGGATTTCCTGTCAAAGCATTATATCCTTCATGTTTTAAACCAAACGGATAATAATTGTTTTCTTCAAGAACTGCTGTGTTGCTGCCATTGTTGAAATAACTCAAACGTACATTTCCCAAATGATCTGTATAGTTGTAAATATACTTATTTTTTACAAAATCAAAATAACCTTCTGAGGTCGGTACAAACTGTAAATCAGGTGTAGGAGGAGGACAATCAATACATCCAAATCCTATGCCTTCAAGTACATATTGAAAACTATCCAAATAATCCGTAGTCGTTAGAGCAAGGTTTGTATTTCCCTGCCAATCTTTTTTGTAATAAGAATATACTTTTTTAAGTTTTCTTCCATCAGCTCCATAAAGATGGGAGATAATACCCCCGAAAGGACTTGTATTATTATTCTTAGTAAGAATAGAAGGAAGGTTGAGGAAATTATACTGAATATTTGTAATTTCTTTATCTACATGATTCGTCATATTTCCGTTCAAATCATAGCCAATAGTATTTCCACCTCCAACATACCCTGAATAATTCTGGGAAGCATCCGTTACATTTAACAGCCTATTACCTGCATAGTTATACGTTAAATTGTCAATTTGCATTGCCATTCCGTTGGTTGTATTTTTAGCATTCCGATATAATCGGGTAATATTACCATTCAGATCATATTCTATAGATTCCCCGAAATGATCTTCCAGTGGCACAGTACTATTAGGCTCAGAATAATGTCCGAATTTAAGTCTGTTTAATTTATCATAATTATAAGAGTATTTTTTTAGTACACCATCATTTGAAGTCTTCCAATCGACTTCTGCAATATTCCCGTTATACTTTGCCATAGCAAAAGTAGTATTGACTGGATTATGGTATCTAAGCTCATATCCGAATAATTTTCCGTTCAGGTTAACGGGATCATTAATCTGTGTCATCCAGCCACGGATGTTGTATTTGTAATCTATGGTCTGTAATGGTGATGCTATAGCTATTCCCCCAACTTTTTTAGATTCCAGCTGGGAAAGCTCATTGTATTTGTTTTGAGCCAGATATTCAACAGGGTTGCTGCCTATCTGATGGGTATGGGTCAAAAGCCTGTTCTGGTGATCGTATGTAAAGTTTTCAGTGATGACTCTTTCATTATCAGTAGCCAGTCTTTTGTGTCTTGTAACTGCAATTTGTGGAACACCTGAAAAATCAAGCTTAGATTCTGTTTTAGTATACCCCCCCAAATGGTTAATGGAATGAGTTCCTATTGAGCGTCCTTTAGTATCGTAATAGGTATAATTCTTTGTCCAGTTATCGTCCTCAATATTCTTCACCAGGCTCATCACCGGAAGTCCTTTGGTGCTTCTTCCATCTGCAGGAGTATCGGTCAAAACAGGCTCATCCTGGATGGTTGAGGGGAAAGAAGGATTAAAGCTGTATGGAGGATAAGTGTCATAATAATTTAATGTTAATATCTTAACCCATTTTGTAGAATTCGGATAAGTAACATCCTGATTTCCGTAATATACATCCATGCCCTGTCTGTTAAAAGCAGTAGCTACACGAATGACATTATTAGAGCCTAAAGCATCTATTTCTGATTGTTCAACGCTTCTTTGATAACCTGTTCCTATTCCCGTGATTGCCACTCTTCCGAACTGGTCGTATTTGGTGTACAGCCATTGACCTTTTTCTTTTAAAATAGTGTCTTGAGTAGCTACTAGACGATCCTGTTTATCATATAGCATATATTCCCAGCCTTTGCCTGGTAGTTTCTTTTCCACTAAACGGCCTCTGCCATCGTAACGGTATTGGTAACACAAATCGTTTAACACGGTATCTGTAATAGGTCCTTGTAATGCTTTAGGAGGAATAACAAATGCCAGCTGGTCATATTCATTATACACATAATAGGTGTCAGTGTAATATGTCCCATCAAATTTTCTTACCATTACAGCCTGCCCTTGCCCATTTTTGAATTCTATAGTGATATTACCATCTTCATCAGTTACTGTATTCTTGTATAATTGGTTTGGCGGAAAATATTCCAGAACTAAAGCAGATGATGTGGCATTATTTACCCAGGAGGTATTGGTTGTAAATTTATAGACTTCATATTGGGCATTGGTATCGTACTGAAAGGTTACGGGCTTATTTGCCCAGGCTGTTCCAACTTGAATCTGCTGCTGGATCCTGTCCAATGGAGAGTTTTCCAAAACCTTTTCCGCATAGATTTTTTCTCCCCCATAAATAGCTGGTGCATTACCTAGTGGTGTAGGAAAAATAGCTCCATTTTGTGTTGAAGATTGTGGGATAGGTAAAAAATCTTTAGTTTGTCTTCCGAATCCGTCATATTCGATATGATTTACAACATCTCTTCCTAATGGTGATGCTTTTACACCTACAATTTGTTTAGGTCTTCCTAAGCCATCAAAATACTGAACGGTTTCTGAGATCTTGGTAGGTGTTGTCCCATTGTAGTCCAAATAGGTTTTAGACTGGATATAGTTTTCTTCCTGGGTAAGCTGGGCATATGCTGAATGGGTGATCAGCAGAAGACCAATAGGAATGATTATTTTTTTCATGTTTGTGTTTAGTTTTTATAGTTGTATTTATATTCTTTAACTATTTTGTATACAGGATTTCCTGCAGCATCTTTACTCAGCTGTTTCACTTCCTTTAATCGATTAGCTGTGTCATAAACATACATTTCCCTGATGCCGGAAGGCGGGGTAATGCTTCTAACTCCGATTAATGGGTCGTAAGTATAGGTACTGATCTGATAGTTTGATAATGCAGAGTTATTTCTGAAAATATCCAAAGCTGAAATTAAAGACTGCTCTGAGGTATCAGTACCCAGCTGGGCATCATTAGTAGATGCGTTAACGATACTGTCTATCACCGTTTGTGAGATATCTGATAATTTTGCTCCTTCTATTTTAGCAATAGGCTGGGTTTTGTTGTAGCCCCAAATAACTGTTGTTGAAATACCATCTTTTGTGGTGTATTGTATAGGATTTCCTTTGGTATCATATCGGTTAAATACCACTTCTTCGGATGGCAAATTTGTTTGAAGATCATATGATAAAATAGATGTAGGGAGTAACAGATTTCCAGTTTGCCCTGTGGGCAATGATGTTGGATAAACATTATCAATCTTTGCGATTGTTTTATTGTTTTTTTTCGTTTCACTTTCTACAGGAACTCCCACCATATATGCGTTAACCATTGCCTGATTGTTAATATCTGAAGCATATTTATAAGTTGTGAGATAACTATCTGTTCCATCACTTTTAGTCTGATTAATAGGTGTATTATATATATTGTTATATGCATTGGTCTCGATGGTTTCCATATTATCAAAAACTGTTTTCTTTTGAGACAGAAAGCTAGTATTGAAATTTATATGATAAGCATCAAGTAAAACTCCATACCATGTTCCGGCATTTTGGAAGGATGATCCAGGTGTCCCCACACTTTGGCTGAAGCGTTTATGAATCGATGTATAAGCTCTAAGATAATCCTGCTGCTGTATATAAGTATAATTAGTTTCACTTATCTTTTGGGTATCAGACCAGATTATTTCTTTCAAAGCCTTTCCGCGCATCAGTGAATATGAAGTATATGGAAGTTGCTTATACAACGCGGGTATACCCCAACCCATATAAGCTCTGCCTCTCAAATCATTTGAACTTTCCTGATCAAAATTGGTAAAATAACTTTCTTTTTTTCCACCGTTATCATCAATCTCAGTTACTTTACTGTAGCCTACCGAATTATCTTCGTCTTTAAGGCTTTGGTAGGAATTGAAATTGAAATCCCAGAAGCTATAGTTTATGGAGGGTTCGCCTCCTTCTATTAAATAAATAGGTTTATATGGAAGTATTCCGCTTGAAGAAATTCCACCATCACTTACGTAGGAATATGTTTTGTTAAAGCAATAATTATTTTCATTACAGGAACTAATTTTTTTAATTCTTAACCCACCTCCCGTCTCTTTAACGGCAGAGGTTGTATACAGCTTTAGCATACTTTGGCTCATATCCTTATCACCATATTTGGAATAATCGTTCAATTCATATTCAAAGTTCGTTTTTCCACCAGTTGGATAAGTAATCTGTTCCAATGTTTGTGCTTTGGTCAGGTTAAGGTTAGGCATTTTGTAATTCGGGTAAATGTTCTGATAGACATTTTTCTGCTGGTCAGGTGTCATAGTATAGAGTGAAAAATAATCAGATTCAAAATTGTTTCCATTATAATATCCCCATCCATCAATTTTATCTGTAGTATATTTTGGCAATTTCGTGCCGTTATACTGAAACGAATATTTCTCTATTGTATTGATTGTTAAATTATTAAGTAAAAGTCGATCGTTAGGATCATTATTATAAGTAAAAGCAATATTTTTTATTACTTTTCCTCCTCTGTCTGTAACAGTAATATTATCAAGCTTATGCCAATGCTTATGATTATTATAGCTTTGTAAATGATGAGCATATGGTGGAATCCATTCATTCGCAGGGAATTCGAATTCATCATATTCTTTCTGATCAGCCATAGACCTGTTAAGGTTAACAACAAAATCCTCGCCCTCCACTTTTGTTAAAAAAACATTATTCAACCTGTTGCTGGTAAGGATAAATGTCTGTCCTGTAGAAGAAGAATTACTGATATTTCCGAATAATGATCCATTTTTATCCCAAGAAGCATTTCCGCTTCGATTTACTACAAAAACGCTTCTGTCATCACGAGTATAGGTAAACTTCATATTTTTACCGTCTGGATAGATAATTTCTTTAACTTGCCATGAAGCCGGAATAATCTGAGGATTAAAACTTGTATCTACCTGTTCTGACGTTGATGAAAATTCTATAGCAGTGTCATCTAACCCAAAAACATACTTTGTTCCATCATCCATAATGATATTGAATCCATACAAAATCCTTTTTAATGTATAATATCTTGGAATCGTAGTATATTGTGTTCCGACGATAATATTTTCAGGTAGTTTATAATCAAATTTATATTGATGTTCCACTTTAAAAGTCCTTCCTTCTCTGGTACGGCCAATCCACTTTCCTTTTTCATTCAGATAAAAGCTCCCTGTGATTCCGCCTACATTAATGATAAATTCATCAGGCGCAGGAACTACAGTTGGAAACGCATTAGGTAAATTATTGTCATAATTGGTAACAAAAAAATCATTCATTGCCTGTTGTGTATCCCAGTTTGGATTATCCAGCATGGAATAATTATCCAGATAAGAAAAGTGATTATATGGAACGGTATAAATTCCAGTATACACCTCATCCACTCCTCCGTTTACAATTCTTGTTACAGAACCTCCCACATTAAGACTCCATCCCAAGCCTGTCCATGTCGGGATTGTGGATGGCTTTACGGTTTTTACATTATAATCTAACGACATTGCAAAATTGCTTTGCCCTTTCTGTGTGCTGAATAATGAAATATTTATAACAGGAACTCCCTTATACATATTTACAGGATATTTTCCGGTCACTGCAAAAGGAGTAGTATTTGGACTTTGAGGAAAGAAATTATCTCCAAAATTTTTATAATTCTGTATTCCTTGTGCCTGATATAAAAAACTCAATAATGTTGAGGCTAAAATTATATTTTTTTTCATGATTACTATTTCTTGATTAGTTTGGTGCTAACTGTTTTATTGATATCTGTTTCTATTGTTATCAGATAAGCCCCTTGAATTAAGTTTTGCGTATTGATCTTCGTTACTTTATTCTTAGTTTTCAGACTTTGCAATTGTCTTCCTCCCATATCATACAACATAATATCCGCCTCTTTAAAATCAAAACCTATTTCTACATAAGCATAATCTGAAACAGGATTAGGATAAATTTTGATGTCTTGTTTTTCGATCAACTGATCAAGTTGTTTATCTCCAAGCTTCACAATCTTCCAGTTCTCTTTCCCGAGTTCTTCGGCGCTGGTTCCTGCCAGAATAATAGAACCATCCCTGTTCAGCTTTATATCTGAAAGCCTTTCTTCTCTTTTTCTGGATTCTCCTTTGACATGTTTTCTCCACTGCTCATTTCCATCCTGGTTCAGATACAGCATCCAGAAGGTTTCATCATCAGTCTCAATTCTTCCTTCTGCCTGCGTATAACCACCCAATAGAATTCCTTTGATCACATCTTGGTTCTTGGATCTTGTATCCTGGCTCTGAATAACACTCACTCCCATCAGGATATCTCTATTCCCAAACTTGTAGGATTTCTGCCAGATTTCTTCCCCTCTTTCGTTCAATGAAATAAGCCATAGATCGGTTCCTTCTTCAATGCCTGCTGTTTTATTTCCGGATCTCTCGGATCTGGATTCGCCACCAATCAAATAGCCTGCTGATGTCAATGACAGTGTTCTGATGTGATCATCTCCTTTTCCGCCAAAATTCTTTTCCCATTCTACTTTCCCGGTTTTATCCAGCTTGATGATATAGTAATCTCCTTCGCCATAATTTTCGGTTTTCTTTGAACCGCCTGTAGTGCTTCTTGAATAAATTCCCAACAAAGCTCCTCCATCTTTCGTAGGAATCATTTTCTCTACTTCATCCAGACCTTTGCCTCCTACAATGGATTGAGAAAGTTCTTTCCCGTTTTTATCGAGTTTTACTATCAAAACATCTTTGGAGCCATACCCTTTAGCCGAATTTTGTATGTTACCAGACACAAAGAATCCAAGATCAGTTGTTTGGATAACAGATTTGGCTTCTTCATCGGAAGGACTTCCCACTGTTTTCTGCCATAATTCATCTCCGAATTCATTAAGTCGAATCAACCAAATGTCCGATCCACCTTTGGAATCTTCTTTTTTATCTAACCCTTTTCCGGAATAGGAAGTTCCAGCGAGAAGAAATCCTCCTTCCTGGGTGGCTACTGAAGCTAACAGGTAATCATGGTTCTGTCCTGAGAAATATTTCTCTCAGACCTCTTCTCCTTGTTGGTTGAGTTTTACCACATGAAAGTCATAGCCGTTATTCTGTTTATTTCCTTCCTGAATCTTAGCAGGCTGGATTGAACTTCCGGTAATTAAATATTGCTGATCGATTGTTGTCGTAATCTGGCTTAGAAAATCCTGTGTAGAGGATTTGATATCTTTCTGCCATAAAACTTCCTGGGCAGACAGCCCAAAGACTGTGCATAAGACCAATGCACCAGAGTAGAATTTCTTCATCTGTTTGTGTTTTTAAATTAGTACTAGTTTTTATAATTAAGGCTGTAAAATTAACATTTTTTAACAATATGAAACAATATTAAATCTATGATATGTGAATATTATTATATTCTTAATACATCTCACTGCATTATTCATACTTGCAATCTCTTTATTATTAAATTTATTATCGTAAAGGTATACTGAGACAACGACAGAATTTGACGTATTTAAACAGGATATAATGTATATAGAGTAAATAAATTAATATTGTGTGAATCAACAAATTAAATAAAACCACCTAATTACTTGGCAAAACATAATACTATCTTTTACATTGGTATGATTTTTAGTGTTACATTTGTATAAATTTTCATTAATGAAAACAAACCAACCAATTATAAATCAAGCGAATCATAAAATAAACTGGTTCCAGAAGTTTCTGATGGTATGTTCCGGAGGAAACATTCATATTTTGAGAAAGACCCCGAGCGAATGGAATAAATTTTCCGGGATCGGCGGTATTGTATTATTCACCGCAGTATTTGCGACGCTGTCTGCAGGTTATGCCATGTATACTGTATTTGATAATATCTGGACTTCAATAGGATTTGGTGTTCTTTGGGGACTGATGATTTTCAATCTTGACCGCTACATTGTTTCTTCTATCAAAAAAACAGGAACCTGGTGGAATCAAATACTGATGGCTATTCCGCGTTTAATTTTAGCAACTTTCCTTGGAATTATTATCTCCAAGCCTTTGGAGCTTAAAATCTTTGAAAAAGAAGTTAATAAACAGCTGAATACCATTATTCAGAGAAATAAAAAACAGCTTCAGGGAGAAATGAACGGGAGAATCCTACAGCAGAGCGGCCCTTTTGAAACGGAAAAGAAACAGATTGCTGAAAAGACAGCCCAATATCAAAAGTCTTACGATTCCGCATCTGTAGAGCTCGAAAAAGAAATTCTCGGAAAACAGTCTGGTTTGACGAGTGGAAAAGAAGGTTTCGGACCGAATGCAAAACGTAAGCAGGAACTAAAGGAACAGAGACGTCAGGATCTTGAAAATTTTCAGAAACAGAATACGGCAAGACTTGATTACTTAGACAAGGAAATCTCTAAAGTTTATACAAATCTGGAAACGGAAAGGAAATCTACGGAGACTTTTGAGGATAAATTCAATGGGTTTGCAGCTCGACTTCAGGCTTTGGATGAATTGGGGAAAAATTCAGCCATCATAGGACTGGCAGCGGCTTTTATCATGGGCCTTTTTATCTGTCTTGAAATCTCCCCGGTATTGGTGAAATTAATTTCCCAGGTAGGACCGTATGATTATCTTTTAGAAAAAACTGAAAATGACTTCAAGCTTTATTCGAAGGAAAAAATTGAGAAGGGAAATGCTTTAACTGATTTCCGGATCGATGATTTTAAGGATAATTTAAAAAAATAGTGTATTTTTCACACATGATTATTGATAAAGAAGAGATCCAGAAGAAAAAGAAAAAACTGGACGACTGCAAAACATTCCTGAAAAAAGAATTCATCGGAATAGATAAGATTATTGATGATTTGATGGAATATCTTCAGATTTGGTACCTAATGCCGGAAATTCTGACAAGACCTGTTGTAATCAACTTATGGGGAATGACAGGCGTAGGAAAAACTGATCTGGTAAGAAAAACTGTCCGCTTTCTGGAATTCCAGAACCGTTTTGTAGAAATAGAGCTCAGCAACAGCGATGAAACGTCGTGGAGTAAAAGTGTTTCCGATATTTTTCAAAGCAATCGCCTAAATGACGAGAAACCGAGCATTGTTCTCTTCGATGAAATCCAACGTTTTAATACAATAGATCCGGATGGCACACCTGTTCCGCAGACCAAATTTACAGACTTTTGGGAACTTTTAAGTGATGGCCGTTTAAGCAGAAGAGAACGTGATGACCTTGAGCATTACCTATTCTCTTATCTTTTGCGTAAAAAAGAAAACGACCGAAAGAAAATGAACGGGGAAACGGACATGGAAGAAAATCCTTATCTGAATCTATGGGATGCCAAGGAGTTGAAAAAATACCTCAGCATGGAAGATGATGTGATGAGCATTATTGACATGAAGGAGGAAGATATGATCAAACTAATCCTTCAGAAACAAAAAGAGAAAAAAATCTATGAACCGGTAGATTACAGTAAAATGCTGATCATCATCAGCGGAAATCTGGATGAAGCTTTCCAGATGTCCCGTGAAACAAGTGAGGCAGATATAGATGCTAATATTTACCATGCCTTTACAAAGAAAATTACAGTTGTTGATATAAAAAATGCTTTGTCCAGAAAATTCCGCCCGGAGCAGGTTGCAAGGTTTGGAAATATTCATTTGATATATTTTTCATTAAAAACAGAAGATTTTCAGCAACTCATCCAAAGGGAGATCAGCAACCTTAAAAAGAAGACAAAATCTAAATTCAGGATTAGCCTGAAGATCAGCAAAAATATCAATGATCTGATTTACAGAAACGGGGTATTCCCTGTTCAGGGTGTGCGTCCTGTTTTCAGCAGTGTAGTAGATATCCTGGAAACGAATCTCAGCAAATTTCTTTTTGAAGCAATCAGTCATGATGATAAAACTGTAGAAATAGATTATCCGGTAGCGCAAAAAATGATCACCGGAAAAGTGGGTGAACGCATGATAGAAATTCCCTACACAGGAAGAATTGACAGTATCAGACAGTCTAATCAGGAGGACGCAGTAGCCAATATCAGCGTTCACGAATGCGGACATGCAGTTTCTTATATGCTTTATACCGGCTTTGCCCCATTGCAATTGAAGAGTAAAGTGGCCAGCAGCTATGCGGCAGGATTTACATTTCCTCACCAGATCCACGATACGAAAGAAAGCCTTCTGGACAGAATTAAAATTTATCTGGCAGGAGGTATTGCAGAAGAGATTATATTTGGAGAAAATAATGCAAGTATAGGAAGAAGCCATGACCGGGAGCAGGCCACGATTCTTGCAACAGATTATATCAGGAAATATGGATTTGATGAAGAATTCCAGGCTGCCTACAGCTTTGAAGAATATGCCCACCGCATGCAGCATCATATCACGGATAAGAAGATCGAAAAACTGATGCAGGAGCTTGCTAAAAAGACAAGGGAAGATCTTATTCTTCACCTGAATCTTCTGAAAGATATGAGTATTGAACTAAGCAAAAAGGGCAGCATGCTACCTAAAGAAATTTATGACATCGCTAAAAAACACCAGCTGGAAGTAAGCATAAAAGAAGAAGGATATCTTCATATTGCAGATTATCACAATCAGCTGAATCAATAGAATAATGACAAATCAAATTAATATAATTTCCACCTTTCGGTTTATTCTGAAAGGTTTTTCTTTTACAATTCTTTGTGCAGCAGATTCAATTGCATTTTCATAAAACTAAATCAGTCAAAAAAAACAGAAGTATTTCTTTATATCAGTAATTGATTAAGTATAATTAGAAATTTTCTAAGACTATTTTTTGTTTAAGGAATATTTTTTGTTGACTGTAAAATATGCCTTCAAGTGTAGTCAACAGTTATATTTATTTTCCTGAGACTGAAATATTAAGAATCATATATCAGTCGGGAGCCGTTTATGACTATTTGAAAGTGCCTTTATCTGTTTCAGAAAAGTTCCGGGAAGCCAGATCAAAAGGGAGATTTCTAAACACTGTGATTAAGCGTAGATTTAAATTTGTTAAAATCAGTTGAGAATATTTAACAAAAAATGCCGCACAGATCTGTACGGCATTGATATTATATCATTTAAATACTCCTAAAAAGAATAGTTCGGAGCTTCCTGAGTGATAATTACATCATGTGGGTGAGATTCTTTCAATCCGCTTCCGGTGATCATTACCATTTTGGTATCTTTCTGTAAAGCCTCCATATCTTTAGCCCCACAGTATCCCATTCCTGCTCTTAAGCCTCCGGTCAATTGGAAGATCACATCCTCCAGTTTGCCTTTATGGGGTACTCTTCCTTCGATTCCTTCCGGTACGAATTTTTTAGCCTCACTTTGGAAATATCTTTCTTTTCCACCTCTCTTCATTGCGGAAAGACTTCCCATTCCCTGATAAGATTTGAACTTTCTTCCCTGGAAAATAATTTCTTCTCCCGGAGCTTCATCCGTTCCAGCTAAAAGAGAACCCAGCATTACAGCTCCTGCTCCACTTGCAATTGCTTTTACGATATCTCCGGAAAGCTTGATCCCTCCGTCAGCGATAACCGTTACATTTTTAGTTGCAGCATACTCGTAAACGTTATAAATAGCAGATAACTGAGGAACACCGACTCCTGCCACAACTCTTGTTGTACAGATAGAACCAGGCCCCACTCCTACTTTAAGAACATTAGCTCCTGCTTCAATCAGGTCTTTTGCTGCTTCAGCCGTTACGATATTTCCTCCTACAATATCCAGATCAGGATATGCTCTTCTGATTTCTGAAATTTTATCTAAAACTCCTTTGGAATGTCCGTGAGCAGAATCAATAGCTACAATATCAACACCGGCGTTTACCAATGCTGCAATTCTGTCCATCGTATCTTCACCAACTCCAACTCCGGCTCCTACGATAAGTCGTCCTTTGTGATCTTTATTTGAGTTTGGATATTCCAGCTGATTGTCAATATCTTTAATGGTGATCAATCCAACAAGTTTATTGTTCTGATCTACGATAGGAAGCTTTTCAACTCTGCTTTTAAGAAGAATTTCTTTTGCTTTCTCAAGGTTGGTATTTTTATCAGAAGTGATCAGATTTTCTTTGGTCATGATCTCTTCGACTTTCATATCAAGGTTTTCCTGATACTTCACATCTCTGTTGGTAATGATTCCGATTAATACATTATCAGCATCTACCACAGGAAGACCGGAAATCTTATATTTCGCCATCGTTTCCTTAGCCTGGGCCAGGGTATGATCTTTTGAAAGGGTCACAGGATCAGAAATCATTCCGTTTTCGGAACGTTTTACACGATTTACCTGAGCAGCCTGCTCAGCGATTGTCATATTTTTGTGAATAAAACCTAAACCACCAACTCTTGCCAGGGCAATGGCCAGATCTCCTTCAGTAACTGTGTCCATCGCAGCAGAAACTATCGGAACATTCAGCGTGATTTTGTCGGTAAGTCTTGATTTTAATGATACCTGGTTAGGTAAAACTTCTGAATAAGAAGGGACTAGAAGAACGTCATCGAAAGTGATGGCTGTCTCTACAATTTTGTTATGAATAGACATCTTTACTTTCTTTGCAAAATTAGGCTATTTTAACGAGATATGAAAATCCTTTTCAATAGTTTAAATAAAATTTAATAATCAATAACTTAAATCGAAAAACCGCTCCTATTAAGAACGGTCTTTCTGTACAAAATAATTAGTGTAGTATGAAACTACTTGTAATAGTTATTATAAACGATAAGAAATGATGATTATTTATCTGAAGCGGCATTAATCACTTTTGAAATATCGTTCGCTGTAAAATTGCCTCTTACATCCACAAATACCAGCTCTTTATCTGAATTTACAGTGATCATCATGTTTTTAATGGTTTCTCCATTCTGCTTTACTCTTACATTGACATTGTCGCCGTCATGTTTGATGGTCGCCCAATCTTCAAAATCGTTATCATTTAAATACCTGGAGTATTCGTTCAGCATATCCTTGCTCCCGTTATCAACGGTCATCACCTTTATTTTTGAAACTTTTTTAATCAGGTCAATAACTTCTTCGCTTTCCCCATCTTCTCTCAAAGCTTTCTTTATAAAAGGTTTAGCTAAAAACACAGGCACATTAAAGCTGGCAAATCTTGCTCCTTTAAAATCATACCCGGAATGTTTAACAAAATCCATATTGGGTCTTCCTGAAACGATACAGGACTGAAGCAAAAGGAGGGTCAGGATTCTTAAAAAAATGTTTTTTAAAGTTTTCATTGTTACTACTTTTAATCGATAGGTTTCAGACTTCCTCCTGAAATTTTACTGATATTAGATTCTATTTCCGGTTTCCCTTTATATCTTATTAGCCCTCCCGAGGAAGCTCTTACTTTCAGTCTTGCAGATACATTCACAGAAAGGTTTCCTCCAGATGTTGCTTCAGCCTCAAGATTGTCTATTCTTAGTTCGTCTGCCTTACAAAGTGCACCGCTGCTGATATCTATAGTTCCTGAATCTGCCTTTCCTTCAAAAGCGGTATTTGCCCCGCTTGAAATTTTTGCAAGAATAGTTCCTGCTGTAATTCCCGCTCTGATAACTGAGCCTGAAGAGGCATTAACATCAACTGTATTCGAAATTTTAAAGTCTCCTTTCACATTTGCTCCCGACGATACATCAATACTCAGATTATTTTCTTTTATAGAATTCACTACTGAGAAAATAGCTCCCGAAGACACTTTGATATTATCCATTCTCGGAGAGGAGACGTTTACACTTAGGTTTTTAAATTTTATATTTTTTTGTCCTTTATTATCTATATATACTTTCAGTGTTCCATTTTCTACTTTTGTGATGATATACTGAAGCTTATCCGCATCGGCAATTACTTTCACATTGGTAGGACTTTCCTGTTTGAAAACCAGATTCACTCCTGTACTGACCTGAATTCCTGAAAATTCACCCACATTTCTGGCTTCCCCATTGAGGTAAGAGGAATTAGTTTCAGATGTAACGCTGCTTCTGGTATGGGTATTTGAGTTTGTTTTTGTTTCGCTGGAATTGATGATCTTGTTCACATCATCCATAGAAAGCTTGCCATCCAGCATGACCAGAATATTCTCTCCCGTTCCGCCATCAATACTTAACAAAAGATCATCAAGTATTCCGTCCTTTGCTTCGGAAGAAAGAAATTTGATTTTCGATCCGGAATTATTAACAGACATGATCTCGCTATAATTCAGGTTTTTTAAATAAGATGCAACGTCTTTATTAAGCTCTGAAAGATGGGTTTGAACTTTAATTCCTTCTTTGGTATTTGCTTTTTCAGGGTTTTCAGTAATCAGAATCTTCAATCCATTAATTTTAGAAAGCAACGGTTTGATCTGATCCAGCTGTGAATCATCAATATTGAGACTGCTGAGCATCCCGAACATCGGCTTTGCAATTTTAATGGAGGTCACTCCTTCTACTTCCTGATACTTTTCAAAAAGCCTGTCGAACTTATCACTCTGCCCATACAAAGTAAAGAAATGGGTAAAGGCCAGTGCGAATATTATGAATATTTTTTTCATGAGTCAATTTTTATTTTTTAAGCTGATTATTCTTGCCTGATCAGGGGTATAATCTATTTTTGTTGTTAATAATCGTCGTTTACGACTGTAGGCTGTGCTAATTTTTCACTAACGTTATTTGCAAATATCTGGAATGAATACTTAGTCACATTAATTGCTTCTTCTACGTTATCAATTCTTTTACCGTTGACAATAACATAAGAATTTTTATAACCTGTAGAATCATTTAAAGCCTTATTGCTTTTGAAAGAGGAATTGTTTACAAATCTAGGCTTGGTTTCTTTTTTAAGCCGTCCTCTTTTTGGCAGGATCTCATCCATTACATCCTTTTCTGCTACCGTATTTTCCTGAAAGATAGAATCTTTTTTGGCTCCGGAAATAGAATCGGTATGGTTCACCGCTACCTGTTCCTGATGGTCATTATTTTCTTCTATAAATTTTGATTTCTGCTTTAAAACCTCATCTTTTACCAATTGCTCCTTTTCGTTGGCACCTGTCTGGTAATTATTAAAGAAAAAGCCAACACTGAAAAGCAATACCAGGCCTGCTGCCATCCAGAACCATTTCGGGAAAGATGGTTTAGTCTTGCTTAAAGGGATAATGGGAGCCTCATTTTCCCCAGATTCGGGGACTCCGCCCTCAGCTTTCTGAAGAAAATCTTCAAAGCTCCAGTCCATTTTCTCTTCCTTTATTTCGCGGAAGATTTCGTCGTATTTATTCTGAAATTGATCTTTGTTCATAGCTCATCAGTTGTGATATTTGTTCTTTTACTTTTTGTCTCGCCCGCATCAGATTTACTCTTACCGCGTTTTCTTCCATTTCCAGCATTTCGGAAATTTCCGAGACCTCATATTCTTCTACATCTTTCAGATGGATCACCATTTTCTGTTTCTCGGGGAGCTGATTGATAAATCCTATAATATGCTCCTTCAGATTATTGATATCCATGCTGTACAATTCTGAGCGGTGAAGCTGCAAATCTGCAAATCCCAGCCTCACGTCGTGGTGCTTCAGACGATTCAGGCATTCGTTCCGGACAGACTTCAAAGCGTAGGATTTAAAATTTCCAAACTGCTCCAGTTCTTCCCTCTTCTGCCAGAATTTCATCATCAGGTCCTGCACCACATCCTCTGCCTCATCACTGCTCATAACGAATCTTTTCGCAAAACGATACATCTCGTCTTTGAGAATAAACACCGTATTCTTGAAAGTTTCTTGGGTCATGAGTTTTGTTTCTATTAGTAAGACAATTAAAATCTTAATTCTATTACACCATAAAATAAAAAAACTTCAAAAATCTTGAAGTTTTAATTTTTATCGATAAGTTTTCGAAGATAAGCAATCTCTGCATCCTTATCTTTCAGCCTTTCTTCGTATTGTTCTATTAATTTTTCAGGAAGTTGATTTTGGTAAATAAATCCATTATTTCCGCCATGAACATTATCATAATTAAAAGATAATCCATCGCCACTCAAAAAATCAAGCACACTTACATCCAGAATTTTTGCAATTTCTTCTACCTGCGAAAAGCCAGGTTTGCTTTTATCATTCTCAAAATTGGAATAGGTTTTCTGAGACACATGTAGAACTTCCGCAAGATATTCCTGTGTAAAGTTTTTATTGATTCTCGCTTTTTTCAGTTTTTCGCCTAAAGTCATAGCACAAAGTATTTTCCTCAAAAATACATATTTTTTCTTTTAGAAAAATAATACGGAAATCAGTAATTTCTTACTGTATTTTCTCAAATTATATTTCACACATTTGTAGAGTTATAAAAAATATATATATTTAACTCATTAAAAACAAAAATGCATGAAGAAAAATTTTATTTTCCGGCTCCTGCCGTTGATAGCACTGGCTATTAGTCTACAGTCCTGTAGGACAAGTGAAGATTATCTTTCTGGTAATGAAGAGCCTTCTTACTCAAATAAGTTTCAGGTATTTTCTTCAGCCAACAAAGAACCTGTAAATTATGCTCAGGGATTTAAAACACTCTTGGAAAACTATGACCAGATCAATGGCACCAACTACACCAAAGCCTCTTTACTGAAAAAAGGAAACTTCAAAAAAGGTGAGTCTGAGTATGTAGAATTTAAACTCTATTCCCAGCAAATGCTTTTGGACGATGGAGAACGTTGGGTGGTGTATCCCATTATCAAAAACAATCAGGTGGACGGCCTTATGGTTGGTATTCTTAGTAATACCGAAACAGAAGTGGAATTCAGGAAACTGAATTCCGGAAGTTCTTACTATACTGAAGTGATAGAGATATTCCGCATCGCTTTTATGAAGAATACTCTGAAAAAAGGGTTGCTAAATAAGGGAAGCGGTTGTGGGTTTGAGGAGGATGATGCCTGCGGTATTCCTGATATTATAATATCTCCACCACCGAAAAATCCAAAACCTACAGGAGGTGGGCCTAAGGGAGGATGTACGGGGTATAATAACTGTTTTGACCCAAGCGGAGGAAGCGGAGGTGGAGGCGGAAACAATACGCCCACTCCCGAGCCACCAGTAAATCCTTGTGAGAAATTGAAAGCTCAGAATCAAAATGCTAATTTCAAAGCAAAAGTTGATAATTTAAAGACCAAAACTAATAACTCTTCAGAAAGTGGCTATAGAGTAGGAAGCCCTCCACCGGGATCAGGTCAGACGACAACCCAATATCAGGAATTAAGCAATAAACCAGGAACCAATAAACTTGATTTTAAAATTTTTAACACAACATACGGAATCATGCATTCTCATTATGATGGTTTAATTCCTATATTTTCACCGGGCGATATTAATTTGTTTATACAATTACTTCAAAATGCACAAACTAATAATATACCATTAAGTGAAGTTTTTCTATCTGTGGTTACCAGCCAGGGAGTATATCAGCTGAGAGGAGATGGCATTGATGTTGGTAGTCTTAGTATGTATACAGACGCTCAAATCGAAACTTTTAATAGCATTTATTCAGAGAGTATGGGGAATCCTAATATTTCAGCAACAGATTTACAAAAAGAATTCCTTAAATTTATGAAAGTCAACATGAATATAGATGGAGCAAAGCTCTACGAAACAGACAGTGATGGATCTAGTAAACAACTAGTGTTGAACGGAAATAATTTATCAACTCCAAATTGCCCTTAATATTTAAAAATAAAACAATGAAAAAGATATCAATTATACTATTAATTTTAAGTATTAATTTAATTTTTGCACAGCAAATATTTCCATTGAATGGCAGTATGGTAGATCGTCCTAATGCAGCATATTATAAGGATCTAGATGGTGAGCTTAATCAATATGTAGGGACTTGGAAAGGGACTTGGGAAGGGAAAACTTTATATCTTGACTTAAGAAAGATAAAAAAAAGGAGGACAGCAAGTGATGGCAGTTATTATGATATAGATAAAATACTTGGTGAACGTAAAATAATTTCTTCTAGTGGTTCTACGGAAATAGATAGAATAACTAATTTTGATGAAAACTCGCCAGAATTTAATGGCATTTTTGGTCAATATAAAAACTTCGCTCAGAAATATTTATTATTTCAACCTAAAAATATGTGTAATGCTACCGCTAATGTAAATATTACGTTTATCGATGTACAAAAAACGCAAATAAATTTACACTATGAGCATAACCCAAGTGGCATCAATGAATCCTGTCAATACTATAATCAGATTATGGTGCAAGGACAAGAATGGCCTTTTAATTTTCCAAAAGATATCGTTTTAACAAAACAATAGATGAAAAGTTTTTTATTAACAATCTGTTTGTTAGCTCTGCTGACTTCATGTACTGCAAAGAATGTTAATTCTGAGTTCATTCAGTTTAATCATATGAATGCTGTTGTAATAGGAGGAGATAAATTAACAATTACATTGATTCCTACTTACAAAAAGAGAAAAAGACCTGTAATAGTAAAAATCTTTAGAAGAGGAGAGCACTTTGATAATAAAAGAATTTCTGATGAGCAGTATCAGCAAATTTCTGATATTATTTTAAACATAAAACAAGAAGAACTGGAATTGCCAAAAAAACAAAATTATGTTATTGGAATCTTAGATGGAGATAGTAATTCGATTTACTTTAAGAAAGATAATACGGAGAATAAATTCTATACTCATGGAATTTCAAAAGAATATCACGGGAAATTTTATGAAGTAACAGAACTTATTTTAAAAGCTGCAAATCTTAAAATAAAAAATATAAACTAAAAAAACAAAACCTCAGAAATTCTGAGATTTGTTTTTTTATTAATATGTATCAAAAATATATTTCAAAATACCCTTATCCTCATCCGTTAAAGCCACTTTTCGTCTTGCCATCGCCTTCTCAGCGACTTCATATGCTTTATCCAATTTAAACCTTTCACTATCTTTAAATCCACCCCATGAAAAATTCTCAACAAGGTTTGGCGGAAAGCCCGGTTTAAAAATATTGGAAGCAACTCCTATTACCGTTCCTGTATTCAGCTGAGTATTGATCGCTGTTTTAGAATGGTCTCCCATAATAAGACCGGCAAACTGAAGTCCTGTGTCTTCAAAAGCTTTTGTTCTGTAGCTCCACAATTTGACATGGCTGTAGTTGTTTTTAAGGTTGGAAGAATTCGTATCCGCTCCGAAATTGCACCATTCGCCGATCACGGAATTCCCTACAAAACCTTCATGCCCTTTACTTGAATAGCCAAATATAATGATGTTGTTCACTTCACCACCTACTTTACAGTGAGGGCCAACCGTGGTAGCTCCATAAATTTTAGACCCCAGATTAAACTTAGAATCTTCTCCTAAAGAGATTGGTCCGCGGAGATTGCAGCCTTCCATCACCTCAGCATTTTTCCCAATGTAGATCTTTCCTGTCTTTGTATTGATCGTAGAAAATTCTATCTGAGCACCTTCTTCAATAAACAGGTCTTTTTTATCACCTAAAAATCCGTTGGTAGAAGACAATTCCTGTGACATTCTTCCTTCAGTAAGCAAAGCAAAATCAAAATCAATCGCCAGATGATTATAAGTAAATAAGTCTGCCGGTTTTTTAAAGAAAGTTAATTTCTCTTTTATATCCGTCATCTTTTCGATCTGGTTCAGCGAAAAACCTTTCATATTGATTTTAGCAGCGACCAGTTCATCTTCATACACAAGAGCTTCCCCTTGTTTAAGATCTTTGATTTGCTGGATTACCGTTTCAGTCGGAAGAAAATTGGTTACCAGGAAAAGACTTTCCTTATCTTCCGGACTTTTAAATTTATTCTGAAGGTAATTTTCTGTGAAATAAGAGACTTCGGTATTTCCCAGGATCTTTTGCCATCGTTCTGAAAAAGTAAGGATCCCACAGCGCATTGCGGCAACCGGACGGGTAAAGGTTAGCGGAAGAAAATCTTCCCAATACTGGGCATCTGAAAATACTAATTGCATTGTAATATAGAAGTTAGAGATTAGAAGTTAGAAATTAGAGCCAGAATTCATCGTTTACAATGAACTTACAAGATTCAATTTCTGCTTACAACAAAAATACAAAAATAGCTGGAATGGAAAACTAGAGATTAGATGTTAGAAGCTAGATATTAGTTTATGGAAGCTTTATTAAAATGCCTGCCTGGAAAGACGACGATTTCCAATCATCAAAATAAAGTATAAACTGTAATGTATTACTAATTTCTATATCAAAAAAAAGTCTTCCAAAAATTGGAAGACTTCAGTATGTTGGGTAACAAAAAATTACTTAGCGAATTTTTTGTATTTGTTCATGAACTTATCAACTCTACCTGCAGTGTCAACTAGTTTCACTTTACCAGTGTAGAAAGGGTGAGAAGTTGAAGAGATTTCCATTTTGATCAATGGGTATTCTTGTCCTTCATATTCGATAGTGTCTTTTGTTTCTGCTGTAGATTTGCAAAGAAACACCTCGTCGTTACTCATATCTTTGAAAACAACAAGTCTATAATTTTCTGGGTGGATTCCTTTTTTCATAATACAATTTTTAAAAAATTAAAGTTTGCTTTCGAAATAGTAATGGTATTTCTCTGCTAATTTTAGGCTGCAAAAATACAACATTTTTTTAAATATCCAAATACTGTATCCAATTTTTTTTTATTGATAAGAAATTCAAAGTATTTTCGTTAAATTTGAAATCTATTTAAACTTTAATTTCGATGAAATTCAAACTATTACTGGCTTTTTCTTTCTGGATGCTTCTTGTAGCGGTATCATGTAATAAGGACGATATTACTTTTGATGCTCCTTCACAGCAGTTAAGTTTTTCAAGAGACACGGTATTCTGTGATACGGTTTATCATCAGGTACGCTCGGAAACTTATTTTGTAAAGGTATATAATAATGAAGACAAAGATATTATGATCCCGAGGATTAATCTGGAAAAGGGAGGTGCATCATTATACAGGATCAATGTAGACGGAAAACCGGGGTTTGATTTCAAAGACGTTCCTTTGAGAAAGAAAGACAGCTTGTATATTTTTGTTGAAATAGCACCCCAGGCTACAGGCCCTGAAGCCATCGCCGAAGATAAAATTTTATTCAACAGTGGTGCGGGACAGCAACATGTCACTTTATTTTCTGTAGTTCAGGATGCTGAATTTTTCATCGAGACCCCAGGCAATCCTAATGTAATTTCCACTCATACGACATGGAACAAGGATAAGGCAAAGATCATCTACGGAGATCTTACTGTTAATCCTAATATCACACTGGATATTCAGCCGGGAACTAAAGTTTATTTCCATAAGAACAGCGGTATGAAAGTTTCTTCGGGAGCCACTTTAAATATTAATGGAGCTTTGAACGACGAAGTAATCCTGCGTGGTGACAGAAACGACCCGTTCTATGATACGATCCCTAAAAACTGGAATTCTATCCGAATGGAAGCCAATTCTAATCTTAATATGAATTTTGCCAGACTTTTCGGAGGAACAAGGGGACTTGATATGAAACAGAACACTGCCAATATCAGCAATTCATTCATCCATACCTTCTTTGAGTATGGCATTTATGCGGTAGGCTCAACAGTCACTGCTAAAAATTTAGTAATGAATAATTGTGGCGAATCGTGCATCGGAATCTTCAGGGGTGGAAACCACAGCTACACGCATGCTACCATTGCGAATTATTCTAAAACAATGGGATCGTTCAACAGAAACGGAATTACCGCAGCCAATGAATGGAAAAATGCTGCAGGAGCTACGGAGCAAGGTGCACTACAGCGTCTTGATATAAAAAACAGTATCGTCTTTTCAGACAGGGATAATTCTGTGAATCTGGAGCAGACTCCGGGACAGCAATTTGAATTTCTGATTCAGAATTCACTGATCAAATATTCCGGAACATCAGAAGCCGGGTTTAATTTTGACACCAGTCCTAATGTAATCCAGAGCCTTAAGAATCAGGAGCCGGAATTCCTTAACTATTTTGCTGCAAAAATGAATTTAAGAGTAAAAACGTCATCTCCTGCAAGAGGAAAAGGAAATGTAACGGTAGCAGGTACTGTACCTTTTGATATCGTGAATGTATCGAGAACAACCAACCCTACCCTTGGAGCGTATCAATAATGGAAATCACACAGCTACAGCAACAGGTTGACGAATGGATCAAAACTATAGGAGTCCGTTATTTTAACGAACTGACGAATATGGCTATGCTTACTGAAGAAGTGGGTGAAGTAGCCCGTATCATTGCCAGAAGATATGGTGAACAGAGCGAAAAAGAAAGTGATAAAAGCAAAGATCTCGGGGAAGAATTGGCAGATGTATTATTTGTAACATTATGTTTGGCCAACCAGACCGGAGTGAATCTGCAGGAAGCTTTCGACAAAAAAATGAAGATTAAGACTGACCGTGATAAGGAGCGGCATCAGAATAATGAGAAATTAAAATAAGATTTCAGATGTGAGATTTCAGATAACAGACCGGAATTCGTCTGTTATCTGAAACCTGTTATCTGATGTCTCCAATTTGAAGAAACAATGAAGTTAGAAAAATCAAAATTATCGGCAGATAAAACAGTTCAGATCAGCGGTTCGAAAAGTATTTCGAATCGTTTGTTGATTTTGGAAAGTTTATTCAAAAACATACAGATCGGGAATTTATCCAATTCCCAGGATACACAGCTGTTGAAAAAGGCATTATCTGAAAACACGGAAACCGTGGATATCCATCATGCAGGAACGGCTATGCGTTTTCTTGCTTCCTATTATTCAATATTTGAAGGAAAGACGACTGTCCTTACCGGATCAAAAAGAATGAAGGAAAGACCGATCAAAAATCTGGTCAGTGCCCTGAAAAACTTAGGTGCAGAAATCGAATATTTAGAAAATGAAGGTTTTCCGCCTTTAAAAATTACAGGAAAGAAGATCACACAAAGACAGGTGAATGTTCCGGCTAATATATCCAGCCAGTTTATTACTTCCTTGCTTTTGATTGCTGGAAAACTTGAAAACGGACTGGAAATTAATTTAGTCGGTGAAGTAACCTCACGTTCCTATATAGAAATGACGCTGGATATTCTGACAAGATTTGGCATTAAAAACAGCTTTGAGGGAAATACTATTAAAGTGGAACCTTTTGATGTTAACAGTGAATTGTCTGCTAGTAATTATGAGGTAGAGAGCGACTGGAGCTCGGCTTCTTATTTCTATTCAATTTGTGCATTGGGAAGAGAAACTATTCATTTAAAAAGTTTTTATAAAGCGTCTACTCAAGGAGATTCTGCTATTGCTAAGATCTATGAAGACTTTTTTGGCATTAAGACTATCTTTACTGAAGATGAGCATAAAATTACACTTCAGCCTCAACCGGATTTTGTTTTCCCGGAAAAAATTATTCTGGATATGAACAACTGTCCGGATATTGCCCAAACCTTGTGCGTAACGGCTGCTGCATTAAAAATTCCTTTTGATATTTCCGGGCTGGGAACTTTAAGGGTGAAAGAAACCGACAGACTTCAGGCTTTATATAATGAACTGAAAAAACTGGGTACTGAAACGGAAATCACAGATTTAACCATCAAGTCGGTGAGTTTTGGAGAACCGGAAGATCATATTTCTATCGGCACTTACCAGGATCACAGAATGGCCATGAGTTTTGCCCCCTTCTGCCTGATTAAAGAACTTAATATTGAAGAGGAAGATGTTGTAGAAAAATCTTACCCAATGTTCTGGAAGGATTTGGATGATGTAATGATCCATTAATTTGAAAAATATTTATGTGATGAGAAAGTATCTGCTATTTTTTTCTCTGCTGGCACCAATGCTTTTTTGGGCGCAGTATCTTTTACCTAATGAGGAAACTGTTTTTTCATTTCAGACCAAGAATGGGAAAGTCATGTCTTTAGTTAAAGACAAAAAAAATGAATATATTCAGTACAGATTTGGAAGCAAAGACCATGTTGATATGGAATTTCCCTCTGCAAGAAATAAGGAAAGCTGGAAGCAGTTTACATACAGCTCTTATCATAGAGGTGGCGGAAAGCAAAACGCAGGCATGGATCTCAACTATCTGACATTTACCAAAAACAACTACAAATATCAACTTTACAGGACATATTCCGCAGAAGATGAATCATTTTCTACCGGGATTACCGTTACTGACAGTAAAGGAAAAGAAACTGATATTACAGGAGTTTATAAGACCATCAAAGGTTGCATGTGTAATCTGGAAGACACAGAAGTAAAGAAAGAAGATTTTGGTTCATAACTTAATCCTGTTAAAATGAGACAACTTTTTTCTCTCGCTATTTCTTTGTCAGTCGTAGGATTTCACGCGCAAACCCTGAAGAATTTTTCTGTTCCTAAAGGTTTTCAAAAAATTGCAGAAGCTAAAGGTGATCTTGATAAAGACGGAAAAGACGAAACCGTAATTATTTTTAATACGGATAAAAAAACCAAGCTGAATGACCGCGATAATTTCCTGAGATCATTTTTCATCTTAAAAGACGTAGACGGTCAACTGAAAATATGGAAGGAGAACAACTCAGTTCTTTTTTCCAGCGGAATGGGATTTTATCCTGAAGATAATGCGCCTCCGGAAATATCCATTAAAAACAACAGCGTTTCCATTACCCAAGTATTTAACACCAATTCCAGGCATACGCAGACCTATAGACATACCTTCAGATACCAGAACGGTGATTTTTACCTCATCGGTTCCCATGATAGATTTGAAGATACGTGTGATTTCAATTATCTGAATGAGATCAATTTTTCAACGGGAAAAGTCGTTATAGATGAAGAGCATTCTTCCTGTGATGAGGAGGAGAAAGATATCCCGCAAAATGTTCATAAAGAGTTTATCCATCATTTTAAAACCTTGATCAGAATGAATGATTTCAGGATTGGAGAAAACAAATTTAAAATAGCCGGTTCAGATAAGGATTTTAGTTTCTGAATGATTCATAAAAACCCAATAGATAGCCTATTTTAATACAACTTAATTATCTCTTAAAGTTGAATTAACTTCTCTTGATAAGATATATACTTATTTTTAGTCAAATAAAAATTCGATAAACTATATTTAATCAAACATGAGATCTTTAACAACTTTTTTACTTAGTATTACAACGGCAGGCATGCTTTTATCCTGTTCGGAAAGAATGGCTGAGATGGATTCTGATAACAAAACTCTGACCCTTAATCAAAAAAATAGTGAAAGAACATCTTTAACTCCAATTGAGGCCAATAGCTGGATGTCCGGGCTGAATGATAATATTTCAATTTCTAAAATTTCTATTCCCGGCACCCATGATTCGGGAGCAACCAGAGAGGTTCCATCCAATAGTGGTACAGCGAAAACCCAAAACCTTACCATTAGTGAACAGCTTAATGCGGGAGTCCGTTTCCTGGATATCCGTTGCAGACACATTGATAACTCGTTTGCTATACACCACGGTGCTATTTATCAGAATTTAAACTTTGATGATGTACTCAATGCATGTTATGCATTTTTAGAAAGCCATCCTACAGAAACAATCATCATGTCGGTGAAAGAAGAATATGATGCCTCAAATACCACCAGAAGTTTTGAGAAAACGTTCGATACCTATACTCAGAAAAACCCTTCTAAATGGGATTTGGGAGCTAATATTCCGAAACTGGGTGATGTAAGGGGAAAGATCAGATTATTAAGAAGGTTTCCAGCAGAAGTTTCTAAGGGAATTAATGCGACTGCATGGGCAGATAATACGACATTTGATATTAACAATGGTGCAGATGGACAGATAAAGGTTCAGGATTATTATAAAGTAACCAACAATGATGATAAATGGTCGAAGGTCTCAACACTGCTGACTGAGGCAAAAAATGATACTGGCAATAAGCTTTTTATCAATTTTACGAGCGGATATAAACCTTTATTATTTGGAATCCCGAGTATCCCTACAGTTTCCAACAGTATTAATCCTAAGGTTAAAACATTCTTTCAAACAAATACCCAAGGATCTTATGGGATCATGCCGATTGATTTCGTCAACGCTGAATTGTCTACACTGATCATTAACACAAACTATAACTAGATTGTTGAAATTATAACTTTAGCGCATAAAATGGAGTCTTTAGTTTTTAAAGACTCCATTTTTTTATAAGACCAATCTATACTTAAATAAAATCAATAAGTCATCTTAGTGTTGAATTCCATATGCCGATAATATCTTATTGAAGATCTCCGTATTTTCAAACAGTCCTGTAAATTCCTGAGAATTGGGTCCATAAGCAAATACACTGGATGGAATGGATGTATGATCATTGGTACTGAAATTTCCGAAAACCCAACCTTCTTTAAGACTTCCGTCCAGCAAAGTTAAACCTCCGGTTTCGTGATCTCCTACTACCACAACCAATGTTTCTTTATTTTCATCGGCAAACTTCATGGCTTTTCCTACGACATGATCAAAATCCAGCAGCTCTGTAACCAGCTGTTCAATGTTATTACTGTGCCCGCCACCGTCTGTTTGCGAAGCTTCTATCATCATGAAAAATCCTTTTTTATTTTCTTTCAGATCATTTAAAGTAAGATCAAAAGCATCAGCCAGCCAGTTCCCTCTTCCATTGGTAATTCTCTGTGAAGCCAGAGGATCTATTACCAATGTACGGTTGTTTATTTTGCTCACAGATTTCAGGTCCTGATAGAAATCTATTTTGGCTTCTTTAATTTTTTCTCTGTTCCCTTCACTCAAACCACTTGTGGGACCTCCGATTAAAATTTTTGTTTTGGAACTTACAAAATCTCTCAAAATGGGTTCTGAACTGTTCCTGTTATCTGAATGGGCATAGAAATCTGCAGGCGTCGCATCGGTAACATCTCCGGTAGAAATCAATCCAGAAACCATTCCTTTAGCCGCAATAATATCTGGAATCTGAGCCAGGGCTTTTCCTTTATCGTCAACGCCTACAAATGTATTTTTTGTTTTTACTCCTGTTGCAAATGCTGTTGAACCCGGAGCGGAGTCTGTAATATAGGCATTAAAAGAATTAGTTTTGGAAAGTCCTGTAGACTTCATATTAAAGACATTCAGCTTCCCTTTGTTGGCCGTAAAAGCTGCATAATACTGAGGCAGAGAGGTTCCATCCGGAATCAGAAGAATCACATTTTTCACTTTTCCGCTGGTCCTGTCTGTTTTATAAGTGGGTGTATATACTTCATACCCTTTTTGATTCTTATAAAAGTTTTTAGGAATCATATTCATGAACTTTTTCAGATCAGGGATATGATCGGTATTAATATAATCCGCTCCCATATCCATTAAATTTACCCATGCATTCGTAAAATCAGGAGCTCCGTAAAAACGTACCGGCTTATGCTGAGCGTGCGCTTTTTCAACAGCTGTTCTGATCTTTGCTGTTTCTTCATCCCTTGGAATCCCTTTTCCGTTCCATTTTACCAGATCTGCAAAGTCTGCACTGAACATTCCGATTCTATTCAGCTGGCTGGTGGTATAATTTGTATCAAGGTCACCATCAAAAAAGAGATAATTTGGATAGTTTGTAAAATCATCAGGCTGTGGTCTTCCTCCTGTAATTACAATTTTAATAGTCTGGGAACTGGTAATTTCGGGATATTTTTTCAATGAATTAACCAATGCATTCAAAGAGGTCTTATAATCCTGCTTGATATCGATCAGCAACTGTAGCTTTTTATTAGCATCAGAATAAATATTTCCTTTATTCAGTTTGATCTGTTTCAAGATCGGATCAAGATACAGGCTTTCAAGTGTTCGCGCTGGTAGCAGTTCCTTTTCCGTATGGGCTACCCATAATTCACCCTTTACCAGGAAAACATCTGCCTCAATAGATCCAAAATTAGCATAATAAGCCTGCCAAAAAGGAATCTCCTGCATATAATCATTATGTGAATGTGCATTGCCAACATTATAGCTCAGATAATTCTGTGCCTGGTTTTGAGCAAATACACCAAAAGCCAATACGGCTAATACTTTTTTTGATAATTTCATAATACTATTAAAAAAACTGTATCACTGCAGGGTTTCCACAATGATACAGTATATATTTATATTAAAATTTTACCACCCTTCATTTTGCTTGATCACCCCATGGCTGTTGACAATCTCAACCTGCGGAACTGCCCATACATTGTGGATGGCCGGATTGAAGTTTCTTGCAGCCCATACTTCCTGGCCATTAATACCATGCAGTGGTTTTGCATAAGTCGTTTTGGCATCACCCCAACGGACAAGGTCCCTGTGTCTGTCTGCCCACTCTCCTGCCAGCTCGCAGCGTCTTTCATGCTTCAGATCAACCATCGTACATCCTGTTTTGGGTGCAAGACCGGCACGTACTCTGATCAAATTGATTTCTACATCGGCATTTTGTCCCTGTTTCAGCAAGGCTTCCGCTTTAATAAGGATTACTTCTGAATAACGCATGATAGGAACAGCTAAATCTGTACATGGATAATCTCCATTGGCACTGACATGTCCGCTGTTTAAAGTATATTTAAAAGCATCCATATATTTATTAAACTGATAACCTGTAAGAGAATTGGTGGATGCATAGGTTCTTGGTTTTCCGTTAAAGGTAAACTGATCTCCCAGTTTCAGGATCGTTGCACTTCTCCTGAGATCTCCGGCTTCATATTCATCATACAATTCTTTAGTTGGCTGAAAATATCCCCATCCGTTATACTCTCCCCACCCTTTGTTTTCAAGCATTACTCCTGGAAGAATACTTCCCCATGAGGTAAACTTGGGCGTTCCGGGAATAGACCAGATATATTCTGAGCTGTAATTATTTTCAGATTTGAAAACATCAGCAAAATTCCCAAGCAGCTTTCTGTTTCCTTTAGTCATTACTTCATTGGCCCAGAATGCAGCGTTATTCCAGTCTTCCATGAACAGATATACTTTTGCAAGAAGTGCCCATGCCGCAGCCTTATGCGGTCTTCCATAATCTTTAGGAGAAAGCTCTTCCTGTAATGGCAGTAATTCTGCAGCTTTCTTAAGATCATTGACGATATAATTATAATTTTCTTTTACATTGGCCACTCTTGGAATAGGATTCGGATCCGGTTCTTTAGTCCGGTCAATAATCGGGATCCCTGATTTTTCGTTTCCATAATTGTAAGCCAGCTCAAAATACATTCTGCTGCTCATAAATAAGGCTTCCCCCAGATATTTATTCTTAACAGCTGCTGAAGCCTGGATATTATCTACATTGCGGATGACACGGTTTGCCACTCCTATCACATTGAATCTCTTATTCCATTGGGTCTCCAGATCTCCTGCTGCGATATAATTACTGCTGAAATTTTTAGCATTATCCGCTTCACTTTTTGCTCTTCCTGTTACCATATCATCGCTGGCATTGATAAACCAGAAAAAACCTCTTCCGTAAAATTCTCCGTCAAACAGAGGTTTATACATGGCATTAGCACCAGTCACAAGATCATTTTCCGTTTTCCAGAAACTGGCTTCTGTAGGAGTTCCCTCCGGTTGAATATCAAGTTCATTGGTACATGAGACCGTTAGAGCTGCTATACCTGACAGTAAAATTATTTTATTGAAAAATTTCATTGTATTATTTTTTATTGTTAAAAACTATAACCCCACTTCTACCCCGAAAATAAATGACCGTGACTGAGGATATCTACCTGTATCTACTCCGTAAGTATCCATTCCTACCTCCGGATCAAAACCTGTATACTTGGTAATAGTAAATAGATTATTGGTCGTTACATAAATTCTTAGTCTGTTTACACTGATCCTGCTGTAGATTTCTTTCGGTAATGAATAACCGATGGTAAGGTTTTTCAGTCTCAGATAAGATCCGTTCTCAACATAGAAATCGGATACTTTGGAATAATTACCACTGGGATCACCATGTACAAGTCTTGGAATATCGGTATTGGTATTCTGTGGTGTCCATGCATTCAGTATATCCCTATCCATATTGTAATTCTGCCCTGTTCCTCCTGGATTCAGTGAAACAAATTTCATCCCGTTGAAAATTTTATTCCCGTAAACTCCCTGGAAGAAAACGTTAAGGTCAAAACTTTTCCAGGTCATATTGTAAGACAGGCCGTAGGAAAATTTAGGATAAGGATTTCCAAGATTCACAAAATCATTATTATTTAAGACGCCCGTATTTCCTTCTTTTTTAAGGAATTTAATATCTCCCGGCTTTGCATTCGGCTGGATAAGATTTCCGTTGGCATCTTTGTAATTGTTGATCTCTTCCTGTGACTGGAAAATCCCTCCGGTTTTATAACCATAGTAAGAATATAATGATTCTCCTACTTTTATACGGGTAGGTTTCAGTACTCCTCTCACCCCATTAGTGTTGATAAAGATCTCATCCACATCAGCCAGTTTTTTCACCGTATTTTTTAGTTGACTAAACGTAACTCCTACAGAATAAGTGAAATCCTCCGTTCTTTTACCGTTATAATTAATCCCTAATTCATATCCTTTATCCTGAAATAGCCCGGCATTGATATACTGATTATTGTAAGTAGCCGTACTTGGCAAGCTCACATTAAAAATCTGATCTCTGGAATTCTTTACGAAATAATCGAATTGCAGTGAAAGGTTGTTATGAAGGAAAGATGCATCCACACCAAGATTGGTCTGTTCAGATTTCCCCCATTTTAAATCCGGATTTGGACGTGTTGTTGCATAATACGCAATGTTCTGTGAAGGGTCCTGTCCAAAAATAACATTATTATCCCTGGTCATTAATGGATTAACTGCCTGCGGAGAAATACCGCCAAGGTTTCCTAAAATACCATAACTTCCTCTTAATTTCAGATTCGAAAGCCAGGAAATATCCTGCATAAAGTTTTCTTTCGATACTACCCAAGCCCCAGAAAGTGCATAATAATTAGCAAACCGGTTCTGCTTCGCAACCAGTGAAGAGCCGTCTCTTCTGCCTAATAAGCTGATCACATACTTCCCTGCATAATCATAATTAACCCTTGCCAGATAAGAGACCAAAGCCTGCTGGTATTTATAACTGGAAACGTCTTTATTGGTATCTGCTGCATTCTGAAGGTGCTGGAAAACTTCCGACTCACTTCTGAAATCATAAGCTTTTGCCATAAATCCTTCGTCAATCGTTTTCTGGAAAGTGAATCCGCCCAGGAAATCAAAATTGTGCTGTCCAAAACTTGCTTTATAGGTAAGGAGCTGTTCAGCTAATGAAGTGGACGAATTATTTGACTGATATTCTAAATTATTGGTGTCGAAAATCTTTCCAACTTCAAGCACTCTGTAGGTGAAGTTTTTAATAGTCCCTATTTTGAAAGTCTGTGAGAAATTGGATCTGAATTTCAGATTTTTAGCCAAACTGATTTCCGCATAAGGATTGATGAGAATTTCATGGGTAGGATTTCTGATGCTGATTCTTTGAAGATAAGCTACAGGGTTAATCATGTCCCCATAGCCGCCGGCCACATCAATGGGTAATCCGGAAAAAGCTCCGGAAGATGTATAGGCAGGAACATTGGGAGGGTAATACATGGCTGCTATTAAAGCTCCGGTGTATCCGCTTTTCGTATCTGCTGTATTTCCGTCAGAGTAATTGTAGTACATATTTTCCCCGATCGTCAGCCAATCTTTTACTTTATGTTCAGAATTGACTCTGAAATTATAACGTTTTGCCTGGGTGTTTAAAAGAATCCCTTCAATATTTCTATGGTTCATTCCCACAAAAAATCTTGATTTATCACTTCCCCCACTCAAATTAACATTATATTCCTGAATGGTTCCTGTACGAAAAATTTCTTTCATCCAGTCTGTCCTCGTAATTCTTCCATCCGGATATTTCTCAGGGTTGAAAGCTATCGGAAGACTGTTCAGTTTACCCGCATTTTCATAAGCTTTATACATGACATCCTGAAATTCTGCTGCATTTAAAGATTCCTTCATCTTCCAGGCATTATTCACTCCGTATTTGACATCAAAATCAACAGTAAGATTTCCTTTTTTACCCCTTTTAGTGGTAATAAGGATTACCCCGCCTGAAGATCTTGCTCCATAAATTGCCGCTGAAGCGTCTTTAAGTACAGAAATATCCTGAATATCATTGGGATTAATGGAAGGGGTTCCGTTGAAAACAACCCCGTCTACCACATATAGAGGTGTCTCTCCGTTGATTCCTCCCAGGCCACGGATATTCACCTTTGGTGTTCCGTTAGGATCTCCGCCTTCGTTGATCACGGTAACACCGGGAGCCTTTCCCTGAAGCACTTCCCCTACTCCTGATAAAGACCTGGAAGTAAGTTTATCCAATGAAGCTTCAGAAACTGCACCAGATACTTTACTCTTCTTTTGGGTCCCGTACCCTATGACAACAACCTCATCTATGGATTTTCCCTTTATACTGTCCTGTTGTTGGGATAATACCATTGGTGAGACAGATAAAGCACTTATTAACAAAACCCGACCTGTAAAATAAGTTACAGATACCGGGATTTTAAATACATTCATTTCATCCTTTTTTATTAGATGCAAAATTAGAGCAGGTTTATCCGGGAGTTCATTAAGATTTTCTTATGCTTTTATTAAGAAACATTAGCTGTTTTTATCAACGTCTACTAATCAAAAGAAAACAAACATCTATTAATCAAACAGATACACTTACTAAACTAATCATTTCATTTGGATTACTTACCTAAGTGTTTATTAAATTTGTTTTAAGTTTAAATCATCCGGTTTATCGGATCCAAAAGACGAATCTATTTTATGCTGTAATAAATAACAGAGTTCATTATTCTTTTTTTACATTTGCTAAAAATACCTTTTACGCTGAAATACTTGATAAAGAGGAGTTCATCAACGTCCGAAGGAAAATTATAAAGTCTAAAAAATTATAAACAATTCAATGACGATCATCATCACTGGAACCTCATCAGGAATAGGTTTTGTACTGGCCGAATATTTCGGGGAAAAAGGCCATAAAGTATACGGTTTGAGCCGAAAACATACGGAAAGCCAATATTTCAGATCTATACCAACGGATGTAACCGATAACTTTGCCGTTCAGAATGCCATCGCTGAGGTTTTAAAAACAGAATCACGAATAGATGTACTGATCAACAATGCCGGAATGGGAATGGTGGGCGCTGTGGAAGATTCTACAAAAGAAGACATTTTAAAACTGTTCAATCTGAATCTTGTAGGCTCTGTCCAGATGATGAGTGCCGTTCTTCCGAAAATGCGGGAAAATAAATTCGGAAAAATCATCAATATTTCCAGTATAGGAAGCGAAATGGGACTTCCTTTCCGTGGCTTTTATTCTGCATCAAAATCTGCACTGGATAAGGTAACGGAAGCAATGAGGTATGAAGTTTATCCCTGGAACATTGAGGTCTGCTCACTACACCTGGGTGACATTAAAACAAATATTGCTGAAAACAGAGTAAAAACTGAAGTTTCCCAGCCCTATAAAAGTGTATTTGATAAAGTTTACGCTTTGATGAATTCGCATGTCGGTGACGGAACTGAGCCTCTTGAGGTAGCCACTTACGTTGAAAATCTTTTGAATAAGAAGAAATGGAAAGCACACTATTACTTTGGGAAATTCGGGCAGAAGATCGGGGTTCCTTTAAAATGGATACTTCCTCAGGGAACCTATGAGAATTTAATGAAGAAATATAATAAACTGGACTAATTTCAGTTATAAAAAATTATTTAATAATAATTTAAACCATTAGACCTATTTAGCTGTTGAGAACTTTTAAGCCAGCTTCACTTTTTGTTTTATCTTAAAACTCAGAATGATCAAACTTAACTCAACTTCTTTTTTTAAATAATATCTTAACGGTTTAAGCAATTTGAATTGAAGCTTTTTCTAAAAATATTTTTTATCCTGTCCTGCGTTTTTGTACAAGCGCAGAAAAAGCAGTATTGGCTTATTGATACGGAAACCAATGTCAGAAAAAAAGTAAAGGATTCTGTTTCTGCTGTGAAATTTCTGGATTCTCTGTCCCAGAGCAATTACTTCTTCACCAAGCTGAAAGATGTAAAAATGAAAGGTGACAGCACAGAAATTTTCTACGATAAAGGAAAAAACTTTAACGAAACCTATGTGGAGCTCTCAGATTCTATTGCGCAGAAATTAAAAATTAAAAAAGATTTTTACACTAAAAATTTAGATTCTACCAAGAAAAGCATTAACAAAAAATATATTGATGACGGTTATTCCTTCAGCCGTCTTAAATCTAAATATAAAGGCCAGAAAAACGGTTATCCGGTAATTGAGCTGGATATTAATAAAAATGATAAGCGTAAGATCGACGGCTTTGTCGTGAAAGGTTACGAAAGAGTTCCAAAAAGATTTATGAAGAATCTTGAAAAAGAATTCAAAGGAAAAAACTACGATGATAAAAATCTTTTAGCCATCAGCAAAAATTTCCAGAGCCACGCTTTCGTTACACTGGAAAGGCCTCCCCAAACATTATTCACCAAAGATTCCACGAGTATTTACCTGTTCATGGAAAAGAAAAAAACGAATACTTTTGATGGAGTAATCGGTTTCGGGAATGATAAAACAGAAAAATTTACCCTGAACGGAACCCTGAATGTGAATTTCAGGAATATGTTCAATGGTTTTGAAACAGTGAATCTGTACTGGCAGAGAAACCCGGATAAGGGACAGACTTTTGATCTTCAGACAGACATTCCATACCTTCTTAAATCCAATGTCGGAATGAACCTGAAAGTGAATATTTTCAGGCAGGATTCCACTTTCGCCAATGTAAAATTCCTGCCGGCTTTTTATTATCACATCAATAACCGCAATAAGATCGGGCTTAGAGGAACGCTTGAATCATCCAGTATCATCGATACATTATATGTCCAGGGGAAAGATTATAATAAAAAGGGACTTGGGATCTGGTTTGAAATGACAGAGCCCACAGATATTGATCTTTTTCTGTACAAAACAAGGGTCAATGCAGGTTATGACTACCTGACGACGACTTATACGAAAGATAATATTAAAGCCAACCAGAACCAGTTTTATTTCTTCGGGGAACACAATTACCATATTTCCGGCAACCATTTCCTTAATATAAAAGCTGAAGGAGCCATGATGGATTCTAAAGTGGAATTCTCTGCAAATGAGTTGTACCGCTTCGGGGGCTGGAATTCCATGCGGGGTTTCAATGAGAAATCCCTGGCTGCCGATTTTTATTATTACGCAGGCTTAGAATACCGGTACCTCATTGGGAGCCAGGCATTTTTTGATTTCTTTGGACAATACGGACAGCTTAATAATAAATCTTTAAATGTCAAGCCCAAGCTTTACAGTGTCGGGCTGGGATTTAATTTCTTTATTCCGATTGGGCTGATGAGTTTTCAGCTTTCTAATGGTAATGAATTTGGAAATCCTTTTAAATTTAATGATATTAAGATTCATTGGGGAATCCTGAGCCGATTCTAATTTTTTCTTTCACCATTTTCTCCGTAAACTTCATCGAATCAATTTTCAATTGATTCCTTCCTTATATTCCTAAAATGTAAAGAATGATTTTTAAACTTTATGCTTAAAAAAGATCTTGGTTTATTTAAAAAAATACAATTAAAAACTATTTTTAACGCAAAGTTTTTAAAGCTACACGTTCCAGTTTTAAGGGAGGCAAAGAGAGGTGGCTTCGCCAATTAAGCTAACGTTTTATCCATACGCTTCATCGAATCAATTTTAAATTGATTCTCTCCTTTGCATTCTTAAAATATAAAAGCATAATGCTCAAACTTTGCGTTAAAAAAATGGCTAGCCAATAAAAAACTACGGTTACAACATGTAAAAAATTCACTTCTCAGTATTAAGAAAGGGGACATTTAGTGAAAGGCTCGTTTTCAGAGGTTATACATATTAGTATAATAAACACAAATATTCAAATACAGACGCTCTTTCAGCTTTATTATTATGTTAAATATTTATGTTAAAAAATATTAAATGGTATTTTTATTTTAATACCACATTAAAATTCAGGTAACAGTACACTGCTAAATTTGTTCTCAAAAAAATGAAGAAGACTTTAGCTACTTTTGCTGTTTTTTTACTCCCCCTTTATCTTACTGCCCAAGAAATTAACATTTCCGGAAATGTAAAATCCGAAAACGGCTTCAGCGTCTCTGGAGTAAGCATCACCGACAAGAATACCGGAAAAACTACGGTAACCGATGAAAGCGGTAATTTTACAATTTCAGCGAATCCAAAAGATATTCTTGAATTTTATTCACCTGATTTTTCAATGTACACCGTGGAGGTTTCTTCCAAGAGACGGTATTCCGTGGTTTTGACAAAGCCCAATGAGAAACAGATCGAAGGCGTTGTGATTACAGCTTTGGGAATTGCCAAAAAGAAAGAAAAGATTGGATATTCCACTCAGGAAGTGGGCACGAAACAGTTTGAAACGATCACGACTCCAAGTATCGGGAATTTATTCTCAGGACAGGTAGCCGGACTGAATGTTTCCAACCCTACAGGAATGCAGCAGGCTCCACAGTTTACATTGAGAGGAAACTCTGATCTGGTCTTCGTCATTGACGGAGTGATTGTAGAGAAGGAAGTTTTCCAGAATCTTGATCCTAATAATATTGCGAATATCAATGTTCTGAAAGGGGCAACCGCTTCTGCCCTATACGGTTCCAGAGGAAGATACGGAGCTGTCCTGATCACCACGAAAAGTGCTAAAAAGAATGGCTTTTCTGTAGAATTCTCGCAAAATACGATGGTGACTGCAGGATTTACCAATCTTCCCAAAACCCAAACGGAATACGGAAACGGTTCTCATGGAAAATATGAATTCTGGGATGGAGCCGACGGTGGTGTAAATGACGGTGATATGATCTGGGGGCCAAAATTTGTTCCGGGACTGCAAGTGGCCCAATGGAACAGCCCGATCCGGGATAAGACAACGGGACAGGTGATTCCGTGGTACGGGGCAGTGACAGGAACTCAATATAATGATAAATCAAGATATGAAAGAGTTCCTATTGACTGGAAGTATCATGATAATTTAGATACATTCTTAAAACCTGCAGTAATCAATAATAACAGTTTTGCGATAAGCTATAAAAACAATAAAGACACTTACAGACTTTCGGGAAATTTCATGAATTATGATGACAGGGTTCCCAATTCTTATCTGCAGCGTTATGGAGTCAGCTTTTCTTCTGAAAATCATTTAGGTGAAAAACTGACCTTTGATACGAAATTCAATTTCAATCAGACTTTTACTCCGAATATTCCCAATTATGATTACAATCCAAGCGGACACATGTACACCATTCTGATCTGGATGGGAGCAGATGTAGACGGTAGAGATCTTAAAAATCACATGTGGATTCCCGGAAAGGAAGGTACTGCACAGGCGAACTGGAATTATGCATGGTACAATAATCCATGGTTTGGATCTGAATATTATAAAAATAAAAACAGGACCAATGTGATCAGTGCACAAACCGGCCTGGAATATAAAGCAACCGAGGATTTCTCTGTAAAAGGTAAGGTTTCGATGGTTGAAAATCACAATAAGCAGGAAATATTAAGTCCTTATTCCTATTTCAATTACAGCGCTCCAAGAAGCGGTGGCTATCTTCTGAATGACACTAAAACATGGAACCTGAATTCTGACATACTGGCAACCTACAAGAAAAAAATATCTGATAATTTTGACTTTACGATCAATGCCGGAGGTTCGATGTTTTATTATAAAAACAATATAGACAATGCCTCAACAGACGGTTTGAGGATCCCTGAACTATATGCACTGGAAAATTCTACAGGAGCTGTAAAATATTATGATTATCTTAAAGAAAAGCTAATCTACAGTGCTTATTCAACGATTGATATCGGATTGTATAATGCGTTTTTTATCAACATTTCGGGACGTAATGACTGGTCTTCCACGCTTCCAAAAGCAAACAGATCTTACTTCTATCCTTCTGCATCGGTAAGTGCAGTTATTTCAAATCTTGTAAAAATGCCTGAAGCGGTGAGTCTTTTAAAGCTATCCGCATCGTGGGCCAAAGTAGCTTATGACTTCCAGCCTTATTCGATCAGGAATTATTATTTTAATAATAAGGGAGCTACTTTCAACGGAAATCCTATGTTTAATTTTCCTACCATCCTGAATACGGAAAACTCTCTGAAACCGGAACAGACCAAATCTTATGAACTGGGATTAAGTGCCGGATTGTTTAAGAACAGGCTTACTTTAGATGTTACCTATTTCAGAACTTTAGATTACAATAATATCCTGGAATTCCCGGCTGCACCATCATCAGGATTCACTTCTCAATATGTAAACGGTAACGAATATACAACGAAGGGTCTGGAGATCTCTTTAGGAATGATTCCTGTAAAAACAGCTGATTTTACCTGGAGAACTTTAATCAACTGGAGCACTTATAAGCAGACACTGTCTTCTATCTATGATAATATGCCAAACTACAACAATATTAAATTAGGAGAAAGACTGGACAGCTACTATGATTACACCTGGAAAAAATCACCTGATGGGAAGGTTATTCTGGACGCAAAAACAGGAATGCCTACCAAAGCAGATGCTCCTAGTAATCTGGGGCATTTTAATCCGGACTGGACTTTCGGCTTTAACAATACATTCAAATATAAAAGGTTCACTTTAAATATCGGTATCGATGGCAGCATTGGCGGTGTCATGAGATCGCAGGTTGTAGAAAAAATGTGGTGGGGTGGAAAACATCCTAACTCCACTGCCTACAGAGATCTTGAATACGCAAATCCAGGAACTTATTACTTCGTGCCGGACGGGGTCAATTATAATGCCGCTAACGGAACCTATACGCCACATACAAACCCAATCAGCTTCCAGGATTGGGCTCAGAATTATCCTTATCAGGCAAGGGTAACAGAAGATGAAAGTGAATTATTCGCCAATGTTTTCGACAGGACATTTATCAAACTGAGATCTGTCGTATTGGAATATGACTTCTCTTATCTGCTTAATCCGAAAGGAATGATCAAAAATTTCACCGTCAACCTTTCAGGATACAATCTTGCCATGTGGAAAAAATCTAAAAACCTGTATTCTGATCCGGATTTTAAGATCGGAACAGGAAACGAAAGTAAAAACCGTGACAAAATTGGATCTGGAAATGATATTCAGGATCCTTCCAGCAGATGGATCGGAGTTGGTTTTAATCTTAAATTTTAATTTAATAAGCAATCAGGACATGAAAAACAATATCAATTTTATACTAAAATATCAAAGTGGAAAGCCTGCAAAATGGCTGAAAAGTTTCGGCTTGAAGTCCTTTCTTGCAGCCGGACTGTTTATGATGGCTTCCTGCGAGTCTGATCTTGACAAGATCAATGAAAATCCTAATGACCAGGCAAGTGTAGATCCTAAAGTTCTTTTGACATATGTCTCAAAAAACACATTTCAGGTGAATGGCGACAATATGTATGCTTCCAGAATGATGATCGGTACAGACGGGGAAAATGTCTATCAGTATATGAAATGGAACAGTGACTCTTTCGAAGCTTATACAAAAGGTCTTTTGAATATCGGAAAAATGATGGAGGAAGCGGCAAAGATCAATAATAAAAACTACAGTGCCATCGGTAAATTCTACAGAGCTTATTACTTCTTTAATTTAAGTTTAAAATTCGGAAGCATTCCTTATACAGAAGCTGCGAAAGGCGAATCGGGGATTACTCAGCCAAAATATGATACTCAGGAAACGGTAATGGCCGGAATTCTATCAGAACTGAAAGAAGCCAATGATCTGATTAATACCAATGATAAAATTGAAGGTGATATCATCTATAACGGTGATGCTTTAAAATGGAAAAAACTGATCAATTCTTTCCGTTTGAAAATTTTAATAACCATGTCTAAAAAAACGACCCTGGGAAGTTATAATATCGCCAATGAATTCTCTTCTATTGCAGGAAGCCAGCCTTTAATGACATCTATTTCAGATAATGGAGAGCTTAAGTTTGCTGACGCTGCAGACAGCAGATATTCTATGTTCAACAACAGCGGATACGGATCCAGTATGTACATGGCAGATTACTTTATCAATTTGTTTAAAGTAAGACAGGATCCACGTCTTTTTACTTTTGCAGCACAAACTACAGGTGCCAAAGAAGCAGGAAAACCAATAACCGATTTTACGGGATATAATGGTGGAAATCCTATATCTTCTTATTCTGACAACGCAGCTTTGATCACTGCAAAAAATATTTCCAAAGTGAATGACCGTTTTTACAAAGATCCTACCAATGAGCCGTCTTCCGTATTGAGTTATTCCGAACTGGAATTTATACTGGCAGAGGGAGCAGCCCGCGGATGGATCTCAGGATCAGCAAAAATACATTATGACAATGCAATCAAAGGAAGCTTCAGCTTTTACCAGACGTATGTAAAAAATCCGGGGCAATATTTTACAGGATTTGATGTGAATCAATATCTGGCTACCCCATTAGTTGTTTACAGTGATGCAGACCCGCTTCAGACCCGTCTGGAAAAGATCATGACCCAGAAGTATATGACGATGTTCCATCAGAGCCAATGGACGTCATATTATGATTATCTGAGAACAGGGTATCCGAATTATCCTCTGAAGGCAGGAGTCTCTGCACCGTTCAGATTCCGTTATCCACAGGAGGAGTACAACTATAACAGTACCAATCTGAAAGCAGCTCTGGCAGCTCAGTATGGAGGAAATGACAATATCAACTCCAAACCATGGTGGTTGCAGTAAAGGTCTAAATATTTTATATCAAAAACACATCAACCGCAGGAAAATCCAATTAACTTGCGGTTGATTTATTATTAAGATTGAATTATGAACAGAAGAGAATTTTTAGAAAAATCAAGCCTTTTGATGGCAGGGCTGGGAACTTCAAGCGTTCTGCATCCCGCTATTCTGAAAGCACTGACTATTGAGCCTGCCGCACTGTCTACGTTTTATGATGCAGAACATGTGGTAATCCTGATGCAGGAAAACCGTTCATTTGATCATGCTTTCGGAGCATTGAAAGGAGTTCGGGGCTTTTTAGATAAAAGAGCTTTCGTTAAGCAGGACGGACATTCCGTTTTCTTTCAAAAAGATAATTCCGGAAAATATGCATCACCTGCAAGATTGGATCTTAGAAATACCAAATCTACATGGATGAGCTCTCTGCCCCATTCATGGTCTGATCAGCAGAAAGCTTTTAACAAAGGAAAGTATGACCAGTGGCTTCAGTTTAAAGCTTCAGGAAATAAAGATTATAAAAATATTCCGCTCACATTGGGATATTATAACCGGGAAGATCTTCCTTTCTATTATCAGCTGGCGGATGCGTTTACCATATTTGACCAGTATTTCTGCTCCTCAATGACAGGAACTACACCCAACAGACTTTTCCATTGGTCAGGAACATTGAGAGAGCAACAAAACGGAAAGGTAAAAGCGAATGTTTACAATGAAAATATTGATTACGATAAGGCACGGCAGGCACACTGGAAAAGCTTCCCGGAAATCTTAGAAGAGCAGGATGTTTCGTGGAAAATTTATCAGAATGAAATCAGTCTTCCAAAGGGAATGTCCGGTGAGCAGGAAGCTTGGCTGAGCAATTTCACAGACAATCCTATCGAATGGTTCTCAAAATTCAACGTAAAATTTTCAAAAGGCTATTATGAAAATATACCTAAGATCATCACTTATCTGAAACAGGAAATTGAAAAAAATCCTGATCAGAAGAAAAGGTTGGAAAGCCTGATCGCCGAGCTTGAGGAAGACAAAATCCAATATGCTCCTGAAAATTATGCTCAACTTTCACAGCAGGAAAAAAACCTTCATGAAAAAGCATTTACCATCAATATCGCCGATCCTGATTACTGGAATCTGGAAATAGGAAAGGATGAAAATGGGGAGAGACTGGTCGTTCCCAAGGGAGACGTTCTGTTTCAGTTCCGTAAAGATGTAGAAGAGAAAAAACTTCCGCTTGTTTCCTGGCTGGTAGCTCCTGAACATTTCTCTGATCATCCGGGATCACCATGGTATGGAGCGTGGTATATTTCAGAAGTCTTAAATATTCTGACCAAAGATCCTGAAACCTGGAAAAAAACAATCTTTATTATCAATTATGATGAAAATGACGGGTATTTTGATCATGTTCTCCCTTTTGCTCCACCAATGAATCCAAGCCAGCCTGTTGACATGAATGGAAAAGAAGGAGTGGAATATGTTGACAAATCTCAGGAATATATGTCTAATCCTTCATTAAAAGACTATGAAAAAATTGAAGGAACGATTGGCCTAGGGTACAGAGTGCCAATGATCATCGCTTCACCATGGACGAAAGGAGGTTTTGTGAACTCTGAAGTTTCGGATCATACTTCCGTACTTCAATTTTTGGAAAATTTCATTCAGAAAAAATACAGAAAGGATGTAAAGGTTGATAATATCAGCGATTGGAGAAGAGCGGTTTGCGGAGATCTTACTTCTGCATTTAATTCAACCAATACCAAGGCTCCAAAGATGGATTATCTTGATCAGAAGGATTATGCAAAAACAATTAATGCGGCTAAAAGCAAGCCTGTTCCGAATCTGAAGTGGCATGCTGAAAATGAAATCAACAATAGTCTTCTCGAAATTCAGGAAAGGGGAATAAAACCTTCCAATCCTCTTCCCTATCGCTTCCATGTGAATCTGGAAAACGGAAAAATAAGAATGACGAATGTAAATGAAGCCGGAGTTCCTCTGTTAATTTATGACAGAACGCAGTTTGACAACGGACATTATCATTTTTCATATGCTTTATATTCAAAACAGGAACTATCACATCGTCTGAATCCCGGGAAATATGATTATGAAGTTTTCGGTCCGAATGGTTTTTTCCGGAAATTCAGCGGAAACAGTACACCTGAACTAGAAGTTCAGCTGATCAATGGCAGTTCTAAAAGTGAAACGCAACTTATTTTTAAAAAGATAAAGGGAAATGTTTCTGCTACCGTAGAAGATCTTTATGAGAAAAGTAAAAAGACGGTCTCTTTACATCAATCAGAAGAGGCATTTGTACTGGATCTCAGTAAAAACAAAGGCTGGTATGACCTAAAAATTAGTATTGAAGGGCATTTATGGCATTTTGCAGGCCGGATAGAAAACGGGAAAATCTCAGTAACGGACCCACATTGGGCATAATCCTGAGATAACATCAAGATAACTAAAGCCTTACAGGATTCTGTAAGGCTTTTATTATGACTACAGTCATAGTTTACCGGAGTGGTTTTACATAATTTGCATATAGATATTTCATAAATAATGAAATACTGTAATGAAATAAATAATAATATTAAAAAAAGAAGAAATTATCGTTACATCTTACTGATTTTTATCTAAATTCACTTAACTAATTCAAACATCATGAAAAAATTAAAATTAAGTATTGCAGTATGCTTTTTGACTGCTGCATTTTCATCCGGCTTACAAGCGCAGGATACGAATACTGACAATCACACAATTACAATTTCAATCCCTGAAGTTGCACTGGTAGATATTGAACCGGCTGCGACCAAAAACATTACATTGGGATTTACGGCACCTACAGAAGCGGGAAATCCCGTTACACCGACGACATCCAATACTACTCTTTGGCTTAACTATTCTTCTATCAAGTCTGTAGCAGATCCTACACGTAACGTATCTGTAAACGTAAATGCTGTTATTCCGGGAATTGATATTCATGTAACAGCTGCAGCGGCGACAGGTAGTGGCGGAGGAACTTTAGGTACACCAGCTGCTCAACTCACACTAAGCGCAACAGACCAGACCATTATTTCAGGAATTGGCAGTGCCTATACAGGGAACGGAGCCAACAACGGACATAACCTGACCTATGCCTTAGCAGCGGGAAGCGGACCTGGAGGTGTTGCTGCATATGCAGATTTACAAGCAACAGCTAGTACTGTGGCCACTGTTACCTATACGATCTCGGACAACTAGTTCAGACCTTACTTTTAAAATAAGACCAGAAGAAACCGCCAGTCAGTTTCTTCCAGGTTTTATATGATCACCATTTTAATTTTAAACTTTACATAATTATGATAAAGCGCATTATCCTTTTGATATTACTCAATCTGCAATTTACCTTTTTACAGGCAGGTATCGTTATCCTTAACGGCCTTACCCATACTTATAAAGTAGAGAACGGAAAAGTTTATAAAGGAAAAATCGCTATTGAAAATACAGACAACAGCTCTCAAAGTGTAAAATTATTTTTAAAGGATTTTGGTTATCATGCAGATGGCACTATAAACTATACTTCTCTGCATACCAATAACAAAACAAATGGTGACTGGATCAAGCTTAATACAAATCTGGTCACTCTGAAAAGCAAAGAAAAAACAGAAGTATTTTATGAAATCATGGTTCCGGATCAGCTGGCGGATCCCGGCAGCTATTGGAGTGTGATCATTGTAGAGCCGGTAGAAGACATCAAACCAAGTGATGACAAAGCCGGAGTAAATATCACATCTATCGTACGCTATGCCATTCAGGTCATTACTGACTATGAAACGGAAAAAGCAAGACCTGACCTTAAATTTGAAAGTGTAAAAATAGAAAAGGAAGATGGAAAACAGACCGTAAAAATTGCTATTGCCAATACCGGCAATCTGTACTGTAAACCTACAGCCTCACTTGAGATCTATAACCGGAAAACGGGAGAGCGACTCGGAAACTACACGAGTATTGCTATGGGATTGTTACCAGGCACATCGAAATCATTTCATATTGACATCAGCAAAGTTCCTGCAGATAAATACCGGGCTGTCATTATAGCCACGGATGAAGATGAAAATGCTTTTGCCCTCAATGTGGAACTAGAAGTAAAGAATGATTAAAATCTGGACATTATATATCGTTATCATATTATTATTCCCGGTACTTATTTTTTCTCAGCAGCAACCAGATCAATTGGCCAGCAAAAAAGATAGTCTCCTGCCAGGAACATCTACTTCCATTTCCTTTCCGTTAGAAAATATTTCAGCTGAAAACAAGACCTATGACATTACCATAACTGCATCAAGTCCATATATCACTCCTATTTTAAATAATGGGGAATTTATGGTAAATGCTTATGAAAAAACAGTCTATATTGCTCCCATCCGTATTTCGGCAGAAGCAACACAGGGTATCTATTCCGTAGTTCTGCAAGGAAGAGATCGGCAGGATGGAACTCAGTTCACAAGAACTTCTCAGGTGACTATTGCCGGAACCAGAAAACTTACTCTTTCTGCATTAAACGCTCCTGAATTTATCCGGGCAGGTGAAACAATTCGGGCTTCTTTTCTTTTAAAAAATAATGGAAATGTAACAGAAAGCTTGATTCTTGAAAGCAGAAATGCAGTAGTAGACCATAATTTCTCAATAACACTAGCACCTGCAGAATCCAAAGTAATCAATATTTATAAAGTGACTAAAGCTGATCTTGCCCAAAATGAATTTCAGAATCTTAATCTGTCTGTTTATTCAAAGGATAATCCTACAGAAAATCAAACAGCGTATGTAAGTGTAAAGATAATATCTGTAAAACCTACGGAAGATGATATCTACCACAGGCTTCCTGTTTCAGCTTCGCTGTCTTTTATAGGAATGAAAAATATGGGTATTTACCACGATGGATTTCAGGGTGAAATTTATGGTAAGGGAACTTTAGACAAAGAGAATAAAAACCAGGTTGAATTTCATGCAGTATCAGCCAATCCTGTTGAATTCAATTCTTTTACTCAATATGAAGAATATTTTATTAATTATAGAAGAGATCAATTTTTCGTGCATCTTGGGGATAAGACTTATTCTGCTTCTTACTTAACAGAATTTGCAAGGTACGGGCGTGGAGCGGAGGTCCGTTACGACTTCAATAAAATAAGCCTGGGAGGATTTTATAATCATCCGAGGTTTTTTCGTGACATCAAGGATGAATTTAATATTTATTCAACTTTTAAAATAAGGAAAGAATCAGAAATCACAGCAGGTTATCTTTATAAAATACCAAGACAAGGTGAAATGAATTTTGGAAATATCCGGTTGGATTCTGAGGCTCATTTACCTTATACTGCCGGAAAATTTAAGATCTCAAAAAATATAACCGTTTCGGGGGAGGCCGCCTACAGCAAGACTGAACAGTTGAGTGGAACTGCTTATATGGCGCAGGCACAGGCCAATTTTGAAAGATTTGACGGAAATATTATGTATATGAGAGCCAGCCCTGAATTCGCTGGTTATTTCACCAATACCAGTACTTTTAACGGAAATCTTCAATACAGGATTTCCAAAAAAATCAGTGTATTTGCAAACTACATCCAGGATGCGAAGAACTTTCAGAGAGATACTTTATTTCTGGCTGCTCCTTACAGAAGATTTTTGCAGTACGGTATCCAGTATAAATACCTGCCAAATGGTTTTGTAATGCTTTATAATGGATTTCAAAAGTATCAGGATCGTCTGGAACCGAAGCAGTTTGATTATTACGAAAAATATTTAAAAATAAGCATCAATCAGAATATAGGAATGTTTCAGTTGAATCTTGACGGGCAGTTTGGAAAAACGAATAATTATCTGAGTGGATTTAAAGGAAACTCAAGTTTTTATACTGCGAATGTAGCATTTGAAAAATTCAGAACATCATTCAATGTGTATGCAAGCTATGCGATCTCTTCAAGGTATCAGCTGCAAAACGAAAGACAAATTTATTACGGAGCCCGGATCTTCAGCCGGTTTTCAGATAAAATGAGTTTAAGTGTATTTTACCAGAACAATTATATGCCTGAGGAATATTTCAGGGACAGGAACCTATTTGAACTTTTATTTCACCGGGAGCTGTTTCCCGGCAACGAACTTGATGTTTCAGGAAGGTATTCTTTACAGCGCGGTGAATTGGGAAATAAGGATTTTATATTTTCATTACGCTATACTTTAAGGCTAAATGTTCCTGTACAAAAGACAGCTGAGTATACAAGTTTATCAGGAAACATCAGTAATCTGGGTGTAAAAAGGATAGATGGTATCCGATTAATGATGGGCAGCTATTTGTCGGTTACAGACAAAGAGGGTAATTATATTTTTAAAAACATTATCCCGGGCGAATATTTTCTTGAAATAGACCGCTCTACAACAGAAATTAATGATATTACAAATATTTCATTACCTGCTTTAGTACATCTTAAAGATAAAGAAAACATATTTAATTTTGGGTTAACGACTGCCTCTACGATCAAAGGAAGCATTGAGCTTGTTGAAAATGACAGTAAGGACCAATACAACTTTGCACAGTTTCAGCCTAAAGCAGAAAAAAATAAAAGACAGAGCATCATTATAGAATCTTCTAATGGAGAGCAGACTTACAGGAAGATTGTTTTTATAGGAGAAAGTTTTGATTTCACTTATCTACGTCCCGGTGAGTGGAAAGTGAAGCTTTATAGAAACGGTCTCGACAAACGTTATAAGATTGTTGTAGACACCTTCCAATATGTTCTCAAGCCTGGGGAAACTCAGAATATAGCAGTTCATATTGTAAAACATCAAAGCGAGGTAAAATATCAGCAGGAAATGATCAAGGTGGGGTATAACGAAATAAAAAAGAAGAAATGAATTTGACCGTCCGTATACAATGC